>CAWUTG010000018.1:0-178016 GCA_963925135.1 uncultured Verrucomicrobiales bacterium | reverse complement strand
GAGCAACCATGTCCTCGGACTGAAAGACCTGAGAGAGTTTTTCGATCTAAGCCCTGACCGAAGGCACATCCGAATGGACCCCCACAACAAGCGGGAATCCCTTGCAGATCTTTGGCTCCAGCTCAAAAGTTGACGCGAATGCGTGCCCACGCATCGGATAACAGCCTAACCCAATAACCCAATAACCGAACCTAATGTCCTGGCCCGATGTTTTCCCCATCTTCACCGAAGAACAAATTGATGACTTTCATGATCTCGCTACCCCTGCCGAAAAGGTGGAGCTGGAGGAGTGGTATGGCGTCGAGCGCATCCTCAACCCAAAGCCTGATGCCCGCGAGATTGTCAGCATTTCCCTCTTTTGGAAAAAGGTGCAATCCGGAGGTGAGAACTACCCCGAACCGACGCGGGAGATTCTCCAAAATGCCGTCGAACTCGGTTATGCGGATCGCTTCAATCCGTGGGATCACTACATCGCGCCTCTTTTAGAGGAGACGCCCGAGATCATCGCTCGCCACCCCGAACTCTCGGTCCGGGTCCACGTGGCGAAAGATCTCGAATTCCTCGCCGAGGAACTCGCGGAAGCGGGGAACGAGGTTTACTTGATGAAATCCTCCTCCATCAATCAAGCCCCCGGCAGTCTCTGGCGTTTTCTCCCCCTCGGTGAGGAAGGGAAAACAATCACCGTCACCGACACCGACCGCCTCAATGATCTTGAGAACGATCTCGCACGCACCCGCATGATGGCCGCGACGGCAGTGGGTTCATGGCGTCTCCCCGTGCCCAACGATCTCACCGCAGATTTCAAAGTCTGTTACTTGCCCATCATTGCCTGCCAATTCGGGGTCAAGGGCGGGCTTCTTGAGATTGCGGAACTCCTCAAGGCCTTCACCTGGAATTGTCTCCACGGGAAGGTGGAGCCCACCGTCATCCTCCCCAACTGCGGCCCCCTCCCCATGGTCCGCCACACATGGCCGGACTATTGCTTTGACGAATTTTTCCTGGCCGTCGCCGCTTACCCTCAAGGAAGCCGGGGACTTTGCCGGAGTCATCGATCCTGTGCACGCAGAAACTCCCGTCGGTGATCTCGCCGTGATCAGAGAAAGCCTTGCCCTTCTGCAACACGCCCTGACTTCGCCAGAATGGACCCATTTCCATTCACCTTGGATCACCCTCTCACGCGAGGATGCCGCGCTCCTCTGTTCTCAAGATCTCACTCCCAGCTTCGAACACTGCCTCGATCCACACGAATGCTACTACGCCACCGCGCTTTCAGTCTTAGGGAAACCACCCCGACAGGGAGTGACGAATCGCTCTTTCACTTGGACAACGAGGGTGACCGACAACGACCTCGCCTCGCGCATGGTCGAAAGCGGCGCCTTCTTCGCGGTGGGATTGCAGGCGGAAACGCGGATTGGAGATTTTTGCTTTCACCTGCCGTCTTAGGTTGGTTGGTTGAGGGCGGGGAACCGAAAGCGGGAGCTTTCGGCTACGGACATGGAAAAACCTTCAACCATCTTCCCAATCTGCGAAAATCCTCTCAATCTGCGGGCAAATCCTCCCCATCCCACCCCCACCAAAAAACTTCCCACCCGCGCCCTCACCGACTAAACACCCGCATGCCTCACACCATCACCGTCCTTCCTGGCGACGGCATCGGACCAGAAGTCATGGACGTTGCCCTCGAAGTTCTCGACGCAGTCGCTTCCAAGTTCAATTTCGAAATCTCCCGCTCCACCCACCTCGTCGGTGGTGCAGCGCTTGATGCCACCAACAACGAAACCCCGCTTCCCCAGGAAACGATCTCCGCTTGTGAAAAAGCCGACGCCATCCTCTTCGGCTCGGTTGGCGGACCCAAGTGGGAAAACCTCCCACCCGACATCCAGCCCGAGCGCGGCGCCCTCCTCCCCATCCGGAAGCACTTTGGTCTCTTCGCCAACCTCCGCCCCGGCTCCTGCCACCCTTCCCTCACCCACGCCTCCCCCGTCAAAAACGAGCTCATCCCGAATGGCTTCGACGTCCTCTGCGTCCGTGAACTCACCGGCGGCATCTACTTCGGCGAGCCCAAGGGGCGCGAAATGCGCGACGGCGAACCCGTCGCCTTCGACACCATGGTTTACAAAAAATCAGAGATCGAAAAAATCCTCCACGTCGCCTTCAAAGCCGCGATGGGCCGCGACAAACGCCTCACTTCTGTCGACAAAGCGAACGTCCTCGCCACCTCCGTCCTCTGGCGTGAAACCGCCAACGAGGTCGCCAAGGAATACCCCGAGGTCACCATGGACCACCTCTACGTTGACAACGCCGCCATGCAAATGGTCAAGCGCCCCGACTCCTTCGACGTCCTCGTCACCGAGAATCTCTTCGGCGACATCCTTTCCGACGAAATGGCCATGATCTCCGGATCCCTCGGCATGCTCCCGAGTGCCAGCCTCGGCAACGTCAAAGAGAACGGACTCTACTTCGGCATGTTCGAGCCCTCCGGCGGCTCCGCTCCTGACATCGCCGGACAAGGCATCGCCAACCCGATTGCGCAAATCCTCTCCGTCTCCATGATGCTTCGCTACTCCCTCGGAGAAGCCGCCGCCGCCGACGCCATCGATGCCGCCGTCCAGGCCGCCATCGACGCAGGCCTCCGCACCGGCGACCTCTTCACCGGCAAAGAAGGCGAGACCAAGGTCAACACCGCCGAAATGGGCGCTGCCATCCTCAAGAACCTCGCCTAAGCGAGACGAACAAGCAGTTCACCCAAAAGCCCGGCCATGGAAACATGCCGGGCTTTTTCGTTATTCCAGCCCAAGACCCCAATAATCTTATCTTTCCAACTCTAGAGGTAACGCTCCATTCAAAGATCCCTCTCTCTTCTCCCCGGATTTCCTTGAGCCGTCGGCCGACATCCGCGATGGCCTCAATCGCGGGTTTGAGTTCTTTTCCAATTTCGGTGAGACGATACTCCACCGTTGGCGGGGACGTAGGCATCACTTTTCGAAGGACGATGCCATCGTCTTCCAGCTTTCTCAGACGTTGCGTCAACACTTTGGAGGAAATCCCCTGCACATCACTTTTCAGATCACTAAAGCAACGGGGTTCTTTGCTGAGATACCAAATGATATTGGGTGTCCCAGCCCCGCCGATAACACCGAGACAGACGGCCAAGGAACAGGTGGCTGCAGGACTGGCGGACGACGAAATCAAGGCCGATACAAGGTCAGCGTGATCGCCATGGGCGCTGGACCAAGGTCCGTAGCACGTCCATTGGCAGGGCCCTTCCCGGACCGCTGTCCCGCTGCAATGAGACGGAAATCCGTAAACTCACCGCTCGCGGTATCGAAGGTCATGCTTCCGTGGAATCCGGGCGAGAAGTTACGCGCTCCCGTCCCAATCAGCGCACTTCCACTGAGTTCATAAACCTGCTCACTTCCCTTTGACGAAACGAGTTGGGTAAAGAGCTGACCACTTTTAAGGTCACCCTTCTCCCAGTCTCCCATTTGGCCTCGAACCGCATCTTTGAGACGGGTCCTCGCAAGCTTCTGGAAGATCTGATCAGGAACCGCCGTCTTCTCCTTGCTGTTGCTCACCAGTGATTTCACTTCCGCCGGAGTAAGGTCAAACCAACCAAGGTTGTAGGGATTGGGAAACTGGGCATTGCCGGGTCTTTTGACTTCTCCACGGGGAAAATCACGGTAGGCCACCTCAAGCTTCAATCCGCCTTTCCTGAGATCCTCGCCACCATAAAGCGCCAGTCGATTCGTCGGAACCGACTTGGGCCGATAGCCACGATCACTGACAATCCTCTGCCAACTCTTCAAGCCACCTGTCAGAGCATCCCGTGCAGCCTCATTGCTCTGCCTCGCAAATCTTCCTGAAAGATAATCACCATCAGCCGTCAAACAATAGAGGCCTTGATAGGTGGATGTCTCGGCCGGAAAGGTCCCCTCCGGCGAATTGGCAACGTACTTCTTAAAGAGATTCGTCGCGGCCGGATTTGGCGGAGTCTTCAACCAATCAGGAGGATAGAGAAAGAAGGTTTCTTCGATGACACAGACGTATTCGGAAGCAATTTTTTGAATAGTGGAATCTGACCAGATCTCACGTCGACCAATGACGCCGTTGTTTCATGTCTCGCCACAGGGATGACCATTCATGGCCCAGAGAAGAATGGGCCGCTGCAGAGCCTTCGCTTCCTCCGCCGCTTCAGAAAGACTGCTATGCCAGCGCAACGCCCGCCAGCCCAACTCCTCCGCTGAAGGCCGAATGAACTGAATCCACTCGTCGAGATTGGCCTCGGTCAACTCCGGCACCGACCAGTGAGTCTGATCCTCCCCTGGTTGAAGAATCCCGCCGGGCTTCCAGTTCGTATCGCTGGTGAGACAAAAGCAATCGAGCATCCCGTGATTGTTGTTGTCGGAAGTAAAGCGGATCTCCACTTCCCGTTCGCCCGCCTTGAGATTCTGCACGCCAGCGCGGATCCAAGACACAAAACGCAGGTCCGGTTTGTTATCGACGGCGAGATTGATTTGCTCATGACTCTGTCCCTTGATTTGCAAATCCGACCACTCTCCCCCGGCGATCTTGAACTGAAGCTTCGTCGCCACGGGATTGGCACGCAGCCAAAGGACATAGTCACCCGACTTAGGAACCTTAATTTGATACTGCGCACTTCCCGCCTGATTTCCCCAATGCGCCAGAAGTCCTCCACCCGAAAGATCCTCATTCTTGACACTCGAATACCAACCGTTGTTTTGAATCGACTTCACCGTCGCAGATTCAGCCTCCACCCAAATCGATTCGGCAAAGGAGGGCGCCGACAACGAAACCGCGACGAGGGTAGAAATAGGAACTTTCATAGATCCTCAATAGAACCTTGATCGCCAGAGTCTTCTTTCATGAAGATCCCTTTGCCAAATCTCCTTCCGGGTCAATCGACTCCACGAATGGTGGCATTCGGAATATCGATTCACTCGAATGAGGATTCGGCTTCAATATAACGCCCATGAACGATCACCCTGCGCCCATCTCAATTGCCGCGGCAACCGCCGAAGACCGGGAACAAATCTACCGGATCCGGCACGACGTTTACGCCCGTGAGCTGGGCCAGCATTCCGCGAACAACGACGGCACTCTCACCGATTCCCTGGATCAAGAGAACCACTACCTCGTCGCCAAAATCTCCGGCGAGGTCATTGGCTTCGTGAGCATCACCCCGCCCTCTGCAGGTCGCTACTCCCTCGAAAAATACTTCCAACGCGATCAAGTTCCCGTTGAGTTTTCCAATCGCCTGCATGAAATCCGGCTGCTCACTGTCGTTGATCCGCATCGGAACACCGATCTCTTTCTCCTCCTGGCCTATGCCGCTTACCGCTGGATTGAAGCCCATGGCGGATCGCATGTTTGCGGGATGGGCCGACTCCCGCTCATGAAGCTTTACCGTCGCCTAGGCCTCCAATCCCTTCCCCTTTTCACCACCTCCGGCGCTCTCGATTATCAACTGATGCACGCCCCGGTTTCACGCCTCGCGAAACGTGCTTCTCACTACCTCAGGCACCTCCCCGACAACACCTGGCAATTCCCCTTTCCCTTCCAACCCTCCGCCCCCTGCTTCCATGGTGGCTCATTCTTCTCGGCGATCGGCACTCGCTTTCAGGCTCTCGACCGCAAGGACGAGATCATCAATGCCGACGTCCTCGATGCCTGGTTCCCGCCCGCCCCCGGCGTGATCGACTCACTCACGAAAGACCTCCCCTGGCTGCTCCGCACCTCTCCTCCCACCCATTGCGAAGGCCTCATCCAAACCATCGCCCAAGTCCGCGACCTTGAGGCCAACAACATCCTCCCGGGAGCCGGCTCATCCGACTTGATCTTCCGGGCCTTCCGCGAATGGCTCACCAAAGACTCGCGGGTTCTCATTCTCGATCCCACCTATGGCGAATACATTCACGTCCTCGAAAATGTCATCGGCTGCCAAATCTCCCGACTCACCCTCGATCAACATTCCAACTATGATGTTGATCTCCAGACCCTCCAAAACGAGCTCTCCTCAAACTATGATCTCATCGTGCTGGTTAATCCCAACAGCCCCACCGGACGTCACATTCCGTCAGCAAAACTGAAAGCCGTTTTGAGCACCGCTCCTCCTTCCACGAGAATCTGGATCGACGAAACCTACATCGACTACGTCTCCCAATCTGAATCCCTGGAACGGTTCGCAGCCGCCAGCGAGAACGTCATCGTCTGTAAATCGATGTCGAAAGTTTACGCTCTGAGCGGGGCCCGCGCGGCCTACCTCTGCGCCGGCCCGCATCAGTTGGAAGCCCTCCGCTCCATCACCCCGCCCTGGGTCATGGGACTTCCTTCTCAACTCGCCGCCGTCCGTGCCTTGGAAGACCAGAGCCACTACGACGAACAGTATCGGCAAACACATCACTTGCGGAATGAACTCGCCGCCGGACTGGAACAACTCGGTTGGCATCCGATTCCAGGGGTTGCCAATTTCCTCCTCTGCCAACTTCCACCCAACGGACCATCGACCGCCGAAGTCATCAAAATGTGCCGGGCCATGAACCTCTTCCTTCGCGATCCCGGCAGTATGGGCACTGCCGAAAACCGCCAGCTCATTCGCATCGCGGTCAAAGATGCTCAAACCAACGCACGCATGCTGCAAATCCTCAAACCAGTGACCAGCCTCCCCGCAGATTACCCTCTAAAAAAGATGGTAGAAACCGTCTCCACTTGATAAACGGAGATTCATGAATCCTGAAAATCTCTTCCAAAACTCAGCCTTGGACCGTCGCCGCTTTCTCCGTCAATCCGGCACCCTGGCAGCAGGACTCATGGGAGCCGGAAGTCTTCCCATCATCGGGGCCGAAAAGAAAGAGAAGGCCACTTCAGAAACCCTCGTGAAGACCTTTTACGACACCCTCAGCGAAGAACAGCGGAAGAAAATCTGCTTCGCCTTTGATCACCCCCTCCGTCTCAAGGTCGACAACAACTGGCAAATCACCAAGTCCACCGTCGAGAGCTTCACCAAGGACCAACAAGCCATGATCAAGGAGATCTTCATGGGTCTCCATAGTGAGGAATACGCGCAAATTGTGTATGATCAGGTCGAGTGGGACAGTGGACTCGAGGGCTTCGAAGGCGGCTCATCCGTCGCCCTTTTCGGCGAACCGGGAACGGGAAAATTTGAGTTCGTCCTCACAGGTCGCCACTGCACCCGTCGGTGCGATGGAGACTCGGTAGAAGGCGCCGCCTTTGGTGGCCCCATTTTCTACGGACACGCCGCCAAGAGCGCCACCGAGAAGGCCGATCACAAGGATAACGCCTATTGGTATCAAGCGGTCCAGGCCAACAAAGTTTACGACATGCTCGATGGCAAACAGCGCAAGCAAGCCCTCTGCGACACCAGTCGGGGCGAACACGGGAACAAAACCATCGAACTTACCGGAAAAAAAGCAGGTCTCGACGGCATCCGTGTGGGCGACCTCAGCGGCGACCAACAAGGGCAGGTCCAGAAGGTCCTCCGCGACCTCCTGGCCCCCTTCCGCAAGAGAGATGCCGACGAAGCGATGAAGTATGTCCAAGCCGGCGGCCTCGAACACCTCCACATGGCCTTCTACCAGAAAGAGAACATCGGCGACGACGAGGTCTGGGACGTCTGGCAAATCGAAGGACCCAACGTCATCTGCTACTTCCGCGGAAAGCCCCACGTCCACGCGTGGATGCACATCCGCAAGCCGGTTTAGAGACCTAAGGTTTTACCACCGACTTCAGCAGGAAGGTCTTGGTCGACCATTCCGATTTCTCCTCCGTTTTCACGGGGCCTATTCCGCGGGCCAGCCACTCACTCTGGGTGCTGCGGTTGAATTCTCCATCGCTCACCGCTGAGATCATTCTCGTAATCTTCAAAGCTTCAAACTCGTCCCCTCCGGGTCCGACCACCTTCTCCCAGCCCTCGACCGAGACCACTGCATCGCTCATTGTCTGAAGCCTTTTTTTATCAACGATCCAGCCCTCGTTTTTCCTCACCCTGAAGACCATGCCCGGCCATAATTCGGCGGGATAGTCGTAGGCATCGGGATCTGCAACAAAGGACCAATCGGCTCTCGTTGCCGAAACCATTCTCCCGCCTTTCGGACCCACTTCGTAGGATCGAACGAGCGCCACATCTTCGTCACCCTCGGTCTCCAGATAGTTTTCGACGATCACGGTGACGCCCTCCTTCCCGGTCACCGAGATGATCTTGGTTCTCCCAACGGACTTCTCGGGTTCGTCATCAAAGAAGGCTTGTTCGCGATCGAAGGTCAGCACCATTCCTTCGGTCAAGGGAAAGAGATCTTTCAAAGCCACCACATCTTCATCTCCCGGCCTTGGCTTTCCATTCAATCCAGCCGCCCGGTAGTCTGATTTGTCATCCAGGGACAAATTCATCCTCATCCCGCCTTCCTCAAAAGTGGCCTCCCCCGACATCGTCTTGAAACGCTTCAACACCTCCATCGGATCCCCCTCATACCGGGGACTTCCGGGATGCCCGTAGGCGACCGACTCCATGGTGAGATCCTGGTCATTCCAGCGATACCCTTTCCCACCGGGACAGGTGATTAAATTGGCAAACGCGGCCTGATGAAACGCCATTGGGTCTGCCGCACCTTTGCTTTTTCTCCACTCGTTCAGAATCGGCAGTGCCCGCCAACTGAGTTCACTGCGACGCTCATCCCAGCTTGTCCCCGACATCTCGCCCAGCCCCTGAACAAACTGCGGACTCGTTTTTACATAAACCTGCTCTCCAGATTTTTTACCCGGAACCACCGCCCTCTCGCGGACCATGGCCCGCTTCAAAACATCCTCGCTCAAGGTCACTAACAGAGCCGTCTTCAACGTGGCATAGTAGATCGTAAAATCAGTCCCAAACTCATCGCCCGCCCCCCCGATCGCAACATACTTCTGGTCCTCAAACTCACGGGTTTCCCACCTCAACAAATCAGGGCTCGAACCTTCGATCATTCCCCTCAAAGAGGTCAGAAACAAGGCCAGCTTGATCCGGCTCTGAACGTCAAACCGGAGCAACACCGGAAGTTCATGGAGCATCTCTTCATCCAGATCCCCTTGCCAGGCCAGACTGTCCTCAAACGATACCGCAAACGATTCCCCCATCCACGACAGCGGGTTAATCTTCAGGCCCGGAAGCATCTCCACCAAGGAGACATCGGCCTCCTTGAACATCTCACTTTCGTGATCGATCGCCATCGCAAAGTGGAACACCGACTCCGGGGCCACCGCACGCGACGCCTCGCTCAACCGGGCGGCGCCCACCAACGAAATCACTTCTGCGTAGTCGCTATCGACGCGCAAGGGCAGGATCGTCATATCGACCTCCTCGCGCTCGTTTGACAGATTCAACCGAATCGCAATGGGATCAAAAAACTTGGCCCATCCTCCTTCATAGCCCCGACGCCAACGTTCGTATGCTTGCTTTTCAATCGCAGTTACCTTCGTGATTTCCAACTCCGACACGGGAGTCAGAAAACCCAGGGAGCCATAGCGCTCACTGATCACTTTCCCGTCCACCTTCTTCACCCCGGCCAACAAGGGTTCGAAATCCGAACGCAGCTCCTTCCCGGCAATCATCCCTGCCGTGACCTGCCCCAGCGCCGCCAAGGCCCGGTTCCGTCGCGATGCCGCAATCCTCACCTTGGGTCCCGCCCAATCGCGAAGGCAGGCATCTGAAATAAAGACATAGGCACTTTCCCCGGCACCCAACGGGTATCGATGACGGAAAAAGCGATACTCTGCACTCGCACCGAGGTTCGGAATCTTGCCCTCCTCAACTTGCTTCAAGCGCTCGATCTGACTCGCCGAATTTGCCAGCACCACGGCCCCATTCACCACCGCGAGGTGGCTCGAAAAAGTCCGGTCCTCATTCTCAAAAGCGACCACTCCTTCGCCACCCACTTTCACGGCCCCGGCCGCCCCGGCCTTGGCCTCGATGACCTTCGCCAAGGACCCGTAGACAAAGTCCACCTTGTCGGTCTCCAAGAGAACCGCCACCGCCGACCCCGTCGGGAAAAACGGATCGCCACCAGTCACCCCCACATTCTTGACGGGAAGCATGCGGGCCAGGACATCCGGCAAATCCAAGCCCATCTGCCTGCGATAGCGCGAAGGAAGTCCGCGATACTGATCCCCGGAGGCAAAAGCCTGAAAGAACGGAGTTCCCGCCTCCTCAACCCGATCCATCAAGGCCAGCAGATTTCGCAATGACGGCACCATCATGAGATACTGATCTTCGGGCACTCGCTTCGACAACTCATCCACCGTGATCTCCCCTTCCGGCATCCGCTCCTCCCAGGGAATCGGCTCCACGGTCACCCCCTGAATTGTCGCGATCTCAACATCCGGTTCGCCTTTTGAATCACCAAGGATCAAGTCCCGGTCCAAGGCCAGATTTTCGGCAATCGCACGCCCGCCGCTCAAAGTCGCAAAGGTGTCATCAAAATTCCTCTCATTGCGTTCCCGGACGGGAGTCTGAACCTGACTGCGATACCACAGACCACCCCGGGCATTAGTCCGGAGCTTGTGATCGGCATCCCACGCCCGTGCTGCCACTAATTCGTCGTCTTTGCACTCACCCAGCTTTGCGGCATCCACTTCACAGGCCACCGTCACCCATTGATCTTTCTCGTCACTCCAGAGATCGATGAAGCCAGTCGAGTCCCTTTTCTCCGGCATCTCAATCACCAGGACGAGTTCGGATAATTGGATTCTCACCCGGTCCGTGATCGAACTTTCAATCGCGGGAACGACAAGGGCGAACTCGGAAAATCTGGGAAGGGGAACCTGCGAACGATGAATCGGTCGCCAGGTGTCCGCTTGAAAAACGGATTGGAGATGCTTGTCATCCTCCTCGTTCACGAGTTTCAAGTCGCCCAGCCGGGTTTGAAAAAATGCCCCGTATGACGACAAAGAGGAGAGCAGGAGAGCGAGCAGAAAGCGGGTCATAAGCCAGTCCATCACATCTCACCGGGTCTGCAAAATTGATTCCACTGTTTCAGCCATCGTTAGAATCGATGAATTCGACTCAAGCCAGCAGGCCCACCTCCTCCTGGTATTTCATCTTGAATTGGTCGCCTCAGAGCCTACCACCCTTTCATGCGCTTTAAACCGGTTCAGATTTTTTTCTCTCTGCATTCTCACCCTCGGAGTTTTCACCACCGGGTGCCGTGACTCCGACAAGGTGTCGGTGGAACACCGGGAATACAGCGAAGAAGAAACCGAAAAGGCCGTGCAGAAAGCCTTCATCGAACAGACCGACGGAGCGGTGCAAGACGTGCCCGACGGAGTCGACCGATTCTTCACCCTCCTGGGCAAAGCGACCAGATCGGATGGCCCCATTGATGGTGATCAATTCCTGTCATTAGACGGCATGCTCTCCGCGATTGCCTCTTCCGGCTCTCTCGATTCCTTTTCCACCAGGCAAAAAAAAGCTTTTTCAGCAGGGTTCCGCTCGGCAGCCGGACAACTGGGATCATCCCTCCGACAAGCAGCCTTCGACCAACATAAGATTCAGCTGATCGAGAAAATCGACGATGACGAACTCATCGTTTACACCCGACTCTACGACAACGAAATCGGGGTCGTATCACAGATGCGGTGGTGGTTGCTGGAGACTGACGAAGGATGGCGCGCATACGACTACGAGGATCTTTCGGTGGGCCTCCGAACCGTCAGCCTCATGGCGACCCTCCTTAAAAGCGGTTTGGGCGGCACTCCCGAACCTTGGATTACTGACTTCATTCCCGCCGCTCAAAAAACACAATCGATCGAGCTTGATTCCCCTGAAAGCTTCGAGGAACTCAGGGAACCCTTCGAGAAACTTCGTCAACATCAGCTGCCGAAAGATGTCGCCAGCTATGCCTCCATGATCATTGTCTCTGTCCATCAAGCAAACGACCGGGCGGATGAGGCTCTCGCCGAGCTGAAAGATGCCGAAGCCAAGGGGATCAACGGCCCCCTCTTCCACTACCAAATGGGCAGTGTCCTGGCCGTTCTCGAAGAACACACCGAGGCTCTCGCGCAGTATCTCAAGCATACCGACCAATTTGGCTTCGATTCGGACATTTATGAAATGATTGCCGATTCCCAATTGGCACTCGAGGACTTTGAGAAAGCCCACGAATCAGCTCTCGCCGGCCTCACTGACAACCCGGCCTCGCTCGGATGCCTCATCACCTTGGTCGCAGCAACCCCTGTCGCAGATATTGTCGACGCCGCCTTTACCGAAAAATTCGCCGCTACCGCTGACTCCGAAGGCTCCTACGAAGCCGCGCTGGACTTCCTCATCGATGTCGAAAACCCGGACCGTGCCCTGAGTCTTTTCGCCCTTCTGAAGAAGAACCACCCGGACAGCGACCTCATCGAATACTATCACGAGGAACTTGGAACGGAGGAACTTCTTTGATCAACCCTGCTCTCTGCCCAATCACGCTCATTTCTACTATCCACGCGGGAGACAATTTCATCATTTTGCATCGTTTTATTTATCGCGAAATGCGGCGGGGTTTTCTTGCCTAATTCGCGCGCCGGACCATTGTCTCCCTCCAACCTCTCAGCTTCATGCGTTTACCGACCCTTTTTGCTTCCCTGATTCTCCCACTTTCCGCCACGGAAATCCTCTACGATGCCTTTGAATCCGATGGTTTCGGCGAGTGGGCCGTAGAAGGATCCGCCTTCGGAAAGTCCCCCACCGCCGCCAGCCCCAAGGGCATGAACGGAACCGTACAAAACTATGCGAACGCATACTTCGTAAGCTCGGCCCACGATGGCGATGCTTCCACCGGCTCCCTGACTTCACAAACTTTCAAAATCCAGCTCCCTTACATCGCCTTCCTGATCTCGGGTG
The DNA here is from genome assembly GCA_963925135.1 of uncultured Verrucomicrobiales bacterium. Taxonomy (GTDB): domain Bacteria; phylum Verrucomicrobiota; class Verrucomicrobiia; order Verrucomicrobiales; family Akkermansiaceae; genus SW10. The sequence continues at coordinate 165,124 of CAWUTG010000018.1, read as the reverse complement.
GAAACCACAAGGACACCACCGCAGTTCAACTCCTGATCGATGGCAAGGTAGCCCTCACCGCGAGCGGAGAAAATAGCCTCGAGATGCGCCAGCTTGTATGGGATGTGCAGCAATTCGCAGGCAAAGAGGCCCAACTCCGCGTTCTCGACTCCGAAGAAGGCGGCTGGGGCATCATCAACGTCGATCACATTCTCTTTACCGATACCGACAAGCCCAAGTTCCCCGCTGCCGCCACCAAGGAAGCCCCCAAGAAAGACGGGCTCGTTGCCTCCGATCTCCTTCCCGGCCTCACCGTTCCCGAGGGCTCCGTCGTTACGATGTTTGGAGACAACAAGGACTTCGGCATCTACTCTCCGACGGCTCTTTCAGTCGACGAGAAAGGCCACGTTTACCTCTCCGAAACCCACCGCTTCCGCTTCGGAGTGATGGATAACCGCGATCACCTCTACTGGCTCATGGACGACATCGCGTCGCAAACGACCGCCGACCGCGTCGCCATGCACGAAAAGTGGAAGGAGAAAGTCCCCCTCGAGGAACTCACGACTGTTTCCGAAAAAATTCGCGTCCTCATTGACACCGATGGAGACGGCAAAGCTGACAAGTCCGAGATTTTCGCTGATAACTTCAAAGATCTTCTCGATGGCACCGCCGCCGGTATCATGGCCTTCGAAGGCAAAATCTACTTTGCCTGCATCCCGTCTATCTGGATGCTCGAAGACAAGGACGGCGACCTCAAAGCAGACGAACGGAAGATTCTTCAGGACGGCTTCGGCGTTCGCGTCTCCTTTTCCGGGCACGACCTCAACGGCTTCGCCCTCGGACCCGACGGCCGTATCTACACCACCATCGGTGACCGTGGCTTCAGCTTTACCACCAAGGAAGGTCGCGAATACAAATTTCCCAACCAAGGTGCCATTCTTCGCTTTGAGCCCGATGGCTCCCAGTTCGAGGTCGTCCACATGGGTCTTCGTAACCCCAAGGAAATCGCCTTCGACCAATACGGCACTGCCATCAGTGTCGACAACAACTCCGACCAAGGCGACCAGGCCCGCGTCGTCTTTATGCTCGAAGGCGCCGACTCCGGCTGGCGCATGGGCCATCAGGTCCTCAACTCCTTCCACAAAACCGCCGGGATGGAAAACCGCCCCATCAACCAGTGGATGCAGGAAAAAATGTGGGCTCCCAAGAACGAAAGCCAGCCCGGCCACATCGTCCCTCCCATGGCCAACCTTTCCTCCGGCCCCTCCGGCCTCGCCTACTACCCCGGCACCGGATACGCCCTCAACAGCGAGAACCAATTCCTCATCTGCGACTACCGGGGCAGCGCTCCCGCTTCCGGCATCTGGTCCTTCGGCATCGAGCCCGATGGCGCGGGCTTCGCAGTCTCCGACTCCTCAAAATTCAGCTGGGGCGTCGCCGCCACCGACGTCGAGTGGGGATACGACGGCAAGGTTTACGTTGCTGACTTCGTCACCGGTTGGCAGTCGCACAATGCCGGACGCGTCTTCACCCTCGCCCAGAAAAACAGCCAGAACGACGTCGCCGAAATCATGGCCACTGGCTTCACCGAACTCAGCATTCAACGGCTTGCCGACCTCCTCACCCACAAGGACCAGCGCGTCCGCCTGCGTGCCCAGTTTGAAATTGCCAAACGCCCCGAAGCCCTCCCCATCTTCACCGCCGCCTCCAATCAGACTCAAAACGAACTTGAGCGACTTCATGGAGTCTGGGGACTCGGCATGCTGGCTCGCAAAGAAAAGAGCGAGCCCGCCACCGACTTCCTCATCCAACTCCTCGGCAATAGCGACGCCCTCGTCCGGGCCCAGGCCGCCCAGGCCCTCGGAGAATCGCCTCTCAAAACCTCCGAGCCTCTCATCCCGCTCCTCGCTGATGAATCAGCACGCGTGCGCGCCCTCGCCGCCATCTCCATTGGACGCAAGAATGACCAATCAGGAGCTGCCCTCGCCGCCCTCTTGGACATGATCGCCCTCAACAACGATGAAAGCCCCGTCCTTCGGCACGCCGGTGTCATGGGCCTCCTCGGCTCAACCACCCCTGAATACCTCGGCGGCCTTGTTCGTCATGAGTCCGCCGCCGTTCGCCGCGCTGCCGTCATTACCCTGCGCCGCCTACAGTCTGATCAAATCGTCGGCTTCCTCGGCGACTCCGACCTCAGCATCGTCGATGAAGCCATCCGTGCCATTCACGACACCGAGATGGAAAACGTCCGCCCTGCCGTCGCGGCCCTTCTTGATGATGCTACCCTCGGCACCGAGAGCCGCCCCATCACCCGCATGATGCTTCGTCGACTCGTTCACAGCGCCTTCCGTATCGGCAACGAAGCCAACTTGGTCCGCGTCATCAACGTTGCCGCGAACCCCAAGCTCGACCTTGACGAACGCAAGGAAGCCCTCCGCCTCCTCTCCCTCTGGCCAACCCCGCACGTCGTTGACCAATCCACCGGAAAGCACTCTCCGCTTCCCAATCGCAGTGCCGAACTTACCAAGGTCACCCTCGCCGCAAACATCGGCCTGCTTTCCAATGCCGGACCGGATATTCTCTCCGACACCATGGCCCTCGCCATGCAGTATCAGATCAAGGACGGCTCGCTCGACACCGGAATGCTCACCCGCATCATCCGTGATGAAAAAAGCGACGGAGCAACCCGCGCCGGTGCCCTCAAGCTCTTCGTGCAGAGTAACCCCGACAACCTGCAGGAAATCCTCACTGAAGCGGCAAAGGCAAATGACGATACCCTTGCCACCGCCGCCCTCGCCCTCGCCTCCGAGCGCGATCCCGCTTCCAACGTGGCTGCCCTTCAAGGAGCCCTGAACTCATCGAGCTCGAAACGCCGACAGGTCGCCTGGGGCATCGTGGCCGGCCTCCCCGCCGAGCACGCGACCCCCCTGATCCGTGATGGCCTCGTCAACCTTACCGCCGGTAAAGGAGATCCCGCTTCGGACTTCGACCTCCTCGCCGCCGCTGGTAAACGCGAAGAGCCCGCCATCAAATCCGCCCTCCAAGCTTACGAGGACAGCCTCCCCTCGGATGACCCTCTCGCCAAGTGGGCCACCACCCTCGCCGGCGGAGATGCTGAAAACGGCTTTAAAATCTTCCAATCCCACGGAGCTGCCCAGTGTATTCGCTGCCACCAACATGAAGGTGGTCATACCGAGGGTGGAAACGCCGGTCCCAACCTCCTCGGCGTTGCTCTTCGCCACGATGCCCGCGGACTTCTCGAATCGCTCATGATCCCCGGTTCGGAAATCGCGAGTGGCTTTGGCAGCGCAATCCTTGAGCTGAAGGACGGCACTACCAAGGGCGGCATCATCATTGCCGAGACCGAAACCACCCTAGACCTCAGGGAGGGTGAGAAAGATGTCTGGCGCATCAACAAAGAAGATCTCAAGGAAATGCCGCACCCGATCTCCGGAATGCCTCCCATGGAAGCCATCCTTTCTCCCCAGGAAACTCGCGATGTCATCGCGTGGCTCTTGACTCTGACCAAGGAAAACGCTGAAAAGACCCAGACATATGAGGCCAAGCCTCTCACCATCGCCGCACCCGCACCGATGGACGACCCAGAAAAGCCGGAAGCGGCTCAACCCACTACCAACGTGAGCGAAGAAATCAACATCGACCCCGCCGTGATGGAACTCGGCAAAACCCAATATATTATTTGCGGAGCCTGCCACGGCCCAACTGGAGCAGGAGTTTCCGGACTCGCCCCTCCCCTGGCCAACTCCGAGTGGGTCACAGGACCTGTTGACAACCTGATCGGAATTCAGCTCCGCGGACTAAACGGGCCCATCACGGTCGCCGGGAAAGACTACACCCTGCCCGCACCAATGGCTGCCATGGGTGCAGGCCAGCCTGATGAAAACATCGCCGCAGTCATCACCTACATCCGTAATTCCTTTGGAAACAGCGCCCCTCCGGTGACTGCTGAAATGGTCGTAACCTACAAGGAAGCGAATAAGGACATCCTCAGCCAGGTCCCGGTTCCCATGCTGGAAACCAAGGATCTCCTTAGCCCCTACTCCCAAGTTACCGGCAGCGATGCCCCTCTCGCCACCATTCCCGCCTCTGGACTGGGCGCTCCCACCTACGGCATCGCCATCTTCCTACTCGTGGTTGTCTTGAGCGGCCTCGCCGCCCTTCGCATGAAGGTCGCCAACAAGTAAGGAAATCACCTTTTACAAACGCCCCGGGAAACCGGGGCCTTTTTTGTGCCTGTCTGCCCTAAGAATCGATTCCCGATTTCTGACAAATTCTCGACAAACACCACTTCCATGAGCTGTAGTGTCTCTGATGAATCGACGTAAAACATTAACAACTCTCTCCGGCGGAGCCGCCGCCGCCGCTATCTTCAGCGCCATGGGTGAACGACTTAAAGCTGCCGAAGAAGCCGCCGGACCGGGAGCAAAATTCAAGCACTCGGTCTGCCACTGGTGTTTCGGCAGTATTCCTCTCGATCAATTCTGTGGAGAGGTCAAAAAGATGGGCATCGAATCCGTCGAAATCCTCTTCCCTGACCAATGGGCCACCCCAGCCAAACATGGCTTGAATGTCGCCATGGGCCGACTCCAAACCCCTGGTGGTATTGGAAGCATTGGCAACTCCTTCAACCGCAAGGAAAACCACGACAAACTTTACGACATCTACGCCGAGGGAATTCCTCTCGCCGCCGCCGCTGGCAATGTCCCCCAAATCATCGCCTTCTCAGGAAACCGCGGTGGTATGGATGATGCCGAAGGCCTCAAGAACTGTGCCGAAGGCCTCAAGCGCATCATGCCTATCGCCGAAAAGCACAACATCACGATTTCCATGGAGCTTCTCAACTCCAAGGTAAATCACGCTGACTACATGTGTGACCGCACTCAGTGGGGCGCCGATCTCGTTGACGCCGTCGGCTCCGAGCGCTTCAAGCTCCTCTATGACATCTACCACATGCAGATCATGGAGGGTGACTGCATTGCCACCTTCACCAAGCACCAGGACAAGATTTCCCACTACCACACCGCCGGTGTCCCGGGACGAAACGAGATCGATGACACCCAGGAGCTCAACTACAAAGGCATCTGCAAAGCCATCGCCGCCACCGGATACACCGGATACCTCGGCCAGGAATTTCAGCCCAAGAACGATCCCCTAACGTCCCTCAAGCAGGCCATCGACATCTGCACGGTCTAACTGCCTTTCCTGAAAATCTCTTCAAAACGCTCCGGAAATCCGGAGCGTTTTTTGTGCGACCTCCCAAAAAAGAGCTACTCCCCATCCTCGATGAGTTCCTTCATCGACTCTCTTTTCCATCTGATCCAGGGATCATCAGGATACCGTTTCAAGATACGATTCAGATGCTCCAAGCCCTGTTCGTGGCGGCCTGCGGCGAAATCCTGTTGAGCTTTAAAGAGGGACCACCTCATCGACCACGGAGCCCAGAAGAGCGTCAACACCGAACCCGCAAGAAACACCGCAAAAGCGGGGGCCACCAAATGCCGCTTGTAGAAGAGAACAAAAATCGACCCCACACCGCAGCCAAAGATAAAGCCCGTGAAGTGCGCCACGTTCGCGATGTGCATGACGTTCATCTTATCCAGCAGGATGCAGAGGAACAACCAGACGAACATCAGGCGAATGACGCCATCATTCAGCACGCCCCGAAAACTCGCAAAGTAGAAACGGGAGATCCACATGAAGCCAAAGAAGGCATAGTTCACCCCCGAAAATCCCACACCGCCACTATCGGAAAGAGCGATTTGGTAGGACGAGCTGACAAAGGCAGCGAGGACGACGAAGACCAGAAACTTCAAGCTCCCGATCGCTCTTTCAATTGTCGCTCCGAAGATCCACAACCAATAGAGGTTGAAAAGAATGTGGAAAATCTTGAAATGAACAAATGCCGAAGTGACCAGGGACCAATAGCCACCCTTCCAGATATCCTCGGGGCTTTGATACCACACCTTGGCCCAATCATTCGGAACCGACGTGCTGTCATTCTGACCAAAGGCCCAGAAAAAACTGATACAGGTCACGATCGCAAGGATGGTCACCATCGGTAAATCCGTCACGTCCCGGTCGTGAAACGGCCGCCTGATCTTTCGGTCTTCTTCAAAAAAACTCATCGCTTACTTTCGTCGCCAAATCATACACAATTCCCGGCCTTCCCCCTCCCGACTTTTAAAAGTTTTTTGAGGCGGCTGTGACCATTCGAGGTAAAACTCTCCGCCAAAGAAGTCTGTCAACTCCTCCAAGGTCACCCCAAACGGCGGGCCTTCTTCTCCTTCGTGATCAGGATTCAGGAAAAAGATCCCGGCAAGATACCCGCCCGCTGGAATAAGCCGACCCATGGCCTTGACATAATCGGACCTCCGCTCGACTGGAATGGCACAGAAGCAGGTGTGCTCAAACACGAGATCAAACGCTCCCTCCTTGGTGAAAAGATCTCCCGCTTCCCAGGAAATTTCTAAATCTGCGTAACGGGATGTTGCCCGTTCAATGGCTTCATCGGCAATGTCGAGCCCGACCACCTCGCCCTTGTTCACGGCCCGGACGAGGGCGGCATCGTGGCCCACTCCACACCCGGGCACTAAAACCCTCGCTGCCGACGCGAAAATCCCCTGATGCGCGGACAACAAAAAAGGAAGCTCCGGATGGGGCTCCCCTTTTTCCCAAGGTGTCTCGCCGGATTGGTAACGGAGGTTCCAGTCGACAGACATGTGTTTGAATGGGCTCTAGTAACGACTGCCCTGACTGCGGTATGCCATGATACCATCGACGATACCTTCGGCGATCGCTTCGCGATACCAAGCTTCTTTGGTGCGGCCGCGCTCCGTGGAGTTGGAAACGAAGCCAGCTTCAACCAGAATCGCTGGATTGCTGGAATGACGGATCACGTAGAAACGGGCGTATTTCACACCGCGATTGTTGGCTTTCACTTCGCTCAGCATTCCACGCTGCACTGCGTCAGCGAGAGGCTTGGCCTGCGGTGAGCAATAAAAGGTTTCAATACCGGAAACGGCGCTCTTCCAGGTGAAGTTGTAGTGAACACTGACAAAAATCGCATTACTGAAGCGGTTTCCAATCTTCACGCGGCCGGGAAGAGTAATGAACTGGTCGCTACGACGGGTCATCACCGTCTTCAGGCCCTTGGCCTTTAATTTATTCTCCAACCGTATCGCGGTATCGAGAGCCAGCCACTTTTCATAAACTTTACCGTAACTCCCCCCATTGTCGCGCCCTCCATGCCCGGCATCGATGACTACGGTGCTAAAGGCTCCAAATGCTGGAAATACGGTGGCGGCGAGGAGAAGAAGTGGTGTGAGAAGGGTCTTCATGGGACGTCGGGTTGTTAAGACTCGATATTTTTTAAAAAAACTTTGAATAAAAGGCAACTTGATTTTTAATAATTCCGTAATTATTTCGGCCGTTCGCTTGCTGACCTGGCTTGAGGGACTGCGGCAGCGGCTTCTTTGGGATCATAGGGACTTGCTCCAAGGACTCCAAGACGGCCGTCTTTATAATTTACAAATCTCGGCCCCTGGGCGTTGGTCCGCTTAAAATACTGGGTTCCTGTCATCATGCCATCCTGATTCACGGTGGCATGCACGAAGATTTCGGGATTTGCCAAGTAGAGAATATTTAGTTGATTCTTGGTATCGAGCGCCATTTGAGGGCGGCTAAAGGAGAGATACTCACTAAGACGGAAGGTCGAAATGGAGCGCCCTGTCGTTGAGTTCATGACTTGGGCGTAGATGGAAGTGCGCCTGCCATCGTTAAAGGTGATCACGTTGTATGTGCGCTTGGAGGCAGGGCTTTTGGGAACACCGAAATTTTGAGTGTAAAGGGTCGTGCCTCCACCCACCGTGAAGTGACCTGAATTCGAGGTATAAGTGGACCCTTCGCTATCCAGTTGGGTGACGTGGGCCGTAACCGCGTAGTTTCCGACATTACTGACGGAGAAGAGGTGACTGAGATCCACTTCCCGCGAAATACTCCGGCCAGCAGGAAGGATAGCTTTACGGAAAACTGAATTAACGAGCAAGGGTTTGGGGCGTCCGGCACTGTCACGCATGCTAAAGCTCAGCCAACTGCGGGAGACTCCCCCACTCACCTTACTTTCGAAGGCCAGCTCTCCGCCGCTCCGGTTGGTAATGGTCACAACACCCTTAACGCGCTCATGAGCAAGGCACTGCATACGTTCAATATCAAGCTGGATCGAAACCTGGCCCCATCCAAGGGAGGTTCCCAGCATCAATAGTAGGAGCGGCAATAGATTTTTCATGGTCGTAGGTGAGGAGAAGCGAAGCGATTCCGCATCCCGGTGGGAAGCAAAAAACGCAGCCACTACCTGGAGGAGTGACTCTTGATCTTGATAAAAGCAGCTTCCTTGCCATTCGCAACCACTTCTCCCGCTGAATCGACGAGGACGTAGTCGGGAACACTACCGTTGGGAGAGTAGCTCATCACCTCCTCGGGAATGTCTTTTTGTAAGAGCACGGGCCAAGGGAATTTGGCTTCCTTCGCCCATTTTGCGGCCTCTCCCAGGTCATGATCCTGACTCACCTGGATGAGTTCAACTGTGGAATTCGAAGAAATCGAGGCATGGTAGGACTCCACCAACTGGGGAGCTGCGGCACGACAAGGTCCTCACCAACTCGCGGTGTAATAAAAGAGATAGAGATCCGGTGCTCGATCCAGCGAACCTTTCTGAAATTGATCCTCCTTGAACCAGCTGATTTGCCCCTTGAGCAGATGCCCGATCTTTTGTCCGTTAAGCAATTCATCAATGACAGCCTGCTCTTCAACGGTCGGAGTCGGTCGGCTGCCAGCGGATTCACCGCCGGGCTCGTCATTCTTACAGCCCACCGCAAAAAGGGTGATCAATGGAAAGAGGCGGAGAATTTTCATAGATGTCTTACGGGATTAAGGCTTCAACGAGTAAAGATTGTGCGGCGGGAAGAGAGATTTGCACGGGATCGGTCCGATTTGGCAGAGCCAGGGTGAGCGTATCGGCATCGGGGTTACGCTCAATCAGCGTCAAATCCGTGCCGGGCATCAGCCCTAGGCCGGAAAGCCACTGAAGAAATGAGGGCTGGTTCTCCCGAACCCTCTTCAAGGTATAGTCACCAGGATGGCAGTCAGCGAGACTGGCATTCCCCTCATCAGGCATCTCCCCATTAGGTGTCGGAATAGGTGCTCCGTGGGGATCATGGGTTGGATGCTCCAACATTTCATCCATTCTGCCCAGAAGACGGTCGGAAATGACGTGCTCCAAGACCTCGGCATCATCATGAACCTCCGCCCAATCGAGCTTCATAATCTCGACAAGGAAGGTCTCAACGAGCCGATGACGGCGTAAAACCCTCAGAGCGGCCTTGCGCCCGGCTTCATTGAGGGAGACCCCGCGACGGGGAATGTAGCTCACCAGATCCATTTTCAGGAGCTGGTTCATCATGGTCGTGGCCGTACCAGGAGCCACGGAGAGCTTTTCAGCTACCTGGCCAATGGGAACGAGTTCATCTCCTGGTTCCTGTGTTTCCAGGGACCAGATCGCCTTGAGATAGTTTTCGACTGTGCTGGAGGGCATCTCGATAGCTAAGCGCTAGAGTGACTGTACGACTCATCAGGGCGATAGCGAGGGGAAAGGTGGAAACCCCGGCCCCCCGGGCATGAAAAAGCCCGATGGCATTGAATCCATCGGGCTTATTTATATTTAAACAGAAGGCTCTAAGGCTCCGGCAGGAGGATTAGAGGGACTTCTTAAGGGTTGAAGAAGGCTTGAAGCCAACAGACTTGGAAGCACCAATTTTCATGGCTTCTCCAGTCTTGGGGTTGCGTCCCATACGAGCAGCACGCTTCTTCACTTCAAAAGTGCCAAATCCAATGATTTGCACCTTCTTGTCTTTCTTCACACCTTTGGCGATGGAGTCAAGAACGGCAGCAACGGCATCTTCAGCGGCACGCTTGGTGGCTTCTTTACCGAGGGCTTTCTGGACTGCTTCAACGAGTTCTCCTTTATTCATGGCAATGCGGATTTTCCCCGTGCTGCTCTCTTTGTAAAGTTAAAAGCATGCTGAAACCCTTTATTTAAAGGGGTTGACGGATGAGGCATTTTTATGATGAACGCCCAACCTTTGGAAATCATAAGACGAATTCTGTTAGAACGGGAGGAATTGGCCCCAAGGGGTCACTGCCCGACGATCCGGATGATGACAAGGAACGAGGCCGTCAATTCCGCATGGTGCATTTTGCAAGCAGCCTACCCTGCCCGCCCAAGACGAAGCGATCTGGCCATCGAAATCGAGGATGCCTAGGCCGCGCAAAAACGGCGATACTATCGACCCGATGAAAACGAACGGTTGCGTCAGGTTTACCTCCGTTATCTGGGAGCACACACCGAGCTTTGGACCATGATCAACAACATGCGTCCCCACTTGAAAGGCGAAGACTTGCGCGTCTTTGGCACCGCCTTTTGCGCAGCTTCCATGCTCATGCGCAGCGCCGCCTTCCTTCTCGATCTCGCCAAGGATCAACCGGTCGTTTGGAAAAAGTTAGATGAAGCAGAGCCGAGGTTTGGACTGGAACGAAAAAGATCTCTTCGAAGTCGTCCTCTATTTTGGAGTCGGCGACCAGGTCATCCGCCATGGTAAATCAGCCGAGTCCCGCCTCCGCGCCAGCCTCAGGGCGTTTGGTCGGCTGGGCTATCCTTGGCAGGGAGTTGCGGGTTTGATGCCTTTCCCTGATTTTTCGCGGTGATCACGGTAGTATTCGAAGGCATCGCTGCGCGATTCAAAATCCTCAAATGCGATCACGGCGAGCAGCGCGCTTCTCATCAAGGCTAGGTTTTTGGCTCCCCTGGCAGTTCGTTTCGGGGCCCGGTCCTCTCTCCAGAGGCTGGCCTCGCGCTTCTAGTGGTTGCGCTTTTCCACGCGCCAATGTTCGCGGATCATCTCCCCAAGTTGAGCCGCAGTTTTACGGCCCTATTCATGGGAGGTGCCAAAGATTCGGACTGCCATCTTCGTGATTGCAGCGGGTCACGATGGCTCCGAGGTTGTCGCCGAGGTCCTTGAGCCTGAGGGCCGCGCCCGACCAGCAGAGGACGGCGCAAAGAAGGGGGTAACCTTCATCGACATCGGTCTCGTAGATTCCTGGCCAGATCGTGTTTCCGGCAGGGCGGCCCGCCTTGAGGGCGAATGTTTAGCGGAAACGGGAGAACGCCCTAACGGTGCGCTTTCAAGCTCCTGCGAACCAAGCGCCCTGCGCATGCATCTAGGACCTCAATCCCGTGCTTGCTTTCCAACTCCTTCAATAGAACTTCAATTTCGTCCCTCATCGCGGCCCGCGTCACCCAATGGGAGAAAGAAGATTCTCCAAGGTGCTGGTATCCAACTTCAGCTTCGTCGTTTCCTGACTCAAGAGCGCTTCCACCAACTTGGACTTCCGCGCTTGGAGTTCCAAAATACGTTCCTCAATCGAACCTTCCGACACCAGCTTGTGAACGAAGACCGGATTGGTTTGCCCGATCCGATGAGCCCGGTCCGTCGCCTGGTTCTCAGCCGCCGGATTCCACCAGGGATCATAATGAATCACGGTGTCCGCCGCCGTCAAATTGAGCCCGGTTCCTCCCGCCTTCAGGCTGATCAAAAAGACGGGGATTTCTCCCTCCTGGAATTTCTCCACCGGGGTCTTGCGATCCCGGGTCGCTCCCGTGATTTTGACATACTTGATCTTCTCCTTTTTCAAGTGGTCCTCAATCATTGCCAACATCGTCGTGAACTGTGAGAAGAGCAGAATGCGCCGCCCCTCTTCGATCAAGGTGGCGAGCAACTCCACTAGGAAATCGAGCTTGGCCGAGCGTTTCGCCTGCTTCGAGATCTCGGTCTTAATGAGCTGCGGGTGACAACAAACTTGCCGGAGCTTAAGCAGGGCATCGAGCACGATGATCTGTGAGCGAGCCAGGCCCTTGTCTGCGATGGCATCGCGCACCTTGGAATCCATCGCCGTTCGCACGCTCTCGTAGATTTCCTGCTGCTCTTTATTGAGAGGAATCCGGTGAATGATCTCGGTCTTGGCTGGCAACTCCAGCACCACCTGGTCCTTGGTGCGACGCAGGATGAGATTTCCAATGCGTCCATTCAAAGCGCGCTGGGCATCCCCATCACGATGACGTTCAATCGGCGTTCGGAAAACTTTGTTAAAAGTGTCCTGGGTCCCCAGTAATCCCGGCATCAGGAAACGGGTAAGAGCCCAAAGTTCCCCGAGATGGTTCTCCATCGGCGTTCCCGAAAGACAGACCCGGTGCTGGGCATCCAGCTTGCATGCCGCGATGGAAACCTTGGTCTTGGGGTTCTTAATATACTGGGCCTCATCGAGAAATGCGAGGTGGTAGCTGTGCTTCCGATGCTCGACCTGGTCTCGTTGCAAAAGAGCGTAGGACGTAATGACCAGATGACTCTTATCGATCTTCTTGAAATCAACCTGCCGATCCGATCCGTGAAGGACGAGAACCTTCAGACTTGGAGCAAACTTCTTCGCCTCGGCCGCCCAGTTCGGAACCACACTGGTGGGAGCCACGACGAGCGAAGGCTTCCCATCGTGCCGTTTCCCCTGAATCTCCGCGGCAAGATGCGTGAGCGCTTGCAAGGTTTTACCGAGTCCCATGTCGTCCGCCAGGATCCCGTGCAGATGATGACGGGCAAGAAACTGAAGCCACTGAAAACCATCTTTCTGGTAGTCGCGGAGCTCCGCTTTAATTTTAGAAGGGATGGCCACTGGAACATGTGGTTCTTTCTTCTTAAGCTGTTCGCCAAGAGCGCGAAGATCAGCAAGAGTCTTGGACTCATCAAGTTGAAGTTCCTCCGCAATCGCCGCTGCTTCAAGCCGATGAAGCCCGTCATCCGGTCGATCAAAGAGATCGCGAACCGATCTCACGATGCGGAAGAAGCGACCCGCCGGAAGGTTGAAGAACGACTTTCCCAACTTGTCCGTAACGAGAACACGCTGATCGTCATCGAGAGAATCATCTTCAGGGATTTCATCATTGGTGCGGAGAAAATTGGCGATGAGATCCATGAGACTCTGCCGCTGCCCTTCGGTGGTGACGATCCCCGTATCGAACTGAAACCAATCAATTCCCTTCGCGGTATCCTCACTGAGATCCGTGAACATGTCCTCGGCCTCGGTAACCGAGAGATCAAAACTCTCATCGTACCGCACCTCCCAGCCGATCTCTTCCAACGTGGGCACCGAAACTGCGAGATGATTGGCCCAGGCAAAATCCCAGTCCTCGACCTCAGCATCGATCCCGAAGCATTTCTGGTATTTTTCGTTGAGAAGTTCCTTCTTGAAAATCTCCTCCACCGGAAGGATTTCGATCTCCTCCAGCATGGTGAGAGCCAACTTCTCGCTCTTCACATCGCGTTTCACCACCAGGAGGTAATCACGCGACGCGACGCGCGTGGTCTTTGGAAACTCCGGTGCGAAGGCGAGTTCCCGTTCGGCATAGCAAAATGAAAGGGTCGCCCCGATAAGATCCGGAGCAGCGACCTGGGTCGTGCCTCCAAAAACCACGCGTTGATGGGATTTTAAAATCGGGGCCCGGAAGACTGTCAAAACAACCGTGACGCCATCGTGTTCCAAATTCTTTTCCTCCAGCGTCACCGGTCGCGGGAGTACCACGGAAATCCCCCGCTCTTCCATCTCGGCCGTCAGGCGCGCTGCCGCGCTCGCGGTAATCGTCGGCCCATTCAACCACGCTCTCAACAAGGCCAGCGAATGCCCGGCGGCCAGCTCAACCGGGCCGAGAAGATGATTCTTTAAATTAAGGTAATGGGGGCCCTCTACCTCAATGAGTTCAACGTCCCGGGAAGGGAGACCGATCGATGGGGTGCAATCTCCATCAGGAGAAACATCCCATTGCGGAGCCAGGGCCAAAGATGGGCCTGCTTTGATTGGCTTCGGAAAAGGAGCAAAACGAGCCGCCGAGAATTCCTCCGCTAGAAAGACCCGCTCCGTCTCAAGCATCTGCGGCAGGATCGATTCGGCATAGGCTCCTTTGAGAACGCGGACTTCATACCAAAAGTGATTCGAGTCAGGCGCTTTCGGAATACGATTCTGAAGAGCAAAAGTTAGCTCGGCATCTCCTTCCTGGAAGTAGGCCGGCACCCGTGTCCGGATATTGGGCGTGAGGCTGGCATTCTCCACCTTTAGCGGGCGGTTATTCGGCGGATAGGCAATCTTTCCAAAGCTTACCCGCAACAATCCATCATCCCGCAATGTCACCAGGAACGCCAACGCTGCCGTCTTTCGGGACGGTTTTGCCTTCGCCTTACCCGGCTTCTCCTCATGGCCCAAAGCACTGGTCAGTGAGTTGAGCCAGAATTGATGATCCTGGCTTCCGCCGGTATCTTCCTCAGCTCCCCTGATTGCCTTCTGCAGGTCATAGACTAAGGCAACCACATGCTTGCAATCCTCACTCACCGGACAGGCACACCCTCCCCAAAAGAGCCACTCTCCTCGTTCGAACCTGCCATTCAGACTCACCTTGTAAGGCTGAACGCGGGAACCCTGAACCCGGGCCGTCGCCACGAATCCTGACTGGCTACCGATGAAATGGTCAATATCGAGCACCTTCCCGGAGTCCGAGAGGAGGCGACCACGCTCCAGGAACTGCGGAGAAAAATCCCGGCTCCATTCCTCGCTCAAGAGAAACTCACAGACACGGGGAACACTAAGGAGAGAATCGAGCCAATTCATGAACGCGGGCACCATTCCCGAGCACCCCCGACCTGACAAGCGCCAACCCCCTTCGCGCTCCAATTTCCACACTTCGAAAAATCACAAAATTTTGTCCGCCCCTCCCACCACTCTCCCCACTCTCCCCACTCTCCCCACAGAAGAATGAAGATCCCAAAAGGAGCCCCCCAGATTCATGAAATCCAACAAAATCTTTCCTCGTGCCACCTCATTCACAACCAACTCCCGCCTCATCGTCACCGACCCACTGTCAAAAACACGGTGCCCTTTTAGACCAACAGCTCCTTGGAGGAGTCTGCCAATCCTGCCTCTGGACCGGGCTCCTCGAGGATGATGACGCCGTCAACCACCGTCCAAACGCTCATCGATCTCATCCAAGACGATGACGACTACCGCCAAAACCCCGGACGCCACGTCGATCATCAATTCGGAGTCAAGTAATTCGATGGCGCCTGGAAAACCTACGCCCCGGCCTGGTGGTTTGCAGGGCAGGGTGCTGGATTGAGTGACATCGCCAATGCGGAGCCCTTCCCCCAGCGGTGGTGGCAGGAAGGCAATCACTACTGGAAACTCCCCTTCATCAAAACATCCGGAGAACGGATCTCGCCGACTCCCTGATGGGAGGAGGCAACGACATTCCTTGGCGCAGCGGATCAACGAGTTGGTAACATTAGAAACTTCCAGTCCTTTGGCGGATCAGTTACAAAAGATTTCACTCAAGAACCCACTCCCGCCATGACATCGAAGCAGAATCAATCCTGGGTAGGTTTTTCCAGCGCCTGCTGGACTCTTATAATCTCATTGAAAAATGAGCAGAGAACGGCGATCCGCGACCAGAATTTCGCGCGGATCTGTGAGACTTATTGGTTCCCCCCTGTATGCCTTTGCCCGGCATCGGGGGCGGCCTTCCCACGATGCCCAGGAATGGCTGGGCGACCATTCGCCTACCAGTAGCGATGACACGCTCGACTTCGAGCGTGAATGGGCCCGCACCGCCATCCGAACTTCGATTGCCCAGCTTAGGAGCAGGCCGGAAAGACAATGGAGCCGCTCAACAAATTTCAGATCCTTACCCGCTTTCTTACCCCTGAAAGCAGCATTGGGTTGGACCCTAACACGATCGCTCAAGAACTCACAATCTCCCCCGAAGCTTGTGACAAAGCGCTCCAACGGCTCCGTCGGGACTTTCGTGAAACCGTCAAAGGGCTCGTCGCCGGCACCCTCGAGAATCCAGACCAGGAATCAATCCGGGAAGAGATGGGGCAGCTCCAGCGGGCCCTCATTTGAGAAGCTTCAAGATGGCCATGAATCAAGAATCTCGATTCGCCCGTGACAAATCACCAAATTGATCTTTTTTGGGGCATGAATTTGCTCGCCGAAATCAATACCGATCCGCAAATGTTTGTCGAACTCCTCTGGAACCAAGCCGCAATCTGGGGTCCCAAACTGCTATTGGCCGCACTGACCTTGCTGATCGGTTGGAGGGTTGCCCGAATTCTTGGCCGCCTGCTTGAAAAAGCCCTCGATCGCCGCCACATCGACCCAACCCTCAAGCCCTTCCTCACTTCCGTCCTCACGATGCTCGTGAAGGCCGGAGTGGTCGTGACCGCGATCTCGACCGCAGGTATTCAGGCCACCTCCTTCGCCGCCCTCTTCGCCTCGGCTGGTCTCGCGATTGGCCTCGCACTGAGTGGAACTCTGCAGAACTTCGCAGGCGGGGTCATCCTACTGATCGTCCGCCCCTTTAAGGTGGGCGACGTCATCGAAGTCCAGGGCTTCATTGGCACTGTTAACAAGATCGAAATCTTCCAGACCATTCTCATCACGGGAGACAACAAGATGATCCACATCCCTAACGGGAAGCTCCAGAATGATTCCATCATCAACTCCTCCGCCCTGCCTGATCGCCGCGTCGATTTCAGCTTCGGCATCGGCTACAACGACGACATCGACAAGGCCCGCGAAGTCATCGCCGGAGTGATCAAGGGAATCCCCGAGATCAGCGAAATCCCCGAATATACAATCGTCGTCGGCCAACTCGCAGACAGCTCGGTGAATCTCACCGTGCGGGTCTGGGCAAAGACCCCGGACTACTGGAGCGTCCACTTCGCCATGAACGAGCAGGTCAAGAAGGCCCTCGATGCCGCCGGCATCAGCATTCCCTTCCCGCAACGGGATATTCACGTTTTCCAAGAAGGTCAGGGGTAAGGAGCTCTCGAGCTCTTCCTCCAGACAAACTTGAAGACAAAGGCCGAGAAGATGATCACCCCAAGCAGGGCGAGCACCTCAAAGGGCCACTCATCCGGGTGAGTGTGTCCGGCGGGGCCTGGGTGGGCGGAGGCTGCTGACATTAGAAACATCTGCACCAGAAGGAAGGCGGCGGGAATTTTTGAGCTCATTGTTTTAATCATCATTGTGGAATTCGTTGGTCTCGTTGAAGGATGGGAAAAAAGGGCGCTGCAGCCTTGCGAACTTCGATGAAGGCTTTTTTGATAAGCAGGCTCCGTGCCGCCAGAAGACGAAGGACCGCAACTCCCTGCCCCTGCGTCGTTACACCACAAATCACGCCATCCCCTGAAAGCTCTCGTTCAAGCGCCGCCAGTTGCTCGAAGCAATCCTCAACGCCCGCCCCTGCGAACCAAACGGCACCATAAAAGCAGACGTCCCAACCCGGAACTAAGAGAGGCCAACCAGCTTGATCCGGCTCCAAAACCATTCGCTCTTTCGCTCTCAGTTCTCCACCATAGCGGAGGTCCAACGAGCTTGCGTAGCGTTGATAGCGATATTGCTCACCATGCCGAACACGACCGGGTGACAAGCAATCAAAAAAGACCAACTCACCCGAATTCGCAACATCGATCCGAGTCTCCTGCGTCACGGACGAACCCTGTTGCGGAACGACCCAGTTCGGGTGGTATTCCAGGCACGCTTCTTTCCCAATGCTAAAGTGCTGACGAATCTTTGCGGGGCGATCATGCATCGCATAAAACCGGCTCGCACTGGGCGAAGTCAACTCCACCTGGGCTCGGCCTCCCACCTGAACCTGGAGCTCCATCTCATCCCCCGCGAATAGCCCCGCCGTCGGATTCACCAACTGCACCCCAAGGGCCCGCCCGTCCCAGTAGGGCTTGGCGACATGAAAAAGCCCTCCGGCACGACGCTTCGAAAGCACCGTGCGTCCATCCGAATCCGCTGAAAACTCCAGCGAAGCCTGACTCTGTAGGCTACCCAACATCCGTAAATAAAACAGCACGATCAAACCACGCAATCAACTCGTCAACCTCCCGACCGGACTTCAAATCCGTCATCAGAAATGGTCGCTCTCCCCGCTTCGAGGAACAATCGAAATGCATCCGCTTAAGATCCACCTCCACATAGGGTGCGAGGTCTGCCTTGTTCACCACCAGCAGATCCGAACCAACAATCGCCGGGCCTCCCTTCCGTGGAATATCCCCTCCTTCCGTGACATCAATGACGTAGATAAAGACGTCCGCCAACTCGGGCGAAAAGGTCGCGGTGAGGTTGTCACCCCCGCTTTCGATCAAGATAAACTCCAGCCCCTCGAATCGCGATTCAAGTTCATCCACAGCTTCGAGGTTCATCGAAATATCATCGCGAATGGCGGTATGGGGACACCCTCCGGTTTCCACCCCAATGATGCGCTCTTCCGGCAAAGCCGAAGCCTCAATCAACATCCTCGCATCTTCCTTGGTGTAGATGTCGTTCGTAATGACCGCCATGTTTCGCTTCGCTCCGTAGTGCCGACAGAGGGTCAGACAGAGAGTCGATTTCCCTGAACCCACCGGCCCACCGATGCCCACTCGAATTGCTTTTTGATCGCTCATGATGTTATGAAATAAAGAGTCGTGCGTCGGCCCGTTCGTGACGACTGGCCGCGATGTCCCAGAGTGGATTAAAACTCCCAAGCTCTTCGTCAGAGATTGCCGAAGCCACCGCAAATTCATCGCCAATTGCCACAAGAGCATCCCGTAAAACCAACTGCACCGCGCTGGGTCCGAGGGGTAAAAGCTTCAGCGCACTCTGCACCAAGGCTGAAAATGTTTGATAAACCACCGTCCACGATGCGGCCTTTGAGGAAACTCCCCGTTCCGCAAAAATCACGCCACTCACAATCGGTGCCTGATAATGCACGAAGGAACCCCCTTCCAACTCCCGCCACGTCTTTTGATATAAGAGCCACGTCTGCCGCCCGATCCGGCCCGCCGCTTCACGAAGTTGCCGGGTTGGTCTCATCGCCCACGCGACCTCGTCCCAATGCCGGATTAACTCGCCATCAAGTTCGAGCGCCGCTTGATATCCCCGCAACATGAGAGGAAGATCAACGGTCATCAAACTATGACTCACGTCACGCACCAGAAAGAGTCGAAGATCATCGACGGTCTTGATCATTTCCGCCTGACACATTCCTTCGAGACCAAAGGAATGCGCATAGCTTCCGACCGGCAGAGTGCTGTCGGAAAACTGGAGCATCATGCCCATCGAATCGTCTTCCATCATCGCTAGTGTCGGTGGTCCTCCGAGTGGGGGCGGCAGTTCAAAACATCCTGACGCTTCTCGAAAGCGATTCCGATTCTCTCCAAAGAATCTGTCAGGGTCGAAAAATCTTCGACAAGGAGTTCAGTGGATCTCACCTCCACCGGAATATGACGATTCCCAAGATACCATCCGATCTTGGCCGCCAACTCCGCATCCCCGGGCATCGCGATCACCACGACCTCCTCGGCAATCTGCGCAATACGAAAGCAACTGTCATCGCCATAAAGCGTGTCTCCATTTCGGGCCGGGCCATCCAGCATCACGGCCACTTCCACGCCATTCCCGGCGATGCCGCGCCAACGACGTTTCCAAAGGTCGATCCTTTCCACCTCCACGACCACCGCCTCCGCGCTGGCTTCACCGACACGATTGAGAAGCACCGCCATTAGAAGAGGAAGTATCGTTGTCCCAGAGGAACTTCGCTCAGAGGCTCACACGTCAGCTCCTCACCGGCTGCCGTCACCCGGTAACTCTCGGGATCAATCTGAATATCCGGACAACGGTCATTAAAAAGAAGGTCATGCTTGGAGACCTTTCGAGTGTTCTTCACCGCCACCAATTTCTTGGAAACCTGCAATTGATCGGCCAGTCCTTCTTCCAATGAGATCGCGCTCACAAAGGTCACACAGGTCTTGGCACGGGCCTTCCCGTGAGCCGCAAACTGGGGACGGTAGAAGGTCGGTTGCGGAGTGGGAATGGAGGCATTGGGATCCCCCATGTTGGCACAGGCGATCATGCCGCCCTTCAAAATCAACTCCGGCTTTACCCCAAAAAACATGGGCTTCCAAAGCACCATGTCGGCGAGCTTTCCAACCATCAAGGAGCCAACTTCGGTCGACATCCCGTGCACGATGGCAGGATTGATGGTGTATTTCGCGATGTAGCGAAGCGCTCGAAAATTATCAGCAGCGCCATGTTCGCCGGAGTCATCAGCCAGCGGTCCGAACTGAATCTTCATCTTATGAGCCGTCTGCCAGGTCCGGCAGATTACCTCGCCCACCCGCCCCATGGCCTGGCTATCGGAAGAAATAATCGAGATCGCACCACGGTCATGCAGCATGTCTTCGGCCGCGATGGTTTGCGGTCGAATTCGCGAATCAGCAAAGGCGACATCCTCTGGAATCTTGGAATCGAGATGATGACAGACCATGAGCATGTCGAGATGCTCATCGAGGGTATTCACGGTGAAAGGCCGCGTCGGATTGGTCGAAGACGGGAGGACGTTGGGATACGAACACACCTTCATGATGTCAGGAGCATGCCCCCCACCCGCCCCTTCGGAGTGGTAGGTGTGGATAGTGCGGCCGTTAATGGCCGCGAGAGTATCTTCCAAAAACCCCGATTCATTGAGCGTGTCGGTATGGATGGCCACTTGCACATCCATCTCATCGGCGACCGAAAGACAGGTGTCGATCGCGGCAGGAGTAGTCCCCCAATCTTCGTGGAGCTTCAATCCGATTGCACCAGCCCGAACTTGCTCGCGAAGAGGTTCGGGTTGAGAGCAGTTACCCTTTCCCAGGAACCCCAGATTGACAGGATACTCATCAGCCGCTTCCAACATCCGATGAAGATTCCAGGCACCCGGCGTGCAAGTCGTGGCGTTCGTGCCCGTCGCGGGACCGGTTCCACCGCCAAGCATAGTCGTGACTCCACTGGCAATGGCTTCATCAATTTGCTGCGGGCAGATAAAGTGAATGTGGGCATCTATGCCCCCCGCCGTGAGGATTGCTCCTTCTCCGGCAATCGCTTCGGTGCCTGCTCCGATGATCATGGGATCCATTTTCCCCGTCACCGGATCCGGAATGACCGACCCGATGCCATCTTGAATCCCGGGATTCCCGGCGTGGCCAATTCCAACAATTCGTCCGTCACGGACGCCAAGATCGGCTTTTATGATCCCCAATTCGGCATCGAGAATCGTCGCGTTGGTGATGACGAGATCGAGACATTCCGCATCGAGAGCCGAGGACGACTGCCCCATGCCATCGCGAATGACCTTGCCGCCTCCAAACTTCACTTCGTTACCGTAGCCTCCGCCCTCGGCAATGAGATCGCGCTCGACCTCGATGATCAATTCAGTGTCACCCAATCGCACTTGATCGCCCACCGTGGGACCGTAGTGCTCGGCATACTTTTCGCGTGAAATTTCCAAGGCCATGATCTTAAAGTGCTCCGTTAATTTTCCCGTTCAATCCCCACACCACCCGCTCACCGGCGAGAGCGACGAGTTCGATTTCCTTCTCATCACCTGGTTCAAATCGCACTGCTGTTCCCGAGGCAATATTCAGGCGAAATCCCCGTGCCGCTTCCCGGTCAAAATCGAGGGCTGAGTTGACTTCGTAAAAGTGAAAATGACTACCAATCTGAACGGGACGATCACCCGTATTCGCGACGATCAGGGTGACCGTTTCAAGCCCCGCGTTCGCGATGAGTGGCGGCCCTTTTTTAGGGATGAGTTCTCCGGGAATCATAAAATTACTGAATAGGATTGTGAACGGTGACGAGCTTGGTTCCGTCGGGGAAAGTCGCTTCGGCCTGAACGTCGTGAATCATTCCAGCGACGCCCTCCATGACATCATCCTTGGTTAGAATCCGCGTTCCTTCATCCATGAGCTGCGCCACCGACTGCCCATCGCGGGCACCTTCAAAAATTTCGTATGTGATGATGGCTACGGCCTCCGGGTAGTTCAGCTTCAATCCGCGAGCTTGCCGACGGCGTGCCAGATCGGCAGCGACCACCACCATCAATTTTTCTCGTTCTCTGGGTGTCAGGTGCATGGAATTAAACAGTGAGGTGACGGGAGATGAGATCTTCGGAAAGCTCGGAAATTGCTCCACCTGTGAGCATCGTTCCGCGGTCCATAATGTAGAATCGGTCGGAAACCGCTTTGGCAAACTCAAGATATTGCTCCACCAGCAGGATACTCATTTTGTAGGTCTTCTTCAGGTAAAGAATGGCGTCCTCGATCTGATCAATAATTGACGGTTGAATGCCCTCGGTCGGTTCATCAAGCACGAGAACCTTGGGCCGGGTCAGGAGGGCTCGACCAATTGCGAGTTGCTGTTGCTGTCCACCGCTGAGAACGCCGCCCTTTCGGTGAAGCATCTCCTTTAAGACTGGGAAGAGGGTGTAAACTTCATCCAAGCGATCGGCGGACTCTTTGCCATAAATCGAAAGACTCACCTTGAGATTCTCCCAAACCGTCAGCATCGGAAAGATGTCTCGGCCCTGGGGGACGTAGCCGATCCCCATGCGGGCTCGATTCTCAGGCTTGGCGCGTCCGAGCTTCTTGCCATCGAGGATCACCTCGCCAGCCGTCGTGTTCACCAGTCCCATGATGGTTCGCAGAGTCGTGGTCTTACCGACCCCGTTCCGGCCCAAGAGGGCCACCACAGAGTTGGGTGGGATTTCCAGATTCACTCCCCGCAGAATGACCGATTGATCATACGCGGCTTCGACTTCTTTAAGCTCTAAAAGATTACCCATGGGCTTGCCTTCCTAAATAGACTTCCTTCACCTCGGGATCGTTCGACACGTGGTCAAAGCTCCCCTCCTTCAAAACATGTCCCTGGTGCAAAACGGTCACGCGGCGGGCGATCTGACGCACGAACTCCATATCGTGCTCCACTACCACCACGCTGTGCTTCCCTTCGAGACTCAAAAGAAGTTCGCCGGTCCGCTCGGTCTCCTCGTCACTCATTCCGGCGGCGGGCTCATCAACCAAAAGGATGCGTGGTTTTTGAGCAAGCAGCATCCCGATTTCAAGCCACTGCTTTTGACCATGGGAGAGGAATCCCGCCAATTCGCTCCGCCGATCCTGAAGGCGAATCGTTTCGAGAACCTCTTCAATCTCCTCGCGATCACCCTTGGTCATTTGGTAGAAAAGCCCTTTAAAGACGCCACGTGGGCGGTTCAGGGAGAGAAGGAGATTATCAAAAACGGTGTGCTGGTTATAGACACTAGGCGTCTGGAATTTACGCGCAATGCCAAGGCGGTTAACCTTGTATTCCGGCAGCTTGGTGAGATCGATGTCATGTCCATTCGACTCGTGGAATTTTACCGTTCCCTCATCCGGCCGAGTTCGCCCCGTGATGATGTCCATGAAGGTGCTCTTGCCGGCCCCATTCGGTCCGATGACGGTGCGGAGTTCACCTTCCCCCAGATAGAAGTTGAGATCATTGATGGCCTTAAAGCCATCAAATGAACGGTGCACGCCTTCAGCCGAGAGGACGAGATCAGTATCGCGATACAGTGGATTCATGATGTGGCCTCCTTGGTTTGAAAGCGTGCCCAGAAATTCTTCGCCAGGCCAACAATGCCATCCGGCATGAAGAGCACCACAAAGACAAAGAGACCGCCGAGAATAATGAGCCAGAAATCGGGGAAAGCGCTCGTGGTATAGCTTTTGAGAGCACTCACGAGGATCGCGCCAATGATGGGTCCCACCTTGGTCCCCCGTCCACCAACCGCAACCCACACCACGATATCCAAGCCGATCTTGGGCTCCATGAGACTGGGGTTTAGAATGCCGGCCTGGGGCACATAGAGAGCTCCGGCCAGACCTGCGACAATGGCCGAGACTACAAAGACAAAAAGCTTGAAGTGAGTCGTGGAGTAACCCGAAAAACGGACCCGGTTTTCAGAGTCACGAATGGCCTGCTGAACCTTGCCAAGCTTGGTGTTCAGCAGCCAGGCAATCAGCCAGTAAACCAGGAGCAGAAGAACTCCTGAGGCCGCGAACAACCAGCGGGTGGCATCCACGCTACGGAGGTCTCCTCCGAAGAGAATCTTAAAATTGGTAAAGCCATTATTCCCTCCAAACCCGGTTTCATTTCGGAAAAAGAGAATGGTTGCGGCATAGGTCAAGGCTTGAGTCAGGATGGAAAAATAGACCCCCTTGATTCGTGAGCGAAAGGCCAGAAAGCCGAAGACAAATGCCACCAATCCGGGCACCAGCATCACCGCGAAAATTGCGAAGAACGGATTGTAGAAGGGATACCAAAAGCCCGGGAGTTCGAGGTAGCCCATGAATTGCATGAACTCGGGAACCTTCCCGTAATCCACCGTCATGAGCATGAGATGCATTCCGAAGGCATAGCCACCCAGGGCAAAGAAGAGGCATTGCCCGAGGCAAAGAAGTCCGGTGTATCCCCAGAGCATATTGAGACTCATCGCGAGAGTCGCGTAGCAGAGATACTTTCCCCAGTTCCCCAAAGTGTAGTTCGGAACATGAAGGGCGGAACCTTCACCCACCATGATATTCAGGAGGAGCATCAGCACGAGCACGGCTAGGATGGAGAAGAAGGTGATCTTCTCCGAACGAGCTTCGAATGGTTTGAACGCAGCAATCATTTAATCTTCGAGGCTTCGGGTTCTTGCCGGAAAGAGGCCTCCTGGTCGCAATTGCAGGAAGAGGATAATGCCAAACAGCACCGTGATTTTTCCCATCACCGGCCCAAGAAGTGGCTGCAAGCCCTGATCAACCACCCCAATCCCCAGCGAGGACAAGGCAGCGCCGAGCAGGTTCCCAACTCCGCCGACAACGACCACCATAAAGCTATCAACAATGTAGGTCTGACCCATCGAAGGTCCGACGTTGCCAATCTGCGAAAGGAAGGCACCCGCCAGCCCGGCCAAACCGGAGCCATAAGCGAAAGTCATCATGTTGACCCGCGAGGATCTAATCCCCAGGCTGGAGGCCATTTTGCGATTTTGCATCGTGGCGCGAATGTGTAATCCCCAACTCGTTTTGTTTAAGAGGAACCAGGTTGCTACGATCACAAAGATCGCGAAGGCAATCAGGGAAAGTCGGTTGTAGGACATCGAGACCCCGTGAAATTCGTAACTTCCGAAAAGCCATTGAGGAGACGAGACGGCCACGTTGGCGGCTCCAAACTTCAAACGAATAACCTGCTGAATAATCATCGAGATTCCCCAGGTCGCGAGGAGTGATTCCAGCGGTCGGTTGTAAAGGAACTGAATCACGCCCCTCTCCAAAAGAACTCCAAAGAAGGCTGCGACAAAGAACGAGGCCGGCAGGGCGAGCGCGAAATACCATTCATATCCGGAAGAGCCAACCCCGTAGGTACTTTCAAAAATCCCCTGAATGACGTAGGCGGTATACCCACCGATCGCGATAAACTCCCCGTGGGCCATATTGATCACCCCCATCAAACCAAAGGTGATGGCCAGGCCGTATGAGACCAGCAGGAGAACTGATCCGGTGCTCAGTCCCCGGACCAAGGCACCAAAGAATTCCATTCTTTTTTGCTCACGATCAATGAGATCAAGAGCCGCCACACAGGCCTTAACCAAACCAGCCGATCCCGGTCCACCTGTCGCTTCTGTTTCGGATCGCAGGGTTTCAATAAAGTCCCGGGCCGGAAACGATGCACTCTGGCCCAACTCCTTCACCGCTTCCAACTTTTGGGCATCGTCACCATTTTTGAGAAGAGAAATATTGAGGGCATCCTCGAATGCCTCCAGGACCGCCGGATCCTTTTGCCTTCCAACCCGTTCCTCTAAAACTTCGACATAGTCGGGCTTCTGACTGAGGCCCAGTTTCATCGCAGCATCGATCCGACCCCTGGGCTCATCCGAACTGAGATCCAGAAAGTCGACCACGTTACGAAGTTTCTTGCGAAGATTTCGCGAAGCACGGTTGATCGTTCCACCATCCCCTCCTGAAAATCTTTTACCCGTCACCACTTCTTCGTAGTGGGCGTCACCTCGCTTCAGCAGTGGTGTCGGAACTCCTTCAACTTCCACCACAGAGATCTCACCAATCCGCCATCCTTCGATGACTTCCTTGATGATCGTGTCGCCATGATCATAGAGATCTTCGACCACCAACTTCTGCTCCTCCCCGCTGGCCAGAATGAGCTTTTCTAACAAGCGACGGGCCTCCGTCTCTTCCCCCTTCACCGGCCCGACCATGGCCAGCAACATGAGCACCAACGACAACGGGCGCTTGAGAGATTCTGTTAGATTCATAGACGAATGATCTAATGCACATTGAGTGCCAACTTGAACCATAGTTTCTCAAAGTCAGGTGATGGCTCCGTAATTGGACATACAGGATGAGAATATAAGAAATCCCCGCTCCGGGACCGGTGGCCGGAACGAGGATTGGTCATGAAAATCCCACTATAAAAATTACCGATCGGATGTCCGAAAAGTCAGGCTATTTGCTGAAAGTTCCCTTGAGAAACGGCTCACCATAGACATCCTTATAGGATTCGATAATACTGAACTGCCCTGTCTCCAGGGTCTCACCAATGAAGACCGACTTGGTCACGTGGTGATTCTTTTGCGAGGTCACAGTCCCGCCAGGTCCATCGAATGAGATTCCGCTTTCAAGAGCTGCCGTGACTTTATCAACGTCGAAGCTCCCCGCTTTTTCAACGGCTGCTTTCCAAAGATAGACACCATTGTATGAAAGCACCATGGGGGAACAGGTGACACGGTTTTCTTTCACCACTCCGGCCACGTCGGTCTTTTTTAACCAAGCCTGGAACCCATCTTTGAACTTCTTATTCGCAGGAGAGTCGATGGACATAAAGTAAGTCCAGCAGCCGAGATGACCTACGAGATCCTTCGCCGGGAGAGCCCGGAATTCATCCTCGGAGATCGAGAAAGAAACTACCGGACAATCTTCGGAAGTCAGACCGGAAGCGGCGAACTCCTTGAAGAAAGGAACGTTGGCATCTCCGTTGATGGTGTTGATGACACAAGCATCACCCGAGGCGCTGAACTTCTTAATATCAGCAAGGATTTGCTGGAAGTCCGAGTGCCCAAAGGGAGTGTAATTTCCTGCCGAGATCACTGTACCTTCGGCGTCCTTACGAAGACCGCCGCCGATGTTCTCGACAGACACACCTTTAGAAAGGAGATACTCAAAGAGAACAAGGTTGGTGGTTTGCGGATAAACGTAATCGGTTCCAATGAGGTAGAACTTCTTCATCCCATCCTCGAGGAGGTAGTCAACAGCGGGAATCGCTTGCTGGCCCACCGCTTCCGCAGTGTAGATGATATTCTTCGAAAGTTCCTCACCCTCGTATTGCACCGGATAGAAAAGAAGTCCGTTGTGCTTCTCGTAAACGGGGAGGACAGATTTCCGGGACACCGAGGTCCAACACCCAAAGGTGACCGCGGTCTTCTCTTTCACCAGGAGTTCCTCGGCCTTCTCTGCGAAGAGTGGCCAATCGGAAGCTCCATCGACAACGACGGGCTCGATCTTCTTACCGAGAACTCCACCGTTGGCGTTGATCTCATCGAAGGTGTAGAGGAGGACATCGCGAAGCGAGGTTTCGGAAATCGCCATCGTTCCACTGAGGGAATGAAGAACACCCACTTTCACCGTCTCAGCAGCCATGGTAGGCGAGAGACTGGTGACCAAAGCCGCAGCGGCCAGAGTTAATGATTTGAGTTTCATGAATCTAGAAATATTAAGTAGATCTTAGAAGCTGAATGAGACACCGGCATTAAAGGCGACAAAGGAATCTTCAGCATTGCCCACAACTTCATCATCAGTGTCCCAGAAGGTGGTACCGAAGTTGAAGGAGGTCATATCGTTGAAGGCGTAGCTTCCCTGGAGGGCAATCGACGCGAATCCGTATCCCTCTTCCGTGGTGTGGAACTCGTCCATCGCGAATCCCAACGACACAGGGATGCTCACACTGAACTTATCAGTGACGTCGAAGGTGTGCTCGGCACCGAGAACCAGGAAGGTTCCATTAAACCCACCGCTTGCACCTTCATCGAGGCGTTTGTGAATCGTAATGGAAGGGCTCAGGAAAGTGTCGAATGAAAAACCAAGGTCGAGGATCCCCTCACTGGTGCCTCCGTATTGCCAGTTTTGCAAAGTCAGCGAGGCCGTGGTGATCCCGGAGGTGTAAGCCGCACCAATCCAGACGTCGGTTTCAACGGTTTCGAAAGGGCCGCCACCGTTATCATTAACGTCGAGCCAAAATCCAGCGTTCAACGACCAGGCGTCGCTAATTTTATAATCAAGAGACAGACTTGGATTGAAGATTCCCTGGGGATCGTCTCCATCAACCCAGACATCAAAACCGTAGGAGATGAAGTGTGAGTTGTAATCAAGGGAGAGACCTGCAGTCAGATCACCGGCTTGGGCCTGCCCGGCGACGAGGAAGCCAGCTGCGCTCAGAGGAAGGAGGAACTTATTATTTTCGATTTTCATTGTAGTCAGTTTTTTGGTTGAAACGTGCGACACTTGTAAACGTGCTCACAACGACCGACATGGAGCAGACATGGAGCCAACATGAATGAATTACATTCATGTCGATAAATCTAACAGATCATCACTCCATTCGACATCGGCCCCGACCCCGACCCCATCGTGATGTTCTGAACGTATCGACACCGGCAGTTCAAAAAACGCCCTCGATAGTCAACTATTGAGGGCGTTTTGAAGATAGGATGAGATCCGTGATCCTTTTCCAATTGAGAATCAAGCAACCTTACTCAAGGATCACGCGGTAGAAATAACGTCGTTGGGCTGATTCGAACGACACCGAGGAATCGATGACCGACGTCGAACCAGAGGGATCTCCAGCGATTCCTGTGAGAACATCAACCCAGGTATTCAGATCCGTGGAACGCTGAACGGTGCAGGTGGCCGATGATTTTGACGAAAAGGTCAGCGAAGGCCGGGCTGTTCCCGAGACAACGAATTCCGTGATCGCCAACGCTGCCCCGTTACTCCCGACGAGGGGAATTCCGGCAACTTCATCAACTTTGGAATTTACTCCGCCGCTAGCAAGGAGTTCGACATTGAATCCTTGCCCGGCAAAGACTTCGTAGTGCGCTCCGCCACTCCGTTCGAAGAAGACGGTACGGATGGGATACTCACCTGCAGTCAGGTAGATATTTCCAGTGGTGAAACTATCCCCGGTGGTACCCGCGAACTGAATGCGGGTGGCATTGCCGGCGGCGATGGCACCTCCGGCCTGAACCACCGAAAGGAAGGTCCCTCCGGTAATGGTCAGGTAGCCCCCATCGTCACCACGGAAGCCAATCTGATAGAGACCATCGGCAGGAATGACGAGGGTTCCACTGGCTTCCAAAGCGAAGTCGTTGTCATCCGCGGCAGTGTCGTTCGGGAACGGATTGTTACTTCCGAACAAGCCACCGCCACCAGCGTTTTGGGGATCCGCGAAATTCAGTGCGTTGCTCGTGAAGGCTGTAAGCGGCCCGTTCGTGAGAGCGGTATCCGCGAGAGCCGTAGTGGTGATCAAGGTCGCCGATGGCGGTACGGTTGTATTACCAGCCCAAGCGTTTTTCATCGTGGGCAGATTCACCGTTCCACCGGCTTCATGGCCAACGAGACGCCAGTTCTGGGTCTGGTTCCGTGAGGTGAATACCCCCGGTGCGGCAAAGAGTTCCAACTGGGCTCCGCCGGTCTGCTCAAGGTGAACGAGTTCGATCTCGTAGGTTCCCTCGGTGAGCAAAACCCGGGCAAGCCCTGATCCACCAGCAAAGGAAGAAGCTACCGTTGTGGCATCATAAGGGTCAATCACCGCTCCGGTGCTACTGGTCCAATTTTGACCAACAATACGAAGTGCCCAGTTATCATCGCCAAAAACACCGAAGGTGTAATCGCCAGCGGTATCGATCTGAATCCGGGCTTTGGCAACCGTAATGAAATAGTTGTCATCTGCTCCGGTATCGCCGGGGAACGCGTTGTCTCCCGGGAAGTATCCCCGGTTTCCCAGGTTCTCAGGGTCGCTGAAATTCACCGTTGGAGAGAAGCCATCAACAATCGTGCCGGCTCCGCTTGAGATAATCGCACCCGCTTCATAGAGAGTGTTGATCGGCGTGAAGCCGCTAATGTTACGAACGGCAAAAGTTCCGGATCCCGGTGTCCCCGGAAGGGTGGCTGGAAGCACCGGCCCAACCTGGATCGCGCCCGCAACGGGATTGGCAGACTCGGTGTCCCACTCAATGAGGTAACTCTGAATCACCTGGGCAGTGGCCCCTCCGTCTTCGCTTTCACCGGTGCCCGGAATACCGCTTTGGCTGTCATTCCAGAATCCATCCGCTCTCATTGTGATGGCATCTTCACCGGTCTGACCGGTGGTGGCATTCACAGTATTGTTGGGTTCGTTGGCACCCCATTTCGTGAAGCTCAACGCCTCATCGACCGGTGCCCCGGAGTTGCTGGTGGCATTCGCCCAAAAGAAGGTCCCTTCTGCCCGCGCCGGGTTGGTGAACGAGGTGTTGTTGTCAGTTCCCCCAAGCCAGTTGATCATTCCCGAAGCCATGATTCTCACGGTTTCGTTTTCGCGCTCAGTGCCGATGAACGGGAGGTGTCCCAACTTGGCGGTCGTTCCGGTAGGGTCGCTTTTCGTAATCGCGGCATTGTGGGCATTCCACCAGGTCGCGGGAACTCCGTTCCCGTTTACCGCACCGACAAGTTGATAGAGATTCCAGGTTCCTCCGGGCCCCGTTTGAGCCGTATAGAGGACGGGCGCGGAGACAGGAAGGTTGAGAGGATCACCACCAGTGGCCAGGAAAGCAATTTGGCCTTCCGTCAATGCCTCGTCGTAAATGACCAGATCATCGACCGCGCCGGTGAATCCCCGATTGGTCGTGCCATCGGCAGCACCGATGATGATGTCGGCGGAATTGCGAAGACCTCCGGCACCGGGAAGGGAGGGAATGGAATCCTTCACGCCGTTCACGAAAATCGTCCGTGATCCATTGGCCACCCGGAAGGTGAGGTGAGCCCACTGTCCCGTCTGAAGATTTGCACTACCGGTCGAGTCATTCGCATAGTGGCCAAGGTGGGCCTTGTTTCCGCGGATACCTTCGTGGAGGAAGCCCGTGCCACCTGCCGGGGCAGTGACCTGGCCAATCACGAAGCGATCTCCCGTCGTGGGTGCATCAAGGCGAGCCCAGAATGCGGCGGTATAGGTGGACACACGTCCTTCATTTTGAACCCCGCTCATCGCAGGCTTATAGAAAGCGAGCGCTTCTGCTGACAAGTTGGTGGTCACGAGATCACCGAGGCGACCATCGATGACAAGGGCAGCTCCGGGAGTCGCACCTCCGGGCGCTCCGGCACCGAAGAGATTTTCTGCAGCAGAGCTGCTGGCATTCAGCGTTCCTGCGGTTCCCCGGCTTCCCAGGTTCTCAATTATTGAATCAGTTCCATCTTCGAAATCATAGTAAAGAAGGAGGTCGGCAGAAGCCAAATTGGGCAGAACAGCCAAGGGAAACAACAAGGACGAGAGGACACCCCCTCGGAATAATTTTGTATTCAAGATAGTTTTTCTATTTGCGTAAATTTATATGCAATAATCAATCAAATTTGAAATCGAGATCCGCCGCAAGGGACAGCCCTACCATTCAATGGGAAAAATGTGCGAGCCGTCGCCGATTGCGAGCAAATTTTCATGAGATTTTCTTAACAGCAATCCCCGCCCCTTGGTGGACCCAGGCTCATCACCGGAGTTACCCAAAGAGACTCTCTTAACACACTTTCGCCGATCCCTCAAACGAGAGACCTCACGAATCGACCTATCAATTCCAAGGCTAAAATGACAGGGATCTCTTCACGAACACTCTTACTTTTTCTTCGCGAGCGCTTCGAGGTAGTCGAGCAGGCTGGCCATTTCATGCACCGAAAATCCCCCCATCAAGCCGGGAGGCATCAATGAAGTTGGCAGGGTGCTGCGGTCCTTAATCTCGGATTTCTTGAAGGAGTGCTCGGTGCTCGCGATATCACGAATGGTGACGCTGTCGCCGGACTCATCGGTCACGAAGCCTGCGAAGCCCTTGCCATCCTTGAGACTGAAGACGTTGGTCGCGAAGCCCTGGGCAATCGTTTTGTTGGGATCGAGAATGGACTCGGCTAATTCCTTGCGACGGTAGGTTTCGGTGATGTTGCCGAGGTATGGGCCCTTCTGGGCTTCGGACTGCGAAACGGTGTGGCAGGCGTTGCACGTTGCGCGGGCGAAGATGGCCTGACCGAGAGCCGCGTCGCCCTTGTGCCCGGTGACCTGGGCGATGGCGTCGGGAGTTTTCAGGGTAGCGATCTTGGGCGTCTTGTCTTCGCCGGGGGCTTGAATTTCCAAGCGGCCGGCGGCGTCTTTGGCGGCCTTGGAAACAGCGGCATCGGGATCACTGAGCGCAATCGCAATGCGGTCGTTGATGACAGGATTGCGGAGATCGTTCGCGGCCTTGATGAGTGCAAGACGTTGCTTGGGATCTGCCCAGGCAAGGTCGATGGCCTTGAGGGACATCTCACGCGACTCGGGGCTGCCCCCTTTGCGGGAAGCAAGCTGAAGAACGGCCATGGACGCCCAGTGACCTTCCGGAGTGTCGGCTTTTTCGGCCGCGATTTTTTCAAGGATGAGGTGGTGATTCTCAAGCTTGGGCGCGTTGAGGAAGGCGTCGCGGGCCGCGCCCTGGTCTTTACCGAATCCTTTCGCTCCATCGAGAGTGGTGAGAGCCACAAGCGCGGCAGGAAGGGCATCCTTATCATCACTCTTGGCGAGGATGGCCACGGCATTGGCAAGAGCGCCCGGAGGCGTCTCGACATTCCGGGCCCCTTTGATCAGGAGAGGAATGGCGCTCGAAGGAGCATCGCCGGCAGCGGCAATTTGGGAAATGGCAGCGGCGATCAAGGTATCGTCCTTGGAGGCGAGTTCGATGATGCGGTTGAGGGCGTCATTGGATTGAATGCGGTTCTTGTTGAGCTTCTCAACAATGAAGCCGGCTTCCTCAGCAGGAGCGGTGTCGAGGGTTGCTTTGAGAGCGTTCAAAATGCGCTCGGACTGCTCCCAGGTGACAGGCTCGTAGTAGGGTCCGCGGGTGTCGGGGCGGGTGCCCCAGGAGTCGCCCTTCCACTCACCTTCTCTGTGATAAAGACGTGCGAGGGTGGCGAGAATGGGCCGACGTTTTTCAACGCTCTTTTCCGAAGCCAGACGCTTGAGGAGTTCATCAATGACCTCCACCTTATGCATCCGCATGAGAGCCCAAGCAGCACCTTTACCGGTGTCGATGTCGTCGGAGTCGAGCTTGGAAAAGGCGGCTTCATGAGCGGACATTTTTGCCAATGCGCGATAGGCGGTGTGGACGATGACGGGATCGTCGGAGGAAAGTTGCTCGGCGATTGCGGGGGCCGCGCTTGGAAGAGCCGCCTCTTGATTCAAACGGGTGATTCCGATGATTGCTTCGAGGACAGAACGTGGATTTTCACTTGTCATGGCCTTCTTGAAAAACGTGGGAGAACCTGAATGCAAAGAATCCGGAGTGTCGGCGTATGCTCTTAAGATATAGGGCTCGATCTGCGAATTTAGGCTGCCGTGTGCAAGGATGCCGAAGCCTTCGATTGGATTATTCAACGTTATGGCATAAAGAGCGGCAATTTGAGAAGAAAGGGGCTTTTCCTTCGCTTCGATCAGCGCCAAGAGCGCGCTCCGGGATCCTTGATCAAGCGGTCGGCGAATCAGAGCGCGCTGGGCAGCGAGAGTTCGGATGTGCGAGGGCGATTCCAGGGCTTTGACCAGCTCTGCGTCACTCATTTTTTCCAGATCCGGCATGGGCTCTGGCTTGTAGCCTTTGGGGGTGACCCGGACGATGTAACCTTGATCAGGACCAGCCCAGTTGAAGGTGGCGGGGCCTTTCCAGGACGCTTGATAAACGGCGCTCATACCATCGACATCGGCATCGGTCGGGCGGGAAACTTTGATGAAGTTTGCAGGCGCAGCAGTTTCTTTAAAGGTCGCGCCATAAGGAGTCACGGTGTGACGGAAGAGACCGGCTTTTCCCCAGTCGCAGGTGAAGGGGGCATTATTCCACTCATCAGGGAATCCCGGCTCGGAGATGTAAACGGAACCGCAACCGGAGCCGCCACCGTAATCAGCAAGCGGCTGGATGTGCTCCTTTTCAAAATTCTTATAAAGGCGCGGGTAGCCGTGATCGCTCAATCCGGTGAAGTGATGAAAGCGAACATCCCAACCGCCACCGTCATTGGTGTTGTCACGGGCGAACATGTCGAGGGTTGGCGACATGGGCGTGCCGAGGATGTTGCGCGTTCCGGTGGAGAAAATTTCGAGACCGGAACCGTCGGGACGGAAGCGGATGACTCCCCCGCCCCGGTGTTGCAGGGTGCGGCCATCGGTGCCGGTGGCTTTCATGAATCCGAAGTCACCGCCAGCGATGTAGATCCATCCGTCGATGCCCATTTCGAGGCCGTTGGTGGTGTGATCAGCGGGGCGGTCTTTGAAGCCGAAGGCGATGTCGGAGATGAGTCGCTTGGATTCCTCGGCGACGCCATCACCATCGCGGTCGAAGAAGACGGTGATGTGCGGCGGATGAAGGAGATAAAGGCGGTCGTGATCCCAGATGAGGCCACGGGGCGAATCGATGTCGCGGACAAATTCCGTCACCTCATCGGCGCGGCCATCGTGGTCGTTATCACGAAGACGAAGGACCCGTCCACGACCGGGATCGCGACCCAGGGAGCCATTGCCATCGGATGAGACGTAAAGATCACCGCCGGGCGAGGCGGCCACATAGACGGGGTAGTTGGCGGCTTGCCAGGGAGCGAAGAGGGTTTTCTCGAAACCTTCGGGGACAGTGGTGTCCTTCAGGATGGCAGCTTCTTCTTCGGGGGTCAGCTTGGGAATGTAGGGCTTGATGTTCCCCGATTTCTCGAGGCCTTTGCTGCTGGCCTTGGCGGCTTCATTTTTGATGCCGAAAGGGTGAAGCTTGAGCGGTCCCTTTTCTCCAGTGAGGCGGATTTCCCAAATGGCGGGCCACTGGCTGTGTTGCTGCTTAAGAACGGTGACGCGGAGGAATTTGATCTCCTTGGCGTTGAAACTGTCTTTCGTGTCGGTCGGGCGGGTGTTCGCGGAGCCATCGTGAGCCATGGTCCAGGTTTTACCGTCGAGAGAGGTTTCGATTTTGTATTGATACCAATTGTCGCGCTTCTCCCAGAGGATCTCGGTGGAGGTGACGGTGGTGGGGTTTTGAAATTCAAGTTGGAGCCAGTTGGGCATGGCGGGGCCGTTTCCGGTCCAGCGGGTGCTTTCGTCCCCATCGATCGCTTTCCAAGGGAAGTGGCCGGCATCAGCTTGGACATCTTTGGCCGTCACCTTGACCACAGTGGCGTCTTTGGGAGCCTTGGCTTCAGTAATGGGATTCGGGGCGTCCACCATTTCGGTGATGACGTTGGAACCGGTGTAAGGCTTCAGATAGTCGTCGTTGAGCTTTCCGGCAGCCCAGAGAAGTCCGCGGGTGACGAGGTCGAGGTAGCGGGGATCTTCGACGGTGTAGTTGTTGTGACCGATAGTGGTGGAGAAGGACGGAGCACCCTGCTTGGTGTTGGTCCAGGCCACGACGGCAGTGCTTTCCTGGTCTCCCGCTTTTTGCGTGGCGAGTGCGAGGGGCTCAGCGTCGAAGATCTCATGGTTGTTATAAAGCTCCTCGTTTTGGGTCACCCAATTTTCGAGAGTCTTGGTGATGGGGTGCTCGGGATTGACGTATTCGATCTCGAGAGGCAGCTGGGGACCGTGACCGGTGGAGTGGAGTCCGAGGTGCTTGGGCCATTTGTCGGTGCCATTCCGGAAGGAATGCATCGCGCAATGAAGGTGAACCGCGGGGATCGTTTGGTGAACCTTGAGGATATTCTCCATGATCTTGAGATCATTGTTCGAGGCGGCGCATTCGTCGTGGATGATGATATCATACCCGGCGGCCCAATTGGGATCGTCGTAGATGGGAAGCGGCGGATTGGTCGAGCGGTCATTGGTCCAGAGGACATCGACGCGGACGTTGGCGCGCTCTTGGATCCCTTTGGAGAGAATTTCATGCTGGGCTTTGTAATCGTGACAGCAACCTCCGGCAATGAGGAGGGCCTTGAGCGGACGTGGGCTGGCGGGCTCAGTCGGAGGCTCGTTCGAGGGCTCGGCTTTCAGAAAAAGCAGAGGAACGAGGAGAGCAAGGGCCAGGGGAGCAAGGGTTCGAAGAGACTTCATGAGCGAATTCAAGTATTCGCTCAAAATCAGGCCAATCTTTCAGCGGGTCTCACATGAGGCACCATTGCATCATTAAATCCGACCTAACTCGGTTACTTTCAATAAACTCGGCTCAACGCCCCCTTTCGCAATTGACCCTGATCACTTGAATATTCCGTAGGATACCTCATTCAAACGGGAGATTTTGAGACCTTCCAACATATTCGGATAGATTTCTTCCAGCGATCTTGTCTATCATATGCACTCGCTCCCTTTACCTCCCAACGAGGCGAACTAAACCACCAATATCCCATGAAACCACTCGCAACGGCATTGGTTGCCGTCTCCTTCCTGACGCACCTGCCTGCACAACTGCACGCCCAGTCGACCCAAATCGATTGGAATCACTCTTGGAACTACATGCATCCGACCGCCGGTGCCCTGCCTGCCGGATCCGGAACAACGACTCCGCACCCCGATGGCACGACTCCTTGGTATGCATCCGCAGCCAATTTCAGCACCTATTCAGGCCCCTCCTTCTCCACAGGAGACGTTGGATTTCAAGCCGGAGCAGGAGTTGCTCCTATTGGCTACGGCCCGATTAATTACATGACGACCCCGGACCCCGCTCCCGGCGAGTTCTCCGCCTTCGGCACCGTCCTGACGACTCCAACCAGCGGCGAGCGTTTTGCCACCTACTTCCGCACGACCTTTACTGTTCCCAACGACGGCCAATTCTACATCACGCCTCAAATTCGCTATGTCTTGGACGATGGTGGCTTCATCTACCTGGATGGTGAACCCATCCTCAGGGTCAACACTGCTGCAGCCGTCCTCGACGAATACCTCACTTTTTCAGCTGGAACAGCGAACACCGAGGAACCCATCCGTACCGCAGACCTTTCACTGCCCGTGGGTTCCACGACCGGCGGAAACTCCGTTGTGGACCCGGCCATCGGAGGCAATGCCGTCGTCCTCAAGTCGATCGGGCGCCTCACGCCCGGCGTACACACTTTGGCAATGTCTCTTCGCAACAACAACGCGACCAGCTCGGATATGATTCTCGCGGTCAAACTCCAGTCCACGGCTACCAACTGCCTCATCACGGGAACGGCTTCCAATTCCACCCGGGACACCAAAAACACTCCTGCAAATGCTGCCGATGACACCATCAGCACCAACGTCACCGTCACCCCCGAGGGCACGGTCAGTGGTAACTGGATTGTCGCCGGACCTGCCAGCAGCTCCTTAATTGGACGCACCGGAGCATACAACACCCCGGTCGCAATTGCCAATATCCCCATTGCCGAATTCGCTTCCGGCACGCTCGACCTCGTCCTTGCCGACTCGGCAAGCGCCACCTGCACCACCACGGTCAAAGTCGTTCCACAGCGTATCATCGCCTCCAACAACCTCCTTGAAACCAATCTTCCCCTCTCAACCATTGGCAAGATCAACGTTCCCGGCTGGACCATCGACGATGCCGCCCGCACCCTCACCATGAACAACCCCGGTGGTGACGGATCACGCTACATCGTGACTTCCCAGGTCCTGAGCACAGCCGGACAACCCGACCTTCAATTCTCCGGCAACCTCGAGGTCGTCGACACCTCCTCCGGCAACGAAATTGAAGACAGCTTCGTCGCTTACCTCATCATCAACGGGAACACCGCTGCGCCCGTCAACCTCATTACCCGTTACGATCTCCTCACTCCCGATGGGAACTTGAGCGCAGAAGAACTCGCTCCGGTAGCCGGAACCTACAACTACAGCCTCAACTACGTCATTCCAGCCAGCGCCAACTCGGTCCAGCTCGTGATCGAGGGAATCAACAATTCCACCAGCGAAGTCTTCACCGTCAGCGGTCTCACCGTTTCGCAAGCTCCTCCTGGACTCCAGGCCTACGCAGGCCCTCTGGTTTTTGATAACAATGGCACTCCCAACCCTGCTGACGATAGCTACTCAGCCCCATTCTACATCACTCCAGTCAACCTCGGAGCCAGCACCGGATGGACCAGTGACTCGACTCCGGCCGCCGGCCTCTACTCCGCAGCCAAGCCTGTCACCTTCGGCCCATACGCGCCCTTCATCGCAAACCGGACCATCGTTCTCAGCGATGCCTTGGCCCCGGCCAGACAAGCCACGGTCAACATCTCCCTCGACCTTCCAGCCCTCACCATTACCGGACCGACCAACATCATCCGGGTTGAAAATGGCCCGGGCTTTGGCGACGACACCGTCACCTTCGACTTTGTCATCACTGGAAG
The DNA here is from genome assembly GCA_963925135.1 of uncultured Verrucomicrobiales bacterium. Taxonomy (GTDB): domain Bacteria; phylum Verrucomicrobiota; class Verrucomicrobiia; order Verrucomicrobiales; family Akkermansiaceae; genus SW10. Next base: position 126,554 of record CAWUTG010000018.1, on the reverse strand, counting down.
CAACGGCGGCCCCAGCTGGACCAGTCAGAACAGCGGAGCCACTCCGACAACAGGAGCCTTCGGCCCGGTGACCTTCACCCTTCCCGCGCCCCTGACCCCCGGCACCCTGACCTTTGACATCGCCGACATCAGCTACCCGCTCGTCACCCAGTCCGTCAGCGTCGACGTCCCCGGACGCTACGCAGTGGGTCAGAGTGACCTCAGCGGATCGTTGACCGACGTCAATACCGACCTCGCCACCAACCCTGCGGTCCAATGGATCAACGACTCCGTCGCGAAAACCCTGACCCTGAACAACGCCGGCACCGCTCTACGTGTCGTCCGCAGTGAAACGGTCGACTTAACAGCCCAGGGTGAAATTTTCTTCAGCGCCCGCCTGCAAGTCCTTGATACCAGCACTGGCTCCAACTTCGAAGCCACTGACCGCTTCAAAGCCGAGCTGATCTACACCGTTGGAGGCATTGCCACGACGATCAACCTGATCACCCCTTGGGATGTTGGTGACGGCGCTCCTTCCACCACCGGAACCACCGGCGGAGTCAATGGCGCTCCCGACGGATTCCTGAACGGATACAACGGAGCCGCCGGAACCGACCTCGAAAACGCGACCGTCTACGCCACCGGTGCAGCGAATTACAACGCCCATAAAAATCGCGATGAATTCAATGCCCTTAACGAAGACGCCTCGGTCCGACTCGACAACACCTTCCTTCTGGAAGCTGCCATCCCCGCCAATGCCGACGACGTCACCCTCGTCATCACCGGCCAGGGAATCGCTGGATCAGAGAGTGTCGTTTTGAGCACCGTTCTCTTCTCCACCTCCAACACCCTTGGAGATTCGGACAGCGATGGCATCCCCGATGACTACGAAATCGCAAATGGCCTCAACCCATTTGATGATGGCGATCGTGACCTCGACTTTGACCACGACGGGTACTCAAACCTCTCCGAGTTCCTCGCCGGCACCGCAGCCAACAATGCCAAGTCGTTCCTGGGCCTCAGAGAGTTCACCATCGGAAACAACCGCTTTAGTGCCACTTGGTCGAGTGTTCCCGGCAAGACCTACACGATTCAATCAAGCCTCGACCTGGAAACATGGACGCCCCTCGGAAGCGACATTCCCGCCGCCGCCACTCCGTCAACGGCTACCTCGTCGCCATTGATCCCCACCCAGCTCCCAGCAGCTGTGCAGAGGTACTTCCGTGTCCTGGTAAAGCCTGAAGCACCGTAACACCTCAAACCTTCTCAAGGGCTGCCCGGAATCGTCTGCAAAGTTTGCAGCATCCGGTTTTGCCATCATCAATACCTCTGATCAAGTGGACGACTGGTTCATGGACAAAGGCATCATCTATCGCCAAAGCTCCGACAATACCCAACCACTGGCTGCCACAAGCTGGGCTGTTGAAGTGGGCGTCACCACGCTCAATCCCGGAAACGCAACCAATGTCACTCTATTCGGCGGCGCATGAGCTCCCTCATTCCAACATATCTCATCAGCATTTCTCGACGCCGGCCACCCTTACTCCGTTTACCTCAGTTTTTTGAACACCACCGAGACCAGCGGAGCCGGTGGATTTGGAATAACCGGCTATATTGAGCACAGCACAAACCTCATCTTTGACTTCCAGACCCTGGTCTCAGCATCGCTTGATGAAATCGTAGGCGCCTGGCAATTCGAAGATTCATCCTCCGACGACTCCGGACTCCTTGTCTTCCAATCCAACGGGATCTACTTCCACGGCGAAGTCAACCAAGGTGACCCTTCCGGTCAGGATGGCATGGCGCGGGGCACCTACACTTGGAATAAAGCCACCGAAATTCTCTCGGCTACCCCCATCACCGATACCAACCTGGAACTGGGACTCTCCCACCCTCTCATTGGATATGATGAAGTCACCGTGACCGGAGATGTATCCCTCCGAATCTACGACGGAGAGTCCTTCTTCCTCCATCGTGTCAGCAACGCCGCAATCCTCCAGGACTGGCGCATCAACAAAGCACGCAACTTCACTCAAATCGCAGCCGACACCGCACCCACAACCGCTAATTTTGGGGATCTCTGGGCCCTCGTCGAAACACCCAACAACGGGGACCTCGCAGCCGTCACCATTAGCGGAGGCAAACTCGCCAGCCCTCGCCCCTTCGATGACGAAGGAGAAAGCTCCTTCGAACTCGAGTTCGTGCGGCGTGTTGGCAGCAGCCTCAGGCACACCCCCCAGCGCTCGGACTCGCTCAGCGGATTCGTAGAAATGGCGGGCGCCCTCACCATCACGCCCATCGCAGGCGGCGAATTCGAACGGGTCATCGTTTCCGAGCCCTGCGATCCCGCATTAGTTCCTCGTTGCTTCGGTCGCGTGCTCGTCACCGTCCCCTAACAGATCCGAACCCGTCAAAAATCGGGGGACATTGCGTCAGCAATGTCCCCCTCTTCTTTGAAAAAGTAGTGTCGTGAATTTTGATCTACGGCTTCGGAATCGAATTGGTTGGAACATCCGTCTCACCAAGGACAAAGCGGAAGCCTTCCACCCACATCTTGAGAATCTCCGGGTTGTAAAAGACTTCCTTGTTGTGACCGAGAGCGCTCACAAAGACGCGGCCCTTGCCATACTCCTTCAACCAGGCCAATGCGTAGTCGTTGTCAGCACGCTTGCCATTCTCCTTGAGGTTTCCCTCATGCTTCATATCGAGAGCCAGCAGCACCCGCACCTTCGAGCGATCATACCCCTTGTATTGATAGAGCTCATCCTTGAGCTCGAAACTCTTTCCTTCGTAAACATCCTTCACGATAGGGTGAGTCGGGTCCTCGTTCACCAGTCCCCAAGTCCCTCCGGCATTCCACGGATGACCATCGAAGTTTCCGCCGATCATCTCGGTGTATTCATCCCATCCGCCGTCGGTCGCCGAGTGAATCGCAAAAATGCCGCCCCCGTTTTTCACATAATTAAGCAAAGCCTCACGCTGCGCGGGCTCCTTCAGACCGTTCTGAATCTGAGTGTTGTTATTCAAGCAAATCGCATCGAACTTTTTGATGTTCTCCGGCTCAAAATTCGAAAGGTCCTCGGAAAAGGTCACTTCAAACAAGCCTGTCTTCTCTGCCATCACCGAGAGCATGACCTCGCCGGTTGGGATGGAATCATGACGAAATCCGTAGGGCTTTGAGAAGCAAAGGATCTGATGTTTCTTGGCGGGAGCTTCGATTTTCGGCATCGCAGCCATAATCAGCCCGTGCTCCTTGGACTCTTTTTTATCCGAAGCAGCAAAAAGTCCCACCGCGAGGGTGGCCAGCAAGGCAGGTATGAGAGGTTTTTTCATAAAAGTGTATCACCCATCATTACCCTTCGGAGCTCTTTGATCTTTCGCCCCGAAACTGCATGGGCCTTGGAAAGGTGCCCCGGGGTTACCATCGAAATCATCGATCGAAGGCGTCGCGAAACGGTCATAACACCTGGCTGCGTATTTTTCCCGACCCAATAATCAGGATCAAATCGCCCCGAATCATGAAAAGATCATCGATCACTATCACCCTCTTGATCCTGTTGATTGGTTTCGTTTCTCTGGAGGAGCGCCCTAATCATGCAGCTGAGGAAGACCAAACTCTACATCATCAACAGTGATCAAATTTCCACCAACGGCGAAAAGCTCGACTTGAACGAACTCTCAAATGCGGTTCAAAAAGTGGCTTAATCGCTCAGCGGCAAGGTCCTCATCCTGGACAATGATGCCCTCAGCAACCAAGGCATTCCCTTCGTCCTCTTCGCCAACCCCGACAAAAACATCACTCCCGCCGTCCGCAAAATTTACGATGAGGAAATGAGCCAGACTTCCAATGACTCCACCCCTTCGACTACACCAATGAGGATCCCCGAATCAGAGATTCTGATCTCCCAGTGATCACCCGGTGAATTCCAGCAACCAACTCCAGGCGAAAGTTTTTCCTCGGGCTGCGTATAAGAACCTATGAAGTCTCCTGCCTGTTTCATTCTCTTTTTGCTGACAGCCCTCTCATCATTTGCGAATCCCGCAAAGCCCCGGATCCTCGCCCTTATCGCCGAGCGGGAATACGAGACCAAAACCACCCTTCCCGCCTTCTTTGAAAGCGAACTGAAGAAGGACTACGACATCTCCATCATCCACCTCGAGGATGGCAAACACGACTTCGTCGGCCTGGAAGAAGAGCTCAAGAAGACCGATCTCCTCATCGTCAGCGTGCGACGCCGCACCCCGACCGAATCCCAACTCGCCGCCCTGCGGAAATACATCGCCTCCGGCAAGCCCGTCCTCGGCATTCGCACTGCCAGCCACGCCTTTGCCATCAACAAGAGCCAAAAGAACATCCCCGCTGGCCACGCCGCCTGGCAAAGCTGGGACGGCGACATCTTCGGCGGCAGCTACTCCGGCCACCTTGGCGCCCAACAAGCCACTACGGCAAAGGTCGTTCTCGAACACGCCATCACGAAAGGCCTCCCTTCCGAATCCTTCGCCACCGGCGGCTCGCTTTACACCGTCAAGCCTCTTTCAAAAGGCTCCCAAATCCTTCTCACGGGCAGTGCCGAAGGCGGCAAAGAGGATCAACCTGTCTCCTGGAGCTTCCAGAGAAAGGACGGTGGCCACTCCTTCTACACCTCCCTCGGCCACCTCAAAGATTTCCAGTCGCCACACCTCCCGCTCCTTCTCAAGCAAGCCACCCAATGGCTCCTCGCCAACTCTCGGAAAGCGAAAAAATAGCACTCAATTTCCTCAAAAGTTTTGCCTCAACGCCCAAATTCACCCATCTTTCCGCCCACGGATTTCGCGGGTATAGCTTAGTGGTAAAGCTCCAGCCTTCCAAGCTGATCATGAGGGTTCGATTCCCTCTACCCGCTCCATTTCCTCTTCCGGTGCGCTCCTGTTCAATCCGCTGGAGCGGCTATTGATCCAATCCACCGAACGGACAGCTTGCGAGCCAGCTCACAACCCAAGTGTTCCGTCATGTTTAAAAATCTGCTCCAGGCGATTGCCGACTCATCACGCCCCATCGAGCCACGACAGGGGAAACGATTGTTCAAGGAAGAACTCCCCAATGGCGACCTCGTCTTCACCATCAAGGGACAAGGCAGGCCCGGTCTCCTCATTATCTTTGGCCTGATGTTCAGCGTCATTCCGGGCATCATGTTCTTCGCCATCCTGTTTGGAATAGCACCTGTCGAAGGCGGCCCTTCCTCGACGCTGTTCACCCTCCTCTTCCTCCTTCCCTTCATTCTGATTGGAGCGGGCACCTTCTCCTCCGGACTCTTTCTCTGGCTGGGCTCAACCCAACTCACCCTCGGCCCGAACGACCTGCATCTCCAGCATCAGCTGTTTGGAAAAATCTTCCGGCTCAAATCCCTGCCCCGCGCCGGCCTGGAAGTTCACTTCAAGGAAAGCCATCGCAACAATGATCGCCCGGTCTTCAAACTCAGCATCAGCAACAATTCCAAAGACCTCGGAATTGGAGGGAGCCTCAAGGAAGCGGAACTTCTCTGGCTCTACCAGGAACTCAAGGGCGCTCTCGGCGAGGAGCCAGCTCCGGTCATGAGCATCGCAGAAGCAATGGCGGAAGGCGGAATCGGAGCAATCGAAGAGACCGTTTCCAGCCCCAATTACCACTCCAAAAACCTCCACTTCACCCGCACCACCAGCGGATGGGATGCCCGCTTTCGCACCACCACGGCGATGTCCGTGGTCGTCATCGTCTTCGGCAGTATCTTTCTCATCACCGGCCTTCTGGTCGGAAATGCGACCCGCAGCTTCCTCCTCGATTTCGTTCCGGCCATCCGCGACGCCCTCTCTAGCTTCGGGTCATCGGGGGACGGCCCGCCGGATTGGTTCTTCCTCCCCTTCGCTCTCGCTGGATTGGCCGTCGTGATCTACGGATTTTTCCTCCTGGGATTCCGCAAGACCATCTCACGCGTCAATTCCCGTCTCATCATCGACCGACGCTGGACCCTCTTTTTCACCAATGAGATTTTCCAGTTGAGTGAACTTCAAGATCTGAAAATCAAAGCCAACGGCCACGTCAACAACGTCCCCCGCTATCGCCTCAACGCCATCTTCAAGAATGGAAAAGTAGTCAAGCTCATCAGCTTCGCCTCCACCCAGGACATCGGCCAACTCCACGCCCACCTCCGCACCGAGATCAAAGACGGCTCACGGTAGCACCAACTCGGGGAGCTTTTGATACCCCACCGCCGTCATCCCCTCGCGTAGAGGAAAGGTCAGCTCATATTGAGCGATGAAGCAATCGCCAAACCCTTCCAGGTTCCACCCATGAAAATGCGCTGGAGTTTGGGAGACCATCTTTCTTGAAAATTGCCAACGGCACTTTCAATTTTCAAGGAAAATGAAAAGTGGTGGTCTCAAGTTCGGCGAGACAACGGAAACGGGTTTCTTTTAGGACAAAATCCCGACTGAGGTGATGATGGCCGAAAAGCCAAATTTCGGGAGCGTGGGCTTCGAAGAGAGCTTACAAGAAAACTGCCGTGCTCGATGGGTAAAAGGAATTTAACTCCATCGGCCCGCCAGTTTCGAAGAGACTGGCAGGAGCATCATGGGTCACAACGACTCGTGGTTTATTCTTCACGTAAAGGTCAAACGCCTCGTTCATTTGGGCCGATGAAAGCTCCTCATCAAACTGCCCAATAAGCGTATCGACCTTCTCGTGATGACTCATGAGCACGCGAACCTCTTTCGGAGGCTCGTTGGTGCGAGTCTTCTTTCGGTCGCAAGAAATGAGGAAGCTCACCGCGAACGCAGTCAGCGCGGACACGGTCAGCTTCCCGAAGTTCATTAATTCGCCACGATGTTCACGAGCTTGCCGGGGACGACGATGACCTTGCGGACCGTTTTCCCGTCGGTGTGGGCGGTGACGTTTTCGTCGGCGAGGGCTTGGGCTTCGAGGGCCTCTTTAGCGATATCAGCGGGCACGGTGAGGCGGGCGCGGAGCTTGCCGTTTACTTGCACGATGATCTGGATCTCGGTTTCGACGAGGAGGGACTCGTCGAGGACGGGCCAGCTTTGCTCGCTCAGGAGCTCAGTTTCTCCGAGGGCTGAGTTGATCTCTTCGGTCAGGTGGGGCGCGAAGGGATTGAGCACCTTGAGGAAGGTGAGGAAAAGGTCGCGCGGAACGCTCGCGGCCGAGGTGAAGGCGTTGGTGCACTCCATCATGGTAGAAATCGCGGTGTTGAAACGAAGTGTTTCAATCGCTTCCTGAACCTTCTTGATGGTCTGGTGGGTAACTTTGGCGAGATCGGTATTTTCACCCTCGGCGATTTTACCACTGAGCTCCCACTGGCTTTCCTGGTTCTCGATGAAAGCAACACGCCAAACTTTGGCGAGGAAGCGGTGAACACCTTCGACGCCGGTCATCGACCAAGGTTTGTCCTGATCAAGAGGCCCCATGAACATTTCATAAAGGCGCAGGGAATCAGCGCCGTATGCTTCGACGACAAAGTCCGGGCTTACGACGTTCTTAAGAGACTTGGACATCTTCTCGGCTTTCGCCCGTGTTTGGATCGAAGGATCAGATTTAAGGATAAAGCTCTCGCCCTTCTTTTCCACTTCGCCGGCGGTCACGACCACTTTTGTCAGCTCTTCGTTCGAGCCCTTTTTCTTAAAGGTCCGTGAATCGACTTCGTCCACTTGTTTGAAGCTAACGATGTCACCACCGTCGGTTTTAAAAATCGAATACTCGATCTCGCCCATAATCAGGCCGGGGGCAAAGTATCGCTTGAAGGGCTCGCTGGTTTTGACATGGCCGAGGTCGTTGAGAACCTTGTGCCAGAAGCGGGAGTAGAGAAGATGGAGGACGGCGTGCTCTTTTCCGCCGACGTAAAAATCAACGAAGCCATCGCTGTTGCCCCAGTAGTGCTCTGCTTCAGGGCTAATGAAATGGTCGGTGTTATTGGGATCGCAATAACGCAGGTAATACCAGCACGACCCAGCCCATTGTGGCATGGTGTTGGTTTCACGCTGAAGAGTTTCGCTGTAGTTGATCCAGTCGGTGCAATTGATGAGCGGACCACGGGGATCACCGGTGGGCTTGAAGTCCTCCATCTCGGGTTGGAGAAGTGGCAGCTCGCTTTCGGGAACAGCGCTGTGTTGACCCGTTTCCTTGTCCCAAAGAAGCGGAAAAGGTTCTCCCCAATAACGCTGACGGGAGAAGAGCCAATCACGGAGTTTGAACTGGATTTTTCGAGAGCCTTTGCCTTCGGTTTCGAGCCAATGAATGATCTTCTTTTTGGCGTCCCCGGTTTTCAGGCCATCAAGGAAGCCGGAGTTGATGGCGGTGCCGTGATCTGTATAACCCTGCCAATCCTGATCGCCGGTAGGTTGCACTACTTGGAGGATGGGAAGCTCGAATTTCTTCGCAAATTCAAAATCCCGCTCATCATGCGCGGGCACGGCCATAATCGCTCCGCTGCCGTAGCCCATCATGACGTAGTCGGCGATCCAGACGGGGATTTTTTCGCCATTCACGGGGTTGGTGGCGAAGGCTCCGGTGGCGACGCCGGTCTTGTCCTTGTCGAGACCGCGCTCCATGTCGGACTTGTTGGCACAGGCTTTGATGTAGGCTTCGACAGCCTCCTTGTTTTCGGGAATGGTGATGGTGGAGATCAGGGAATGCTCGGGGGCGAGGACCATGTAGGTGGCTCCGAAAAGAGTGTCGGGACGCGTCGTGAAGACGGTGACTTGGAAGGGATTGTATCCTCCTTCGCCCGAATTTTCAGAGGGTTGACCCGGTTCGATTTCGAAGGTCACTTCCGCGCCTTCGCTGCGACCAATCCAGTTGCGTTGGAGAGCCTTGATGGACTCGGGCCAATCAAGAGGTTCGAGTTCATCGATGAGGCGTTGGGCATACTTCGTGATGCGGAGCATCCACTGACGAAGCGGACGACGCTCAACGGTTTCGCCTTTCGCTTTCCATTCCTCAATTTCCTCGTTGGCGAGGACGGTGCCCATACTCGGCGACCAGTTCACGGGGGCTTCGTGGATGAAGGCGAGGCGGACTTCATCGACCTCCTGCTGGGACCAACCTTTGGCCTCGAGTTCGGAAACGGGCTTGGCCTTTTGGTCTTCGTCGCAGAAGTAGGAATTATAGAGCTGGAGGAAAATCCACTGGGTCCAGCGGACATACTTGGGATCGGTGGTGTTGATCTCGCGATCCCAGTCGTAGCCGAAGCCCAGTTCCTGGAGCTGGCGGCGGAAGTTGTTGGTGTTGGCCTCGGTGGTGACACGAGGATGCTGGTTGGTCTTGATCGCGTATTGCTCGGCGGGAAGGCCAAAGGCGTCCCAACCCATGGGGTGCAGGACGTTGAAACCATTCATGCGCTTGTAGCGGCCCACGATATCGGTCGCGGTGTATCCCTCGGGGTGGCCGACGTGCAGGCCCTCGCCAGAGGGGTAAGGGAACATGTCGAGAATGTAGTATTTGGGCTTGGACGCATCGAAGCCTTCCTCGCCGGGACCGGGGGTGCGGAAGGTCTTGTTTTCGGCCCAATGGGATTGCCATTTGGATTCAAATTGCTCGAAGGGATAGGGCTTGCGTTTCTCGGACATGATGTTGCGTGGGAGAGAAGCGGGGAAGGATGGGAAAAACACGCAAAAAATAGCGTTCCCGGCAGAGGAAATCATCGGGGCAATCGAATCCCGGCCAACGATCAACCTTCCCTTATTATTTATGACGATGAAAAATCTGTCATCCCTGTGGGCCATCTTGCTCACCCTGACCATCATTTCAACCGGAGCATCTCCATTTCTGATCGGGCCATCGAGGTTGCGATCAAGGCGAATATGTCGCTCGATAAAGGTCAGAATTTGACGCGATGATAGCCCGGCTTATCGCACTCTGGTTTTATGACAGAGTTTGGATATATCTATTTTCATCCGGTCCTCTTTTTTTTGTCACTGCGGGACTACTGACTTGGAAAGCCCGCAAAAAACCCGAGTGGATTTGGTGTTTTGTCACAATCGGTTTCGGAGTCACCATTTTCTTCCTCTCTCTTCTACCTGGCTATTGAGCTACCGAGAATCCCTGCAGCACCCAGAATAATGGGAGAACATCTTGAGGTCCGAACAGGTCCATAAATTCTCGTTGCATCCCCCCTCGGTTCGGAGCGATATCTGTATCACAACATGAAGAAATCACTTTGCCTCATTGTCGCACTCCTCGCCCCTGCCACCAGCTTCGCTGATCAAAAAGAGACCCTCATTTTCGAGGACGACTTCGAAAGATCCGAATCGGACGATTCAAAAGAGGAGATCGGCAAGGGCTGGGGCTCCAACAGCAAATCCCGCGCCAAGGGCAACAAGCAGGTCGACCTCAAGGAAGGCGCGATGCATATCACCTTCCACCCCGTCGCAGACCATGCCGTATCCGTGACCCACCCTGCCGAGTTTCAAGATGGTAAAGTGACCCTCCGTTTCATGCTTCCTAATGCAGCAGACAGCCTCGGGCTGAATTTCGCCGACCAGCAATTCAAGGAAGTCCACGCCGGCCACCTCTCCATGATCAAGGTCAGCACCAAGGATGTGCAGATCAACGACCTCAAAACCGGGGTCATGGCCAATGCCATGCGCAAAGCACGCCTCGACAAAACAATCACACCCGAGCAAACGAAGATGCTCAAAACAAAATCCAAGCGCATTCCCAACAAGCTTGAAGCTGCAAAGTGGCATAAGCTTGTTGTCACGATCAAAGGCGACACCATGTCCGTGAGCATCAACGACAAGGAAGTTGGATCCTTCTCCTCGGAAGGCATCGCCCACCCCACCAAGCGCATGCTGCGGGTCGCCGTTCCCAAGAAGGCCATTATCGACGACCTCAAAATCTTCTCGCTCAAATAACGCACAAAAAAAGCTCCGCAGTATTCTGCGGAGCTTTCTTGAAGGGAGAGAAAAATGGCGGCTTAGCGAACCCGCTCGCGGGACACTCCGCCACCCCGGCTCGATGGTCCGGAAGTGCTCCGGCTGGGAGTAGAAGGTCTCGATGGCGCTGATGGTTGCACTCGCTGCGGTGACTGCTGGCGCGGAGGCTGCACCCGTTGGGGCTCCATCCGAGGGGCTTCCACCCGGGGTGCCTGGGTTCTCACCTGGGGAAGTGGCCGGGAAGGAGTCCGGATCGTTTCGACACGGGTAGGAGTAGAACGCTGTCTCTGCAACTGGGAATCGCTGGAACGACGGGCCGCTTCATCACGAGCTTGACGCTGGCGTTCATAGTCGCTTGACGAAGAGTTCCGAATAATCGTCGGAGTCGGAGTGGCTCGATCGCTGCTGCTTCCGCGATTGGAAAAGGCACTGCTACCACGGTCGTATGAACTGCTACCACGGTCGTAGGAATCACTTCCATGACTTGAGCTGCTGCCACGATACGACGAGCCACTGCTCCGGTAGTTGGAACTACTGACATGCTGGCTTGAGTGACTCTGACGGGGCAGATAGGTGGGGCAGGCCAGTTGGTGCCCCCTACGGTATCCAGAAGGATAGTAGGCCGTGGAGTATCTTCGGGGAGGGCTGGAGTAATAGGTCCGGCTTCCGTAGTTGTAGTATCGGCTAAGTGAACGGTCGTAGTAGCTGCGGCGATAAGGATCGTAGCTCCAACGGTCATAGGTTGTGCCAATGAATCCTACCTGCAACGGGGCATAGCTATTGGAATAACCGTAACCCGAAGAGGCATAACCACCTGAACTATCGCCACTTGAATAACCATAAACGCTACTATAATCGCTACACGAAGACAAGAATGGCCAGGCCAAAAGGCCCGCCGCGAGCAATAAAATTGATTTCATAACAGTCGTATGACGCTGGTTTCGGATTTAAAATTCATTGCCTGGGATTTTTTCCATCGCTTCATCAATGATCGGTTTTAAGGTTTTTTCGAGATTCCAATTGTAAGGCATCGTTTGCTCCATTGTCACGACAACCAATTCGTGCGCCGGCGAAACCCAATAATGCGGGCTCGCCGCCCCACCCCAGCCGTATTCCCCCAGCGCAGCATCCTTGTCCCAGCGATCATCATTCGCGTAGCGCACACAGAACCCATCCCGAACCCCGTGCCATGACGCAGTTCCTCACCAAATCCAATACGGGAAATATTCCGCGGGAGCTGGTTAGTCCGCATCAAATCCACGGTATCCTTGTGCAGGTATCTCTTCCCCTGAAATCCCCCGCCATTGGCGATCATTTGGAGGCTTCCCCAGCTCCGCAACTGGAAGCGGCTCAATCGGCAACTCTTTTCCAAACCCCATCAAGGGCAGAAACAACAGAGGAAACAATTTCATTCCACAGCTATACAGGGCACGGGGACCTGGGGCATTCCAAAATTCGCGCAATTTTGTCGCGGCATATCTCTGCAATTTCTGGGTATGGTCGTTCTCTGAAACCATCATGAAAGCCTACCACTTCATTGCACCTGCCCTTACCGCCGTCGTGGGAGCCATCTGGATCTATCAGCAACAAGACACCCTGACCGAGCTGGAGGAAAAGACCCGCATCGTCCAAGAACGGCTCCAGCAGTTTGAAACGGCCAAATCCTCCGCCACCTCTTCGGCCACCACACAGAGTGTCGGCAAACTCAAAGACGCCTTAACCCTTGCCGACGGAACACCCGACTGGAAAGCCATCGCCGAACTCATCGCCGAAGCTGAAAACAGCGGCGGCATGCCCTCCCACATGAAGGCCATGATGAAACTCCAGGCCAAGCTCATGGAAATGGACGAAAGCGAGATCGAGGACGGCTTCAACAAGCTCGCCACCCTCGACCTCACCGAAGACGTCGCCCAGCAATTGAAACAGGCCCTCATCCAGATGCTTGCTCAAAAGAACCCCGAAAAGGCCCTCGACCTTATGGGAGACATCATCACCTCCCGGGAAAATCGATTCCACTGGGTTCAACAAAGCGCCTTCAGAAATTTTGCTACCAAAGATCCCGCTGGCGCCCTCGCCTGGCTCGATGGCCAGGTCAAAAGTGGGAAATTCGTCTCCAAAGCCCTCGACCCCGGCGAAAACCCACGCCTCCGCTTCGAATCAGCCCTCCTCGGCAGCCTTCTCGAAAGCGACCTCCCCACCGTGCAAGCCCGCCTCTCCACCTTCTCCGAAGAAGAACGTAAGCAACTCTTCTCCGATCCCAACCAGTGGAAACGCGGCGGAAAAATGCCCGTCGAATTTCTCGAACTCGCCCGGAAAAACCTCGACAGCGAACAAGCCACAGACGCCATCGCCGAAGCCTGGTCCGGCCGTCACAACACCGACCTCAAGGGCATCTCCGAATCCCTCAACGAAGTTTCTTTCTCCGACCTAGAACACGACGCCATCGTCAAAAAATCCATCAGCAACTTCCTCCAGAACGGCAGCGACGATGAAAACAACCACAAAGTCGCCTACGAATGGGCCCAAGAACAAAGCCCGAAAAACGCCGGCCCACTCATCGCGCAATCTCTCGCCACCCAAGGACTCTGGGGAGACCAACTGGAAACGAATTTCCAAAAAGCCCTCGATCTCACCGAAACCTTCCAAGACCCCTCCATCGCCCGGGAATTTGCCAGTCTTTATATCCAGAATGATGACGTCTTGAAAGCCCGCCTCGACAACTTCAAGGACCCAGCTCTCGCCGAAAAAATGAAGGCCATTTACCAAACCCTGCCCAAAGACAGCGAATAATCCCCAGCACCCTGCCCTGTCATGAAATTCTCCATCCTCATCGCCGCCATCATCCTCGCCCTCGCCGCCCTCTTCGCCGTCCCCCGGAATCAAAAAATCAAAACCCTCACCACCGAATGGATCGAGCTCGAGAACGAGGCGGACAAGGTCGGCGTTCCCACCGATCCCAAGGCGACCTTCAGCTCCGACCGCGTGCGCGCTGAAAGCACCCGCGTCGCCAAGGAGGCCAAAGTCAACGACTTCGCCGACGAACTCATCGCCTTCTTCCACAAAATGAAGACCCTCGAAAAACAAGGCGAAAACGAGCAATCCAAATACATGAAGGAGATCGGAAAAGTCATCGAAAAGATGACCTCACTCAACCCGGATGAACTCCGCCTCCTCGTCAAAGCCATCTCCGTCGACACCTCGGTCGACAAAAAGAGCAAGCTCGAGCTCATCGGCTTCGCCACCATGATGCTTGCCGCCGAAAACCCCGAAGCCGCCCTCGCCATCGCCCTCGAAGCCAGAGAAAGCCTCGACGCCAAGAATCAGCAGAATGACCACATGCTGCAAATGATCCTCCAACAATACGCCGCCAAGGATCCCCTCGCCGCTGCCCAATGGCTCTCCGACAACGAAGAAAAAATCGGCACGGTCGAAGATCACGTCAAACGAAGCATGATCCGGGCTGCCGCCCAGCAAGATATCGGTGCCGCCATGGGCATAATCGACACCCTCAAAATGAGCGGCAACGAACATGCCTTCTCCAGCCTTTCCACCGGAGTCACAGTCGACAACGCAGACGCCTTCATCGCCGCCCTCCGCGACAGCACCGCCAATGAAATTCAGCGCAAAAACGCCTTCAACGCCCTCCACGCCAGCCAGATCTTCAAAGACTTCGACACCGCCACCACTTGGCTCGCGAAGGACAGCATCACTCCGCAGGAACGGGACGCCATCACCAAAAGCCTCCAGTATCACGCTATTAAGGACGAACCGGAGAAATGGCTCTCCTGGCTCTCGTCAACAGCCGAAGTGTCTGAATCCCAGGCCAGCGCCACCGAAAACATCATCGCCGGATGGGCCCGTGCCGACTTCGCCGCCACTGGCGAATGGATTAACGCCCAACCCGCCAGCAGCCAAAAAAATCAATCCATTCTCACCTACGCCAACACCCTTGCCCCCTTCGAACCCGCCGCTGCTGCAGAATGGGCCACCACTCTGCCCAAGGGAGCAGATCGCAATGAAGCCTTGAAAAACATCCATCGGAACTATCAAGGAAAAGACCCCAAAGCCGCCGCCGCCTTCGCCGAAAAACACGGCATCAAAGTGGATTAATTCACACTCTTAAAAGCTCCCGGTGTTCAACAACACCAGCGTACACGCCTCTTCGGATTCAATCCCCGCTTCAGTCAGGCGCGCCATTGCCCAAGAGCTCTCCGTCCCCGGATTGAAAATCACCCGTCGGGGGCCGGCCGCGATGATTTGATCAAGGATGGGCAGCAGCCTCTCCTCACCCACATAAAGCGTCACCGTATCCATCCCGTCAGGAACCTTTGTCAGCCCTGCAACACCACGAATCTCATCCCCAAGCGGGCTGACGGGAAACACCGCGTGGCCATGCTTCATCAAAAGCTTCTGGGCTTGATTCGAGTATCGGCCCGGCTTCGCGCTTGCACCCAAAATAGCGACCTTCATGACTCCAATTTAGCCGGGATGACCTCCATGTCAGCCCGTAATCCCCTGAATCACAATGTGACAATTTCGTCACACAAACCCAGCGATTCCCGATAGCTCCTTAAAATTTCGTGGCATCAACAATCAAATGTGACGCTTCCGACACATTTGCGCTGGCCCTGCTAACAGTTTATCGCCATTGAGTGAATCTCAACCCATGGTCACCGTACTCCAAATCCTAGGCGCCCTCGGCGTGTTTCTCTTTGGCATGAAAGTCATGTCTGAAGGCGTTCAAAAGTTTGCCGGCGCACGCATGCGCACCGCGCTCGCTTCCATCACCGGCAATCGCTTCAAGGGCGTCCTCACGGGTCTTGTGACGACCGGCCTGGTGCAGTCCTCCTCAGCGACTACCGTACTCGTTGTCTCCTTCGTCAATGTCGGTCTCCTGACTCTCATTGAATCGATCGGCGTCATCATGGGCGCCAACCTCGGCACCACCGTCACCGCATGGATCGTGGCCTCGATTGGTAAATTCAGTCTTTCTTCCATTGCCATCCCCATTATCGGAGTCGGCTTCCCTATCTTCTTTATTGCCAAAGGACGCGCCAAATCGATCGGTGAATTCCTTGTCGGCTTCGGTCTTCTCTTCCTCGGCCTTGATCTTCTCAAAGGCGCCGTTCCCGATCTCAAGGAAGGGATTGCCAAAGGACAGGACCAGGGCGCAATCGACACGATCCGCTACTTCATCAGCCTCATCAATGGATATGGATACTTCTCCTACATCCTCTTCATGATCGGCGGTATCCTGCTCACCCTTGTCGTCCAATCATCCTCAGCAGCAATGGCAATTACGATCACTTGTGCCATCAACGGCTGGTTCTCGGTCGATGAAATGGAATCCTTCCGAATTTCCGCTGCCGTTGTCCTGGGGGAAAATATTGGAACCACGGTCACCGCCTGGTTGGCCGCCCTCGGTGCCAACACCCAGGCCAAACGGGCTGCCCGGGCCCACTTCATGTTCAACGTGATCGGTGTGGTCTGGATGCTGATCCTCTTCATTCCTTTCACCACCATGGTTTGGAACGTCGCCCAGCACCTTCCCGAAGGCCTGAAGAGCGCCGACAAATCCTTCGCTTCCAGTGAGATCGCCTTCTCCACAGCCATCTTCCACACCGCCTTCAACCTCATCAACATCGGTGTTCTCGTCTGGTTCGTGCCTCAAATCGCACGGGCCGTCGAAAAATGGGTCCCTGAGAAAACAGGTGGTCAGACCAAACGCCTTCGTTATATCTCTCAAAACCTCGTCGATCTGGGCGAGCTGAATATCGCCGAAGCCGAGGACTCAGTCCGCAAAATGGCGACCCACTGCAACGTGATGTATAAAGGCTACGTCGAGGCCCTCAACAGCCCCGAAAAGGACCTCTCCACCGAAATTTCCCACCTCAAGGGAATGGAAGAGGAAGCCGACCTCATGATGCAGGACATCACCGAGTATCTCGTGAAATGTGTCGCCCGTGACATGACCCCAGGCCACGCCGAGAACGTCGCAGCCATGATCCGCATCGTCGCCGAACTCGAGGAAAGCAGCGACTGTATCTACCGTCTCGTGAAACTCACCGAGCGTCGCTACAACAAGGGCCACAAGTTCACCGACCACCACACCAAGCAGATCACCCAGATGACCGATCTCATCGGACAAGCACTTGGCGCGGTCGAGAACTACCTTCTGCGGGAGGTTCCTGCCGAAGTCATGACCTCGGTGAAGGCGCTTGAAAACCAAACCAACAGCATGCGCAAGAGCTTCAATAAGCAAGCGATCAAGCGGATGTCTGAAGGCGATATCCGGGTCGAGATGCTCTACACCGACATGAACAACCAGCTCCGCGCCCTCGGCAACCACGCATACGGCATCCTCGAAGCAAGCCAGCACGCGAGTATCCAGTAAGAGCGCTTCATCCTAAAATCACAAAACCCCGGCTCCCGCACTTGCGGGACCGGGGTTCTTTTTTGAGAGGATCAAAAAAAAATAAACTACGCAGTCGTCGCGAACTTACGTTCGACAACCTCGAGCGCCAGCGCCTCAAGCTGCTCGTCTTCGAGCTTCTCAATCGCTTCGATCGAAAAGCCCTTTGCCACGAGGGAGCGGGCCGAGCGGGCATCAATACCACGGGCCTGCAGGTAGAAAATTTCCTCGTCACTGACGCGGGAACTCGTCGAACCGTGGGAACACTTCACATCGTCTGCATTGATCTCCAAGCCAGGCATAGAGTTCGCCTCACATTCGTCGGACATCATGAGATTACGACAGGTTTGATAAGCATCAGTGCCGTGAGCACCTTCATCCACGAAGATCAGGCCGGAAAAAATGGTCCGTGCTTTTCCGAAGAGGGTATTCTTAAAAAGGAGCTCCGAAAAGGTATCGCGGCCACCGTGATTTTGGAAGGTCCGTTGGTCATATTCCTGACCGGTGTCTGGAAGAGCCACCGACAGGATCTCGGAACGGGCGTCCTGGCCATCCACCGTGGAATAAGTCTCTTCACGAACCCACTTGGCACCAGTATGAACGACCGCCAGTTTCGCGGATGACGAAGCTTGAAGGGTGGAGTCCGCAAAGCGGATCAATTTGCTCTGCATGTTGAGTTCCTGGGTGACTAGGCAAGTCACCTTGGCTCTTTCACCGACGTTGACATCAGCAGCCGTTAACACGGTGGTCGCAGAGTCATCAACCGAGATGAAACGCTCCACCACCCGGATTTTCGCTCCGGGTTCGGCATCCACGACGAGCCCCGGGATCAGGAGTCCTTCACCCGAGACAAAGTGGATGATTTCAATGGAAAGTTCGGAAGCGCTGCGAATCCGCAGCCCGTGCTTTGATTTCGCGGAATGCAGAGCGGCAAGTTTTGCGGAACCGAGACGGGAACCGGGACCGAAGGATTCCTCGACCAGCTCGACAGAATCACAGGAACCGGAAACGAGAGTTTCGTTCTCGAAAACAAAGCGGGTGAATCCTTCCAGCGGAGCTGGAAGGAAGGCACCTGAGCCTGCACCAACGAGTTCGAGACCGGAAAGATTAGCCTCTTTCCAGGAACCAAAGCGCCAGTTTTCCTCGGTACGGGCTGGCCAGTCGAGTGCCTCGAATTTTTCGAGCGCGGGAGAAGTGAGAGTTGCGGACATTTAGAAAAAACAGTGTGCGTTAACCCACCGAACCTTCCATTTCGAGGTCGATGAGGCGCTTAAGTTCGACGGAGTATTCCATCGGGAATTGGCTGACAAGATCGTTCACGAATCCATTCACGGCGAGAGACATTGCTTGGGCTTCCGAGAGTCCACGTTGCTGCATGTAGAAAAGCATTTCTTGGCTCACCTGCGAGACACTGGCCTCGTGCTGGGTGACGTGCTGGTTTCCTTTCACCGTGATCGCCGGGTAGGTATCAGTGCGACTCTTCGGATTGATCAGAAGCGCATCACACTCGGTATTGTTCTTGCAGCCTTTGAGATGCTTGGGAATGTGAACTTGGCCGCGATAGGTCGAGCGACCTGCGCCGACGGAAATCGATTTGGAAACCACGTTGGATGTCGTGTTATTCGCGGCGTGGATCATCTTGGCTCCGGTGTCCTGGTGCTGACCATCGTTCGCGAGAGCAATGGAGATGACCTCTCCACGGGCCCCTTCCCCTTTCATGACAACACCGGGGTATTTCATGGTGAGACGTGAGCCGATGTTGCAATCGATCCAGCGGATTTCGGCATTTTCGTGAGCCAGACCACGCTTGGTGACGAGGTTGTAAACGTTCGAACTCCAGTTCTGAACGGTGATGTATTGGATCTTGGCCCCTTTCATCGCGACCAGCTCGACCACTGCGGAGTGCAGCGTGGCGGTTTCGAATTTTGGAGCCGTGCAGCCCTCCATATACATCACTTCCGAACCTTCATCAGCGATGATGAGCGTGCGCTCGAACTGGCCAAAGTTTTCAGAGTTGATGCGGAAGTAGGCCTGAAGCGGATGCTTCACCTTCACTCCTTTGGGAATGTAGATGAAGGACCCACCGGACATGACAGCCGAGTTGAGCGCGGAAAACTTGTTGTCACCGGTTGGAATGACTTTGCCAAACCAAGGGCGGAAAATTTCTTCATGTTCCTTGAGTCCTTCGGAACAGGTGACGAAGATCACGCCTTCATCAGCGAGGGCTTCCTTAACGTTTGAGTAAGCCGCTTCCGAGTCGTATTGCGCTTCAACTCCTGCGAGGAATGCCCGCTCCTGCTGGGGGACCCCAAGACGGTCGAAGGTCTCGAGAACCTCGGGAGGAACATCATCCCAGGATCGCATGGGAGTGGCCCCATCCGAAAGGTAATAACGGATCTTGTCGAAATTGATGTTATTCAAGTCCTCGGTCGCCCAATTGGTGGGCATGGGCTTGGACAGGAAGACCTCGAGAGCACGGTGACGGAAATCATTCACCCACTGGGGCTCATCCTTGACCTTGGAAATGTAGTCGAGGGTGTCCTTGGTGAGGCCATAACCGGCATCAAATTTATGTTTCTCGGGATACTTAAAGTTGCCGATGTCGTCTTTTTCACGAGCAACTTGTTGGACGGTGGCGGTTTCTGAGGACATGAAAAAATGGGGTAGGAAGATTAAGCGAGCTGCTTGAGGAAGTCGTAACCGGATTTTTCGAGCTCAAGGGCAAGCTCGGGGCCTCCGGATTTGACGATTTGGCCATCGGCCATGACGTGAACCTGGTCCGGCTTGATGTAGTCAAGCAGACGCTGGTAGTGAGTGATAACGAGGAATCCGCGGTTCGGAGAACGCATGGAATTGACGCCTTTGGCGACGACCTGCAAAGCATCAATATCGAGGCCGGAGTCGGTCTCATCGAGCAGGCAGTAGCGTGGTTCGAGCATCATCATCTGCAGGATCTCGTTGCGCTTTTTCTCACCCCCTGAGAATCCTTCGTTCACGGCGCGGCCGGTAAACTTACGGTCCATCTCAAGTTCGTCCATGCGGGCATACATCTGCTTGTAGAAAGAAACGGCGTCTATTTCCTCACCTTTCGGAAGGCGGGCTTGCAACGCTGCGCGGAGGAAGTTGGCATTGGAAACACCGGGAACTTCGGCAGGATACTGGAAAGCTAGGAAGATTCCGGCACGTGAACGCTCATCGACTTCCAATTCAGCAATATCAACTCCATCAAGGAGGACGCGGCCGCCAGTCACTTTATAGTCGTCGTGACCTGCCATCACTTTGGAAAGAGTGGATTTACCGGATCCATTGGGTCCCATAATGGCGTGCACTTCGCCGGCTGGAATCTCAAGATTCAGGCCCTTGAGGATGGGAGTTCCGTCAACGGAAGCATGGAGGTTTTCGATGGTAAGGCTCATTGTAGTAGAAAGTATTTATTGGACGAATTTGCCTTTCAGGCTGATTTCGAGATGACTGACTTCGGTCCCTTGGGGTAGATCGAGAAAATCTTCAAGCTTCACCCCCTTTTTAAAGACGACATCGTGAAGCTTGCCGGTGCTTTCATCCTGAAAGTGGCAATGGTCGGTGAGATTCGGGCAGTATCGGGAGGATTCGCGCTCAATATTGACCTGGCGCACGATTCCGTGGGAGACGAGAACTTCCAGGCAATTGTAAACGGTCGCAAGTGAGATCGTCGGCATGCGCTTCTGCGCTCTCGAGTAAACGTCGTTCGCAGTGGGGTGATCGCGCTCACTGAGGATTACCGAAAGCACTTCGCGGCGCTGCTTGGTCATGCGCAGACCGGAAAGCTCGCAAGGAAGGTCCTCCGGAGCCGGGTTGTTCTGCTGGGCGAGAGAAATCATGACATCGGAAACCTAAATGCGCTTCTACGAGGTTCAAGAAGAATTTGGAATTATTCTAATTCTACTTTTGAGGGCAAATCTTGCGCTTTCTCCAAAAACCCATAGCAAGGACCGCGATGCCTGCATCCGCGCCCGACCGACCCCGTGATTCCCTCTGGATGGGAATGCTCGCGGCGCTTACCTTTGGGTACTGGGGTCTCTGGGTCAACTGGGAATAAGGCCTCGCCTCCAGAATCCAAGTGGCTCTCACCCCGGGACTACTGGGGCTTACCGCAACCTTCTTCTCAGCCGAAATCGTCGTTGGGATGGTTCGTAAATGCAAAAACGTACCCCACCCCGTCCTCTGCGCGGGCGCCATGAGCTGGATCTTGATCTACACCATGGTCTGGGCTGTCCACCATTTCGCGGGCACCCCGGAACTTCTCAAAACCATGCTTCCGGGCATGATTACCGGAATATTTTTGAGCTTCGGATACGCGAAACGGATCGTCGCTTACTTTTCAAGGTCGTAATTTATTGAGATTCATCGCCAACGGCTTGTTCCGTCCTGTTTTTTGGCCAAATTGTCTGATTCCCCATCTCGCGACTGTCTTTGATTGAAATGGCCACTCTTCAGACCTCCAAATCCAGCGATTCCGACCTCCTGACCCGCTTTGCCCGCGAAAAGGATGATGTCGCCTTCGCAACCCTCATGCGCAGGCATTGGTGCTTTGTCTATTCAGTCGCCCAAGAGGCAACAGGAAGCTCGGGACAAAATCGCAGAAAAGAAAAATTGAGCAGCGGTTTGGGAGCCCCCTGACGATAGGCTTTCAGATGGCATTCTTTCTGCTAAATTTCTGTCCGTGAATCCCGCGATCGACCCAGAGCTTTCTGATTTTTTGGAAATTTTGCAGCAACTGGTGCGTGAGCCTTCCGTCGTGGGCGCAGAAGATTCCTTTTTCCGGGTATTGCAGCGGGAACTGGAGGAGATGGATCTCAAAGTGGAGAGGCGGCTCGGCGTGCTCGTGGCCCAGGGCAGTGAACCTGAGAGCCTGATCTTGTCAGCACACATCGACCGCCATGGCTTGCTCTGCACCGGGCCCAATGAGTTTCAGTATGCCGCCTTCATCGCGGGTAATCAGGGGGAATTGACCGGCGATTCGGTCTCAGAGCAACTCGTGGCCTCGATTGCCGATCGCTTCACGGGCCAGCGGGTGCAGGCGCACCTTCCTTTCATCGGGACCTATGTGGGACAAGGAGTGATCTCTGAAAGCTACCTCTGCCCGAAAAGACGAAATCTCATTTTTGAAATCGAGGGGCTGGAATACTTGCAACCGGGCTCTCCGGTGTCCTTCCTCGATCGGGTTCAATTGACGGACACCCATCTCTCGGCCCAGCTCGACAACGTCCTCAGTGTCGCCTTAATCATGTCCCTTTTCCGTCGGGGATTTAACGGGACCGCGCTTTTCACGGCCCAGGAAGAAGCGGGCCGAAGCTGGCGTTACGCGCTGGAGTGGTTCCAGCGGGAATCGATCACGAGCCGACGGGTTTTGGTGCTCGATACCAGCCCCTACCCCACCCCGGAAGCCGCTGCCGAACAGGAATTGGTGCTCCGCCGGAAAGATGCGACCGCCACATTTGACGGTAGTTTCACCCAGGAAATCACCAGACTCTGTGACCGTCTGAAGATCACCTACCGGTATAAAGATGAGTGGATTGAAGATCAAAACCTGACTCGTCCCGCTCCGATGTCACTCGGAAGAACCGAGCTGGGAAGATTAGTGGCCGCAACAGGTGGAGACATTAACGGGACCACCTTGCAGATTCCCACCACGGGCTATCACACCGCCAACGAGACCGCCTCGCTCAGCTCAGTGAGTGCCGCTCTCCGCCTCCTGAGCTCTTACATCTAACGGGTCCCCGCTAAACGCGCCGGATTTACTTCTGGCGATCGTGATCGATTTTGAAGGTACGCCCACGAAGGGTGGCATTCCGAAGACCCTCGAGGACATCGTTGGCGATGTCCTTGCTGACATCAATCAGAGTGTGCTTGGGGAAAAGGGTGATCTTCCCCAGTGACCCGTCAGGAATTTTACATTCGCGATAAATCATGCCCGCGATATCGCCTGGCTTGATGTGCTGCGCTTTGCCGAGATTCATGAAGAGGCAGGACATGCCCTTGGAGTTGTTGCGCTCGGGCTTAGCTCCGCTCTCGCCACGCTCGGGGCGGTCTTCCCTCTCGAAACGATTGCTGCGGTCATTACCCCGGTCGTTCTTACGATCCTCTTTCCAGTTGGAACGCGGGCGCTCATTGGCGAAGGCTTCCTTTTGCTGATCCTCGGCAATGAATTCGCCTTCGCGGGTCGTTGCTTCACGTAGAAGAGTGATCGCGGCATTGGCGATATCAGTGGCGGTGTGTCCCTGTTCGAGAAGGCGGTCAAGGTAAGTTTGGTAATCACCGATCTTTCCTGCTTCGAGACGCTCTTGAACACTTTGGAAAAGGACATCGGCCCGCTTGCCTTCCACTTGCTCCTGGCTGGGGACGCGCTCGCGGCGAATGCTCTGGCGGGTGTATTTTTCAATCGTCTGAAGGCGGTAAATATCGCGACCGTAAACAAAGCTCACGGCCTTTCCGGAACGACCGGCACGACCGGTCCGGCCAATGCGGTGAACGTAGTCCTCGGGATCATGCGGAATTTCATAGTTCACAACGAGATCAATGTTATCGACATCCAACCCACGGGCTGCCACGTCAGTCGCGACGAGAATCTCAACTTTTCCTTCACGGAAACGGGCCAGCACGCGCTCACGCATTTGCTGGGTGATGTCGCCATGCAAACGGTCGGCAGCGTAACCACGGGCAAGCAGGCCCTCGGTCGTCTCATCGACCAAACGCTTGGTATTGCAGAAAATCAAAGCAAGACGCGGCGGGTCCATGTCGAGCAAGCGGGCCAATACTTCCACTTTGGAACGTTGACGGACCTCATAGCAGGATTGGTCGATGGCATCGACCGTGAGAGATTTACTTTCGATTTCGACGAGCTGCGGGCTTTTACCGAAGTTCTCGATCAGGCGACTCACGCGCCGGTTCATGGTCGCAGAGAAGAACATCGTCTGGCGCTCCTTGGGCAGGGCGGCGAGAAGCTCCTCCATTTCCTCCTGGAAGCCCATGTCGAGCATGCGGTCGGCTTCGTCGAGGATGACCGTTTTAATGTTCCGGGGATCAAAGCTACGACGCTTCAAGTGATCCAGCAAACGTCCGGGAGTTCCCACGACGATCTGCGCACCGTCGCGAAGTCCGCGAAGCTGGCGATCGATCGGAGTGCCACCATAAACGGGAAGAGCACGAAGCCCGCCCATCTTGGAGCCCAGTGTGAAGATCTCCTCGCAAACCTGCACCGCAAGTTCACGCGTCGGGCAAACCACGAGGGCTTGAGGCTCACGGAGATCCAGGTCGATCCGGGCAAGAGTGGGCAGCGCGAAAGCAGCGGTCTTACCAGAACCTGTCTGGGAAAGACCAATCAGGTCGATCCCTTGCAGCGCGAGAGGAATGGTTTTCGCCTGAATCGGCGACGGGCTTTCGAAGCCCATTCCCTGGACAGCGGCGAGAAGAGAATCGGGAAGGCCAAGTTCGGAAAACAGCAGGGTGTCCATAGAAATCAAAGGGGTCGATTCGTGGACGAACATTCGTCACGAAGAGGCGTGAGATTTCAGCCTTTGCCCTTAATAGCAAGAAGTAAACGAAAAGATCGACTTAAGGGCCGCTGCGTCATTTCTTGCGCCAGAGAAGGAAAAAGATGCCGCAAAGGCCACCTAAAAGAGCCATCGAGGGCTCGGGTATTGATACCGCCTTGGCCGCTTCCTCGGCGGCACACAGGCTTCCGGCAAGTCCCAGAGAGAGGGCCGTTGCCAAAGATAAGACTTTGAAAGAGAGTTTCACAGACAGAGGTTGAACTAAAAAACGGTAGCGATCCCCCCTGTAACGTGCAACCTAAGAACGGAATTATTTCAAAACCCTCTAACTTACCAAAACTATCTAAGCTCCACCTTCACCCGGAAGAACTCTTTCCCTTCAGCCCGCGGAATCCGGTAAAACATTGTCCCCACGGCATTCGCCCCGGTAGTTTCGGTGAGGAGAAACTCGCTCATATCAGTCCACGAGTTTAAGTCCCCCGCTCCTTGGAAGAAGAGCCGAGCATCGTCTGCATTGCTTCGGCGGTCAAAGGTCACATCCACAAAACCCTCACCGCCAATCTCCACCGGGATCACGCGGAGATCGCTGACTAAAGCGTAGTCCAATAAGCCCTCAACTCCTCCGGTCAAGCGGAAGGAATCATCGACCGCCGGGGCACCATCGGCCCCCACGCTGGCACGCCAATCTGAGGCCAAATCTCCGACTCCAGCAACGAGGACCAAGCTGGTTCCGGAGCCATCGGGGGATTCGGGGCAAGGCTTTTCATCAGTGTATTCCACTTCTCGAACCAAGGTTCCCGCTCCAAAGGAAAGTTTTACCAGCTCACCACTGTTGGAAAGGTTCTTGGTGAATTCTCCCAGGACAAAGTCCGGAGTGGTCGCGTAGCCATGCCGCAGATTGAAGGCCGCGATATTCCCTACGACGAGCAGGCGCTCTCCGGGTGCGATCGTTGATTTGCTGCCGCCGATGAAATCAAATTCAATGCCCTTGGTAAAACGCAGGTTGCCAAGATCCAGAGGCACGTTCCCGATGTTCATGATCTCAATCCACTCGAAGTCCTCCTCGACCAAGCCGGGGATTACGAACAGCTCTTCCACCGAAGGTGCCAGGGGGTGATACATGATTTTACTAATCACCAAACTATCGAGGAGAGGCTGGATCGTCGGAACCCCTGCCACGAACTCAAGAGGTGCGGACCAGGAACTCCACCGACCGGTATTATCCTCATGGCGAACCCGGGCGCGGTAGGTCTTGCCGACTTTGGTGACCGCAGGCACATCCACATTGGCATCGAAAGAAGGCAGCTCAGCGGATTCCCAAATGGCCGTCCATTCGAAGGTCGGGTCCTGCCCCGAGGGAACCAATTGATCCCGCGCATCGATGCTCAGCTCAAAACCCATGTCGTTGTTCCCGGCCACCCTGTTATGCATCTCAATCGCAATGACATTGGCCCCCTCGACGAAGAGTAAAGAGCTCACCTCAAAATCGTCAAAAACCAACTCATCTCCATTCCCACTGGCCGTGGTAGCGTGGGTGACCACAGTGCCCGGATCGAATCCCTCACTAAAAGCCTCCTGCCCATTCACCCAAACGACCGCGCCATCGTCAACGAGAAGCCGGAAGATGAAGTGATCGACTTTATCGACCTCAGTCACATTGACCGTGGTTCGGAAATATGCGGTTGGGATCCCCGAAGCTGTCGTCGTGCTGAAGGTGAGTCCATCGACACTACCGAAGCCCATCGGAGCGGGTCCGCTGGACCAACTACTGTCGTCAAAACCCACTTCTTTCCACCCGGTCCCTTGGTCCACATCGTTGTCGAGGTAACTCCAGACTCTTCCGGCGGGCATCACAGAGCGAAGCTCGCCACCCGGGACCGTGACCTCAGCCACCCGCCACTCCATCGCGCCGAAGCTCCCCGCTCCTTGCGGATCGGAAAACGCAGTGCTCGTAAATGAAAGGTCATCCTGGGGAAATCCTACCGCTCCGGTGTAAGTAATGGTCGGCGTCGCAGGGAGCGCCGGATCCGCCACAAGTGCATCCAAGTAAGCATCCCTGCCCTGCTGCCCCGAGAGGCCCGGATCTCTTGAAATCAAGGGCATCGCTCCATTGTCGCCCCCAACCCAGCTGCCCCCGACAAAGGCAAATTTCTTCATGTCAGCAACGACACTCTCCAAGGTGGGATCATTCTGACTCCCGCCAATCGCGCCCTGCCAACGGGCCCGGTCCGCCGGCACCAAATCCGCGATTTTATCCGCCAGCGGATCGATCATGAGATCAATCTGCTCGGGCGTCCAAATCAAGTCCCGCATCTCCCGCACCGTATTCAAATAATCGACCGTGAAGGGCAATCGCGTCCCGACACCCGAAGTGCCAAAAATTGCCTGCTTGGGGAAATCCACGCCTGCTCCCCAGTTGGGTCCCCAGCTGGTATCGGAGTCCCACGGAAGTGTTCTCAACCGACCCAGTGGATTCGTAGCAGAGGGCTCGAAGTAGAAGGCCCGGTTTTTAAGATGCTCTCCTTGGTTGGTCTGAACGTCATAGTGGCGAATCATATCCACTACGGCATGATAGTGATTCCAGTGATCCCAATTGACGTGATCATTGAGCCATGAATCTGATTTCGAAGGGAGGAGCTGATAAATAATGTTCGAGAAATCCGAGCCATCACTGACAGCGTCGGCAGCCTGGTAGCGCTGCACATCCAGCCCATTCGTCCGATAGCTGATCAGTTTGTAGAGATTTCCTTTCTCAAGGTTGTGAGCATCCAAAAAGCGCGAGTCGAACTCCTCCAATGCGAGCAACATTCCGTAATAATCCCCCTGGTATTGGTTCGGTGATTCATTGGATCCACGAACGATCCGCATATGCGCCCAATGAGTAAAGGAAGCCGGAGTCCCGGTGAGATTCCACATCAGGTGGTTCGTCGCCTGATCCATTCCCCAGGTGGCATTGGTGCGGGAGCCAAGCATCTTATGAGTCGCCAGATACTTCCAAGGCTCAGGATATTTGTCGCCATTACGATCGCGAAAAACCGGATAGTTTCCACGATTAAAACGGAACTTCAGACTCCGCTTACCGCCCCCCGAGTAGCGGGCGTTCCGCTGGCGAAGACGGTATTTGGCATGATCAAAAACCTCCCCCTCATAAACGAAGGTGCAGTTCCAATTGTATTCGCTCCGGGCATCAAAGTTGTTCGATGGAATCTGATCCGCACCATTGTAGGCGACCGCTTGGTCGAAATTCGCAGCGGTCGTCAGGATGTGATAAACGGGCACCGTATTGATCACCTCTGTTGGGTAGGTCTGCCCGGACGCCACGTAGTCAGGGACTCCGTCGTATTGAAAGTAGGCGAAGTTGAGGCGCTCGTCATCGGCATAGGGCACCCGCACTTCCGCAGTCAGGGAATCACTGACCGTGATACGATAACGCACCAGCGTCCGGTTCGGCTGCTCCGGCACACTCACCGCGTAAACGCCATCCCCCGCCACTTCATCGGGGAACACCCCGTTATCGAGCATCGCATAACTGGTCCAATTCTGTTCATACGCGGGATTGGGCGTGCGTGGCCCGGTGGGATTCGAGAGCAACTGGCTGGTCGGCTTGGCCAGAAAGGCCGGGACATAGGCACCCGGAGCCACTGACTGGGCTTCGAGCGTGACAGAAGCGACGCCGTCCGGATCCGTAACCTTCGCGGTGATCACCGTAGCTTCATTGGCCGCCGGAGATTTTGGCGAATGGTCAACCTGGCGAATCGCCGGTGGAGCATTGGACGTAAAGACGGAATTAGCAGCACCCGGCGTTGGAAAAGGGGGAAGAGTGGGATCCGTGGCAGGCTGCACGAGCTCGACATTCAGGCCGAAGTCGTTGCTGCCAATCGTGGAATTGAAGCCATGGATCGCGATGACATTCTCCCCGCCTTGCAAAAGTCCACCCGTCCCAAGGATCTCAGCCTCCAGCCAATTACTTTCATCTCCATTTGAATCCGCCGTATCGGAAATCGTCAACGCTCCCGATGGCATGTTTTCCGAACGAAAAACCTCGGTCCCATTCAGGTAAACGACAATGCCGTCGTCCGCCACATAACGGAGAATCAACTTTGAAGGAATTTCGCCTTCGGTCACCGTGAACGACCGGCGAAAAAACACCGAAGAATACTGGTTCTGCATTCCGGAAATCGCAGGACTAAAACTTTGCGATCCCACTCCCCCGTATCCAATCGGCATCGCCTGCGTGGACCACGTGCCATCTTCCGTAAAGCCCTCTCCCATCCATGCCGTTGATGGGCTGGAAGCTTCTGAAGAACCGGGACGCCAACGCCAGCCCGCCGCACTCTCAGGAATCAAGGTTGCCTCGGGTAAAATCACCAACTGCGAGCCCCGCCAAGAAGCGCCGAGATCATTGTCCAAAGCCGGATTGATCAACTCCATGGACGAGCCCGTTCCCCCGGCACCCACCGGCCACGGAAAAGTATCCCTGTAGGTCACCGTGTCGGCAATCAAGCCATTGGCCTGCCGGAGCTCAACTCTCTCCCCCGACCCCGATAACCCCCCCTCAAACGGCCCTACCGAACTAGCCCCATAGCGGGCACTCAGCGCCGCTGGATTCTGGGAAACGACAAGATACCCACCCGCTCCGATCACCGTTCCGCCGGGAATGGTGAAATTCACCCCTTCCTGAAAAAACCAGCCCGAAAGATCCACCTCACTCGCGCCCGGGTTGTAGAGCTCGATGAATTCATCTTTCGCGGTGCTAGGATCGCTGTTGTAGTGGATCTCATTAATCACAATCTCGGCTCGCAAGCTGCCTAGAGCCGCAAAGGCGACAAAAAGTTCAGGACTAATTCTCATGGGGTTCAACCTACTCTTATTTCAAAACCAGCGAAAGGGCGAAGGTGACGAAATAACTCGCAACCGATTCAGGAGCAGCGATCATTTTGAAGCTCAGCAAATGACGAATTCATTCCGACTTCATGGTGCCATCGTTCTGGCCCTTATCCCGCTCGCAGGAACCCTGCCAGCCATCGACGGGGGCAACGATGTCTTTGTGACCAGCCAAACCCCGGGCTGGAAGACCTTCGAAATCCTCTCCGGCAATGATTCACTGGGCGCAAAAGCCCAGGAAGGCTTCTCGTGGAATTCCAACATTCACGCCGAATGGGACGGACTCGGAGCCTATCGTCACGACGCCCAAACCTTGCGCATCTTCATCAACCAGGAAGTCGAAACCGAAGGCAGCATCACCCGCCTCGACCTCGACCCCGAAGCCCTCTCCGCTTGGATTGCGAGCGGAATCGCCGACAACACCGCCTCCAACCAAACCCTTCCAGCAGGTGATGTGGTCAAAGCGGTCAGCCAGGCCTGGACTTCCATCGGCAGCGGCTCCGGGCCCGTCAACAGCCCCTGTTCGGGCAATCTCTGGCCCGCCGACACCTATGGCCCCGGCCGCGGATTCGCCGACTCCCTCTACCTGGCCGCCGAAGAAGTGTCCAACGTTGGACACTTCTGGGTGCTCGATCTTGCCACCCGCACTCTGCACGAAGTCACCGCCCTCGGCACCGGACGCTGGGAAAACGCCGTGCCCATCGACACCGGCCGCACCGACACCATCGCCCTCGCCTTTTCCGAAGATTTCAAATCCGGCTCTAACAGGCTTGCCCCCATGCGCCTCTACGTCGGTGCCAAAAACCCGAACGGAACCTTCCTCGAACGCAACGGACTCGTCGGTGGCACCATTTACTTCTGGGATCCCGATGGCACCTCCTCCACCAATGCCACTCTCTCCGGCCTCTTCAACGCGGGCAACGGCACCGTTGTTCCCGGAACCTGGGTCAACTCCCGCACCACCGCCGGCCTCTTCTCCAACACCGAAGACCTTCACCCCAACCCGCTTTCAGACTCACCACTTTTTGGATTGGAGACCGTGCAGGCCTGCGAGGGCGAGGGCATCTTCCACGTCGATTTCTCTCAACTCAACTTCGTCTCCGGCAATCTCGGCCCATCCCGCAGCTCGGAAGTCACTCTGATCTTCGAAGCCGGCACCCAGGCTTCCACCGAAGTTCTCTCTGAAATGGACAACCTCGTCTGGGCCACCGATGGCATGATCTACCTCTGCGAAGACGGCCCCACCGGAGATGTTTGGCGCGTTGATATCGCCTCCCTCCTCGCCTCATTCGCCACCGGCGACTTGACCCCTGACAGCTCCCAGGTTCTCCAAATCCTCGCCGCTGATCCCAATGCCGAAAGCTCAGGCATCATCGAAATCTCAGCGCACCTCAACTACCAACCCGGCAGCATTTTCCTCGTCAATGGCAAGAGTTCCTCACTCTCCGGCAACCAACTCGCCCTCTCCGTCTCCCCCACCGCCGCCCTCGAAAACCGCGCCCTCGAATACCTCGCCGGACCCGGAGGTAGCATCACTGGCACCTCCAACCAACAAATCCCCTACGGCCACGACGGCACCTCCGTCACCGCCACCCCCGGTTCCGGCTTCGCCTTTTTGGAATGGAGCGACGGACACCCCACCGCCACCCGCACCGACTTCGAAATCACCACAGACCTCACCCTCACCGCGACCTTCATCAACGCCGGCTACCTCACCTGGACCACACAGTTCCCCACCCTCACCGGCCCCGACCGGGCACCAAAGAACGACTTCGACAATGATGGCCTCTCCAACCTCCTCGAGTTCGCCTTCGATCTCGATCCCACCGGCATCTCCACCCTTCTTCAAAATCTCTCCCCCTTCGAATTCCTCCGTCGAATCGACACCCCCGGCCTCACCGTCACCGCGCAATTTAGCACCAGCCTCCAGGCCCTTTCATGGACCACCCTTGAAAACGAAACGATCACGCCCGTCGATAGCACCTTCCAGCACGTCAGCCACCCCGCCAACCCCGGCTTCTATCGCCTCAAGGTCACCCTCGCTGAAGAATAGCCTCGGCCCGATTTCTTGGTTTCTTTTCAAACCTGAAATCTCTTAAATGTTGTTATGGGACTGCTGCTCCTTCTCGCCCTCATTCCGCCCGTCTTTGCCTCCGGCCAGCTCACCAAGCACCAGTGGAACGATTCCAAAATCTTCCCCAGCACTCACCGCGACTACTGGGTTTACGTCCCCGAGTAATACGACGTCTCCAAGCCTGCCTGCCTGATGATTTTCCAGGACGGCCGCGGATTCGTCGCCAAACCCGGGAAACCCGGCGACGTCCCCGACGCCTTTGACCAACTGATCGCCTCCGGTGAAATGCCCGTTACCATCGGCCTATTCATCAACCCCGGCGAAGACTGGAAAATCGTCAGCATGGGCCACAACTGGTCCGAAGGCCTCGCCCTGGGACCGGATGGCAAAACCCTCTACACCGCTGGTTCTGATATCCGCATATACGACCTCGATGGCCCATGCGTCGCCGCCGAAGCCCAAACTCTAAAGCGTAATCTTCAGCCGGTAATACACCGCTCCCGTTCCCGCGAAGCTTTTCGTAAGCTCGCGCGTCCGCGTCCCCGCAATCGAGTCTACCACATTGGAATCTTCCGTCGTCCCCGTGACCGGATCCCACTGCACCAAATCATCGCTAACCTCTAAAACGGTCGCCAAACCCCGCCCCGCGAGATCGAGAGTCTCGATCATGGTGAACGTATGGCTTCCGGCCATCGTCAAATCCACCGTCAACGGCAAATTCCGTTCCCCGTGATCATCAGGATCTGATTCCGTCAAATACTCCGCCAAATTACCGAGCCCGTCCTTGTCAGCATCTCCATCCGTCGCCACTCCACTGGCCAGCCCATACCCCTCCGCCCACACTTCAAAGCGCCCCAAGGCCGAAAGTAACGCCGCATCCTTGGCCGGCTGGATCACCGTATTAATCGCCGTGACATGCTCACTGACCCGAGTCGCATAAGTGTGGGAACGGCGGTAAAAATCACATCCGAAAATCGAGCACGGCTGAATCGGCGTCGTGGAATCCCCGTTGTAAAGTCCCACCCCGTCATAAATCGCCCAGCGATTGAACGTCGACCCCTCAACCGTTCCGTAGGTATCGACAACATAGTTAATTCCCGCAAGCTTCCAAACACCCCCTTGCTTGATAAACCAGCCGCCGCCGGAATCCTTATTGGCAGCCTGAACCTCGTGAGTCGTTGCGTCGGCATCATCTGGATCTAAGACATCCCCCGGAGGCGTCACCCCCTGCGCATCAAAATCACAATACAGGAGAGGCCCGGCATTACTTCCGGCCTCACCGTCCACGATGTTGGTGCCCCAGCGTCCTTTGCGAGCTGTCACATCAGGCCTCCACCCCCGCTCCCCCTTGGTCGTGTTCACCGCTGTCCCCCTGCTATCACCAAATCCCGTGATCACGACTTCTTTGCGAAATTCATCTGTCCCCGAATACAGCTCCGCAAAATCCGGAAAGGTCTCCCAAATCTCATAAACGTAGAGATCGCTATTCGCAAACGTCCCGTCATCGTCAAACTGAATGGAACTCGGAGACGTGGCATTCCTCAGCGTATAAACCTTCTCCACCGTCCCCGTGACGTAATCCGGCTGGGTCACAAAAACCCGAGCATCCGTCCCCGCCTGCCCAAACTCAAGGTGTCGGGCCGTCACAAAATGCTTGGGCGAAATAATCGTCCCAAAGAACAAATTCCGGGTCGACTCCCGGTCAATCACGATCTGGTGCTGCCAACCCGCATTCGCATAAACTCCAGTTGGAGCCATTTCCGTATTCGCGGCGGGATTGGCGCTTTCGTAAAAAATAAGCCCAAAGGCCGGGTGCGCCAAAATTGCTCCCAGGAATACGGCCTTCTTCATCTCATAAGAATAGTCGGACTATCAATATTAGCAATCGTACCAGGCCTTAACCACTCTAAAAAAGATCCGACCCCGGCGAATTTTTCTTCTCAGGATATCCCTCATCAATAGCCAGTTGTCCCGAATCGATCGCCTCGTGGACCAATTCGTCGCATCGTTCATTCATCGCGTTACCGGAATGCCCCTTGACCCATTTCCAGGTGATTTTGTGCGCTTCCGTCGCGGCATCCAGTCGCTGCCAAAGGTCCTTGTTCAACACCGGTTTTCGATCCGATTTCACCCAGCCCTTTTTCTTCCAACCGGCCAGCCAACCTTTCAGGGTGGCATCGACCAGATATTTCGAATCCGAGTAAAGCGCCACCGAGCAAGGCTCGGTGAGAATCTCCAGCGCACTGATCGCCGCCATCAACTCCATCCGGTTATTCGTGGTATGCGCATAGGCCCCGCAAAGCTCCTTACGAAACTTCCCAAAAGTAACCAACGCACCATAGCCCCCCGGTCCCGGATTCCCCCGGGCCCCGCCATCTGTATAAATCGTCACCTCTTTCATTTTTCGGGCACTTGAATCTTCTCTTCGCACAGTTTTGAAACTTCCTCAAACTCTGCCTGATCCACAAACGACGTCCGTGGCAGGATAAAATAAACGTCCTTCTTTAAGTAGAGGAGAATCCCCTTCGGCGAGAGATACCGATCCTCAAAATCCCGCCACTGAAAGTTCTTCTGATACCCTTGTGACTCCTGTCTGATCCGCTTGCTCGAGATCGTCCACTTCAGCTCCTGCCCGGCCTGCGGAGATAACTTGGATCCTTGGATCAGCCGGTATTGCCAAAAGACCTTTCGCATGTAGAGCAAGGGCCCGATGAGGATACACAGAAAACCAAACATGCGATCACCATGGATCAACAAACCCGTCCCGATCGGAATCAGCAGCAAGTAAATATAGCGAATCACCACAAAGAGCGGATGCCGGTAGCGCATATGCATGGCCGACCCCAACTTCAGGGTATTCGCATCAAATCGACTCGTAGCGTGGATTTCACTCATTGCTGGGGAAAGCCATAGCGCGTGCCTTTGCGCTGGACAAGGCAGGGATCTCCGTGCGGCATTATTGGCATGACCAAATTCACCTCTAAACTCCTCGTCATCCTCGCAGCGTCCATCGGCTCACTGGGTGCCCAGGAGGCCTGGATCCTTGAGATGCCCAATAAATATAGCGACTACTTGATCAAGAAAGCCGTTGAAGGCGACCAAGCCACGGTTGACGGCATCGTCGAGAAACTTCCCGGTTTGATCGCCAAAAAGCAAATCCGCGAAATCGAACTCATCACCTGGAAAGCCGATGGGGGGAAAAACCATCCCAAGAAAATGGCCACCATCGCCGGGCAGGAGCGACAACTCGGCTCCTTCTACCGCTCATCAGGAGGAGGGCCTAATGAGCGCCGAAATTTCAACATCACCACCATTACCACCGAGAAAAACTACAACATCGACCTCTTTGGCAAACTCGCGAAAACCTGGATCCCGACTTTCTCCCATCGCACGGAGAAAGAGACGCTGCTGGTGCTCGAACGGAATCCCTTCGACGGTGACGGCTCCCTAAAAATCAGCCACACCCGGCAGGTCAGCTTGGACTCAACCTCCAAAAGCGCCGTCACCTGGTATGCTGCGAACTCCATGGATGATCAACTCCTCTCCTTTTCAGAACAGTCCATCCATCCCGCAAATGAAAAAATGATCTACGGAGTGCGATTCCTCACCGTCACCCGCAAGGGTGGCGACACCCTCCTGCGAATGGAAGCGCACAGCACCAGCCCTTCCGCCAAAGACTTCCTCACCCTGAGCCATAACGAAGCCACCTTCAAAGGTCACAGCCAGACAACCGGCCCGCTCAAAAAGGAAACAATCAAAATCGTCGACAAATCATTCACGGACGATGGCGAATCAGGTTCTTGGACCCTGACCCTCACTGGCGAATAACGCTCGATTTACAAGATCCCTGAAACCAAAACAGGCCGTGTTTCCACGGCCTGTTTTTTTGTGATTATATTCCCCGGCAAAATCTTCCAAGTCACCCGTCTCTCTAACGATCACCGATCGCAGAGACCGAGGAAAGCTCGGCAGGTCCCACATACTTGGTCAGAGGGCGGTAAAGGCGGTTGTCTTCCAACTGCTCCAGCACTTGGGCAGACCATCCCGACATCCGCGCAATCGCGAAGATCGGCGTGAAGAGATCAGTCGGGATATCGAGCGAGTAATAAACGGTCGCAGAGTAAAAATCGACGTTGGCATTCAGCCCCTTACGCTCGCGCATCATAGTGGCAATGCGCTCGGACATGTCGATCCACTTTGTCTCACCCAGCTCCTCGGTGAGCTTGATCGCCATCCGCTGAAGGTGGGGCGCACGGGGATCGAGCACCTTGTAAACCCGGTGTCCAATGCCCATGATCTTCTTCTTATTCGCGAGGCAGTCCTCAACGTAAGCGTCCACCTTATCGAGACTGCCGATTTTTTTAAGCATCTTGATCACTCCCTCGTTGGCACCGCCGTGAAGAGGGCCTTTGAGCGTTCCGATAGCCGAAGTCATCGCGGAATAGAAATCGGAGAGAGTCGCCACTGTTACGCGGGCGGAGAATGTCGAAGCATTCATGCCGTGGTCAGCGTGCAGGATGTAAGCGATGTCGAGAGTCTTGGTTGCAGCAGCGGAGGGTTCCTCGCCCGTCATGAGGTAGAGGAAGTGTCCCGCCTCAGAAAGGTCGGTGCGAACCGGAGGAAGAGCCAGGCCTTGGCGGGCGCGGTGGAAGTAAGCCACAATAATCGGGGTCTGGGCCACCAATGAGAGAGCCACCTTGCGGTTCGACTCTTGATCAGGCTCGCCGATCTTCGCCCGTTTGTCGTAAAGACCGAGCATGGAGACAGCCGTGCGGAGCACATCCATGGGGTTTGAGTCCTTGGGAGCTGACTTCAAAAATCCAACCACACCCTCGGGAATCTCACGATCATTCCGCAGGGATTCCTCAAAAGCTGCCAACTCAGCCGCGTTCGGAAGTTTGCCACAGTGCAAAAGGTGGGTCACCTCCTCGAAAGTGCAGTTCTCGACCAAATCATCGATGGAATATCCAAGATAAGAGAGACGACCTTCAAGTCCCTCTACGTTTGAGAGAGCGGATTCATTGGCGATGACTCCTTCGAGACCTTTAGCGTAATCAGACATGGTAAATTTCGTTCGGTGAGAGGTGGAAAGTTGACCTTGCTAGGAATAGTTCGCCCCCCTCGACGGCGCAAGGGTTTCCGCCATAGGCTGAAAACTTTTTTAGTTTGAGAGCATGAACTGTCCGTCCAGACTGCCCCCGTGCCCAACGAATGGATCCTCGCCATCGAAACCAGCGTCACTGACGCCACCCTCGTGCTTTCACGCAATGGCCAGATCACGGCCGGTCAAAAGTTTTTCAGCGAACGGTCCCAGGAATGCGACCTCTTCTCCCCGCTTCAAAAAATCCTCGCCCAACTCCCCTCCGGAGAAAACCTCACCGGAATCATTGTAGGAACCGGCCCCGGCAGCTACAACGGAGCCCGCATCGGAATCGCCGCCGCCCAGGCCCTCGCCCAAGTCCATGGCTGTGGCGTCGCCGGACTCTGCTCATTTGAAGGAGTCGCTGCCATTCATGAAGCCGAATCAGCGTGGGCGGTCGGCGACGCCCGCCGGGGAAGCTTCTTTGTGATGCCCCTCATCAATGGCCGCCCCGCCTCCGACCCCGATCTCCTCAGCGAAGCGGATTTCCAGAGCCGCCTCGCTCAATGCCAAGGACCTAAAATCACCTTCGAGTCCCCCGACCGCCTCCCAAGCGGACACGAAATCATCGAAGCGACCTCCACCGCCGAAATCCTCGTGAAATCCTGGCTCACCCGCACTTCCGAAGAAAAGGAAGCTCTCCAAGCCATCCCAGCCGAAGCCTTCTACCTGCGTCCTCCGCACATCACGAAGTCTAAGAAAAAGGCGCTCTAGCCTGCGCCTACTTCCGCCAACGCTTCGACTTCATTTCAAAGCGCTCCAGGGATCCATCGGCAACTGTCTCAACCGGAATCCTGAGACTAAAGACTTCGCGCAGCTGCTGCTCGAGTACGTTCGCCCCCTGGCCTTCCACCCGGAGGCGCACTTCGGCCATCGCATTCACCTCTTCAATCAAGACCTCATATTCCACAATTCCGGGCACAGAGCGCACCACCTCCTCGACCGCTCCCGGATAAAGATTCACTCCGCGCACCACCACCATATCGTCGGCCCGCCCGATGATCCCCCCTTCCAGAGCAAAGTCCGCATCAGGTTTTACCAGGTCACCCGTCCGATAGCGCAACAAGGGCGATCCATGCCGCCCCAGCGTCGTCAGAACTAGCTCTCCAATGCCCCGCTCGTCCTGATTGATCACCTCGCAAAAGTAAGCTTCATGTCGAATGAGCAGCCGCGAAGGATTCTCCAGATCCCCTACCGTCACCGGCCCGACTTCCGTCATCCCGTGATGATCGACAACCTCCGCCCCCCAGGCCTCGCACAAGCGTGCCCGCACCTCCGGCAAACTTCCGCCCGGCTCTCCCGCCACAATGAGTTTCTCCACCCCTAACGACCGTGCATTGCCCGCCACCTCGGCCAGGCGCAAACCATAGGTCGGAGTGCAACAAAGGATCTCTGGACGCACCCGCGCCATCATCCTGACGCGGTTTTCGCTCGTCAATCCGCCTGCCGGAATCGCGCGGATTCCAAGGTGAGCCGCTGATTCAAATCCCGCCCAAAATCCTAAGAAGGGACCGAACGAAAACGGGAAAAATGCCGCCTGCCCCGCTTTCACCCCGGCCTTCTCCCACACCCAGGCCCAGTTGTCCCGGACCCAGCTCCATCCTTGGGCATCATCCAGCCAAATCATGGGCTGGCCACTCGTCCCACTGGTCTGATGAAATCGGCGATAGCTCTCCAGCGGAAAGGTCAGATTCGTGCCATACGGAGGATGCGCCAATTGATCCGCCGCCAATTCCTGCTTCGTCGTAAACGGGACCCGCTCACAAAATTCCTCCAGCGACGCCACTGACGTCAGCCCCTCAAGCTTTTCGGCATAGAAACGATTCCCGCCCTCTGCCAGTGCTGACAGAAGTCGCTGAATTTCGCCGAGTTGGTCCATCGTTTGTCGTTTAGAAATCAAAATTCACCCGTGATGTAAACCCGCGTGATCATGAACCGATGAATGCCAATCGAAGTGACCATAAAAAACCGGCGTCACTTCGCTCGGTGATTTGACATCAGCTTCGCTCAAAAAGACATGGCCCGGCTTGTTCGGAAACTCCCGATCCAATCCCGCCATGGCAAGATTCACAAATTTGGCAGCCTCTTTTTCAGAGAGTCTCACGTCAGCAAAAAGAGGAGTCATCACGAGAAAAAAGAGAAGGGCTTTCATCACATCAGCTCAATGGAGGTGAACTTCTTCAACGTCACGACGAGGAGCCAGAAGAGCACCGTCGTCAGCAGGGCATTGACGCCCAAGGTAAAATAAAACCCAGACCCCTTGCGCAACATCCAAGGAATCACCAGGAACATGGGCATCGTCGGCAAAACGAACCAGAAAGTATAATAGGCATGGTTCGCGATGCTCTCGATCCGTGTCGCCTGCTCGGCCACTTTCGTTTCGTGTCGCATCCAGATCATCGCCAGGATCGAAGTCAGCGGCAACGCGATCAGCAAAGCCGAAAGCTTGTCACTCACGAGCTGAAGTTTCGTCACCACCAGAATAATCACCGCCGTGAGAAGAATTTTCACGATATCAAAAAGATTGGGCGTCAGCGCCTTGAGAAGTTCGTTTTTGTCCATTGCGATGAGGCCACTTTGAGCGCAATCTTCCTCCAATGCAAGTTGCTCGATTTTTTCTTCCCGCCGCCCTTCTCTTCACGGCTTGCTCCGCAGATCCCCCGGCCGTCAACAATCCGGCACCCCGTCAAACATCCAGCAACGCCCTGAGCCTGACCGCAGCTCAAAAATCCTCCATCGGGCGGATGATTTGGCAAAACGAATCCGGAGGCAAAGTCACCGGATTGACCGCATGGAACGAAGGCGAAGAGTTTCCCTCGATGGGAATTGGCCACTTCATCTGGTATCCCAAAGGTTTCAACGGTCGCTGGACCGAAACCTGGCCCGAGTTCGCCCGCTACGCCGCCAGCCGCGGCTTGAACGTTCCCGCGGTGGGACTTCAGCCTGATTGCCCGTGGCCAAGCAAAGCCTCGTTTACGCTCGATTTTAACGGACCCCAGCTCACCGGACTTCGGAATTGGCTCGCCGCCAACATTTCCGTGCAAACCGAATTCATCGCCTACAAATCCCGCGCCGCCCTTCCCAACATCATGAAGACCGCCCCCGCTGCCCAACGCGCCCGTATTCAGGCGAACTACCAAAAAGTAGCCACGACTCCCAACGGCATCTACGCCCTCGTCGATTACGTGAACTTCAAAGGCGATGGCACGAATCCCAAGGAAGCATACGCCGGTCAGGGCTGGGGACTGCTGTGGGTTCTCATGGAGATGCGCGAAGTTCCAGCAGGACAGGCCGCCGCCCGCGAATTCGGTGCCGCCTCAAAACGCCGACTCGATCTCCGCATCAAAAACTCCCCGGCCGCTCGTGGAGAAAGCCGCTGGCGTGCCGGATGGCACAACCGCAGCGACTCATACGGACGCCCGCTTTAAAGGATCACTTCTTCAGTGACTCAAGGATCTGCCTGGCAAAGCGACCGTGTGAGGTATCCGGCCCCGCCTCGATGACGGCCTCCGCTGTTTTGATGGCGTCATCCGTCATCTTTCCATGCCGTTGCGCCGCTAACTTCCGAAAGAGAGCCTTTTGTAAAAGCGTCCCGCTTGGCTGGTACTTAGCGACATAGCCATCGACCAGCTTGACCACTTCCTCATATGAGTTCTTGTGGAAAATCTCCCGCAGCGCCGTCTCCAGCTCCTGAAAACCTGCCTCCGCTTGATACTTCCCTAAAAATCCCAGTGAGTCTTCAGGATCCAGAGTCGCAAGCTCTTTCAACTGCTTCTCAAAGAGCCTGGGCGAAGCCGAAGAAGGAGCGGACTCGATTACGGCGACAATCGCCTTCGCGCGCTCCAATCCCACTTTTTGATCAGCCTCCTTGAGCGCCAGTTCCCGCGCGGCCTGCTTGCCCGCATTCTCCAAGAGATGGGCAGCATACCCCTCAGGCCCGCTCGTCAGCGCGCCCGTCTCACTAAGATAAGAGCGACCTTCGTGATTCAAATAGAGAGCCGTGGGGTAGTTCTCGATACCGTATTGATTAGCCGTGAATTTGTTGGGTGTCAGCGGATCCACCATTCCCGGAGTTTGCTCCAAGGGGACATCGAGATGAACAAGGACGAATGTTTCTTCCACCGCAGACTGGAACTCCTCCTGGGAGAGAACCCGACGGTCCAGCTGCATACAAGCACCCGAAACCTTCAACGCGGTGAAGACCAGATAAACATCCTTCTTCTCCTCCGCCGCCAGCTTCTTACCGGCTTCCAGATCCTTCAACCATGCCCCTGAAAGAGGCATGGCCATCGCAAACACTAATGCAATACGCCTCATGAAAGTTACTTCCCTTTCTTGATGTCCGATGCCTTTTCCCGAAGAGCTTCAGCCTGCTTTCGCAAATCCGAGGCACGCTTCTCAAGCTCGGCCACCTCACGCTTGCGCTTCTCCATCGCTTCATGATTTGCGATGACGTCACGCATCGCCTCTGACTTACGCGACAAACGCTGACTGTCGTCAGCCGTTTTTTTGAGAGTCTCGGCAAGCGCCTTTTCCTGAACCTTTGCCTTCTCAAGCTCCGCCTCAAGCCTTGAAATCTCCTTGGATCCAATCGCTACGTTTTCCAGTAACTCCTTCTCTTTGGCTTTGCTCTTGGCCAAATCAGCATCGATCTCTTTGGCATCTTTACGGAGCTCCTCGATATCAGTCACGACGGCCACCGGCTTGGAAACGATAGGTCCCGTCGGGCGTTTCGCAACGGGGCGTCCGCCATTTTCGTGACGCTCTTTGGCACTCTTCAGCATTTCCTGGTAGCGCTCGGCCCGCTTTCCAAATCCCGATTGAGGATCAATTTTTGCCATTTCCTCAACTGCCTTCATTGCTTCTTCAAACTTCTTCTGGTCGGCCAGAGACCGGACACCGTAGAGCAAGAGTCGCTGGGAATCTTCCCCCTTGGCCTTCGCCGCATCCTCTCTGGACTCCTTTAAAATCCGCTCGTATTCTTTCTTCTGAAAGTAACCCCCGTAGCGCTCCTGCTCTTTCGCCAGCGCCTCGACCTTTCTGACCTCTCGGGCATATTCCGTCTTCCCCTCTGGGTCTGCCTTTTCAATATCGACCAACTCCGCTTGATAAAACTCAGAAACGATTTCCTGGGGAAGGGACTTGAGAGCTTTGACAAGAAGCCCCGCTTTCTCAACGCCCTTCGCTTTCCCGGCTTCCCCGATGAGACGATCCCGCTCTACTCTTACCGCTTGCAGTTCATCGAGGTGCTTGAGGTAATCAACTACACTTCCTTTGCGCATCCCGGTGGATGCGTAGGGCCGCCCGGCAACATCCGCGAGAATCAGAGAGGGCATCTGACGGAAACGATACTTCGTTTGAAGATCAATGAGCTGCTCATGAGTATCTTCGCGCTTCGCCGGCAGATCCAGAACCACAGGCACAAACTTACCAGATATCCCCTTCTTGAATTCCTCGACATTCAAAACCTCGGTATCAAATTTTTTGCTCTGTTCACTCCAGCTCGAACCGGAAATCACCATCATCAGGTCTTTTTTCTCTTCGGTCGCCTGCTTTTGAGCTGCTTCAATCTGGTGGTTGGGACAATCGGCCCAAAGAGTCATGGGCAAAGCCACGAGGACCGAGGCAATCAAGGAAATGGTTTTCATAGTGATTTTTTGTTAAGGATGAAAAACTCGCCCAGCTATCGGGACCCGTCGAGAGGAAAATAACAAAGGCTCTCGTTCCCGGGAGCCTTTGTTTTTCAAACAGGAAAAATCGCTTGGGTCTAAACCTCGTTGCTGGCCAGCCAACGGAAGGAAACCGTACGGAAGCGACGACCAAAGTCGATCTCGTTCCCACGAACCTCGCGCGGGTTCAATCCCGTCTGCTCGTCTGGAGCTATGGGCTCCGGAGTCCGCTGCACAACGGCTTCACACCAGGCGCGGGCAAGAATCTTACCGTTGATGTCCTTGGACTCACCGTAAGCACGGACGGTGAAGGTGTCGGAGCGGGTCGTCAGAGTAGATCCGATCACCTGCAACACGTCGCCCTGGGTGATGTATCCGGGAACTCCATATCCAGTCGAGGCTGGAAGGTTCTCTTGATACATCGGAACAGTTGTCGCCTGCTGGGGATTTCCTTGCGCAATGATTGCGCCCTGCCCCTTGAGTTCGGCACGATCAATCGGGAATTTTCCGTCCATGCCCCGGTTGGGAAGTGAGTTCTCAAGAGCATTCTCGATCGCTCCCCGGCGTCCGGTGACATCGTCAGTGAGACGACGATTGACAAAATCAGAGAGTCCAAAGAACGGAGCCCGGATCTTCACTTCACGAACAATCGCCTCGGCCAGGGAGTTGATCTCCTGATCACCAAGACTACGGAAACCAGTGAACATCTTGGTGCTATAAT
This sequence comes from uncultured Verrucomicrobiales bacterium, assembly GCA_963925135.1. Lineage (GTDB taxonomy): Bacteria > Verrucomicrobiota > Verrucomicrobiia > Verrucomicrobiales > Akkermansiaceae > SW10. Next base: position 83,241 of record CAWUTG010000018.1, on the reverse strand, counting down.
CGGCCTCGTCGTTCTCGGTTCCTTTCGGGAAGAGGGTCCGCGGGAAGGGCGAACGCTCAAGAGATCCGTATCCGACGTCACGTGTGCTTGAGAGAAGAGCTTTCCATGCCTCCTTGCTCGTTGAGTGAACGTCAAACCCACCCTCGATCATGAGGCGTCCGGCAGCGCGGAAGAAATCGTCCAGATCTGCGGCAGGATCACCCGAACGGTCCCAGAGAACCATGTTACCATTCTTCAGGGGCTTCCCAATAGGATCCTGGGCAAAGTTCGAAATCTGGCTCTTAGACGCACCAGTGAGGAAAAAGTCGGACCATAGGTTGTGGTTCACTTCGAAGCTCAGATCGTAAATCAATTGGTTGTCCTCGCAGAGGTAGTAAACGATGTCGCTGAACAACTGGGACCAATAGGTCGTTCCGAACCCTTGGGAGTTCCATCCGTGATTGGAGCCCATATTACGGGCAGGCATCGTTCCAGTTGTTTCAACCCTTGGATCGGCCACAGAGGTTCCGATCGCATAGCTGGGGTGCCACACAAATTCGGAAAGCTGCAGGTGGCGAAGATAACCAAGGGATGGAATTCCAACTTCAGCAGTCGGAACCTCGAATGCCATCACCGTATCCACTCCAAAGCCAGCCTGACCGAACGGGAAACCAGTTTGGAACCCGCCGCGCTGAACTGGATTCAACTGACCCCAGCTGAGCTCATCACTCGGGTTATCCCGGGTATAAATTCCATGGAAATACGGAGCACGGCTCGTGACGTTGTCGAAGGGATTCCGGCAGATGTAGGAAGCACGCAAATTCCAGTTTCCAAGTGCTGAACTCTGCAAAAACTGCCTGTTTTCGCCGCCATTTCCCTGGTTCGAAACGGTCTCTTCCAACCAACGAATGCGGAATCCGTCACGAGTAAACGGGTGGGGAGGTCTTCCGTCAGGAACAACATCACCCCGACCAGTGAGAGGAATGATGGGAGCTCCGGTGCCCTGGGCCCACTCGAGAGGATACTCGTCACCACCACCAGCCTGCAAACACACACTCCCGTAAACCAGCATGGGCTCGTTGGGGAATGACTGCCTCGTTGGAGCACCTCCACTTTCGAGATATTTCAGCATGAACATGTAGTTATCCGCGCCGTGCACTCCAAAGCTAAGAGGCTTCTCACGAAATGTTGCAGGAGGACGTGGCATATACTCTTCTGCCTTGCCGTCATCGTCCCGGGCATAGGTCGCGCGCTCTCCCGTAAGGTTGATGCTGCGATAGTCCTTGTAGAGGTAACTTGCTGACGATGGAGCGTCCTTGGCTTGCAGAATATTCGCGCCGAAGTTGTTAATGTCGATCTCCCTGGGAGCTCCACCCATCGAGAAGATAAAGGTCTCTCCAGCTGGAATCGTAACAGCAGGAAGCATGAAATAGACCTGTCCACCATACTGATTATCGAAGCCATTCTGGCGTCCTCCATAGTAAATTTCACGCGTAAAGCTGGTGTTGTCATCGAACTCCACTGACTTTTTACCGTTCAAGAAGAGCTGGAGGATCATCGGCCGGTCGAGACGCATCTCCACATTATAGGGATTCCAAAGACCCACCCGCGGGTAAAGGCAGAGGCGTAAAACATGCATCTGCGTAGATCCACTTCCCTCAGGGTAGGTCGCCAAGTTGTAATATGTTGCCGCCTCAACCACCACGGGAGTCATCTTAATCTCCGTCAAGTTACGGGGATCTGCTGGCTTGCGGTTTTCACCGTCATAAACGTTGGCTCCGCCATTCTTAAAGGGAGCTCCGCTCCAAATTTTCTGCGGACGGATACCCGTTGAGGTATCGCCAAACTGAAATTGCTTGGCGAGACGGGCCCAGTTCCAAAGAAGCTCAAAGGTAGGGGCGACATCCTTAAATTTTGAATTCCGGTAATCCTCGCCGCGTAGATTGGCGTAACTATCGTTCGGTGGCCCGATCAGTCGGTCAGCGCCTGAAATTCCGATGTAGTAAGGCTTACTCGCATCCAGATCCTTAATTTCGCTGGGGCCGCTACTACCTTGATCATTAAGGAAGGCCGAAAGATTCTTTTTAAGACCTCCATCGCGCACGTTGACGATCGTGCTCGCCGAGTAACCGGTAAGGTTATGGAAGTTCTGCCGGACACCCTCTTTGTTTGAGGAATTCATCAACGCGAGACTCTTGGGCGTGATCACTCGTCCGTCTTTTCTCTGAACGCCGAGGCTGATTCCGTCCACCACCGAAATGTCGGTATCTTGGGCATGAAGCATGCGCTCGATGCCACTACCTGATTCACTCAGACGCTGGTCGGCATGTCGGTCAACACGTCCGATGTGAGCCTTCATGTTATTGGAAGTCACCCACCAAGCGTAGCTTCCCTTAGACCGATACTCAGTAGAGCCATTTGGAAGCTGCTGCAGCTTTTCGGTCTCCATTTTCCGAGCAATCACCTCATCCTCGGTTCTTTCGATCGACCCTTCTCCAACCAACTGGACGTAGTTGGGACCCACCTCGGTCGTTTCCGTCAATGCGTCCAAGAAGCGACGATTTCCGCGAATCCGCTGCTTCCCGCCCTCATTACCACTCACAAAGTAATTCTCAATAAGGTCTTCGGCTTCGAAAGCCGTTCCGTTCCGGGCATCCTGAAGGCCACTCTTATCCTCATCCCTGGTGAAAGGACTGCCACTGGAATTCCGGGAATATTCGGATTTCACGTAACCCATCCAGTGAGGTTGGGCCACGCCATCAATCCCGATCGTGTCGGGGTTCCGATCGAGGATCGAAGCATTCAAGGCGATCCGACGATCAGGGCCAAGGTCGCGCTGAAGTTCGCCAATAGCGATCATCAACGCCAAACGGGCATTGGCACGAGCTTCTTCCTGTGCCCACTCCGAGCGGCTGGTCTGCACTGTAATTGCCGACAGCGAAAGGAACGCAACGGCAACGAGTGTCAGGAGAACAAGAACCGAGATTGTCGCAATCAAGGCAAAACCTTTGACGCTAGAGAGAACCCTTTTCGCTTTCATGATGAACACCATGTAAACACATTGTGCACTCCTGACAATGTAAAAATGTCACCCACCACTAAAAAAAAATGGCGCGTGGAATCACTTAAACCCCTTAACTAACTCCCCTATAATGCATTATGAACTACCCTTCGAATTATCCATCATTGAAGCACTCCACGTCTTATAATTAGGACTTCCAAAGGACCTCAGCAAGCCAAAGCCTATCCCTCCTCCCCATCCTCCATCTTCAAAAGAACGCCTTCATGCTGAAGAAGCTTCTTTTTAATCTCCAGACCACCCCCAAAACCAGTGAGAGAGCCATCTTTCCCGATCACACGATGACAAGGCACGATAATGGAGATTGGATTTACCCCATTTGCAGATCCCACCGCTCTCACCGCTCCCGGATTATCGAGATTTTCAGCAAGTTCACCATAGCCACGCGTCTCGCCAAAGGGAATATGAGTCAATTCACGCCAAACACTCTTCTGAAAGGCACTCCCACGAGCATCCAATACGACACGAAACGTCCTTCGCTTCCCTGAAAAATACTCTTCGAGTTCCTTTTCCGTCTGATGAAGAATCCGGTCTTTCGGGTTTTGCGGAGGGAGGGTTGAATTTTCAATCCGATGACAAAAATAGAGACCCGCAAGCCCCTTCTTCGATGACACGACGATCAATCCTCCAACCGGACTATTGAGACGACGGGAAAAAATTGCATGATCCGGCGCATGCGTCTTCTTCTTGGGCGTTTTCTCCTGTTTCTTCGCCCGTTGACCTGGTGCCGTCCGCGATTCTCCAAAATATTTTTCACTCCGGTAACGCAACCAAATCTTAAGTTGCTCCGGAATAAGCGCCCTCTCTTCGGAAGTCAGACCCTCGTAGAGAATCACCGCCTGATCACGAATCTTACGACACGCGAGGTTCTCATGGGCATCCCAGCGGAGACGGGCTTCACGAATCAATCGATTCGCCTCCTTCACCAAATGAGCCCTAGTTTCCACTCCTCACGATAACGCGTGAACGAAGGTCAGAAAAAGTGAAAAAAGATCGAACACTTTTAATGTTGAGGCGGCTATGGGGCTGAAAGCAGGTATTCACCTGCTGATTTTGAGATAGAGTGAACAGTAATTCACCTGATCGACGGTCACTTCGGAGGCTCTCCGATGGGATAAAATGCTCTTAGACCGCCGGTGCTTTTCACAGGGGCTCCGGCGGTTTTGTTGATACCTATTCCGCCCTTATTCATCCAGGGCCTGGGAATCCGGGTCGTCACGTTATCGATCGTGGCGGGAGAATAGCCCCGCTCTTTATTTAAGCTTTCCCCGCTGGAATGGATAAATCCGGACGACCGCATCCAGACTCATTTTTTTTAGGCGCCCTGAAAACCTCCGAGCTATCGACAGAAAAAACGCCTGTCTTCCGAGGAAGACAGGCGTGAGAAAAATGAAAACGTTTCTAGAGAAACGATCGAGACTAGCGACGACGGCGAGCAGCAAGTGCAAGACCGGCAAGACCAGCAAGAAGGCTCGTGGATGGCTCAGGAACTGCGGTACCAGCATCAAAGGTGATGCCATTCGCGTAGTTAAATGGCCCAGGAATATTTCCCTTAGAAGTCAAGGGCATAAGCGCCTGACCTCCGTAAAGAACGTTCTCCAAAGCAACTGTCAGCGTACCAGTGGAAGCGTTTCCAGCAACTTGAGCGGGAAAAACCCGTGTGAAGTCAAGCACCATTGCATTGGGATTACCTCCCGCTGGCGAATGTGTCACCAGAACATAGAGAGGAGCTGAGGCAGCACCCAAGGCACCGCCGTCATCCACTGCAACACTACGACTGAAAATACCATCGAAGTTGAAGGCACCTGAAGGGCCAGATTGAGTAAATGCGCTAATGACACTGTCATCAGAGCTCAAGGTGTCGAGAGCGCCCAACCCAGCTGCGAAGCCAGATTCGAATGATCCGACAGCCCATGACAATTCTCCCAAAGGAAAAACAGCTCCGGTGTTGTCAATGATGGGCAAACCATTGGTAGCGTCAGCGAAGTTTCTGACTGTTACGGTGGTGGCTGCACTTGCAAGGGATGCAGTCGCACCCAAGATAATGGCTAGTTTTAGTTTCATGTAGTAGTTTCGGTAATTTTTAGAGGGTTGAGTAGAACGATGGAGCGGCAGCGTTTGCCATCTTCGCTGCTCCATCATTCACAATGATAAAGCCACTGGCATCATCAAGGCTTACAGTCGTGGAATCCACTGCAGCAAGGGTGTCTGCACTACTCCAAGAAGCGGAGCTAGTCTCTGCGTTGAACGAATCGTAGTAATACTTTTCGAACGTTCCACCAGCAGGAATCCAGACCTGGTCAGCTCCACCGGTTCCTGCGAATCCAGCACTCAACCCAGCAGCGTTAGCTTCACCAAACATTGAGCCAAGAGACGCACCAGCTGGAGACACACTACTGAGGTAGTTAAAGCCATTAGCGAGAGAGTAGGAAGTAGCCGTGAGTTTGACTGAGCCGGAGACAACGAAGGTATTTCCATCGTTTCCGTCACCTACCACAATCAGACCATCTGCATAGAACAGGTATGCAGCTGCAGCGTCAGCAACAGGAGCAAGGGTATCAGCATCTGTCCAAGTCGCGGTGCTTGTCGTGGCGTTGAATGAGTCAAAGTAATACTTGTTGAAGCCACCTGAACCATTGGGAACCCATACCTGATCGGCACCACCGGTTCCGGCGAATCCAGCATCAAGACCGGCGCTATTGTCAGCACCGAATACGGAGGCCAAGCTGGCCTGTGGGCGGATCGTGAATGAATCACCACCTGCGAAGTCATTACCAAGAGCAGCGTCAGCAACGGTAACCGTGTCACCAACTGCGTCGAAGGAATCAATTACCACTACAGCGCCCAGAGCATCGCCATCAACAACCTCAAAGAGGTATGATGTTCCCGCCTGAAGAGCGTCTGCGATTCCATCTGGAACTGTGACCACTGCACCAGCGACACCGACTGCAGCGTTGGAGACGACGGGAGCTTCGTGGAGACGAAGTCCGAGATAGTTGAATCCGTTAGCTACGGTGAGAGTCTCATAACCAACAGGCTTGGACTTTGATTCTTGGGCTGCTGCGCTACCAGCAAGGAGGGCTGTGAGCCCGAATGCAGCAATGGCTTTAAGAGTTGTCGTTTTCATTTTTGTTTTCGTTTTTTCTTTTAGGTGTTGAAGGCCCATCGACGCAAGGAAGATGAGTTTCCGCAGGCAATCCAACCGGAGGTTACAGGATCCCCCCCACTACCGTCAACGTCTTTTTTGAGAGTTTGAGAAGTTTTCCGATGACCACCCAAGCGACTCAAACTCTTCTCTAACCACTCAATAAGAGCGTCTTAAAACTATTTTACCAATTTGAGTACTTTCTAAAAGCTTCCAGACGGGAGAGGAATTCATCATTTCCAGCCGCTTCAAGCGACTTTGTTGAAAAGTTTTGGCAGGTAAAGGATGCCAGGATGGATCCCTTGACGATGGCCTCACGAAGCTGCTCAAAAGTCGGGGAGATCGCCCCCTTTGAAGCAAGATCTCCAACAAGCCCGCCAAGAAAGGTATCTCCGGCACCAGTGGGGTCAGCCAAATCACGGAGCGGCCAGGCCCCGCAGCGGAAGAAAGCTTGATCAGGCCCGAACAACAGAGCACCAAATTCGCCGAGCTTCACGACCACAAAGCGCGGGCCCTTGCCCAGCAGGCGCTCGCCCGCAAGTACGAGATTATTCGTAGCGACAAGCTCTCGCGCTTCACTCTCGTTAATGACGAGCAAATCGATCTTTTTAAGAACTTCGTGGAGCTCTTTATTAGCCACCGTAATCCAAAGGTCCATGGTATCGGCTACGACAAATTTTTGATCCGCGGTGCACTGCTCCAACATCTGAAGCTGGTTATGGGGAGCCATATTGGCGAGCACGACAAATGGAGAGTCAGCCAGGTCACCGGGAACTTTGACGGTCCAATCTTCGAGCACATTAATCGCAACATTGTGAGTGGTGCGGTCATTCATGTTTTCGTGGTATTCACCGCTCCAGGTGAATGATGCTTGCTCCGATCTCTCCAAGCCTGAGAGGTCTACTCCGTTGGCCTCGAGCATGGCAAGATGCTCCTCCGGGAAATCATGACCGATAATTCCAAGGAGGTGGACGGGAGTTGAAAGTTTGGCAGCGGCAAGGGCAGCGTAACTCGCTGAGCCACCAAGCAGGTTGGTTTCGTCGGCCGTAGGCGTTCTAACGTTATCAATAGCGACCGAGCCGCCGACGAGTATTTTCATAGGATAGGTATTTGGGAGATCACCGAGCGCGTGGCGTCGGCAGGATAGGAGTGAGTGAGGAGATGGGAAACAATGACGACCCGGCGAGCTCCTGCGTCGAGGACAGCAGGGAGGTTGTCGGGCTTGATCCCTCCGATGCAAAACGCGGGGATCTTGCAGCCGACCTGGTTGTCCATTGCCGAAATATCCCCGAGACCAATTCCCGGCCGGCCGAGCTTGGTGGGAGTGGGGAACAAGGGGCCAAAACCTATATAATCCGCTCCCTCGGCCAGCGCCTTATTCGCTTGCTCGAGAGAATGGGTGGACCGGCCAACGATAACGTTTGAAGCAACGGCATTACGGGCAGCTTCAAGCGATCCGTCGTCCTGCCCAAGATGCAAACCGTGGGCATGCGATTCCACCGCAAGTTGAGCATGGTCATTGACGATGAAGGGAACTGAAAACTCCTCGCACAGCGCCCGAAGTTGGACTGCGAGTGAAAGCAAAGAGTCGGGCTGATGCCCCTTTGCCCGAAGCTGAAGAATTCCAGCGCCACCCTCAAGAAGGGACCGTGACACCGGAAGAGCCTGCTCTTTCGTGAGATAGCCCAGATCACAAATCGCGTAGAGACGGGCCCGGGTAAGTGCAGTAAATAAGGAACAAGGCATCAAATCCGGTGATTTTCAGTCTTCAAAAACCGACTACAGGCCTTTTTCTTTTAGAAACTTGGAGACCCACGCGATGTCATACTTTCCGTTGATGAAGTCGGGGTGATCGATAATTTCCTGCTGGAAAGGAATCGTGGTTTTAATGCCGCGAATTGTAAATTCAGAGAGAGCCCTTTTCATCCGGACAATCGCCACACTGCGTGAAGAGGCCGTCACGATGAGTTTCGCGATCATGGAGTCATAGTAGGGTGGCACGGTGTATCCGGAATAGACATGGGTATCGACCCTGACTCCTTTTCCGCCCGGAGCATACCAAAGATCGATCGTTCCGGGGCTGGGAGCAAAGTTGTTGTATGGATCCTCCGCATTGATGCGGCACTCGATGGAGTGCCCACGTGGCTCAACCCCCAGAACATGTTCAGAAACCGGCTCTCCAGCCGCGATCCGAATCTGCTCCTTGATCAATTCACAACCCATCACTTCTTCCGTGACGGGATGCTCCACTTGGATCCGGGTGTTCATTTCCATGAAGTAAAAATCGGTGGCATCCGCATTGACGAGATACTCGATCGTGCCGGCATTTCGATAATTGATGGCCTTGATAAGCTTGATCGACGCATCCCCCATTCTCTCGCGGAGCTCAGGGGAAATCAGCGGACTGGGACATTCTTCAATAATCTTCTGGTTGCGGCGCTGCATTGAGCAATCCCGCTCACCAAGGTGAAGGTAGTTCCCATGATCATCCGCAAGGACTTGAAATTCAATATGATGAGGCTCGAGAACCAACTTCTCGAGGTAGCAATCCCCATTGCCGAAACAAGCCTCTGCCTCCTTCGAAGCCGCATTAAACTGCGCTTCAAATTCCGCTTCATCCATGGCCGGACGCATGCCACGTCCACCACCACCGGCGGTCGCCTTGATCATCACAGGGAATCCAATTTCGCGGGCAATCTTGAGCCCATCTGCCGGACCTGAGACAATGCCATCGGAACCGGGAGTCACCGGCACGCCATTGGCGGTGGCGGTTGCCCGGGCGGTGTTCTTGTCGCCCATCGTCCGAATCACTTCCGCTGACGGCCCAATGAACTTGATATTACAGCTCTCACAGATTTCCGCAAATCGCGCATTTTCGGAGAGAAAACCATATCCGGGATGAATCGCATCCGCTCCCGTGATTTCCGCAGCAGCGATAATCCGATCAGGTCGGAGGTAACTGTCCTTGCTGGGGCCAGGCCCGATGCAGACCGAGTCGTCGGCGAGCTGGACGTGCATGGAGTCGATATCCGCCTCAGAATAAACGGCGATCGATTCGACACCGAGCTCCCGACAAGCACGGATGATACGGAGGGCGATTTCGCCACGGTTGGCGACGAGGACGCGAGAGAACATGAATTTTTTTGGGTAAAGTGGGTTACTTCACTCGGAAAAGAGAATCTCCATACTGCACGGGATTCGAATCATCGACACAGATCTCGATAATGGTTCCCGAACGTTCTGCCTTAATCTCGTTCATCACTTTCATAGCTTCGATGATGCAGAGAGTCTGGCCTTCGCTAATGGTGTCACCCACATTCACAAAATCGGGTGAATCCGGGGAAGACTTGAGATAGAAGGTCCCCACCATCGGTGATGTAATCTCCTCCCCTTCGGGAACGGGAGCAGGTTCGGGCCCACTGCTGGGAGCGGGAGAAGCGAGAGCAGGCGCTGCGATTGGAGCCGGGGCTTGTGCTGACGGAAGCGATCTCATGAGCCCTTGAAGGTCTTCAAGATCAGTTCCTTTTTTAAGCTTCAGCTTAAAATCTTCCTTTTCAAACTGGAACTGGGAGAGCCCATGCTCATCCATCAGTTTGACGATTTTGCGAATTTCGGTAAGGTCCACGGAGATCAGTGAGAGGTTGTTGGGCGCGAGCGCGTGGAGGTCAGTATGACGGATTTCGACCAATGGGCAACACCGAAGCGCCTCATCATTGATTGATCCCCTTTCAAGCTTCCCATCCCCCCCTATTTTAGCCAACCTTAAAGGAAGCATCAGGTCGCTTTCCTGATTCTTCACACCTTCAATCAACCCATCGCTGACAGTGCTCGAACTGAAAGATGTCTGTTTCACCATCCAAAAGGACGGTGAACCCCTCAATCTCGTCGACCGCGCCAGCCTGAAAATCCCACACGGCCACTTCATGGCGATCGTAGGACCATCGGGTTGCGGAAAAACGACCCTGCTCAAAACCATCGCCGGACTGAACCCCGAGTCGGATGGCTCACTGTGGTGGAATGGCCGCAATCTCTCCGAAGAAGGAGACCTTGAGCCCTGGGAAATTGGCTACGTCCCTCAATTCTCCATCGCTTACGAACAACTCACCGTCGACGAAGCGGTCGAAGCCGCTACCAAGCTCCGCATCAAAACCCGGGGCACCGCTGACCTCGACAACCGCATCGACCGCGTTCTCGAAGAGACGGGCCTGGCCCCGATCGCTGATCGCCCCGTTCACGTCCTTTCCGGAGGCCAAAAACGCCGTCTCGGGCTGGCCATGGAGCTCGTCTCCCACCCGAAACTCCTTCTTTGCGATGAGGTGACAAGTGGCCTCGATCCCCGATCCGAGCGGGAAATCGTCAATCTCCTTCACGATATCTCGCGTAAAGAAGGGCGTATTGTTCTCTCCGTGACGCACTCGCTGGCTCACCTGGAACTCTACGATTCCATCCTCGTCCTCCACGAAGGGCGAGTCGCCTACCACGGCACTCCAGAGGAACTCACCCACTATTTTTCCGTCGATCACACCGAGCTCGTATACCCTCAACTCGCCAAGCAAGCTGCCGAGAAGTGGCGTCAATCTTGGCTTAAACACTCCGACAACTACTACTCGAAGCTCGAAAAAAACCGGGCTCACCTCGTCAACCAGGGTCTCCTCGAACTTCCTGCCGCAGACTACGAACCCGAGGAAGATGAGGATGGCAAGATGATCGACAACGGCCCTGATCCGGTAAAGATGCCTGGAATCATCAGCCAATTTAGCACCCTGCTGAACCGAAGGCTCAAAATTTTCTTCCGCGATCGAGGTCAGGTGATCCTCCAACTCGCCATCCTCATTTGCTTCCCGGTTCTTGTCGTTCTCTTTGCCCCGAGGGCCAACGAGAACATGCGAAACTTCACCAGCAGCTCTGGAGCCACTGTCCAGCAGCAGTTTGAAGAGCAAGCCGGAGTCCAGGCCGACCGGCTCAAAGTAGGCTCCGCTGTCTCCGGGATCATCATGTTTCAGGTGGTTTTGCTCTCACTCATGGGATCCAATAACGCAGCCCGTGAAATCGCCGGAGAACGCCAGATTCTCGAAAAAGAAAAATTTGGCGGAGTCCGGCCATCAGCCTATCTCCTGAGTAAGATCGTCTTCCTCTCCGGCCTCATCCTTATCCAGTCCCTCTGGATGGCGGGCTTCGTGGAAATGTTCTGGTCCTTTAAAGGAGAATTCGCCCAGCACGCCATTTTTCTGATTCTCGTCAATGCCGCCATGACGGCGATCTGCCTGGGAATCTCAAGCCTCATGCGCACCGCTGAGCAGGCCTCACTGCTGTCCGTCTATCTCGTGGGCTTCCAGCTCCCTCTCTCGGGCGCCGTTCTCGCCCTCCCGGAGGCCGTTGAACCGCTCACCCGTCCCTTCATCTCAGCCTATTGGGGGTGGTCAGGTAGCGTCAAATCCCTCTCCGGAGACTACCTCACCGCCATCCGAACCGTGATTGAAACCAATCTCTCCGGCGTGAACATGTGCTTCTTTGTTTTGCTCATTCATATTATGGTCGGCCTCGTCGCTTCTTGGATCGGCACCAGCCGCCCACAATGGGACTAACTTCTACACCCATTACCTCTTTCTTATCTCATGGCTCGTCGCGCAAGTTCAGGCGTTAACACTCAGGCCCTCCTCGTCGGAGCGGTCGTTCTTATTCTCTTCCTCGGAGGCGGATACTGGTTTCTCAATCGCAAGCCCTCGGGCTTCGATGCTCCCCCGCTCGATATTGAGCAGGCCGTTGAAAACAGCCGCAGCCTCTCCGGCAACGTCTATCAAGTCACCGGAAAACTCGATGATCGCGATATCGAAACCACCGGCAGCGTCATCTCCCTCAAAATCGGAGAGAAGCCTAACGTAAGATTCCTCCCCATCCTCATCTCCGCCGACTTCAAAGGCGGTAACCTGAATCTCCAAGACGAATACACCTTCCTCATCGAATTCAATACCGACGGCCTCGCGGTTGCCCTCGACGTCAAGCAGCTCTAACTTCCCGATAATCCCATGAAAAAGCACCTTCTCCTCCTCACCTTGGCCCTTCCTGCCATTGGGCAGGTTTATACCCCTCCCCCGGCAACTCCCCGGAATTCACCGCCCTCGGACACCGTCACTACCCAGCCGGCCTCCCAGCCAGCCAACAACGGCAACAATGGCCTGCTTGGCAACGAGATTGGATTCTTCGATCCTACCAACGACACTATTTCCTGGAATGGATCCACTTGGGCCGCCAGCAATAACCGTCTCTTTGAAGCCCGGTTCGAAAAGTATCTCAACGAACCCGAGGAAGCCTCCGAGGACGCCAATGAGTATCGCGATACCATCGAAGAAATTCTCGACACACTTTCTCCTCACCGCAAGGGCGGCCCCGTCTTCGCTGATGCCGTGGCCCTCCTTCCCCGCGCCTCCATGTATCCCGGCGACGCCAAGCTTTGTGATTCCCTGAGTAACGCCATCTACACCGCCGTCCTCGCAAAGAAGGACGTCAACAAAGGTCGCGAGCTTATGACCGCCATGGAGCGGGAAAAGAAAAAGACCATCCTCGATGCCGATTGGAAGGCCCGCACCGAGCAAGATCCCACCGCCGGCAACACCACCAAAGGGGCCGGAAAGGGCGACAGCAAAGAGCAAAGCAATCAAGCTCAACAGGTCGGCCGTGGAGCCCAGTCCCTCGCCTATGCCGAGCACCTCCGTCGCATCGCCGAGATCGAAGCTTCTAAAAAGACAAGGGAGATGGAGAATAAGGTGAAAACCGAGCTCGCCAAGATCCAGTACCAGGCCCTCATGGTGCAGTTCTTTGTCCAGCGTCGCTTCAAGCACGTTGTCATGGCTTCCCGCTTCTACAACATGCTCTGGAGTGACGGAGACGGCACCCTCTACATCGACGACAAGTCGGACATCAACAAAATGTTCAGCGAGAGCCTCGGAGTCAGCCCCACCGTCTCCACTCTCGACTCACTCGCCAACGAAGCCATGCGCGATGTCGACAAAGGTGCCGAAGCCTTCCTCTTCCTCGTCGAGCGTGGAGAGCTCGAGTCCGCCTCCAAGCGCCTCGCCGAATCCTATCTCGTCGGCGAGTTCATGCCCTCCATCAACACCATGCCCCGCGAAAAAAAACGAAAGGTTCTCACCTTCGTTCGCGACTCCTATGTCCTCCTCAACGCCATCGACGTCAAGGACTACGCCAAAGCCTCCGAGCAAATCAAGATTCTCAAGGACCAAGCCGGTGACTTCGACGCCACCAAGGCCGAAGCCGCCATTAAGACTTATAGCCTCGCCAGTGACATGTCCATCATGATGGCCAAAAACCATCTCGCCGCCAACGAGATCGACCTTGCTCGCGCCGAGATCCAAAAAGCATTAGAACTCTGGCCACAAAACCCCAAGATCGCTGAGTTTAACAATCTCGTCGAAGCCGGAGGATCAGTCATCCAACTCCGCAACGACTTCGACCGCCTTTTTGCTGAACAAAACTACCGAGAAGTCTTCAAGCGCCAGCACGAACTTGCCCAAGGAATCAACAACGACCCTGATCGACAGGCCAAATTCCGGCAGGTTCTCGAAAATATCAAGGACATCGAAACCGCCGTGGGTGGCGCCAAAAGAATGTCCTCGATTGGACAAGATTATGCCGCTTGGGAAGAACTCTCCGACGTCCACGCCCGCTTCCCGGACGATCCCGACCTCAACCAATTTATGACCAGCCTCGCACCCAAGGTTGCCGACTTCACGATCGCCTTAAACAAGGCTCAATTACACGAAGAGCGCGGCAATGTGGGCTCTGCTCTCTCATGGTTCTATCAAGCCCGGCACCTCCACCCCGGCAGCAAAAAAGCCGAAGACGGGATCACCCGGCTCGTCGGGGCAGCTCTTCAGTAGGGCACCACTTTCAACCCCGGTAAAGCTCAGCTGACCCGGGGTTTTTTGTGCCTCGAAATTTACTCCCCCATCCGCTGTAGTAGCGGAAAAGAATAGATTCCCGAGCTATGACCGTCCGCCCAAAAAAACTGAAGAGCATATCCTCCCATCACCTGGTGGCGTAGATACTGAAAGCTCCGCTCATTATAGGTCACCTGAGGAACCACGACCATCCCGGTGACATCGGGCTCCCCTTGGCAGGCAGCACAGGGACACCCACGACGCAGACTCTCCAGCTTGATATAAGATTCATCTCCGCCCTCCCAGGCCAGAGCCAGCTCATCGCCAATGACGACGGCGTTCTGCAATTTGATTACACTCATGGTCTTTTCAATCGGGAACCGAAAATCGCCGACCCCACTCGGACAATGGTCGAACCTTCTTCAATCGCCACCTCAAAATCACCACTCATTCCCATACTGAGTTCAGGAAGTCGCAGGCCAGACCTCTCTTTTAATTCCCCCTGCAACTCACGAACCTTCGCAAACCATGGCCGGGCATCCTCTGGTGTCTCTGACCTTGGCGGAATGCACATCAGCCCCTTCCAATCGAGATTCTCCATCGACAATATTTCATCCAGGCCCACCCTGAGATCATCCGGAAAAAATCCTTCCTTCGAAGTCTCTGCCCCAATATTCACCTCCAAAAAGACCCGCGGTTTCAGCCCGAGCTCTCCCGCAACCCGATTCGTAAAACCAGCCAGTTTCAGCGAAGAAATACTGTGAATGACCGAAAACAGAGGCAGCACCTTGCGAACCTTATTTCGTTGCAGGCCTCCAATAAAATGCCACTCCAAATGCGGTGGGAGCGCTGGGATCTTCTCCTCTCCTTCCTGGAGACGATTTTCCCCGAACATCACCTGCCCGGCCTCGATCGCTTGATTGACGATCGCCGCAGGCCAGGTCTTGGAAACAACCAACAGCTCAACCTTTCGACCAATCTTGGACGCAACGGAATTAACCCGTTCCCGGATAATTCCAAGATTCTCCCCAATCGCAGACATCAGATCAGTCAACCCGCTTGATCGCACCTGCAACTTCCGCCGCCTTGACTGCTCCCGCCAGATCACGAAGAACTGCGAGGCCTTCGCGCTTCGTTGCATCCAGCCCACTGGGCCACTCGGGAGTATCATCAAGATCCGCAATCTCATCCTTGGCACGACGCATATGGCGCTCGTTGTCTCCCACCAAATCCACTTCGGGGAGAGCCTCCGCAGTCACATCATCCAAGGTCAGACGGAACATCTTGAATTCCTGATGATCCTGGGCTGCGATCTCGGCAAAACGCTCGATACGCTCGGCATTGCGGGCCTTTCGGCGAGCATCAGCCTCGGCAATCTCCTTACGACGCTTCTCGATATTGAGCGAAAGCGAGTTTGCCTTCAGCTGCTCCTCAAGACGCAAGGTATCCTCGACGACATACTTAAAATCCTGATCATTCCCAATACGCTTGGAGCTCTTGTCCGCAAGCATCGGCACAAATAGATTCTCCCGCGCACGCGGCTCGAACTCGGGAGCCCGACGGATGTCATCGTGAGCCAGGGCATGTTTTGCATACTTCTCGCCCACCTCCAGGGCATCACGAACGGATGGTAGAATAATGTCAGGGACGACTCCCTCAAGCTGGGTCGAGCTTCCGGCAACACGATAGAATTTCTGAATCGTGAGCTTCACTGCTCCAGCCCGGTCGTGGTCTGCAAAAAGCGGCATAAAACGGCCAATTTCCAGTGGCTGCTGCACCGTTCCTTTTCCATAGGTCGAAGATTCACCGACAATGACAGCCCGGTTGTAATCCTGAAGGGCGCCCGCCAAAATCTCGCTGGCAGAGGCACTGCCTTTATCAGTTAAAATCACCATCGGTCCGTCATACTTAGGCTTCCGGAATGGCGATTTCAGCGCCTCAATGTGCCCATTGGTCATCTTAATCTGCACCACAGGACCTTTACCGACGAAGAAACCCGTAATGCGGCGAACCTCTTCAAGAGAACCTCCGCCATTTCCCCGCAAATCAATGACCAACCCTTCGATCCCCTCCTTCTTCAAACGATCTAGAATAAGTTCTAAATCAAGAGAAACCCGGACACTTCGATCCTCAGGGTCAAAGTAAAAGGAAGGCATCTTAATGACTCCAAACTTGGTCACATTCTCCCCTTCGCCATAGGAAATCACTTCAGCTGTCGTCAGCTCGTCCTTCATCGTGACCTCTTCCCGCTTGATCACGATAATACGGGTCTCACCGGGAGCGCCATCCGCAGGCTCCACCTTGAGGCCAACCTCAATCCCGTCTTCACCCCGGATCATCTCAACCACTTTATCAAGCGGCATGAACATGATGTCGACGAACTCACCACTATTGGTCGAATCAACCCCGACAACCCGGTCCTTCAACTTGAGCTCTCCCTGCCGATCAGCAGGTCCGTTGTTCACGATCCCCTCAATCTTGGTGGCACCATCATCCTCGGCGCGAAGCAAGGCCCCGATCCCTACCAAGCGGTTCTCGATTCCGACACGAAACTGTTGGAGCTCCCGGGCACTGAAATAATCAGAGTGTGGATCATGGGCGGCCGCCACTGCGCTTAAAAAGTAGTTGGCAATATCCTCTCCGTCACTGGCCTCAATGGTCTTGATAAAGCGCTCATATCGCTGACTGATTTTCTCAATCGCCGAGGCCTCATTCGCAAGGGGATTGGGCTTCCCTTGCTCCTCAGCCCTTTTAGCGATCCCTTCCCTTCTCAGAGCCTCTGACAAGAGAGCATCTTCCAACTGCAATCTCCAAAGCCCGGTGGCCTCTTCGGCATTCGTTGGCCAGGCGGCTTCCTTCCGGTCACGGGTAATCATCCGGTCACTATCGAAAGTGAACTCCTCGGTGTTCAGAAGATTCTTTACCATTGCGATTCGCTGACCCGCCCGCTTTTGGAAAGTCTTGTAGATCTCTGTCGCCGCTGGAATGGAATTCTTTTGGAGGAGAAGCTCGTCCAATGCCGTTGCATACTTCGTATTAAAACCATCAATATCCGACTGCTCGAAATAGAGACGGTTTGGATCAAGATCATCGATGTAGTCCTTGAGGATCCGCTCACTCAAACGATCATCAAAACCAAGTCTGGCGTAGTGGCCGTTTTGAAGAATGCGCGACATTTCACTTCCAACAAGATTAAAGTCGGCTGCAAACGACGAGCAACTGGGGATCAACCACAGTGTCAACGCAGGAAGAAGGGAGCGAAGGAGATTTTTCTTCATAGATCTAAATAAAGGAAAGGAAGGCTAGGGCTGGCGGAGGAAAAACCTTGCTGCGAGGGAAATGTAACCTAAGAGCGACGATCAGCGATGAGTTTTTCCGTGTTTCTCAATTTCGTCTCCCAACCAGAAACCAAATTCCGCCATCTCATCCTGTAAATTGGTGGGGAGCAGATTACGAATGGCCAGCCGCTCGTCCTTCTGGAGTTCACGGGCATCACGCGCTCTTTGGCTCGGCGTCGGTAAAATCCCTAATTGCAGAGCGACCTCAACTTCCTCCTCACCACGCTGGACTTTCAACTTAATCTTTCTGCCCGGCGGATTGGCCTGAATACGGTCAGCAAAGAGGCTGTTTAAATCCACGCCACCTTCGACCACCCATTCATCCATCTGCACAATAACATCGCGCTCCCGCAATCCGCTCAATTCCGCAGGCGTCCCGGGAACAACACGCGTCACCAGAATTCCCTGACCCTTCGTGAAATCTCCCGGAGCCCTCCCAAGTGCATCCAGAAAGGCTGGCTGCATCATAATGCCCACATATCCCTTGGGCGGGAAATAGGCCCGCTCCAAAACGGGCACCAATCTCATTCTCAACTCAGGGTCATCAGTTGAGAGATAGACTTGCAGAACCTCTTCGCGCGCCACCACTGGATCATTAAAAATCCACTCTAAAAACGTCCCCTGCGCTTCTTCACGAACTTTAAAGTTCGTCGAAGTGAGCCCTTCAAAATCAGCTTCACCACGCAGTGAACCGATCCCCGTCAGGAGGGACAAAATTAAAAACGGCCACCACTTCATTTTGATAAAATAGTCCCCCACTCTTCCAAATCAATACCGCAAAACAAAAAAGCAGGTGGCTCGACAATGCGAACCACCTGCTCTTGGGGAAATTAAAATCTACTTATTGTTCCAGCCGGTTTGAGGGACATCGATCATGTCCTTGTCGTAAATCAGCACCGTCTTGTGTTGATCAATTCGGAGGTCGTAGGTGTAAACAGAACCATTGCGAAAGAGTTTCACCCGGTTGATGGCTCCAAACGGGGATTCTCCCCCGGCAGCCTGAATGGCGTTATAGAGGGTCATTCCGATACTCCATGGCTTGGCTCCAGGGCTTTTGACTTGTCCGCCCACTGTAAATGTTTTCCCACCCACATCACCACCATCTCGCTGACTCAACACGATAAAGATCGGGGAATTGTAAATGCCGGCGGCCTTGTATTTAGATGCGATTGTTGCCGCGAACTCAGAGTTTGTTAGACCGGAAGCACGGACGGTTCCAATGACCCACATCTCAATCGTCCCGGAGGAAGAA
This sequence comes from uncultured Verrucomicrobiales bacterium, assembly GCA_963925135.1. Lineage (GTDB taxonomy): Bacteria > Verrucomicrobiota > Verrucomicrobiia > Verrucomicrobiales > Akkermansiaceae > SW10. The sequence continues at coordinate 64,550 of CAWUTG010000018.1, read as the reverse complement.
ACTTGATAAACGTTATCCAGACGGGCTTTTTCACTCACTGGCACTCCGGTAATCTTAATATCCAACATCTGCTTGGGCTGGATTTGACCAAAGGCCGAAGAGAGGCTGAGAATGGTTGCGAATAGGGCAATAATAGTTTTCATGGTATTCATTGGGGTTTGCGGAGCAACGCTCCTGGGTTGGATTTAATAGAGGTCGTCGCTCTTCGGGTTGTCACGCGTCGAACCCTTTTTATCGGTGGGTGTCTGATGAGCCGTCATCTGCTGAGGAGCGGAAGTCTCATCCATCGCGCTTGGAGCGTAATAGGTGTAGTAGCTCGTATAATACTGGTATTGGCTATCACTGCGAATATCCACGTTGTTGAGAACAACTCCGATGACCTGGCCACCTACGTTTTCAACAGCCTGCTTCACACGCATCAGCATGTTCCGGGGCAGCTTGCGATGCTGAACAACCACGATCGTCAAATCAACTTCACTCGCAAGCACTGCAGCATCACTCACTCCAAGAATCGGCGGCGAGTCAACAAGGACGAGGTCGAAGCGTTGCTTAACATCCGAGAGTAGCTCAGCCATACGTCGTGAGTTCAAAATACCGGCGGCATCAGCAGGAAGGATACCCGATGGAAGGAAGTAAAGATTATCCACCGGAGTCTGAAGAATGACGTCCTCCAAAGCGAGATCAGTGGTCAGATAGTTCGTCAATCCAACGGAGTTATTGATGTCAAAGAAGGTATGCAAACGCGGACGACGAAGGTCGGCATCGATCATCAGAGTCGTGTATCCCCCTTGGGCACAGACATAGGCAAGGTTGACCAAGGTCGTTGACTTACCCTCACCTGCACCGCCTGAAACAACTGTGATCGAGTTATCCTCGGGATTCTTGCGGTTAAACTCGATATTCGTTCTGAGAATACGATAAGCCTCAGCATCCGGACTCATGCCACTCTGCTTATGCAAGATTCCAACATCTTTTGGAATCACGGCAAGAACGGGCACCTGAAGATAGCGCTCAACATCCTCCAAGCTTTTCACTGAAGTGTCCAAATGCTCAAGAAGGAAGGCAATACCAATTCCAAAAATCAAACCAACACCGGCACCAAGAAGCAGGTTCATGGTGATATTTGGGAAGACGGCACTCTTGGCCCTCTTCGGTCTTTCGTGCCAGGTAATGGGTGTTTTAGGCATCTTCAACAAGACCCGGGCTTCTTGTTGCTTGATCTTCATTTCACGATACATGTCTCGTGACTGCTCATACTCCTCTTTAGCCGAATTGTAGTTGTGCTGTTTGAGCGATAGCTCAACCGTGATATCCTGCTTGTTGTCGACCATCTCACGCATTTTCTCTACCTGACGACCGACCATCAAAAGCTTGGTGTCCAAGACCTGCTTGAGCGTCACCACCTCATTCCGGGCGTATTCGAGAGCGCTGTCAGCAAGCTGCTTCATCGCAATCACCTCGGGGTGCTTCGGCCCCAACCCCTGAGCTTGGATCGCGTTATACTGATCAATCGCCTGGCGGTTTTGATTGTAATAGGTCGTCACCTGGTTCTCAGGAAGATCCAAGCCAGCAGCAGCCCGAACGATATCCTCATTGGGAGTGGTCATCAGCTTCTGAATCTGGATCGTCAGTTGGACGCGCTGAGTTTCATAATCGTCCAATTTCTTTTGAGAGAGACGATACATCTCTTCCTCGGTTACACCGACCGGACTGGCGCTTCGACCGTCAAAGTAAGGGATTCCATACTGTTGAATGAGTACGGTAAGCTCTTTACGGTGCTCCTGGACGAAATCACCTTGCAAGGTTAGCTCATCATCCAAAGCAACGAGTGCACTTTCTGCGCGCTCAAGCTCTTCCCGGTTCCTTCGAGCAACATACGCTGCCGAAATCGCTTCTGCGATTTCCTTCGCCTCTTCAGGCTTGGAATGACGAACTGTAATTTCAATAAAATCGGTGCCCCGTCTTGGATTTGTCGCGACAATCCCCCTTAGCGTCTTAACGACATCCTCCAAATCCATGGTCCAACGTGCCGGCAAATCCAATCGCTCCGCCGCTTCAGTCAGCGTTTCAGGTGCGTTGATCCATTCGAACTCGTTCTCCATGTAGTTCCGAGTCATGAGCGTCCCAAGACCGCTTTGACCCGACTGACCGATAGGAGAGATCGTGATCATCGACGGATGAACCTGAACCACTGAAGTGCTTTCATACTTGGGGGGCATCACCGAGGTGATGACCGCAGCAGTCATGAAGACGAGGAGGAAGGTGAGAAGGATCACTCCATAGCGATTTTTGACAACCTGCCAGTAGTCAATGGATGGAGCTGAGTCGCTCCCCGGGATATTTGTTCCTTGCATGAGTCTGGAAGTTTTAAACGATTTGGGATTATGCTTAGCAATAGATAAGGGCAAAAAGCAGCCCTCGCAATGAAAAGACACCGCGAAGGCTGGAAATGTTCAGATATTAAACTGTAGTAGCTTAAAACTGAGCGCTGACACCAAGACTGAAGCGATTACGATCGTAGTCGCGTCCGGCGTCTGATGACAACTCTTCAAAGTTGTAACGTCCATTGAGGGACACTGTATCCGTCAAGCCGAGGTTAAATCCAACGTATGAGTTGAAAAGATCCTCATCGATTGAGTTAGGTCCAACTCCTCCAACAAGGAGGTCTTCATAACCCAATGTGATGTAGTTAATACCCGCATTCAAAGAGAGATCTTGCGAGACGACGTAGACTCCAGAGACGCCCAAGCGAAGTGACTGGTTGTCGCTGTAACTTGCACCATTGACCGAACGGGAGTAGTCCTCGATACCGTAGCGACCAAAAGCTCTCAATGAGAGTTGCTCGTTAACCTTGACGTTAAGCGAACCTTCGAAGAAAGGACTTGTGCTCGAAGTTCCGCCATCAACATCGCGAATCTGGACACCACCATTTAACACGCCAACCGCCCGAGGGCTGAAGCGCTGCTCAACACCAAGAGTGATGAAGTGGTTTGTGGAATCAGTGACGTTACCATCACCTTGGTTATCGCTGTAGCGATAGTTAAGGGTTCCGATCGTTAGCTGACTGAGCTGATAACGAAAGTTATTATAGAGGCTCCATGTGAAACGATCTGCATCGTCGGCATCGTCGTAGCTGATTCCATTGAGAGCAAAACCACTGTAAGTCGCAAGACGCTCAGTCCAACGGAATCCGACAGCATTATCAGTGAACCAACGAAAATAGTTACCAACCTGACGGGATGACTGGAATCCAGCAGAATAATCGGGCTCCAACTCGTATGCCAAGCTGTTGCTACTTACGATACGGAGACGCTCACTGACCCGGTTGGTCCAGTTGAGGTAAAGAGCAGCAGTGAAGCTGGTGTCATCGACATCAGTCCCAAGAACATCAAGGTTGTCGAAGTAGTGAATGACACCGACTTGAGCACCAAAACTTGTGGTCGTGGTTGGAGTATTGTTGAGGAACGTTGCCCCGACATATGCCTGTCCGTAGAGTGATGAATCATCATTGTTGAGGATCGGCGTGGGATTATCATCGTAACCGATGGAAACACCAGTGGTCCAAGTAAGCGGAAGGCTGTCCTTTTCAGTCTCGTCAGGAGCAAGATCATAAAGTGACTGCGCACAGAGTGCGCCGGCAGATGCCATACCGACTGTTGCAATTGCAAAAAGTTGCTTTTTCATAAATTTTATCTAATAATTAAGTGTACATGACCGTCTAGGGAGTCCTGAAACGGTCATTAAATGATTAGCCACCGATGCGAGTCACCTGTGGATCACTATCAACTGGATCAAATCTGAAGTAACGCCAAGGCTCTGGATCTCCGCCTGTGCGAGGACCAACTTCGTCATTCCCGGAGGTCGGGAAATCAAGAGGGTTAGGCCCTTCTGCATCGGGCGCGACATCTTTGGCGGCCTTGTTGTCATCGAGAACACCCTCATCGGAGGAACCTTCGCCACCAGCCTTATCGAACTTTTCAAGCACTGCTTGAATTTTAGAAGCAGCATCGGGAGCGGTCGCAATCGCGCACTGGGCGATGATGCGCATCTTGGCAGGAGCTTCCAGAATCGCGGCCTCGACGATTTTGGAAACTTGGGACTTGTCAGCGTCGGAAGCGATGATCGCGGCTTTCACGATCTCGCAAGCGCAAGATTCATTAGCGGCGACGTTCTTAGCGACGATGTCTAGGACATTGCTCGAGTCAGCATTGACAGCAGCTTTCACCGCGTTGCTCAACTTGACACAATCGACCACATCAGCGGATGCGAGGGGCGCAGCGGCCATAAGGACGGCCGTGAGCGCGAATTTCAGCGTATTTTTCATGGGTTTTTTTAGATCTTAGTTTGGGACGAATCGGCGGTTAAAAAGTTCTGATGGAGCGGGTAGAGGGAATCGAACCCTCATGATCAGCTTGGAAGGCTGGAGCTTTACCATTAAGCTATACCCGCGTCACTGAGAGGATCATTACCTATGAAGGGCACATCCCGCAAGTCTTTTTTTACCTCGTTAACTCATCGCTTTCTCAATCGCTTCTCCCGTAAAATCAATGATTCCAGCCTACCGGAGCGCGCGCCCTCCGCCGCTGATTCAAAAAAAGCTCCGATAACGGCTCAATAATTAGAGACCCGTAGGATGATCAATGAATTCATGAGGCACTCCAAACTCTTGAGAGATCGATCGTCCAAGCGCCTGCACCCCGAGTGTTTCTGTCGCGTAATGCCCACCATAAATCACATTGATTTCCAATTCTTCGGCAAGTGGATAACTCCAATGCGGCCCCTCACCGGTAATAAAGGTCTCGATTCCCTCCTCCGCCATCGCCTCAACTTCACTCCCTGCACCTCCGGTAATCATGCCCACGATCCCTGCAGGCTTCTCGAGATCCCCTCTGACGTGAACCTTGCCCCCAAGCACCGACTCGAGTCGATTGACCAATTCGCCAAGTTTGCCAAAAAAATGCCCCCGCCTTCCAAGCTTGATCCCTTTCCATTCGAAAAATTGCGTGGTCTCACCCAGCTCCAGCGCCTGCATGAGGAGGGCATTGTTTCCGAGCGTGGCATGAACATCCAAGGGAATGTGCGAGCTATAGACGGCAAGACCCGCATCCATCGCCATTTTCAGCTTTCGGTAGGCTGGCCCCGTAATGGCCCGGCCACCTTGCCAAAACATGCCATGGTGGACCAGCAGCAGGTCAGCGCCACTTTCAATTGCCTTCTCAAATACAGGCAGACTGGCATCGACAGCTGAAGCCACTTTGGTGACCTGTCCTCCATTCTGCAGTTGGAGCCCATTGTGAGCCCCTGAATAGTCGGGGATTTTAGAAGTTTTTAACTCCTCATCAAGAAACAGCACGATTTGGTCCAAAATTGCCATGCCTTCAATGAAGCGGCTCGCTCGCATCATCTCCAAGACAAAATTCATCCAAATCATCCGGCCAAGCGCAGGATACAACAATCTCTTCACCCTCCCACACAAATCCCAGATCAGAGCCATGCAAAGCCTGGCGACTCAACAATAACCTCGCCACCAAGCCATTGGTCCAGCCCCCTTCCAGAAAATCTAGGTAACAACTCCCATCCCCCCCGTATATCTTATCACCGACAATGGGATGCCCAAGATGCTCCAAATGGACCCTCAGCTGATGAGTCCTTCCGGTCTCCGGCTCACACCGAACGATAGCAAACCGCCCTTCATTGCGCTCAAATCTTCCCTCCAGCGAAAAACATGTCGCACAGTCCTTGCCGGACTCGTGAACCATTTGGCGGACCCAAATGGCACTCTCTTCAACCTCACCTTTCCGAATGATCGGAGCTTCCACCCGCTTCTCTTCCCAATCCGGCCAACCATGAACAATCGCCCGATACCCCTTTTGAATCTTGCGACGCATCATCTGCTTCCCAAAAACCCGCGCAGCGCCGCGTGATTTCGCAATCAAGACACATCCACTCGTCTCACGATCGAGCCGATTGATAAAAAAAAATTCCTCATCAGGCCACCTCAGCTTCAGTTCACCCAGCAAAGTCACCTCTACCCGATCGTTTGTAGGATGGACAATGAGTGGCGCCGGCTTCCCCACTACGAGCCATTCATCCGCCATCGCCACTATTGAAAAATCGGTCCTCGCGGGAATCAGTCGGCTCACCCCGGTATAAAATCCCTTTCAAATCTCCAATCCCAGTTTAAAACCCCGGCCATGTCGCACATGGAGCACACACTGGCTTCCGAAGCCGCCCTCGAAGGTACCTCCCTCCACACCGGAGAAAAAGTCACCCTCACCTTGAAGCCCGCACCGGAAGGCCACGGCTTCCGCTTTCGTCGCGTCGATCTCCCTGACAAACCATTCATCGATGCCGATGTCTCCAAAGTGCAGACCGTCGAACGAGCCACAACCCTTGCCGAAGGCTCGGTCCGCGTTCACACCGTCGAGCACGTCCTCTCCGCCCTCGTCGGCATGGGAGTGGACAATGCCCTAATCGAAATGGATGCCAATGAGCCTCCGATTGGCGATGGTTCGTCAGCCCCCTTCGTCCAACTCATTAAAAAAGCCGGCGTCCAGGAACAAACCGTTCCTCGCAAGGTCTGGGAAATCCGCGAACCGATCCACCTCGAAACAGGAGATGGATGCCTCATCACCATCGTCCCCGACAAGCAATTCCGCGTCTCCGTCACCAACATCGGAAAAGATGGCCGCTTCGTGCAATACTTCTCCTCTGTCGTCACCCCGGAAACCTACGAAAAGGAAATTGCCCCTGCCCGAACCTTCACCTTCTACGAAGACATCAAGCCCCTCCTCGACAAAGGTCTCATTAAAGGAGGCTCACTCGAAAATGCCGTCGTCGTCCGCGGAAACGAAATCATGTCCAAGGAGCCCATGCGCTTTGACAACGAGTTCGCCCGTCACAAGGCACTCGACCTCATCGGCGACCTCATGCTCTCCGGTCGTAAATTCAATGGACACGTCATTGCCGTTAAACCCGGCCATGGACCCAACACTGAAGCGGCCAAAGCCCTTCAGAAAAACTACGCCGCCATGCGGGCCATGGTGCCGCCGCTGAAGCTTCCCGAAGCCGAGGCCGTTCTCGACATCAAGGACATCCTCAAAATCCTGCCTCATCGTTACCCGTTCCTCCTGATCGACCGCGTCACCGGCTTTTCATCGGAGATGAAGTGCACCGCGATCAAGAACCTCACCATGAACGAGGAATTTTTCCAGGGTCACTTCCCCGGACACCCCGTCATGCCCGGCGTGCTTCAACTGGAAGCCATGGCCCAGACCGCCTCCATCCTCATCATGCGTATGCCGGACAACCAAGGTAAAATTGGCTACTTTCTCAGCGCTGACAAAGTGAAATTCCGCAAGCCCGTCGTCCCTGGCGATACCCTCTTCATCGACGCCGAGATCCACAGCTTCCGCCGCTCAATTGGTGCTGCCACCGCGACCTGCTCGGTCAATGGAGAGGTCGTCTCCAGTGCCGAACTCAAGTTCGCAGTCGTCGACGCATAGGGCCGGTTACTTCGTTGAAAAGCGGAGCACCAGACTATGGTGATAGGTCTCACCCGGTCGCAGAATAGAATCAGGAAACTCCGTTTTATTCGGCGAGTCGGGGTAACACTGTGTCTCAAGACAAAGTGCCGTGCGGAATTCTGAAGGATCTCCATCCAGGAAGTTCCCACTGTAAAATTGCACTCCGGACTGGTTCGTCAGCATCTCCATTACACGACCACTCTTAGGATCGTGCAAGATTGCCACCGTCCGGACCGCATCAGTTCCAGCACTTTTCCTGAGCACCCAGCAATGATCGTAACCGTCGCCAATTTTGAGATCTTCAAAGTTATCGTTGATCCGGGCACCGATCGCAACAGGCTGAGTAAAGTCCATGGGAGTATCTGTTACGGGAGCGAACTCGCCCGTCGGGATCGCCTCGCCTGCCCAGACAACCTGATCAAATCCCTTCATTCCTCCATGAAGATGACAAGGCATCTCCCCGGGATCATTGTTTGTTGCGAGAGTGTATTTCTTACTCCCGATTGAAAATTTGCCCTCCCCAATCCGGTTGCCGTAACGACCTACTGTCGCCCCAAAGTAACCTGTGCTTTTCTCCCAGGCCGCAAAATCATCTCCCTATCCAAGCGTGATCTCTTCCGACTTCCCATCGCGATCGGGCACCTTTAGTGACGTCAAAATAGCACCATACTCGGAGATCTTCGCCTCAACCCCCTTGTCACTCGTCAACGTGAACACCTTGAAGGTCTTGCCATCCGACGTGGTCCCAAAAGTTGTCGTTTCCAAAGTCAGGGACTGGTCGATGAGGTTTCCTGATCCGCAGTGCTTGCATGAAACGAAGGCAAGGATGAAGGCCATCAAGACGGCCGTTTGGAGGAAACTCATAAGAACTAGTCAAGGATTTCGATTTCAACCCGACGGTTCTTACGACGATTATCTTCGTTGCTATTTGAGGCAACAGGTTCCGCATCGGCAACCCCGCGGGACTTCAAGCGATCAGCCGGAATTCCCTTTTGCACCAAGAATTCATGTAGGGCCATTGCCCGCTCTTTGCTCAGGCGGAGATTCCCCTCCTTACTGCCAAGATCACAAGTGTGCCCCACAATTTCAAAACGGGCACTTGGGAAAGCAGCTAAGACACCTTGAACCTGTCCCAAAACCCGAGCTTGCTGATCATTCACATCAGCATCGCCCTTGGCATAACGCACCGGATCAATCTGCACCGTGCTGCGTTTGAGCGAGACCAATTGCTTCTCCATCGCTGCCGAATTCAAATGAAGCTTCCCAAGGTCCGTGCGTGCCTTCTTCAAGTCAGCTTCGCGAGTCGCCAAATGGGCCTCTAACTTCTTCTTCTCATCCTCAAGCTTGGAAACTTTGGACGACATATCCGGCTTCTTGCTCATCTCGGCCTGCAGAGATTTCAGAGCCTCCTTGCCCTTCGCGAAATCGGCCGCCAGCGCTGCCTTTTCCTTTTCCAGGTCCGTCGCGCGATTCGCCAAAGAGTTATACTCAGCCTTCAACTTCTCCGCGTCAGCGGCAGATTCATTGGCTTTCCGCAACTGCATCGAGGCCTCATCCAAGTTTAGCTTCAGCTTCACTTGCGCAGCCAAAATCGTCTCATGCTTCTTCACGACCTCCGCTTTCTCCACTTCCAATTGAGCCACCTTCTTCGATAAATCAGGCTTTCCTGCCATCTCCACCCTCATCGTTTTTAAATCACCGTCGCGCTTTGCCAGATCAGCCTCCACGACCTTCACCATCTCCTGACTCACCGTCAGTTTCTCGGAGGTCGACTTCAAATCATTTTCCACCTTCGCCAACTGGGCCTGGGCAGCTTCGAGATTCTGGGTCAGCTTTACTTTCTCAATTTCCAAATCCTTTACCTGCATGCCGGCCTTGACCGCCACCATCATCTCCTCACGGGTCTTGACAAGCTCGGCTTCCATTGCCGAAATCATCCCCGTTAAAGTCTCATAATCACCGGCAAGCCGTTGATACATCTCTAACAATTCAGCATTTTCCTTCTTCAGCACTTCTGCTGTCGCTGCCACTTTCTCTGTTTCAACAAGCTTCGCCTGGATTGCTTTGAGGTCGGTGGAATTCGTCGCCAATTTGGCCTCAAGATCCTTGCGGGCCTTCAACAACATAGGAACATCCAGAGCCCGCTTTTTTTCAGCAGCCAACGCCGTGCGAAGGGTCACTAACTCTTTCTCCCGTAGCTCAAGGTCGCCGGCCAACTTTGCGCCCTCTTTCTTGAGCTGGTCCACCGCCGCCATCATGGCCTTGTCCGGCATCGGATTGGCTTTCAGCTCCTCGATCTCCGTATCCCTCCGGGCAATCTGAACTTTCAGAACTCCCGCCTCTTTTTCTAAAACTTGAATCTTCTGATTCGCTGCCATCAGAGCCTTCTCTGCCACTTCCGCCTTCTTCAACATCTCGTTCAACCGGGCCATCAACGCATCCCGCTCTCCACGGACGACCTGCAACTTGGCCATCGATTCCGCACTCCGGGCCTCCTCACCCTCCAAAAGTTTTTCGAGGTCCGCCGTCTGGGTTTTCAATTCCTGGAACTGGGAAAGCTGGGCCTTCGCCACCAGCAATGCCCCCCGTTCGCGGTGGAGCTCGTTGCGCAATGCCTTCAAATCCCCCAGGACGAGCTCGTCTACCTTCGACTGCCCCGATGACTCCTTCAGCTTGGCCGACGCTGCCTCCAATTGCTTCTGCAGCTCTTTGACCTTAACTGATTGATCAGGCACCGTGGGGCGCTTCAAGACATCCGCAAAATCCTTCTGCAATTTCGCATAGTCACGAAGCGTCTCGCCAAAATCTTCCTCCAAAGTCAAAACGAGGTCAATGAGCCGCTCGTGATCTGCGCGCAGTTTTGCGATATCCGGTTGCTCGTCCTGAGCTGAAACCGGAGCGATCATGGTCAACGCGCACGCCGCCATTAGTGTAAATTTTCTCGTCATAGGTGGAGGATTTTTAAAAAGTTCCCAAATTACGCCCTCCAAGACAAGGGTATTCACTGGCAGAAACGATGCTTTCCAAGCCGGGGCCTTGAGGCCTAGCGTCGTGCATGATCACTCGATTTCTTTTGGCCCTGCTCACCGGAGCCGCCATGTCCCACGCCGACACCCCTAACATCGTCCTCTTTTACGCCGATGACCTCGGCTACACCGACCTCTCCTGCCAGGGTTCAAAATATTACGAAACACCCAATATCGACCGCCTCGCCAAAGAAGGAACCACCTTCACCCAGGCCTACGCCGGAGCTGCCAACTGCGCCCCCTCACGCGCCTGCCTCATGACCGGATCCTACACCCCGCGCCACGGTATCATCACCGTTGGCAACTCCGACCGCGGAAATGCCAAGAACCGCCAACTCATCCCTATCGCCAACAAAACCATCCTCGACTCCAAATTCATCACCATCGCCGAAGCTCTCAAAAAACAAGGCTACCGCACCTGCGTCGCCGGAAAATGGCACCTCTCGGAAGACCCCACCAAGGATGGCTTCGACTCCAATTTCGGCGGCACCACCTGGGGACATCCCAAATCCTACTTCGCCCCCTACAAAAACCCCTACCTCAAAGACGGCCCGAAAGGCGAACACCTCCCCGAGCGCCTCGGCCGCGAAGTCGCAGGCTGGATTAAGAAAAACGCCACCACCCCCTTCTTCGTTTACCTCCCCTTCTACTCCGTCCACACCCCCATCCAAGCCCCCGAAAAACTCGCTCAAAAATACCAAGGCAAGAAAAGCGACGGAGGTCACAACAACCCCAAATACGCCGCCATGATCGAATCCATGGACAGTGCCGTCGGACAGGTCCTCAACACCCTCGACGAACTCGAACTCACCAAAGACACCCTCGTCATCTTCACCTCCGACAACGGACCCCTCGGCGGCATCTCCGCTGCCGACCCACTCCGCGGCTCCAAAGGAATGTTCTACGAAGGCGGTATCCGTGAACCCTTCCTCGTCCGCTTCCCCGGTCGCACTCCCGAAGGAGTCAAAAACGATTCCGTGATCTCCCAAATCGACCTTTTCCCCACCTTCCTCGAAATCACCGGCGGTAAGGTCGAGCAAACCCTCGATGGCACCAGTATCCTCTCCGCCCTCCACGGAGAAACCCTCCCCGAACGCTCCCTTTTCTGGCACTTCCCCGCCTACCTTCAGGGTCAAAAAAACCTCAGCGGCTCCGCGTCCAAAATTTTCCGTACCACTCCCTGCAGCGTCATCCGCAAAGGGGACTGGAAACTCATCCAATACTTCGAAGGCAATATCCTCGAGCTCTACAACCTCGCCACCGACCCTGGCGAAATCCAAGACTTAGCCAGAGAAAACCCCGAAAAAGCCGCCATCCTCTTTGAAGAACTCCAAGCCTGGCAGTCCAAAACCAAGGCCCCCATCCCCACGGAGAAAAACCCCCAGTATCAGGGCAAGTAAAACCTTACGGCTGGAACGCAAAGGTAAAATCCGAGGTGTAGGCAATCTCACTCACGGGCATCCGGCGCGGTCGCGATTCCCCCTCCCAACTCTCCAAAAAGATCACTTCTTTCCGCTCATCATTATAGCCAATGATCAGGAGCAGCCAATAAATGAATCACGAGACTCGATTTTTCATCTTCATACTCGCTCAACTCCGCCCGTAAGTTCCGCGTCCGCCCGCGCTTCGATTCCTTCGGCCGGTCGTCAATTCCCGCCAACTTTGCCCTTAAGGCCTTCTCCCTTTCCCCAGACAACTTCGCAAAGCCAAGCTGCTTTTCCTCAACCCGACGACGCAATTCCACAATGGCCGCCTCCCGCGTCATCCCCTTCGGCAAGCTCTGGTCTAAATACCCAAAATAAGACCCCGCATCGGCAAAGGTAATCTGCAATTCCTCCAGTTTTTCATCCCGATGCATCGCCCGCACCAAGAGAGCATCCACCCCGAAAACCTTGGGCCACGCCATCAAATAAGCCGCGCTCGAACTCGCCACTCCCGAATCAGCCTCCCATTCCCCTGGCAATTTCTGCGACCCATCCCAAACCCCGGCCGCCAGGATCAAATCCGTTAAATCCTCTCCGTTCAGCGGACTCCCATGCTGCGCCAACGCCCCCAGCACGGCATTGGGCAACGCACTCAAAGAAGCCACCGACAGGAGCAAGGAAAAGAGCACTTTCATGATCTTCCACCAAACACCCGCCAGCCTCCGCCTGCAACGACTATCTTCAGGAGCGGGCCGGGGATCATTCCCCGGGAGTATTCCCCCCGGGCATGGTGACAAGCTGCGGGTCGCGGTAGGGCTTTTTGTTTTGATAGGATTTCATTCGACCTGCCAGGCGATTGGCGAGGTCTTCTTTCTGAAATTCGCGGGCCGAGGCGATCGCCATTTCAGAAATCTCGAGGGCACGTTCGAACTCTCCTAGTTCGGCGTAAGATGCGGCGAGGGTTCCGAGGAGCGGTGGGATTTTGTTGAAGGTGGCATCGCAGGCGATCTTCGCCCAGTGCTTCGCCTTGACGCCATCGCGTACGGCGGGATCGGGATGAGTGGCGAGAATCCAGGCGTAGTTGTTGGCGGTCAGAATATCATTCGGCCGGGTCTTAAGAGAGGCCGCATAGTGCTTGAGAGCCTCAGCTGACTGACCTTGGGAACGCAGCAGGTTCGCCAAGGCCGTGCTTGTTTCCGGATGAAATCTCACCGCGAGAGATTCGCGGAAGAGCGCAATGGCCTTCTCTTGTTGCCCCATCTGTTGCCGCAGTTTCCCTAGTTGGGCGAGAGTTTCATGGTCATTTCTATTCAACGCGAGGATCGCTTCCAATTGCCCGGCAGCCTTGGAGGTCTCGTCTGTTTGCAAATAGACGCGCATGAGCTCGGTCCGGACCATTTTCTGTTCCGGAATCATTTGCAACGACCGAAGGTAGTGGGTAATCGCGACCTCAAATTCTTCTTTTTGATGAGCGATGGCACCAAGAATGCGATGGCATTCGGCAGCCTCCTCAAGAGAGCCCGAGGCCTGACCTTCCTCATAGAGTGGCAGGACTTGATGGAGATAGGCGCGGGCTTCATCGAGCAAACCACTGCTGATCATTTTCACGGCAACGGAGCGAGGGAGCAGGCCTTTGGGAGGTGTTTTCCATTTCCCCGGATAGGGAATGGCGTGGGCCAAAATTTTCGAGAAATCCGCTCCGCAAACCCGGGCGTCCTCTGCCAACTGCTTGGTAGCAACCGGCCCTTTGTATACGGCGCTGGCCCGGCCCGCTTGATCGATAAGGATCGTGGCGGGGATGGGGAAGTCGCTCTGTCGCCCAATAAAGGTGCGCTGGAGAATGTTGAGATTTTCGATGAGGGCCGCATTCGCAAGACCGACTTCAAAAGGGTAACCCAACTCGCTTGCATAGACTTTCGCTTGGGAGAGGTCTGCCTTGCGATCTTCGCCCGGTTCGTCGACACAGATCGAAAGCACCCGAATTCCGGCATCGGAGAGATCTTTCGCAGAGGCGGCCCATTGTTTTAATTCCTCCCGGCAGTTCGGGCACCAAGTCGCCCAGAGGTGGAGCGCCAGCGGTTGCTTGCCGAAGCGCTTAGCCAGCGATTCCTCTTCACCCGCCGGGTTGGTGAATGTCAGGAGGGCTGGAATGGGTGCCGGCCTCAGGAGAATTACCCGGGACGGAACCTCCGACGGAACAGGAGATCCAGCCTGCACATCCTCCAGAGCCTTCGGAGAAACCGCAGGCACCTGCCAGAGGCTGGCGACCCCTTGCCCTTGCTGGAGGAGAAAGTGCCCGTTGGCTCCGGCTCCGGTGAAGTGCTCTTCCTCGCCACCCGGCCACTGCACCTTGACGCTTTTGATCGCGGAATCTTTTGCGCTCCCGAGTCCGAAGTGCAGCCACTTGCTCGATTGCGAGAGGTATCCACTCCCCGCCCGGACCGTTTTAACAAGAGCGGGCGAGTCAGCTTCCAGGATCACTTCGACACGCGCGCCGATCCCGTCATTGTTCCCACTATTTCCAGCCAGACGAAAGGCGACGTAGCGGTTGTCTGTTTCGAGCTCGTTTCTCACGAAGCGAAGACGTGGCCCTGTGCGATTCATCATCCAGAGATCGACCCGTCCGTCGTGGTCCCAATCGCTCAGCGCGAGTCCCCGCCCGTCGTCGGGAAAGTCCAACCCGCTAATAGAGGAAATATCGGCAAAGCGTTTTTCGGACCCGAGGTTGAGAAAGGTGCAATTTTTCTCCCGACCACTGAATGAGCGCCCGGCGCGGATGAGTTGATTGGTCGCAGCCCAGCCGACATCGTAGGCCCGAACTTCTTCAGAGCTGGCATTTTCACCAGGAGAACGCGACACGACCTGTCGCCAGAAGAAACTTCACAAATCACCGCTATCCTCGGCCGTGTAGAAACCATTGGTGACCACGAGATCCTCCCAGGCGTCGTTGTTCAAGTCGACAAAGTGCGAGGCCCAGGCCCAGCGTCCCATGCTGACCCCCGCAGCCTCACTGACATCGGCAAATGTGCCGTCGCCTTGGTTTTGATAGAGGGTGTTGCCCCTGGCGTGACGTTGAAGTTGCGTGCGCACCTCCTCGTCACTCCCGGTTTGAAACTGTTGTTGGAAAGCGATCCTGCCACCGGCCGAGGAGAACATGTTGCTAATATAGAGATCCATCAAGCCATCCCGGTTGTAGTCCCCCCAGGAAACGGACATTCCAGCGGCGACATCCTCCACCCCGGCTTCAGCGGCCACGTCGACAAAACTCCGCGAGCCGTCTTCTAACAAATCATTTCGGTAAAGGTTGTTGCGGCCAAAATCATTGGCGACATAGAGATCCTGGTCACCGTCCTGATCGTAGTCCTCCCAACTCGCGGCAAGAGAGAAGCGGCGATTGTTTTGGGAAAGGCCGCGCTGCTCGGTGACGTCGGCAAAATTGAATGAACCCTTGTTTTCAATGAAGAAATTCCGGGCTCCATTGTTGGCGTCCTGGTAAGGGACGGGATTTGCAAAAATGTCACCGGGGGCAACATCTCCGCGCGGGGTGTATCCGCAGACGTAGATATCAAGGTCGCCATCGTTGTCGTAATCGGCAGCCGCAATGCTCGATGGCCACGAGAACATTTCAATCTCCACGCGGAACTGGAAATTTCCGCGTCCATCATTCTCATGCAAGGTCAGGGAGTAGCCGAGACCGAGGGCGAGGTCCTCATCACCATCCCCATCCAAATCGATAAAGAGAGCGCTGCGCGCGTCGTCGAGCCAGTTGAGGCCGGATTCGGTGGTGACATCCTTCAGTGTTCCGTCCTCCCCCTGAAGATACATTCTCGAAGGAAGCCCTGCTGGTTGACAGACGAAGAGATCCTCCCGGCCATCGGAGTTAATATCACAAATCGAAATGCCCTGGTTTCCTTGCTGAACCCCAAAAGCGATATCGAAATTTCCATACCAATAGTCCGAGCCCAGGGCAAGTTGATCGCTGAAACTCTCACTTCCCTGCATCAAGCCGCGTGTTCGGTCTATAAAGGGTGCGGATTGATCACTCCGGGGATTAGGGAGCAGGTGAATTTCTTCGAAGCTCTTGATTTTCCATCCACGGAGCCGAAGGAATTCGCCTCCGCTCCATTGGCAGGTGAATTCGGCGACCTGCGAAAGCCGTTCTCCTCCGGGAGTCTTCCCATCCACTTCCAGGCGCACTCTGGTTGAGAAATCTTCGCGATCGGGCTCCAACTGTACTTCGATCACTTTCCACCGGATGGGTTCGCCACCGTCCTTGCGGACTGGGATGATCGACGAACGCCACTCCTTGACGGCCGAAAGGAATTCGATTTGTGGGGCTTCAGAAGAGAGCCCCGCATTCCGGGAGATGACAAAGCGGTCGTCACGATAAGCTTCCGCAAGCTGAGGCCGCATTGCCCCCCCTCGAAATTCAGAGCTTACGATTTCCGAATAGTCGCTTAAGCTCACTGCTTCGTCCGAGTGAGCAAACAGAAGTTTGCCCATCCTTTTGAGCTTTTGCTTGGCCTCATCGGCCAGAACCTCCGAATTCCATGCGGGATCCTCTTTAGGTTCGGCTTTCTTAAACACCTCATGAAGCGGCGAGTTTTCGCTGCGGTCAGTGAGCATGGGGACCGTTGAGAATTTCTGCGTGGATCGAGGCTCGGATTCTCTAGGTTCCTCTGCCGAGGTCAGAGAGATGCCAAGGAGCATGACGCATCGAAAGATGAACTGGGTGGTTTGTTTCGGGAGAGTCATTAGATGACAGATTCCCGAAAAATCCCTGAATCGGCAAGCTGCAATGACGCAGAGATCAGACAAAACCGCAAATCGCCATCAGAATATTTACGGGTGCAATTAATTCTTGTCATGGTTTCCATCCCTGATTGTATCCCAAAAAGTGTCCGTCAAAATCACGGTAATTTTTATACGCACCCCATACAAGTGGAGAAGCAGGATACCGAGAAAAACCCAACCCAATACACACATAATGACAATACAAAGACGTGCCGTATACTCGGCTTTCATCATCTCGACGTTTGCGCTCCCGGCAGGAGCGGAAACCCTCGATACCCTCGCGGAATTTGGCAATGCCGCTACCGCCAATGCCAACAGTGACGCTAACATCCCCCGTGGTGCCAGCTTCGACAATGCCGCCGCTGGAACCTACTCCATCACCGCCGGAGGAACCGACATTTGGGGGAACAGTGACAACGGCTCGTATATTTACGATGCCGATGGAACCCGCGCAGCTGGCGAAAATTTCAGTGTCATCGTTCGCTCGGTTTCAATCGCTGCCGATCCTCTTGAAGGCCTCGCCACTGAATGGGGTCGCACCGGAATCATGGCCCGAAAAACTCCTAATTCCGCGACCTCAGCAAATGTTGCGAACATTCGTAAAACCGGCGGCGCCCCGTCCGGAACGATTCATCAAGGCCGTCAAAGCGACGGGGCTGGAACCGACCGAGGTCCTGGCAACAGTGGAGAACACCTGAATTCTGCCGAGAACCGGCTCAATGGATCAGTAAGAGACACTCCCATTTGGCTCGGTCTTCACCGTTTCGAAGGAGAATGGTATTCCACTTGGGCACCTGATAACGCCGGATCTCCCGGTGAGTGGAGCAGCGCTATTCAGCGAGCTGGAACTCCCGATATGGCTGGTGAGGTCTACGTGGGCCTTGCTCATCAATCCCACAATATCAACCCCATTGTGAATACCGCTGCATTCGAAAGCTTTTCGGTCAACCCATTCGATATCGACTTGGGAGCCTTTCCCGTCGTTGCTGCGAGTTGTGATCTCACCGCGAGCGGAGCTGGAGTCAATGTGACCGCAAGCGGGATCGAATTGGGAGCCACTGCTTCTACCGATGTTGATTGGGAAGTCCGCTACATCGGAGCTGAAGAGACAGTACAGGGAAAGCTCAAGGCTGATATCTATCTGGCTGCCAACCCTGGCAACCTCGGAGCTATTCAGACTCTCCTTGCGAACAATGAGCCCAATGGCAGCACCCAGATTGAGCAGATCCACTGGGCATCCAACTCCTACACCACGACAAATGCCGGAGGAGTCAATCTCTTCGCACAAGCCGTTCCCGGTTCATTCGGGGGAGATCAGGGGGACTATGGAGTGGTCATGGCCGGAGAAATCCACATTCCCAACGATGTAGACCGTGACAATGTCGAAAGCATTCTTTTCCACGATGGTTGTGATGATTACTGCTACCTCGAGATTGATGGACAGGTTCTGATCGATAACAATGCCTGGAGTAATTTGGCAGGAACCGGCAATGGTGGTGGCACCCAAGGCTCTCTTGATGTCAGCAACGTCAAGTTTAATGACGGTGAATGGGTCAGCTTCCGCATGATTTTCTGGGAAGGCGGCGGCGGAGACGATTGTGTCATCGTATGGGATGCCCTTGACCGCACTGGAACCGACTCGGTTACCGGCGCCACTGATGGCAATCAGTCATCTTATCTTGGAACAGGGTTGGGAGCAGGTGATAAAATTTCATTCGCCCACGACCTCACCAGTGACAAGATTCCAGCTCAAAACTTCCGGGCTTTGGTTCCAGGACTTAAAAACTCTGTCACGGGATTCGGTCAGCCTAACAATGTAGCGATTGCCTCCGTGACCTCTGACGTTCTTTACTTGGAACTCCATGTGAATGGGGAACTCTGTGCAACGGTCTCGACGGTCGTTTCAGTCGAGAGTGCAGAGTTCACCGCTTCCGATGAGATCACGTTGGTTCTGGCTGATGCCGGATCAGGTGGAATCGCCGACCTCGATCAGGGCAGCCTAAGCGTTGAGCTTGACGGGACATCTGTTGGTTTCAGCGTCTCCAGTTCCGGAGGTTTGACCACAGTGACGTATACCTTCCCGAGTCTTCCAAACCCCTTCACCAACTATACTCTTGTGGTGACTGGGAACTCGACAGGCACGAGTGGGAACCTGCCAATATCACTCTCCACCACCGCTCGCTCCCTGCCTTTGCTTGATGAACTGCGGGCCGGACAAACCGCGCCACCGAATTCAACGGTGGGTTGGGACTATATGGAGTTTGATGTCATCGCGACTCTGGGCGTAGGTCTCGGGGCTGGTGAGCAAGCATTTACTGATGCTCAAACCGTCATTTCGACGGCAGTCTCTCCTCTCGCACAGGCCAACCAGCCATACATCAACCATTCCGATCCGGACAATCCTGACTCCAGAGGTGACTGGGCACCTGATCTCCCTATCCTGAGTGATAACGCAGGCATCGACGATAACCAGTATGTTACTTATGCTCGGACCACGATCACGATCGGGGCAGCCGAGGTGGGAGATTATACCATCCGGGTGACAGGAGATGATGGATTCGGCTTACGAATCAACGGAGCCTCGTTTACTTCAGTCGCAGGGGACAATACGAACAGGATTATTGCCGTAGACCCCTCGGTCGTTTATCGCCCTACATTTGGTGGGAATGGCAATGCTCTTGCAGTTTGTAACTTCCCGGTCGCCGGTGACTACCTCGTCGAATTTTTCGGATTTGAAGGCGGCGGCGGCTCCTATCAGGAGGTCAGCTGGGTTAATGGAGCGTTTACCAACGTCAACCAATCGCAAGATTGGACCCTGTTGGGAGATACCTCGAGCTTCGTTCCGGTCAGCCTTTGGGGTGATATTCCAGAAGGGATTCTTCCTCCTGCCGATGGCGAAGCCGGTTGGTCGACCTATCTCTACTACAACGCTGCCGTGGGCAGCCTCGCCAACACGATGAACTACCTTCGTGATGTCGCGGACCCCGCGAACGCCGTTGCCACCATCCTGCCTGCCCTGAATCACTCCGATGATGCGGTGGATGCCGGACGTTTCAATCCCACGGAAGCATTTCCGGGCGATCCAAATGTCGGAACTGGAACAGACAACATTGGCATGATCTCCCGAGCCTTTGTGATCGCACCGGTTGCCGGTGATTACACGATCCAAGTCAGGTCTGACGATGGCTTCCTCCTTCGTTTTGCAAATCCCGGGACGACCTTCTCGAGTATCGACGGAGCCGGAAGTCTTCGCGCTACCGCTCTGAATGAGGTCTACTTCGCAGCCGGAACCGGTGACTCCAACACACGTGCTACGGTCAATTTGACCGCGGGTGTGCACGAGTTAATCTTTATCTGGTGGGAAGGTGGCGGCGGGTCGCACTTCGAGGTCTCCTCGGCACCCGGCGTAGAGCCTTCTCAGGATGGCCCATACGAGCTTCTCAGCACGACAGTTTCGGCGACGAATCTGTATGTTACTGAAAGCGCACCGGTGGAACTCGCGATCTCCGAGATTACCCGTTTGTCGGATCCCGATAGAATCTCACTGACCTTCAACTCAAGGCTTGGGACAATCTACTCCATCAAAGCGGATACCGATTTGGTAGGATTCGAGACCGTCATTGATAATAACGTCGTGGGTGATGGATCAGCCTTCACCTACGGGCCGTTCATCAACCCCTTCCCCGGAGAACCAAGGGTGTTTTTCCGAGTTGAGCTTGTCGAATAAGGAAACTTCAAATTCCAGATTCTACTAGAAATCGCAAGACCTTCCGGGAGTGATCCTTCCGGAAGGTCTTTTCTTTGGTGAGAAAAGACCCTTCGGAGTTCAGACCGGACAGCTTGACGGAGATGACGCAAATTGGCTTAGTAAAAAAGTGAGAAGGTACTTTTTGAGCCTCGTTCCCATCCTTTCTATCGCATTCTTTACGAAAGCTAACGGCGAGGGGTTGGTGGAACCTGAGTTGCAAGTGACCTTCGACGCAGCCCTCAAGAAACTTCCACAACCTTTGTTGAAGCAGGTTGGTGACGTCGTGCTGACCCGGGCTGAAGATCTGGGGATCGGAGATGAGCATTCTTTGGAAAACCGGTTATTGAGCCGGGCCGCGTTTGCCTCGTTGAGCGTCATGACGAGGAACTTGACGGTGTATGATGCCGGAGTTTGGCGGCTGATGGGAGGGAAGGTTTCGATGGAGCAATTGATGGTCCATGAGTAGGGCCATGCGCTGCAGTTGGAGTCGCAGTCGATGGGCTCGCGAATGGGATATTGGGGAGAGCTTTCAGAGTTTATCGAGACAAAGCATGGTGAAGTCACCGATGGTTTCGTGGGGGGAATGAACAAGATGGAGGAGACCATTGTTTTGATCCGATTGTTGTTGGCCGATGACCCCCGCAAAATGTCACGAGGAGATTGAATCGCTACGAGACCATCCGGGAGCTTGGAGGGAACGTGATTCAAAAAGAGCAGTGGCTGAAATGGAATCTGGCCGAGGCAAAGGTTCAACATGAAGCTGGAAATCCCTGGGCCGCAGCTCGATACTCAATCTTGGCTTCCGGGAAAAAGGCCGAGGATCTCTTCCAGGAAATTAATGACACCGCCGCGAAAGGAGAAGGAGGCTTCGAACGAGCGCGTTTTTTCGGGACGGCAGTGGACCTGGCCCTGGAGGGGAAAGATGCCGAGGTCGTGAAAGCAAAAATCGACGATACTCCTTCGCCACCCCGCCCCTGCGACCAACTACGTGAAGTCCCCGCGCGCCCTTCATGACCATGAAGCGCCCGCACCAAACCCGCCCGTGCCATTCCAGCTCCCCTGCCGCCCCCAATCGCCTCGCATACGTGCTCCATCGATAATTCTCCGGCAACTCACAAATCCCTGCCCTTACCGGATATAGATCAAGGTAAACCGCCATCGTGCGGGTGTTTTTCTTACGTTTCCAGTTCTTCTTTCAGACTAGGAGTCTGGTAGGGACGTGGAGAGGCTAAAAGCCTCTTCTACGGGGTTGCGGGGCCGGGCCAGTGGATCACGCCCTTCAGGCATAAGAAAAACACCCGACACCCTTTCGGGTGCCGGGCGTTTTTGAAGCCGGATTCGCTATCGAGCGGTGACAATGAAGAAGGCTTTGGGCTCAGCATCTATCATACCGACATTGAACTGGAGATCGCTACCGTCGCCGATGCGGGTGAAGCCGGGCAAGCGTGTCATTTCTCCAGTGAGCATGTCGATCGTCTTCAGCTCGTAGACGATGTCTTCGATCGACCGGGGAACGGTGAAAGAAAAGTTGAGGTCACCTCCTTCACTCGCTTCGGGCTGGATGGTGAGAACGAGGCGTGAACGGGCATCCAAGGGATCGGTGCCAGCTCTGAGTTCAGCTCCATCCATCTGTCCATCATGGTCGGAGTCGACAAACATGGGATTGGTGTTGATCGCGACTTCCTGTCCGTCGAGGAGGCCGTCATCATCCGAATCCGGGTCGGTCGGGTCGGTGCCGATATTCCTTTCCTGGAGGTTGGTGAGACCGTCGCCATCCGCGTCAGCATCATCTCCGCCCAACGGGATCTCACCGCAGATGACGAAGTAGCCATCGAGGATGGGCTTCTCCGAATCGAGCTGGAAGGTGAGCTTCACGGTGTTGGTCCCGGCGATGGGCTCACAGTCGATGTGGAGGCCCACGCCGGTTTGCTGGATGAAAGCGCAGCGGATGACATCCTTCAAGCGAGCGGCACAATCTGCGGCCGTTCCGTCGCCGCCGAGCATGACCTCAGTCGCTTCGAAGCTAAAGGAATCGCACTCGGTCTTGGCGATCATCGAGATCATAATGGGACTGTCGGCGGTCCAATCACCCCGCAGGAAGAGGCAGAACTTTCCATCGACAATCTCGGCCGCAAATTGCCGCATCGCAGGGGGATCACCCTCCGAGCAAATCTGGACCTGGGTCGGAGCGACAGCCATCTGAGTTCCGGATGGCAGGTGGTGGGACTGGACGTTCCCCACTGCGATGTCATCGAAGGCAAGCATGGGAGATCCCGTGCCTCCATTGCCATTCGTGTGAATGACTTGGATATCGTAGAAGTCGACATCTCCATCGCAGTCATTGTCGAGGCTATCAGCTGCGATGCTCGCGGTCATTCCTTCGTCGCTCAGAGAAACAGCGCCCAACCTGATGAAGCTTCCTTGTGAATTGCGGGCATAGGCGAAGTATTCCTCAAGCTTACCAGGGAAGGTCCCGGCGATGAGAAATTGCTCCCCAATCACGATCTCGGCAGGGACCCCGGTAATGACAGGCTGCGCAGGCGGACTGATCAAACAGATGCTCAGGGTCGCCGTCAATGGCTCCAAGGTGGGATACCCGGGGTTGCTAATGTGGAAGGTCGTATTGGGACCAGAGACACCGACATTCAAGTTGGGCACGAGGCCAAGCTGGGTCATCGCGCTATGGACGTTTTGCATGAGAATGAGCGCACATTCGTGGGCAGTCCCACCATTCGGGAAGTCGATGCGTGGGATGTGCATCGCGACAACCTGACTTGGGTCATTGTTGATATACCCGGAGAAGTTCACCGAGATGGCAAGGCCAGGCGTCCAATCGAAATTGATGGGAAGCGAGATCTGGCCGTTCCCAGTGGAGGTCGAGAGGAGTTGGGTTTTTAATTCAGAAACCTCGAGGTCTGGTCTGACGGTGAGCCCGCCTGTCAAGGTGCCGGAATTCCCTCCCCCGGAGTTGGTGAAGCCCGTCGCTGGAGTGGCGATGACCTCATCTCCTGCGAGGACGATGGGATTGCAATTGCCCGAGCCCACGGTGACCTGAATATCGAAGGTCATATCGGCGAAGCCAGCTGGGATGTCGCCAGTGGAAACGACGATCTCCTTATCGGAAACCATGAGCACGGTGAGCGGGAAGCTCCCTTGCGCACTGACGGCGAGGACGGAGATGTTCTTGGGATTATCGCCGAAGTTGCAGCCGGTAATGACGAGGGTCTCATTGTTGCCTACGGGATCATCGGTGTTGGGATCATCGATGACGGGGTCTGCGGTCGGAAGGCAGAGGACAATCTTGAGGTAACCCTGGAAGTCTCCTTCTCCGTTGTGACAGATCTTGAAGGTGGCAGTATTAGGATCGTCATCGCCATCGTCCGGGCACTTCAACTCAAGGTCGGGCATGAAGCCGGCGGTCGTGAGCTGGCAACGGATGATGTCCTGGAGATGCACACACATTTCCTCGGCAGAAGAACTGCCAAAGGTCGTGATGACGGGCTCCTGAATGTCATAGCTGAGGGTGTCGCCAGAGACGGGGTCAATGTAGAGATGTCCGGAAATCTTCACCTGGGTCTCGGCGGGATAAGGACCGGTGAGGTCGAAGCACAAGGCGTTCTCGTCTCCGCTGATTTCGTCAAAAAGACAGATTTCGTTGACCGGCGGCGTGGTGCTGTCGGGCTTGATGACAATCTGATCCTTGCTCTTCACCATCTCGGCGCTGCGACCAAACCAGACGGTGCCAGGTTCGTCGACACGGATGTTAACCATGGGCGACCATTGCGGACTGCGGCCAAGGCCGGAGGTGACACAAATTGGGACGGCGCTCAATTCATCCGGCGCTGCGGTGATGATCGCGGTGACCTTAAAGACGCCCTCGACTCCGGTCGGAAGGATGTCGATGACATCGAGCGGGATGGGCGGGGTCGTGGCGAGCATGACGCAGAGTAGGTCGGGCTCGGGACTGATGCCGGTCATCTCGAAGCAGATTTCATCACCTTTTTCGAAGCAGTCTTTCTGGGTGACGGAGGTGATGGCGGTGTCTTCGGGACAGCGGATGCAGAGGCTCATTTGCCCTGTCACCTGGACATCGGCATTCAGCGCGGAGGCCGCGAGCTTGATCTCGCCATTGGCGAGAGTCATGACATCCCAAACGAGTCCGGTGGGATTACCATTAAGCTGGGTGATGCCGCATCCGGCGATGTCGCGGAGCTTCTCGAGACAGCTAAAGGAGTCACCGCTTTCCTCGAAGATGATCTCCGGAAAGCTGAAGTTCACCACGGTGCCATCGGAAAGCTCCAAGGCTCCTTCCAGGGTCACGATCGCGCCCTCGCACCAATTGTAATCAATGACAAGGCAGGGTTCACCGTCCTCCGAATGGAAATAGGTGACCCCGCGAGGGAGTTCATCTTGGCTCCTCGGAATGGCTTCACTGCCGGTAAGGCGACGGTCGATCCGGCCGACGAAAACGCGCCCGGGATGGGGCACGGTGACTCCGCTGACGGTGGGATAAATGTAACCGCTGTTCCCTATCCCGGTGTCGGTGATGAGGGTATTGTCATCGGTAGGCCGGACGATACCGGCGCGGGTGACGAGCTTTCTGCCGATCTCGGCGACGTTGTTCAGGAGACTTCCACCGTGGGAGGTCGAGGTATTTTCACCAGGTCCAACAAGCTCGACCACGTCTCCCTGACCATAGCTGGTGAGGCCGGGGATCTTGACGGCAGGAGCCTTCGCAATCCCATCGAGCTGGGTGAAGGTAAGGGTGAGCTGAGTGTTTGCAGGATCGAAGAAAGCATCGTCTCTCCAAATGAGGAGCGTGCCATCACCGTCCACTTTCGTCTTCCAGCCGGGGAAGCCGCAGCGGATGATTTCCGGGATACGGAGCTGGAGGTTACTGAGGGAATTTTCACCTTGGAAAAGGACGGGACCACTGCTGAGCGCAGAGTAATCCTCCATGAGCACACAGTCCGGCATGAGCGGATCGGGACATTGCTCGCCAAGTTGGGTGAGAAAACCGATGGAGATTTGCGCGACGACATTGTCAGGTAAGCCATCGGTCGGAAGGGAAAGACTGACGGCAGCGGCGGCTGAATTTGAGGCGGACTGGGCCTGGTAGTAGTCATAGCCTTTCTTGGAGCCGAAGAATTGGCCGCTCGGCTCGATGGGGACTGCACTGCCGGGAAAACCGAGGCCGTGGTGCTCTGTCGCAGGTCCAAGCGGGATCACTCCAGAAATGGCCGCAAGCCACGGATAGGAGTCGGTCTCGACTTGGGTGAGCGTAAGACTGGTGGGTTGGATCGTGCTGGGAGCGCCCAACTGCGGGGCCAGGACGAGGCCGCCCTGATCACCGGTAAAATTCAGTCCCTGGTAGAGTAAGGGCGTTGTCTGATCGCTACGTTTCGCAACACCGAGTAGTCCCCCGCTGCCGTCCGGCATGCCGAGTGCCCCGCCAAGGAGGTCTGCGGCGGGACTCGCGATGCGGGCCACGATGTTGGCATTTGGAGCATTCCAATTGGTCGGAATTTTAGCGGAAGTGAGAGCGGGGAGATTCTCGCGATCCTTTACGGTGAGGAGGATATTTCCAGTGAGGGGAACGGGCTCGTTCGTGCTGAGCTTGAGGACGGTGACGTGTCCGTCGACGATACTAAACTTGAGATCGCCGAGGTCCACAAGTTCCTCGATGCCACAGATGACAATGTCACCGATGAGCTTTAACCACTCACCGGGGCCACCGTAGCAAGCTCCGTTGGTGTCCTCGGAAATTAGGGTGACCATGCGTTGATCATCGCCCTCGCCGATGAGGAGAGTGGCGTGAATATCGATGGTGGCACGGTTCGGAGCGTCGTCAGCCACCGTAAGGGTAATGCCATTGTTTTGCGCCACAAGGAGGCGGCTTTCGATCGCTGGACTGGTGGCGCGAGCGGAAATGGTCTGCGCAAAATCCGCGGGAGTGGCGACAGGCTTGCCCACGGTCACAATGGCGGGTCGGGTCGGCAGGAGTTCCGGAAAACTCGGAGTCCAACTCCCCGTGACCTTCTGCTCGACAGGGGCGATGTCGAAATGGCCATGCCCCGCCGTGACCGGGAGAGGATGGGCGAAGGTAATGAGCGAAGGGCTGAGAGCTTGGCGGGTTTCTGCCGGGAGGATGGCCCCGTTTTCAAGTTGAAGGTAGACGAGCTCATTCGCCCCTCCGCTGGAGCTGCTGCCATTGACGAGGTCGGCACGCTTCAGAACGGTCACGTGTCCGGGAACAAAGTGACCCACCGCAGGGTTCAGAACAGGCTGATTCAGCATGGGACCACCCAGGACAAGCTCGGGGTCATTGACCGCATCCGGAAGTGTCCGGGTAGGAGGGGTGTAAACGAGATCCCCTTTAAGGTTTTCAAACTGATACGCAATATTTCGTAATTCCTCGAGCTGGCCGGTGAAACCTTCAGTGAGGATACGGATCTCATCGATCGATTCCGCGCCGTTGGCAGACTCGAATAAGACACTTTTTGCGAAAGTAAGACGGTAACAAGGAGTCTCGCCGAGTCCACCAAGCTTATCGCAAGAAAGGAAAAGTGGAGGGTCTTCGGAATTGATGCTGGAGAGGCGGGCCGCAATGCCGGAGGCCCCACCGAGAGTTTCCGAGCCGACCTTTACGCCTCTTGCATAGAGTTCGACAAGAGCGCCGCTGACACCAGCGAGGCCGCTATAGTCGTAGCTGATGCCGAGCCGTCCGTTCTGAGTTTCGCAAGTGAGCGAACCGAGGGACGAATCCTCGTCGTCGTTGAAGAAACGACCGAAAGCTTCGATGCCAATGACGACGGGCTCTCCAGGGTTGCTAGCTTGGGCGAGGAGAGGTGATGACTTATCGATTCTCTTGGTGATGACAAGATTGCGGGTATTTTCTCCGTTGTCCGGAACGGTGAGGGTGCCCTTGCCGGAAATGATGGCAAGCTCATCGGTATCGAGATGGGCACCGGCGAGGAAAGATCCTTCGTCGGTCTCGCTGCCGGTGACCGAGCATCCGCCCTCCCCATCATTGATGGTAATGACGGACGAGAGTCCGATGAAGGGCCCGCAATCGACAGAATTCAAGAGAGTCGCAAAGCCGACCCCGGAAGCGAGAAAAGTGCGGCCCTGGAAACTAATCTCAGTGGGCTGTGCGAAAAGGACACGCGCAGAGTCATTGGCGAGAGCCGTCTCGCCTGTTTCATCCGGTCTGAAGGAGGAGAATTGGTGGGTGAGGACATCCTCAGGCAGAGTGAAGGTCACCTGGAGATCATCCTTTACCATTGTCGCAATTTGCTGGACGCGACCATCTGGAGTGACAAACTGGAAGAGGATGGGATCGCCGTTTTGTAAGCGACTGAAGCTTGGGCTTACCTCATAATCAGCCTCAGCACCGAGGCTCACGAGGAGACCCGGGCCATCGGCAGGAGCTCCGCTGCCATCGAGCTTGAGGCCCTCGACCTTATTCGAACGGCCGGAAGGATAATTTTGAGCATAAGAAACCGTGAGGACGGGGGCGAATTCCGCGGTGAAGCCGTCATTTCCGGAACCGTCCAAGCCGCTCACAACGAGTTCGGTGGCCGTGGCCGTGAGCTGGGCAGAACCAGTGGCGGTGTAGTCAATGCCATCATAAATGACGTCAGCAACGAGAGGAGTGGCCACAGCGGCCATCCAGATAAGAGCGCACGCAGGGCGGCTCATGTCATTCAGGTAATTTTTTAACGTAGTCATTTTATTGGTCGAAGGTCTCTCCACTTTGACAATCGCGAAACATCTGGCGTAATTTCACTTTTACCGTAAAAATTCCCGGGCCTCGAAATCGACACCAGAAAATGAAGGGAATCCCCCAAAGTCGCATCAATCAAGATCTCCAAATTTAAATTGAGAGACGATTTTTAAGATTTCAATTAGTTATCTTATCTAGATCACCAAAATATGTCAACACCCGAATTTATGAAGGATTTCAATTTGGCGACTAATCCTGACCTTAAGAACCTTCTCATAAAAGAGTTACGGATAAGGAGCTTCCTCATGACTCCTGTAATCACGATCTATCCTGGGTTCCCTTTTACGAGAAATTTGTGATGAGCTTCGAATGAGAGTTCCCGTTCGCCGTGCTCTTTGCCTTCTATGAGAAAGCCGAACATTTCTCGCCCCCCTGTCTTCAAGCTCTTCGCTCAGGGCGGTGAGTTCACCCCGGAAGGTGAAGGTTGCACCGTCCGCGTAGGCATTCTGTCAATGTAAAGGACATGGCACCCCAAGATCCACACGCCCCTGAAACGAACGCCATCGGGCCCTTCATTCCTTTGGAAAGGCACTCGCGATGAGTGCTTCGAAGTCCTTCTTCGATTTCATGACCTCCGCCGTAGGTCCGGCGATCTTCAAGGTCACATCTCCCGTCTCATGGGGCATGATTGCGGCCAACAAGGTCCACCCTGCCTTCTCCGTCTTGCGCTCCATGATGCCGCCATCGAGGAAAATTCCTTCCATCGCCACAATCACGACTTCCTGTTTTCCGTAGCTTTTTTTCTCCGGTGTAATTTTCACTTCACTTTCGAACTCCTTCTTCCAGCGCTTGATATTCGCCTCAATTCCGCTGTCCCGTCCGGGACCAAAGTGGAAGATCTTCAGCAGCGGTGCTTTGGGACTATGACGCAGTGCTCCCTTCACCATGTGACTGGGATAATCCTCCGCGACCCAAGGCGCAGGCGGTTTAAACTCGAAGCTTCCAGCTGTGATGGGATCACCCGCCAAAAGCGGGCCAATGCTAAGCGTGAGAAAAAAGAGAATCGCCTTCATAAGTGAGAACTAATCTAAAATAGAGTTCGGCACCACCACTTTACGTCTTTGCTCAATCTGCTCATGGAGCTGTTCCCGGCTGTCAGCTCTCCATGCTCTTCATCTTTTTAAAATCACCGCCTAATTCTTATTGATTCGGATCGGCGAGTTCCCGAATCTACTTCGGGTTGTAGAGATCCAAGCCAACTTTCCCGAGCATATTCACCCAAACTTACAGATCGTTCGCCGACCTCCCTCGTCATTTTTTATTCGCACAAAACCAAGTTAAATGTAACCAAAAAAAGTTTCTAGCCGTCTCACCAGCAGAGGCGGAAATTGGGGTAAGGGAATTCATTAGCCAATCTTACGATCACTCTATGGAACAATTACTGAAATCGAAATTCGCCAAATTTCGTAACACCGATCAATCATTTAGCAGGCCAACACCACCTCATCTCCTGATTCTGGGCGCGATCGTGGCGTGAGTAAGTGTTTCGCCAGCACACGGGGCAATCATGATCGACAACTATTCCTCGGTGGCGAACGAGCGATTCCGTAATACAGATGATCCTGATCAATTGATTCTTACAACGTTTGATCTCTCTGGTGTGGGACAGGACACAAATGGTCGCTGGGCGACTTTAATTGGGACGAATACAATTATCTCGGCAAACCATTTCAAACCATCGGGCTCAATTTTTTTCTACCCCGATAACAACGCTTCCTCAACGGCGGTAGAATTAGGTATCAGCGGTGATGTGGAACGAATTGGAACCACCGCCCTCTGGTTAGCCCGACTTGATCAACATGCCCCATCACGCATCCAACCGCTCAACTACGCGACAACAGTAATTTCGGCACCTACCTCGCCGGGTGGGCCCGGCAGCAACTTCTTATTTAAAATGAGCCCGTTTTCCTGACAGGGCGCTCACCAGGGAGCTTTCAACCCAGCCAAGACCAAGCCTATGGGACGAATGAAATCTCCGGCTTTGTTGAAGATGATACCTCAGCCGGACTAGGATCGGTCGATGCATTCCGAATCGACTATTCCAACAATACAACGCCCTATGAAGCCTTCCTCCAGGGAGGAGATTCCGGAGCACCCTTACTCTACGACAATGGTGACGGAAGCCTCTTACTTCTTGGCATAAATAGCTATATTCCCCCTACGGAAGGCGGAGATCCGGTCGCCTCTTATGCTAGCTATGTTGGCAATGAATCAGCGACAATCGACATGCGGGTGTCCCAATGGGCAGTCATTCCAGAACCCTCCGCTTGTTTACTTCTGGTTGCAGCCATCCCATACATTGTCAGCGCCCGTCGGAGAATCTTATCCAAAAGCTGCTCCAGGAAGGCAGGAGTTTTTAAAATTCGGAATTTGAAACTCAAGCTTGCTGATTGGCAAGGGCCAGAGCTTGAGGCAGACTCATTAAGTTCGAACCGAGAATGTCAGAATCCCCCATCGTCGATTCCGCACTTCTCCTTCGCATCCGTAGGGGCGAGGAAGAGGCGTGGCGGGAGCTTGTGGATTTTCTCAATCCTCAAATTTATAAGATCATTCGCAATCAAGTTCGCAGTTCGGCCGACCACGATGACCTTGCACAAGAGACCTTCACTAAAATTTTTCTCAAACTCGGGCAATTCAACGGCAAACAACCCTTCACCCACTGGGTGTCACGCATCACGATCAACACTTGTTATGATTGGCTTCGTCGGCACAAATCCCGCCCTCTGATGAATTTTTCAGACCTTGGAGAAGCTCAAGCTGAAATTGTCCAAAAGAAATTAGCAGGACAAAATAATGATCAGGAAAACGACCTCGCCGCCATGCGTGAGCTCCTTGATCAACTCATCGCTACACTGAAACCTCGCGAACAAATCGTCATTCGCCTCCTCGACTTGGAAGAAAACAACGTTCAAGATGTCTGTGATCTCACGGGTTGGGGAGCTTCAAAGGTGAAAGTTACAGCTATGCGAGCCCGACGTAAACTGACGGACCAACTCAACAAGATCCAACAACAAGATCCACAGCCATGAACGAACCGGATGACCCCTGGAAACGCCTTGTCGAGGCGACCAAGACCGCAGATGCTCAAGACACTCCACCGCCGTCGCCTCGCCTCAGCATTCAAGCATTGCGCGAACATGTTTACGCTCTATTACTCACTTTAACTTGGAGAAAATGGTCCTTGCTGGCTGCACTTGTTGCCGGGCTCATCTTCCTCGTTATTTACCTATTTGTCCGTGATAGTGCCTCGCCAAGCGATCCCATTATTCAACCGGAACTCCCCCTCCTTCCCGCTGCGCCATGAAACCCAGCCTCCGCGACTACCTCATCATCTTATTGGCCCTTCTCTCAATATTTCTTTGCGGGTATGGCATCGGACAACTTGTTGGCCGCAAAAAAGGCAATGACCAGCCACTATCGCTGCCTCTTTCAGGAGCTTCAGGAACTGAGACGACAAATTGGGAATTACGGACTTTCAATCGCCTCGACAGTGCTCTCGACCTTTCCGCCGAACAAAAACCTCAGATCGAATCCGAAGTGAAAACAACTTCTGCAAAAATTCAAGTCAGCCGCGACGAGGCCGTGGAAGATTATTACCTGCACCTACTTGAGCTTCACGATCGCATCCTCCCCCTCCTCAGTAAGGATCAGGAGAAACGAATTAAAAAAGACCGGAAAATCTTGCAACAAGCCATTGAAACTAGATTTAATCTTCTTAATAAATAATTCAAATTGGCAAACGCCCATCCCCGAAACCTAATGTCTCGATTAAAATTCATTCTCATTGTCGCCATGCTGGTCGCTGTTGGCACTTTAGTCTTTAGCATCACCCAAGGAAAAAGTGACGCCAAGCGACGGGGAGCTGATAATAAATCCCCAAACCAGACTCAGAAGAGCAATCTGGAATCGAAAAGTGTTCCGCAAAGTAAACGGACGGCTCGTATCAGTAACTCCGACCGCTACGAGTTGCGGCTGGCAGATGGGTCTACTTCCCGGTTGGGTGAACAGGATCTTGCCCTAGCGAATGCCATTATCTCCGAAACAGAGAAGCAAGCCCGCCAAAAACTAGACTCTCTCAGCGCTCATTACTTCCTTACCAATTCTCAACGACAGCAGATCTTCCCGTTAATTATTGCACATTCCGACCAAGCTCACCCCTCCATGCTCGTTGATGGGCAGCCACTCCCAGCCATTTCTCCAGGAATGAGCTTGAACGAAAGCCTCTACGGATTGCTCGATGCAGACCAACAGGACAAACTTGCTGAATCTGCGATCGCTGACGACGCGTGGTGGAAGGACGTCGTCGGCCAACTCGAAAATGACCTCGATCAAGCCATCGACAATGGCGAGATGGTCGCAGCACCTTACGATTCAGGTGCAGAACCAGGGATCACTTCCTCGGCAAAATCAGCGGTTGGCGATGGCGAGGCCTCTACTCACACTGGAGGGAATCTCTTCGACCTTTTAGGTCGATAGCCCCTCCACTCCCGCTCTAATACCACCCTTTTTCTCCGTGGTAAAAAAACCCTAAAATACGGAGGAGCTAAAAAAATCTATTTTTGTAACCGATAGCCCACACTCTGCGTCACTTCCAATGACAACAGAAAGCTCAATTGTAAATTAGCTTTCTGAACCCAGAACAACCTAAATAGATGAAACTAAAATCACTCCTAATTGTCAGCTTCCTTGGTGGGGCTACCTTCGCACAAGCAGACGAAAGAACATTCGGTGGAGGCACTCTCCCGGATTTTCTCGAGGAATATGACGCCAACGAAGATGGTATCATTGACGAAGAAGAACGCCAGGCGATCATTGCTGCTCGCAAGGCAACTCGTGTAGCACACCGCGCCGCAATTGACACCAATGGAGACGGGACAATCTCCGACGAAGAACGTGAAGCAGCCCGCAACGCGATTCGAGTAAACATTGCCGCCAAACGTGCCGAAAAATTCGCTGAGATCGCTGGTGAAGACCTCCTTCTAACTCTTGAAGAACTTGCCGCCATTCCCAACCTCGAACGAGTTCCCGAAGAAAGAGTAGCAGCCATGTTTGCTCGCCTCGACGCTGACGAAAGTGGCGATGTATCTCTCGAAGAATTCAATGCCCGCCTCCGCCACCACCGACCAAGTCTCGGTGAAGGCCCTGGTGATGGTGCCCCAACAGGCGGGGATCCACGTCCAGGTGGGGATCCACGTCCAGGTGGAGATCCACGTCCAGGTGGGGAGTGAAAATCCTATCGCCTTAGAATAGAGAGGTCGCTCGTATGGGTGGCCTCTAATTTTATTTTTTGGGAAGTGATTGGCCCCTTGAAGCACCAACCCGCAAGCCTCCCATTCCAAATCCCATTCCACACTCTATTCTCCACCCGTGAAACAGCTTCTCGTATTCTTATCCATCGCCTCAATACTTCGCGCTGACCTTCTATACCAAACAGACTTTGATAATTTTCCAAGTGGAAGCAATCAATGGGGAGGCAACGATGGGTGGGTCACTAACGACGCCACTTCGGGAGCTCAATCGATCGACGACAGCGTCATCCCAGCCCTCTTTAAAACGGCTTCACTGGGATTCAAGAAGCCAAACTCGACCTTCACATTCGTCGCTCTCGATCTTGGATATGACCACGTTGCCACAGGCTCTCCAGTCGTAGAAATAGACACCCTTCTCGGCATTGAGGATTCATCCACAATCAGGCGCGATGATTTTTTTCTCAGTATCTACAATTCACTCGGGAATCGTCTCGCGTCTATTCGTTTCGACAATCAGAATCCGAGTGCCTTTGAGTCGCAATTTGGAATTTGGCGGGAAAACGGTACCCATCAGTTCGACACTCAACTCGATTTTATTCAAGGTGAATTGTTCAACCTTTTCATCACCCTCGATCTTGAAGCAAACACATGGTCAGCAGATATTGGCGGAATCCCCCTTTTTGACACGGCTCAGTTTACCAATACTGGAAACCCGGTAAACTTGGGGTTTATTGCCTTTGAATGGGCCCTCACCGATCTGAGCGCTCTTGGTTACGGGGACAATTTCCTCCTAGTCGCTGACCTGAGTGTTCGTTCGATAGTTGAAGCCCCCAATCCGCCTTTCATTGTTTCACATTTATTCGATTCATCAGATTCCATCACCCTCAGCTGGTCGACATCGGTGGGCTTTGATGATCAAGTTCAATATTCAACAGACCTTGAAAATTGGTTCGATGATCTTCAGAATTCTTCCTTTAATGACATTAGCAATTCCTCAACGGTTTCATTCACTGATATCTCTGACGCCAAAGGCCCCATTCGCTTCTATCGCGTAAAGCGAACTACCGAGCCCTGACAAACTGGAACCAATTCACAGGCATCGAATACCATTTCTCTCGGATTACGACAGCATTCTCCATTTAACGGCCACTGCCGTCCCGGCTCCACTGATCTAATTTTTCCGCCCGATCAAATACAGGGCTCGCCCTCACAGGTCCTCCGATTAAAGAATATTAGTCGCGAAAACCAGCTCTCCAATGATCATCAAATTCCCCACTCACATCCTTCCTGCTCTTTTGGCCTTAACGCCTCTCGCAGCGCTCGCACAACATCAATCTCTAGCTGATCAATTGGCCCTCCCCGAATCTGATATAACCAACCCTCAAGTCCGGGCCCGCGTCGTGGAGGACACTAAAACGAGATCCGAGTTGCGACGTGCCAACGCCCGAGAGAAAGCCAGGGGTCTTGGACTCCCCCTTCGCATTGAACTGAGTGACGGGAGAATTCAGGAAATTGCCGATTTTGACGGCGACGCACCCCTCTATTTCAGTACCGACAACGCCAACGCCGCAATCTCGACCGGAGCCAACCTCGTCAGAACCAATCACCTCACCAGTGGCACCAACGTCACCGTGGGCGTCTGGGATGGTGGATCGGTCCGCACCTCCCACCAGGAATTCGATACCCGGGCTTCCTCACTGGATGGCGCCGCCAGCATCGACCACGCCACCCATGTCGCCGGGACCATCGGGGCCCGCGGCACCGTCGCCAGCGCCAAAGGCATGGCTCCGCTGGCACGCATCGATAGCTACGATTGGAACAACGACCTCTCTGAAATGACCGCCCGCGCTGCCACCGCCCCCGGCCAGACCAATAAAATCTACCTTTCCAACCACAGTTACAATTTTATCACCGGCTGGAACTACGTAAACAACGGCACCAGGGTTTGGGAATGGTATGGTAATGGCACCGGCAGCACCTCTTTCGAGCAAGACTTCGGGCGCTATCACACCGAAACCCGCGACCTCGATGCCCTCGCCTACAGCGCGCCCTACTACCTCATTTTTCGAAGTGCCGGAAATGAACGCACTGACAATCCCACCACTGGCGATCTGGTCGCCCTCTCTCCCGGAGGCTCTTCCGTCGTCTCTTTCGACCCGAACTCACACCCCACCGGCGATGGTCAATACCTCGGCGGATTTGAAACCATCGGCTTTGCGGCCCTCGCCAAAAATGTCGTCACCGTCGGCTCGGTCGCCGATGCCGTTACCAGCTCACTCCGTGATCCCTCGAAAGCCAACGTCAGTAGTTTCTCTTCCTGGGGGCCCACCGATGATGGCCGCATCAAACCCGACCTCGTCGCCAACGGAGAAGCCCTCTACTCACCCGTAGCTGGTAGCAACTCCGCCTACGCCAACTTCTGGGGCACCAGCATGGCCACCCCGAACGCCACCGGCTCCGCTGCCCTCCTCATCGAGCACTACGCCAATCTTTTCTCAAATGGAGCGCTCCGCGCCGCCTCCCTCAAGGGCCTCCTCATCCACACTGCAGACGATCGCGGCAACCCCGGCCCCGACTACAAATACGGATGGGGCCTCGTCGATAGCCTCGAAGCCGCCGACCTCATTTCCGCCCACAAAGATTTCCCCGAACGGCAAGTCCTCACCGAAGACGAACTCGACAACACCCACCCAATCCACAGTCAAAGTTTCGTCTGGGACGGCTCCTTCCCCATCAAAGCCACCCTCTCTTGGACCGACCCCGCGGGCAACGCCACCTCCACCTCCGACCTTCGCAGCCCCAGACTCATCAACAATCTCAACCTTAAAATCATCGCACCCGGTGGCAGCGAATACCTCCCCTTCGTCATGCCCTTCGTCGGCACCTGGACCCAGGCCTCCATGAACGCCAATGCCACCACCGGCAGCAACAACACCGACAACGTCGAGCAAATCCTCATCACTGCTCCTGCCACCCCGGGAACCTACCAAGTCATCGTTTCCCACGCCGGTAACCTCACCAACAACACCCAGCCCTTCTCCCTCATCCTCACCGGAGCCTCCTCCGAAGAACCCCCGCCCCCGCCTCTTTCCATCACCTCTATTTCCCCCCAAAGCGGCCTTCAGGGCCCCGTCACCATCGACCTCACCGGCACGACTTTCCTCGCCAACACCACCGTAACCCTCACCCGCAACGGGCATCCAGACATCCCCGCCGCCACCACCCAACTCATCGGTTCGCAGCTTCGCTGCCAATTCAACCTCCAATCCGCCGCCCCCGGCCTTTGGGACATCGAAGCCTCAAACTCTGATCTCCAAACGGCCGCCCTTGCCGATGCCTTCACCGTCATCGGCTCCCTCTGGAACGAGAATTTCGACGGCTCCCCCAGTGGTTGGGTCACGACTTCAAACACCGGTTCCAATTCGTGGGCCCTCACCACAACCAGCAGCCACACTCCTTTCACCTCGTATTTTATCGCGGCGACCTCGGCCAAAACCACCACCTCCCTCACCTCCCCCGCCATCCCCATCCCGGCCAACGCCAGCGATCTCCAACTGAAATTTTGGCACAGCCACAACCTTCAAAACAGGCAGGACGGAGGCCGGCTCGAATTTTCACTCAACGCCGGGTCCTGGTTTGAAATTAGCTCCTCAGGTTCTGGCGCCGCCTTTGCCAGCAATGGTTACAACACAACCATCCAAAACACCGGAAAGCCTTCCGGACGGAGCGCCTTTGCCGGCCTCCAAGCCTGGTCGGGAAACAGTGGCGGATTCATCGAAACCATCGTTAATCTCAACGACACTGCCAAATACGCCAACTCATCACTGCGCATCCGCTGGACCCTCTCCACCAACGACAGCACCGCCAGCCCCGGTTGGTTTGTCGACTCCATCTCCCTCGTCGGCGGTGGCGACCTCACCAACCAACCCCCGGCCATCCTCACCCCACCCAACACCGGCTCCACCGAAACCGTCACCGATCTCGAAGGAACTGTTTACGAAATCATCCGCGGCACAACAACCAACCTCCTCGTCTCCGCCAGCGACGACGCCGGCGAGCCCAACCTCACCTACACCTGGTCCATCGCGAGCGGATCACCCGCCTTCATCTCTCCCAACGGGAACAACCCCGCCCAATCCACCACCATCACCTTCGAAAACACCGGCGACTACCAACTCCAGGTTGCCATCGCCGATCTCGATGGCCTCACCACCGTCGGCTCCGTCAACATCCGCGTCCTCGAAACCCCTTCCGACATCTCCCTCTCCCCTCCCAACGCCATCGTTCCCTTCGCTGGAACCGAGTCCTTCAGCGCCACCCTCCTCGACCAATTCGGAAGCCCTGCCATCACCCAACCCGCCGCCTTCACCTGGGACGCCAACGGAGGCGGCACTGTCTCCCCCGCCGGCCTCTTCACCGCCAATGCCACCGGAGGTCCCTTCGTCCTCAGCGCGTCAAGCGGCTCCTTCACCGGCACCTCCAGTGTCACCGTCACCCCGGCCTCCGCCACCGTCACCCTCGGTAACCTCACCCAGGAATTCGACGGTAATCCCCGCCCCGTCACCACCACCACCGACCCGGCCGGCCTTTCCGTCGCCATCACCTACGACGGCGCCACCACTCCCCCCGTCGCTCCCGGCACCTACGCCATCGAAGCCAACATCACCGCCCCCAACTACCAGGGCAGCAGCTCGGGCCAACTCACCGTCACCGGCACCCCCTTCGCCAATTGGCAAAGCGACACCTTCACCCCCGAACAAATCTCCTCGGGCGAGGCCGATCCCACCGCCGATCCCGACAAGGACAGCCTCCCCAACCTCATCGAATACGCCCTCGGCACCAGCCCCCTCACCCCCACCGCTCCCCTCACCGCAACTTCAGACGGAGAATTCCTCACCCTCACCTTCGACCACCCCCTCGAAATCACCGACATCAACTACGGGGCCCAACTCAGCAACCTCTTGAATGATTGGTCCCCTCTCGCGCTCGAAGTCATCGGCGAAACCAACACCACCCGCACCCTTCGCGCCCGCACCCCCATCCCCGCAGGCGCGGACAGTCTCTTCATCAGGCTCAAGCTCGAGCTTCAATAACAAGTTCCTCGCGACCTACTACTTCGCCCAATCCTCAAGTGGAGCCTTTCCGGGCTGTCGGTTTTCCGAGCCCTTTACCTTCTTGAAGTCATCGCCCAACTCGGCCCGCTTCTGCTCTGCATGCGCCTGCATCTTAGCCACAACCTCCGGGTTCGCCGCCGCCACATCCTTACTCTCGCCGGGGTCCGCTTCGAGATCGTAAAGCTCCAAACCCACCTTCTCGAAGACATACTCTCCAGACTGCCCATCGTTGGCCGGACTGATCTTTGAGTTCCGGTATTTGTGAGGAAACTGCAGCTTCCACTTGCCCATCCTCATCGCCTCCAGATTATTCCGCCCGTAGTAGAAAAAATACGCCTCCTGCACTGGTTCCCTTTGCTCCCCGGCGATGACCTTCCAGGCATCCTTCCCGTCGATCTTCAACGGAGGCATTTCGGCTCCAATCAGATTCACAACCGTCGGCAAGAGATCAATCGTCATTAATGGGGTCTTCACCAACCCACCAGCCTTCAACTTCGCCGGCCACTGCATCACACAAGGAACCCGGACGCCACCGTCCCAGCAATTCCCTTTGCACCCCCGGAGCGGACCCACCCCACCGGCATGATTTCCGTAAACCATCCACGGCCCGTTATCGCTCGTGAAAACCACCAGGGTATTCTCCGTGACACCCGCCTCATCAAGTGCCGCCAAAACCTCGCCCGTCGACCAATCAATTTCGTGCATCACATCCCCGTATTTCCCCTGCTCCGAGGAACCGGCATGCGTGGGCGATGTATAAAGCGGAACGTGCGGCTGCGGATGGGCCAGATAGAGGAAAAAAGGCTTATCCTTACTCCGCTTGATAAACTCCACCGAGCGCTCCGTGATCCAGGTCGTCATCCAGGTCTGATCACGAACCCGGGCCACGATCTCATCGTCCTCGATCAGCGGAAGCAACGGATAGTTATTCATGAACTTCACGGGCCCACTCGGCCACATGTCGTTCGAATAGGGATATCCCAGATAGTCATCGAACCCATGATGCACCGGCAAAAACTTCTTCTGATAACCCAGATGCCACTTCCCATACATCGCCGTCGAGTAGCCCACCGACTTGCAAACTTCCGCCAGCGTGGTCTCATCAGCATGAATGCCCACTTTACTGGCGTGCGAAAGCGCGCCCGAAATCCCCAACCGGTTCGGATAGCACCCCGTTAGCAACGCCGTCCGCGAAGCCGAGCACACCGGCTGGGCCACATAGAAGTCGGTAAACTTCACTCCCTTTTGCGCAATCGAGTCGATATGAGGGGTCTTCCACCCCTTTGCCCCATAGCAGCCGAGGTCGCCATAGCCCATGTCATCGCAAAAAATAACGACAATATTGGGCTTCTCTGCCGCTTGCGAGAAACAGAAAAAGCACATCCAGAGCAAAATCAATCGAATCATCTGCAAAGCCCACCACAACCCTCACGTAACATCAACCTGCAAGATCTCCTTATGAAGCGATTCCTCATTCTCCCTCTCCTCCTCGGCATGCTCACCGCCCAGGATGAAGAAGCCCTCAAAGAAGGCCACTCCCACAACGGTCACGCCTTTAATGAAGGACCCCGCCAGGCAGGCCCGCTCATGGGGAATACCGGAAACGTCCACCTGCCCATCACCACCACCTGGGACCAGGGACAGGCTTTCTTCGATCAGGGCCTCGGACAACTTCACGGCTTCTGGTATTATGAAGCAGAACGATCCTTCCGCGCCATCCTCGCCCACGACCCCAACTGTGCCATGGCCTACTGGGGACTCTCGCAGGCCAACATCGAGAACGCCAAACGCGCCAAGGAATTCATCACCAAAGGAGCTGAAGCGCTCAAAAAATCCGAGCCCGCCGCTCACGAAAAAGCCTACCTTCAAACCGAGATCAACTACTACGACGAGCAAAAGGAAAAGGACCAAACCAAGCGCTGCAAAAATCTCCTCAACGAATTCGAAGACATCGTCCTCGCCTACCCCGAGGACCTCGAAGCCAAGGCCCTCCTCGTTTGCCGCCACTGGCAGCTCAGCCGCAAAGGCGTCCCCATCTCCAGCCACGTCGGGCTCGATGCCATCCTCGAACAAATCTTCGCCAAGAATCCCGATCACCCAGCTCACCACTACGCCATCCACCTCTGGGATTATCGCAACCACGAGCAAGCCCTCGACTCCGCCGCCCGCCTCGGTCAGACCGCACCCGGCATCGCCCACATGTGGCACATGCCCGGCCACATCTACTCCAAGGCCAAACGCTACCACGATGCCATCTGGCAACAGGAAGCCTCCGCCCGTGTCGACCACGCCCACATGCAGAAGAACTTCCTCCTGCCCGACCAAATCCACAACTACGCCCACAACAACGAATGGCTCTCCCGCAACTTCGCCAACCTCGGCATGGCCACCGCCAGCGTCGAAATGGCCAAGTCCCTCCTCGCCAACCCCCGCCACCCCAAGCTCAACACCGCCGGCAAGGGATCCTCCCGCTTCGGTCGCACCGCCCTCCTCAACCACCTCGAAACCTTCGAACTCTGGCAAGACGCCCTCGACTACGCCCACTCGCCTTGGCTCGAAAAACTGGAGAAAGACGATGACGACCTCTCCCGCCTCCGCCTGATCGCGGTCGCTCAATTCAACCTCGGCAAGCAGGTTGATCTTCGTAAGTCCATCGACCTCATCGACGCCTCACTCACGAAAGCCCAGGACGAACAAAAAACGGCCAAGGACAAGGCTCGCGAAAAAGCGACCGAAGAGAAAAAGAAGGAAAAGGAAATCGAGTCCGCCGTCAAAAAAGCCCACGACCAACACCAGAATAAAATCAAGACCTTCGAGAATGCCCTCGCCGAACTCCGCGGCTACCTCTCAGCCATGAATGGCGATTTTGAAGCCGCCAACAAAGCCCTCGAAAAACGCCCCTCCCAGTTCAGCCCCATGCTGCGCCAGCTCGCCAACGGCGATCACGAAAAAGCCGCTGAAACTGCCAAAAAACAGATCGAGAAAAAGAACAAGGAAGCCGTCCCCCTCGCCCAGGCCATCCACACTCTCTACCACGCCAAAAAAGACGACGAGGCCTGGAAGTCAGGTTTTGAGGATCTTCGCTCTTTCTCTTCCGAGATCGAGATCACCGCCCCCGCCTTCGCCCGTCTCGCGCCCATCGCCAGAGAACTCGGCTACCCCGAAGACTGGCGCCTCGCCCACGTTCCCGCCGCTGACCTCCTCCCCCGCCCCGAGCTCGACACTCTCGGCCCCCTTCACTGGAGCCCGCCGGCAGCCCCGTCCTTCAGCCTTCCCGACCAGCATGAGCAACCCGTCAGTCTCGCCAATTACCGCGGCAAGCCCGTCGTCCTCGTCTTCTATCTCGGCGCCGGCTGCCTTCACTGCACCGAGCAACTCACCGCGATGGCCGATCGTTATTCCGACTTCGAAAAAGCCGGACTTCCCATCCTCGCCATCTCCACCGACACCGTCGCCGACCTCAAAAAATCCCAGGACAACTACGAAAAAGGCGACATCCCCTTCCCCCTCGTTTCCGACTCTAACAAGTCTCTCTTCAAGCAATTCACGGCCCACGACGATTTCGAAAACCAGCCTCTCCACGGCACTTTCGTCCTCGACGGACAAGGCCGCATTCTCTGGTCCGACATCTCAGCCGATCCCTTCATGGAACTCGACTTCCTCATCGAGGAAGCCACCCGCCTTCTTCAGCTTCACAAGTAAGCCACCAAAGAAGGCGCGGTTCAAAAAAAACTTACTTCTTCAGCCAGAGAGCTCCGTATTCGTTGGTTGGATTCCGGTAGATAGAGTGGATGTGATCCAGCGGGTTTCCGCCGAGATCCTGGCCGGTGTATTCGACAATGATCTCGGGCCCGACGAGATGGTAGGAAGCATCGCTACCGGGAATGAAGGGACCATACCAGGCGAAGTGGGCCTTCTTAAGTTGGGCGTCGAGTTCGGCCATGCGGGCTTTGGCGGGTTTCGCAGGAAGATCATCGACCCAGAGGCCGACGAGCTTGAGAAGAAGTGCGTGCTGGGCAGGCGTGAGTTCACTGCAAGCAAGACCTTTCGCTTCAGGCATCACCCCGTCTTGTCCGGCACCGGCGAGCATTTGGCCACGCTTGTTGGTGATGATCGCTTTGGCCAACTGCTTTTTATCGAGGCTCTTCATGAAATCAAGAGCCCAGGCGATCTCGTTTTCCATGGGAATGATTTCCTCTTCACCAAGGATAAACTTGTGAGGCTGGGTCCCGATGAAAGCCGGCGACAAAGTCATTTTTTCACCAACGATGGTCAGGTTGACCGCGACGTGATGACCATCCCACTGAACGCCCCAGGGCTCGGTTTCGGAAGGGGTGCCAAAGATCCCAATCCAGAAGTTAGCCGATCCAAAACCACCCCGACGTTTCGCCTGGGCTTCACTTTTAAGAAGGAGGTCATCGGCCATCATAATGTTGCGAGCCATGAGATAGCCGTTTTCACTCAGCACGGTAGAGAGAAACGCGACCGCCTTTTGAAGCTGGGGTTTGGTAAGGTCGCCAAGTCGAAGGCCGCCATCGGTGGCCTGGGTGGGAACATTGGTCCACTTCTGACGCTCGGGGTCGTTGAGCGGGAGAAGGACGAGCTTCTTTTCCTCCGGAGAAAGGGTGGCGAGGAAGGCTTCGGCAGCGGCGACCTGGGCTTTGGCCGAACGGTCGGATTCGGCGGGCTTTTCAGTGGCGAAAACCTCGCTGGCGAGAGTCCAGGCGTGGTGGGTTTTGGCAAAGGTGGAAGGGATCCCGGCAAAGAGAAGGACGGCGACAGAGAGAGAACAGATTTTCATCGAGACTGATCAATACGGGATGGAACGCAGATTGGAAGCTCATTCCATTGGCGCAAAACCTGACATCCTGGCATCCTTCCCGCCAATTTTCCGAACTTGAAAGATTACAGTTTCGCGACGAGTTTATTGGGCCACTGTCATGTCCTTGAAACACTTCATTCCTGCACTTTCAGCAATCGCTCTCCTTTGCGGAACTTCCTCCGCTCAGAAATCCGATGCACCTTATTGGGCCTACCAGCCTGTGCAAAATGTTTCCGTCCCTGAAATCAAGGACCCCTTCGTAGCCAATCCTATCGATGCCTTCATCCTCGCCGCCCTCCGCGAAAAAGGCCTCTCGCCCAACGAACAGGCTCCCCGCGAGCAACTGATCCGCCGCCTCTCTTATGACCTCACCG
Organism: uncultured Verrucomicrobiales bacterium; assembly: GCA_963925135.1. Taxonomy (GTDB): domain Bacteria; phylum Verrucomicrobiota; class Verrucomicrobiia; order Verrucomicrobiales; family Akkermansiaceae; genus SW10. The sequence continues at coordinate 20,687 of CAWUTG010000018.1, read as the reverse complement.
GCCTCCCGCCCGAAAATCTCGACGGCGAATGGGCCGCTCTCGTTGACCAACTTCTCGCCTCACCCCGCTTTGGCGAAAAGTTTGCCTCTCATTGGCTCGACCTTGTCCGCTACGCCGAGACCAACGGCTTCGAACGCGACAGCGAGAAGCCCGAGATCTGGCGCTACCGCGACTACGTCATCAAATCCTTCAACGAGGACAAACCCTACAACCGCTTTCTCCTCGAACAACTCGCCGGCGACCAACTCCCCGACAAAACCTTCGACTCCCTCGTCGCCACCGGCTTCATGACCCTCATGCAGCGCGACGACGAACCCGCCGACCGCCCCCAGGCCCACGCCGATGCCATCGGAGACATCGTCGACGTCACCGGAGAAGCCTTCCTCGGCGTCACCTTCAACTGCTGCAAGTGCCACGACCACAAAGGAGACCCCATCACCCAGGCTAATTACTTTTCCGTGATGTCCTTCTTCGATGGTATCCAACAAGACGTCTTCAAATCTGCCAACCACACCTGGATCGATCCAGAATTCAAGGCCAAGCGCGAACAGGACCTCCAATCCACCAACACCGAAATTGACACCCTCTGGAAATCAATCGACCTCGCCCAACTCGATCCTTTCCTCAAAAAATCTCCTGACGCCCAACCCCATACCGCCGACTGGAAAAGCGCCTACAGCATCCCCCGCAACCCCGGCTGGTCGCTCCCATCCTTCGACACCTCCCGCTTCGCTGCCCAGGGCGACTGGCAACACGGCAAGCCCCTCGTCCTCCGCGGCGACTTCGGCCTCCAGGAAATCCCCTCCCAACTCCTCGTCTACCTCCAGGGCCAGGTCGACACGCTTCAGGTCTTCATCAACGGCACTATGGTCAGGGAAGGCGTCCCCAAAAAAATCGGTGACCAATACCTCGTCTTCCTCCCTGGCAACGAACTCACCACCGGTCGCAACACCATCGGCCTCGTCGCCACCTCCAACTCCCATAAAGACCGTAAGCTCGAAGCCACCCTCGCCCTCAAACCTCTCACCGACCTCAGCCCCGCCCAGCTCGCCACCATTTCCCCGGTTACTCTTGCCACCACCTACGGCCAACCCTTCGCCGAAAAAATCACCACCCTCCTTTCCCGCCAAACCGAACTCGCCCGCCCCGTCGACGGCCTTCGTTACATGAGCGTCAAGGACGATGCCAAAGTCCCCGCCCCTGCCATTCACGAACGCGGCAACTTCCACGCCCAGGGAGATCCCGTCCCCGTCAACTTCCCCGAAATCCTCAACCCCGCCCAACTCCCCGTCCCCGACTTCTCCGACGGCAAAACCGAAGGCCGCCGCCTCGCCTTCGCCCAATGGGTCACCGACCCCGGCAATCCGCTCGCCGCCCGCGTTTACGTCAACCGCCTCTGGCAATACTGCTTCGGTCACGGCCTCGTCGAAACCGCCAACGACTTCGGAGTCTTCGGCACCGGCGTTTCCAACCAGGCCCTCCTCGACTGGCTCGCCGCCGAACTCGTCCGTTCCGGCTGGAGCACCAAACACATGCTCCGCCTCATCCTCAACAGCTCCACCTACAAGCTCTCAAGCACCGGCACCCACAACGTCGACCCCGAAAACAAACTCCACTGGCGCTACAACTCCCGCCGCCTCAGTGCCGAGGAAATCTGGGACACCTACCTCATCCTCACCAAGCGCCTCAAGCTCGAAATGGGTGGCCCGCCCGTCCGCCCCAGAATGCCCCGCGCCATCCTCGAAACATCCTCCACCCCCGACCGCGTCTGGCCGGAAACCAAAGGCGACGCCGCCAACCGCCGCGCCGTTTACATCCACGCCAAGCGCTCCATCAAGCTCCCGCTCCTCGCAGCCTTCGACTCCCCCGAGCGCGACATCTCCTGCCCCTCACGCTACGCTACCACCGTCCCCACCCAGGCCCTCACCATGCTCAACAGCGAGCACATGAACGAACTCGCCACCGCCTTCGCGACCCAACTCCAAGGCACCCTTCCCGAGCAGATCTCCACCGCCTTCGAACTCGCCACCCGTCGTCCCATTCAAGACTCCGAACTCCAGGAGCTCACCAAATTAGCCGACGACCTCCGCACCACTTTCCAGGTCCCCGAAGACCAACTCATGCCCCGGCTCTGCCTCCTCATCCTCAATCTCAACGAAACCATTCACTTGGACTAACCCCCACGTAGCCGAAAGCTCCAGCTTTCGGTATCCCTCAACCAAGCCCCTCTTAATTAAGATGAAAAATTTCTGTGGTAACACTTCCCGACGCGAATTCGTCAACACCGTCGGCGGCGGATTCACCTCCCTCGCCCTCACCGGCATGATGGCCCAAGGCGCCAAGCCCAAGGAGACCCATCATCAGCCCAAGGCCAAGAGCGTCATCTTCCTCTTCATGTACGGCGGCCCGTCGCACATCGATACCTTCGACTACAAGCCCGGAATGAAGGGCATGGACGGCAAGACCGTCGAAGTGAAGACCTTCGGCCGTGGTGGCAAGAAAAACGAAGGCCGCATCGTCGAGCCCAAGTGGGATTTTAAGCAACACGGCCAGTGCGGCAAGTGGGTCTCCAGCCTCTTCCCGAACGTCGCGACCTGTGTCGATGACATCTCCTTCATCCACTCGCTCAAAGCCGACTCACCCATCCATGGCTCCGCCATGCTCATGATGAACTCCGGTTCCCTCATTGGTGGCAAGCCTTCCCTCGGATCCTGGGTCAACTACGGCCTCGGCAACATCAACGAGAACCTCCCCGGATACGTCGTCATGCTCGACAAAACCGGTGGCCCCATTTCCGGCGCCAAAAATTGGTCCTCCGGCTTCATGCCCGCCACTCACCAGGGCACTGTTTTACGATCCAAAGGCGACCCCATTCTCGACCTCAAACACGCCCACGGCATGAAACAGGACGAACAATACCGCATCATCCAATCGCTCAACCAACTCAACACCTCCCACCTGGAAAAGCGTGTCGGGAACACCGACCTCTCGGCCCGCATCGCCAGCTACGAGCTCGCCTATAAGATGCAGTCCACTGCGCCCGAGGCCATCAACATCGACGAAGAAAGCGAAGCCACCAAAAAGATGTATGGCCTCGATCAGGAACGCACCGCCGACTTCGGCAAAAAATGCCTCCTCGCCCGCCGCCTTGTCGAACGCGGCACCCCCTTCATCCAGATCTACTCCGGTGGTGCTCACAACGATGACAACTGGGACGCCCACGGCGACCTCGAAACCAATCACAACAAGCACGCCGGCAACACCGACCTCCCCATCGCCGGACTTCTCAAGGACCTCAAACAACGCGGCCTCCTCGAAGAAACCCTCGTCGTCTGGGGCGGAGAATTTGGCCGTCAACCGACCGCCGAATATGCCAAAGGAACCGGTCGCGATCACAACTCCGCCGGCTTCACGATGTGGATGGCCGGAGGCGGCATCAAAGGCGGCACCAGCGTCGGCCAAACCGACGAACTCGGCTCCGCCGCCGTCGAAAACGAGTTCGAGGTCAAGCACCTCCACGCCACCATCCTCCAACAACTCGGCATCGACCCCAACGCCCTCAGCTACCCCCACGCCGGACTCGACGAAAAACTCGTCGGCGTCGAAGGCGCCGACCCCATCTCCGAGATCATCGCCTAAGGCACCCCGCTCTCAAGAATGTAGCGAAAAGCTCCAGCTTTTTGCCCCCTCAACCACGCCCCTCCCCAAACCCCAAAGGGGCGACCTAACGAAGCCCCGGGCAGAGCAAAGCGCCGCCCGGGGTCCCAAACTTCCAAAACCAAGGGCCAAGCCAAACGCCCCGAATTTCAAAGCATCTCCCGCAGGCCTCTCTTCCACGCCGAAGCTGCATGACATTTCGAGGCTTCTCCGCTCCCGATTCATCATTCAACAGCTGTCTCAGATTCCTCGATGTTCAACGGGAAAACGCGATCCACTTTCCGAGTCGTCCGCCACGGCCCCGTTGACGCCCAACCCAGCATCGGTCGCTCGTGTCCAAAATAATTCCCGCTGATCGTATCACCTTCGACCGCTCCAAGAAGCGTCGCTCCCGAGCCAGGCCAACTCGGAAAGACCCCTGGCCCTCCTCAATGCACCCTCCTCAATGCACCCTCGCCAAATGCCACTACCATCCAAATCGCAACACCGACCGAAACAAAAACTCCAACCACCGTCGCGAGCATAACTATCCCTATTGGCTCGCGATTCCCCAGCAATCCAGTTTGAATCCCCGCCACAGACAACACCAACACCACCGGCAAAGCCAAAAGCGCCGGGATACTCCCAAGGCCCATCATCCAGACTTTCATGCTTGGAATCTAAGCGCGATCGCATCGCTTGAAAAGAAGGCCCCTTTGAAACTCACGCCCTCCCCTTGACCATTCCCCCTCCGCTGCTACCTCTCCTTCATGTCCAAAGTCAGCATCTATCACTTCAAAGGTTGAGGCTCTTCTCAAAATGCCTTGGCGGTCGCCGAGGAACTGGGAGTCGAGCACGAAGTCATTCTCTACATCAAAACTCCGCCCGATGAACAGGAGCTCACCAGGATCGTGGAAGCCCTTGAAGATCCTGTCGAAGATCTCGTTCGCAAAGACGCCAAATTCAAAAAGCTCAAACTCAACCCCGATGACTTCGTCGGCAATCCCAAAGGCGTCGTCGACATCCTAGTGAAGCACAAGCAGCTCCTTCAGCGACCCATTCTCCTTAAGGGAAAGAACGCGATTATCGGTCGCCCCAAAGCCCGCATCATCGACTTCCTGAGCTAGCTCCAGGTGGTATGATCCGTCCCGATCATGACCAATCCCCGGCAGACTCGCGGCGAAGATCCTCCGTCTTCAAAAACCACCTGGCCCGTATCAAACCGACTGTGCATGCCGGATCATACCGCTTCTTCAGCTCCTGTAGCTTCGGAAGCGACGCTCCGTAGCAGTCCGTTCGGTAATCCTTCAAGGTGATATCCGGATAGGCCGAGTCCGGCCCCCGCGTGATGGCCCCGCCCAGTGTGTTCACCTGGAAGATCAAGCCCGGCGTCCCGATCACCCGCTCCGCAATCAATTCCGAGCTCCCGGCAAGGTCTTCATGTCCATGATAAAACCCGCCCGAGACCTTATAGAAAGGCAGCGGACCGGCCTGCCCATAGTGTCTCTTCAACGCCCGCCCGATCGGAGAATTCGTCGCTGACCTGGCAACAAACCCCACCTTCGCCAAAGCCGCCGCCTTCACCTCTTCCTCACTCCGACACTTCGCGAGATCCGCCGGTTTTAGATCCAGATCGGAATTAAACAACTTCCTCGCCTCCTCATACCCCGCATCCCCGGGACCCGGATACCGCGCCTCAGTCCTTGCAATAAAGGGCAATCCCGCCACCAACGAAGAAGCAATAAACCGACGGCGTCCCATCCCGAAATATTTCCAAAAAAATGACGTTATGCCTGGAATAACGACCCACCGTGTCGCTCTTAACTATAGCTATGAAACAATTACTTTCACTCACCGCCCTGTTCGCCTTTGGAGGTCTTATCACTGCCCAGGAAACTCCCAAGGCAGCCCCATGCCCCGCTGGCGAATGTCCCAAGGCCTGCGCTGGAACCGCCCTCAAGCTCGCCGTCACCGGACTTGAAAACGAGGCCAACACCGCCAAAGCCGAGGCTGCCCTCACCGCCATGGACGGCGTGACAACGTGCAAAAACTGCTCCAAATCCGGAACTTTTGCCGTCAACTACGACCCAGCCAAGGTCAAGCCGGCCGCCATCGAAAAAGCCATCACCGACTCCGGACTCACCGTCATCGGCCAAAAATCCAACTTCCAGATCAAAGGCATGGCCTGCATCAGCTGCGCCAACCACCTGACCGCCCTTATTGGAAAAACTCCCGGCGTCATCAACGTCAATGAGGTCAATCACATGACAGGCCAGGCCAGCGTCACCTTCGACCCCAAGAAAACCGATGAAGCCATAATCAAGGCCGCCATCGAAACCACCCGCTACCGTGTCGTAGAGCCCCCCGCTACCGCAGCTCTCCCTGCCGGAAGCTGATTTATTTTCAATGTGTTGTAGGAGTACGACCATGCCCTCCCTGAGGGCATGGTCGTTCTTTTTGATCGCCCCGCATCCAACCTTGCCACCCCCGCTCTCGAATTCTTACCTTGGAGAATGCTTCGGTTCCTCCCGTTCCTTTTTATTCTCGCGATGGCGCAAGGACTTCTCGCTCAAGTCCCAACCATCAACAGCTTTTCCGCCGACTCCCCCGTCATCGACATCGGCGGCTCCGCCACCCTGAACTGGGACGTCTCCAACTTCGACACTCTCACCCTCAGCGGGACCCCCATCAAAAATGGTGAAACATCCATCCCCGTCTCCCCCCTCGCCACCACCCTCTTCACCCTCGTCGCCACCAACCCCTCGGGCTCAGTCAACGCCCAGGTCACCGTCGCCGTCCAAGACGCTCCCGAATTCATCGCCGCCACCGGCCGATTTATCGAAGTCGTCAAAAACACCCCTTCCAACACCCGCCTCCACATCTCGGAAATCGAAGCCTTCGCGCCCGGCACCACTCCCGATGAACTCGATGCCGACCGCACCAGCCAAAACGACCTCGTCCAAGCCGGCACCCCCTCCGCGCAAACCCCGCCTACCACCACCACCGTTCAACATGGTCTCCCCACCTCGGTTTATGATGGCGACCTCGAATCAGGCGCCGAAGTCTGGTCCACCTTAATCGATCAGCTCATCTTACCACGATTCATGGTCGATTTGGGCACCACTGAAGACATTGGCTCCGTCCGTATCTTCGGACGTGCTGACACCTGCTGCGGCGATCGTCTCGAAAACTTCACCGTCAACATTTACGAAGACGACGGCAGCGGAAACCCGGGCTCCCTCGTTAGCTCTGCGAACTTCCCCGATAGAGCCCCCGCGGGAAGCAACGGCTTTGTCGAACTCGATCTCTCCACCCCCGACCCCGGCATCAGTTCCTTCACCGTCGATCAAACTTTTATCCCGCAAGGTTCCCCGATCACCTTTTCCTGGGCCGTCAACACCAACTCCACCTCGGTCATCATTGATCAAGGAGTGGGCGATGTCACCGCCCTCACCAACGCTTCCGGAGAGGGCGGCATCACCATCGATCCCGGCCCCAACCAAAACACGACCTACCTCCTCACCGCCACCCGACCCACCGGCACCAGCGCCGCCGCCGTGGTCGTCGAAGTGACCGACCAACCCGTCATCTTTTCCTTCACCGCCTCTGATTCCCTCATCGCGCCCGGAACCTCGATTACCCTCGACTGGAATGTCGCCAACGCAACCTCACTCGACCTGAACGGAACCGAGGTCACCGGCCAGAACAGTCTCGCAGTCTCCCCAACCGCCACCACCGACTACACCCTGACCGTTACAAATGCCAACGGCGTCATCTCCCGGGAAACCCGCGTCCGCGTCGTCCTCCCCGGCGAACCCATCATCTCGGAATTCCTCGCCATCAATGACAGTGGCCTCCTCGATGAAGACGGCGTCGCCTCCGACTGGATCGAACTCCACAACCCCGGAACCGAGGTCGTCCTTCTCAATGGCTACCACCTCACCGACGACGCCACCAACCTCGCCAAATGGACTCTCCCCAACGTCACCCTCAATCCCGGCGAATACCTCATCATCTTCGCCAGCGCCAAAGACCGCGCCCTTGCCGGGTCCGAGCTCCATACCAATTTTAGCCTCTCCTCGAATGGTGAATTCCTCGCCCTCGTAAAGCCCGATGGCTTCACCATCGTCACCGAATTCAGCCCCACCTATCCCAACCAACGCCTCGACGTCTCCTACGGATTCGATCCCGTCTCAGCCAATGACGGATACTTCACCACCCCCACCCCCGGTGCCGCCAACGCCGCCGGATTCTCGGACTTCGTCTCTGACACCTCCTTCTCCGTCGACCGTGGCATTCATGAAGCCCCCATCTCCGTCGTCATCTCCACCGCCACTCCAGGCGCGCAGATTCGATACACTCTCGACAACTCCAAGCCCACCGCCTCCACCGGCATGGTCTACTCCTCGCCCATCAACATTTCCCAAACCACCGTCCTCCGCGCCGCCGCCTTCAAGTCCGGCTTCGTCCCTACCAACGTCGACACCCACACCTACATCTTCACGGTCGACGTCATCTCCCACCCCAATATGCGCACCAGCATCACCCAGGATCCTACCTACGGACCGCAAATGGATGCCTCGCTCAAAGCCATCCCCACCCTCTCGCTCACCTTCCTCGGCAACATCGACTACACCGAACGCGAAGTCTCCATGGAGATGATCAACTTCGAGGACGGTCACGCCCAGGTTGATGCCGGCATGGAACGCTTCGGCGGCTACATCCAGGGCTTCGACAAGGTCGGCATTCGCGTCAGCTTCCGCGAACAATACGGCCCCGGAAAACTCTCCTTCCCCCTCTTCGACGGACACGACTACGACATCCCCCCTGCTACTCAATTCGACGGACTCGACCTTCGCGCTGGAAACCACGACATGGCCGCACGCGGTGCCTACATGTCCGGCCGCTTCGTCGATGACTCCATGATCGAAATGGGACAAATCGCCCCCCACGGGCGCTTCGTGCACATCTACCTCAACGGAATCTACTGGGGACAATACCACATGCGGGAACGTTGGAATGCCTCCATGCTCACCGAATACTTCGGCGGCACCAAAGACGACTACGAAGCCATCAACGCCAACAACGCCGGAGATCAATTTGAAGTCGGCACCCCCTATGACGGCGACGGCACCTACTGGACCGAGACCCAAAATCTCCTCAACGGAGCCACCCCCTTCGCCTCCGCCCAATCCCACCTCGACATGGCCAACATGATCGACTTCACCCTCCTCTGGGTCAGCGGGAATTCCGAAAGCGAATTCCGAAGCGCGGGCTCCGTCCCCCTCGGCGTTCCCTTTAAATTCTTCATGAAGGACCCCGACGGCTACCTCCGCGACCCCGGCCACCCCGCCAACCACAACGGACCGCTCAATGCCATGTCCAAACTCCGTGCCGAAGGCGACCCCGAATACGCAACCCTCGTCGCCGACCGTATCCACAAACACTACTTCAACGATGGCGCCCTCACCCCCACCAAGATGGTCGCCCGTCTCCAAACCCGCGTCGACAACATCCAGGTCAGCTTCCTCTCCGAAGCCGCCCGTTGGAACTACCGCACCCCCGCCTCCTGGCAATCCTTCCAGGATGATCTTCTCAACACCAAACTCCCCGCCCTCACCGCGACGATGATTGGACGATACCGCGCCGCCGGCATGTATCCCGACCTCGATGCCCCCGTCTTCAGCCAGCACGGCGGACCTGTTCCCGACGCCTTCCAACTCGCCATGACCGGCTCCGGCGGCACCATCTATTACACCACCGACGGCACCGACCCGCGCAAACCCGCCGTCGTCATCCCATCCGATCCTCCCCTCACCCTCGTCTCCGGCACCGACGCCAAATCCGTCCACATCCCGACCACCGCCACCGACCAATTTACCGACGGCAACAGCAACGCCTGGAACACCGTCGCCTTCAATGACGCCACCTGGATCTCCGGCTCCGGCGGCGTCGGCTACGAAGACGGCAGCGGTTACGAGACCCACATCGACATCAACGTCCTCTCCCAGATGAACGACCTGGAGTCCTCCTGCCTCATCCGCATTCCCTTCACTCCCGCAGCGGGCTCCCTCACCGGAAAAACAGCTGCCACCCTCCGCATGAAATATGACGACGGTTACGTCGCCTACCTCAACGGAGTTGAGATCGATCGACAAAATTTCACCGGCACACCCGATGGCAACTCCACCGCCAGCGAGCAACACGACGACGGCCAGGCCGTCATCTACCAAGCCATCGACATCTCCTCCCACCTCCGACTCATTCAGGAAGGAGTCGAAAACATCCTCGCCATCCACGGTCTCAATATCTCCAACGGCTCCTCCGATTTCCTCATCAATGCTGAACTCGAAGTCAGCAACACTCCCGCAGGCGGCGGCAACGGAGGCGCCATCGGCGACACCGCCATCGCAGACACCGGCACCCTCCCCATCAACGCCAACACCCTTGTAAAAGCCCGCGTCCGCGACGCTGCCGGAACCTGGTCCGCCCTCACCGAAGCCGCCTTCTTCCCCACCACCGACGCCCTCGTCGTCTCCGAAATCATGTATCAACCAGGCCCCGTCACCCCGGCCGAAATCGAAGCCGGCTTCAACGACCCGTCCGACTTCGAATTCCTCGAAATCTTCAACTCCGGCAGCACTTCCATTGACCTCAACGGCATTGCCTTTGCTGAAGGCATCACCTTCTCCTACAGTGGATCCAAAATCACCGCCCTCGCCCCCGGCGAACGCGCCCTCATTGTTGAGAACCAAGCCGCCTTTGAATTCCGCTACGGCACCGGCCACCCCGTCGCAGGCCAATTCACCGGCAAGCTCAAGAATGAAGGTGAACTCCTCAACCTCCTCAACGGGTTCGGCGACCCCATTCGTAGCTTCATCTATGGCACCACTGCTCCCTGGCCCACCTCCCCCGCAGGCACCGGTCCTTCCCTCGTCCTCGCCCTCCCCTTCTCCTCTCCCGACCACTCCCTCTCCGCCAGCTGGACCGCCAGCCCGCTCTTTGGAGGAACCCCCGGAGGAGCCGATCTCTCCCAACTCACCTTCGCCGAATGGGCCACTGCCAATGGTGTCTCCAATTCCAACGCCGATGACGACAATGACGGCTTCACCAACTTCGAAGAATTCGTCCTCCTCAGCTCCCCCACCGTTCCCAATCCACCCCTGGCGCAGCCCCTTGAAATTGTGAACGACCGACTCACCCGAAGTGTCACCTACAACGTACAAGCCGCCGGACTCAACGTCTTTGCCCAGGTCACCCCCGACCTCGATCTCTGGTCCAACGCCCAAATCTATCGCACCACCTACCACGGCGATGGCACCGCCACCACCACCTTCCGGAGCCCCTCATCCTACGCCACCACCCCCAAGGAATTTATCCGCCTCTACTTCTCCACCAACCCGTAGGCACCCCTTCCAAAATCCCCCCGCCTTTCTCATCGTAAAATCCCCTTTCTCGCCTAGCGTTTCAGCAAGACCGTGTTCGGAAAACTTCTCATCCTCTTCATCCTCGTCCCCCTGGCCGAGCTCTACCTCTTCAAGACCCTTGGCAGCCAGATCGGCGTCGCCAACACCATCCTGATCATCATCGCAACTGCCATCCTCGGAGCCTCCCTGACCAAATCACAGGGACGCAAGGCCATGATCAAATTTCAACAGGCCAGCAGCGAGGGCCGCCTCCCCGCCGCCGAAGCCCTCGATGGCCTCATGATTCTCCTCGCTGGAGCTGTCCTCATCACGCCCGGCTTCCTCACCGACGCCGTCGGCTTCCTTCTCCTCGTCCCACCCGTCCGGACCGCTGTCGGCAAAATCCTCGCCAAGCGTCTCAAAGGGAAAATTCACGTCGTTACTCCCGAATTTCCAGCGCCCGAGGAACGTCCCAAGTCCAAGCTCGATGACGGCAACGTCATCGACGTTTAAGACTCCACAAAAAGGAGGCATCAATTTATAGAACATACCATGCGCTGGGAAAACCTGAGAAAAAGTGAAAACAACAAGCGCCGCCGTGGAGGTGGTGGAAAAGGAATCGCCATGGGCGGAGGAATTGGAGCCATCGTGATGGCCCTTATTGCGATCTTCATCATGAAGAAGCCGCTCAACCAGGTCATGTCAGAAATGGCCCCGCAGCAAGGCGAGACCTTCAGCATCCCCTACAGCCAACTCTAAAATGGCTTCCCCACAGGACGTCGCCGAGCCCCACAAGGAACTCCGCTTCACCCGTTCCGCCCAGGCTCAAGGCTTCTTCGTCGCCGCCGCCGTCGCCTTCGCTTTCGGACTCCTCATCACGATCACCACCCTGATGGGGCATCCCAATTTCCATTGGTGGATGCCCCTGCCCTTTTTCCTCCTCGCCGGCCTCATCTTCCGCTTCTCGATGCGCTGCGCCCGGCACGCCTACCTCATCCTCACCCCCCTCGGCATCGAGGTCTTCCCCCTTCTCAAACCCGAGAAAAACCTCAACCTCATCTACTGGAGCCAGCTCCACTCGGCAGAGTTCAATGACCACCTCACCCTCCTCAAGCTCCACTTCGACAAAGAGCAAACCGGGGGCGTCATCCTCTCGCTGAAACCCATCCAAGAAAAACAGCGCCCCCTCTTAAGGAAAGCGCTGGAAGGTCGTTTGGCGAAATCAGCTTAGATTATTTATTCGCTTCAATCGCCTTGAGAACATCCTCGCCCTGAGTCGCAGTGGCACCCTTCTCGTCTTTCCAGACGAGCTTGCCATCCTTGAAGAGGTAGGCTTGGCGGGCCGTGAACTTTCCCAGTGTCACCGGAATCCCCAGCACTTTCGCCAGCTCCCCCTTGGGATCTGAAATCAAATCGTATGGAAGCTTGTTCGCATCCACGAACTTCTTCTGCGTCGCCACATCGTCGGTCGACATTCCAAATACCGTCACCTTCTTACCCTGCAAATTCTCGAATGCGTCCCGCACCGAACAAGCTTGCTTGGTTCATCCGCCGGTCAATGCCTTCGGATAAGTGAAAATCAAGACCCACTGGTGCCCCTCCGCCGCTTTTATGCTCACCTCTTTTCCATCCTGATTCTTGCCCTTCAACGGGGGCAACTTGTCACCAATCTCCAAACCGGAGGCCGAAAAGGTAAAAACGGACATCACGGCCGCCAAGAGAGCTTTAAATTTCATCTCCGGCAAACTACTCCATCCTTGCTCTCATGCAATAACCAGTTCCCCTAATGAGATTTTCACCCTAACATATCAGCCGTGTCCGATCTCAAAGACTACCTCAAAAAACAACTCGAACTCGTCGACGACGCCCTCAACAATTTTCTACCCAAGGTCTCGCTTTCTCCGCGGACCATCCATCAGGCCATGCGCTACTCGGTCTTCGCCGGAGGCAAACGTCTCCGCCCCGTCCTGACCCTCACCGCTGCCGAAGCCTGTGGAGGAACGAGCAAAAATGCCCTCGCTCCCGCCTGCGCCGTCGAGATGATGCACACCTACTCGCTCGTTCACGACGACCTTCCCGGCATGGACAACGATGACCTCCGTCGCGGCCGTCCCACTTCCCACAAAGTTTACGGCGAAGGCATGGCCGTCCTCGCCGGCGACGCCCTCCTCACCGAGGCCTTCATCACCCTCGCCAGCACCCCTCCCACCGAGCGCTACTCACTTAAGGATATCCTCCTCGAATTCGCCGTCTGCGGTGGATCCACCAAGCTCATCGGCGGACAGGTCCTCGATCTTGAAGGCGAAGACCAGGACCTCACCCAGGAAGAGCTCGTCCAAATTCACGAGAACAAAACAGCCGCCCTCCTCACCACTTCCCTGCGCCTCGGCGGCATGACCGCCAATGCCACTCCGGAGCAACTCCAAGCACTCACCGACTTCGGCTACAACCTCGGCCTCGCCTTCCAGGTCATCGACGACATCCTCGACGTGACCCAGTCCACCGAAAAACTCGGCAAGACGGCCGGCAAGGACGAAGCCGCCAACAAAGCGACCTACCCATCTATTCTCGGTCTCGAAGAATCAAAAGCCGAAGCCAAACGCCTCACCGGAAAAGCCCTCGCCGCACTCGAAGTCTTCGGTGACAACGGCAAAAACCTCGAAGCCATCGCCCGCTACCTCCTCGACCGCGAGTTTTAAAACGTAGCCGACAGCTCCAGCTTTCGGATCTCCTCAACCCGAAACCGAAAGCAGGAGCTTTCGGCTACCTTCGTTTCGACCTCACTCGTAGCCAATCTTCTTCTCCCTCTCGGGAGCTGGCGGAGTTTCCACCCCGTGCTTCTTCATCACCTCGGCCAAGACTGCTTCAGTCGTGGCAATCGGACGAAAATTCCCCGGACGAAATCCCTGCGTGATCAGCAGCGGAGTCCAACCCGACTTATTCTTCTGATTCCAAATCGAGATATCTGCGCCCAGTTCATCGAGTAAGCGGATCATCATCGGCGCACTCTTGTAAGCCGCCGCATGCATCACCGTTTCCTCACGGCCATCCTTCCCGTTGATATGCGCACCCAGTTCGATCAAAAACCGCACCACCTCCATCGCTTCTTCGACCGATCCAGCCTCCTCACCCGGAGCCGTCACCCCCATTCCTGCTGCCGCGAGTAGAGGAGTGGTGCCAGTTTGATTTGCGATCGTCGCATCAGCACCCACATCGATCAAAGTTTTCAAAAAATCCAAATCAGCCGTCTCCGCCGCCATCAAGAATGGCGTCGCGCCTTTTCGATCAACCCGCGCCGTTCCGCCACCGCCACCTTTGAGCCGAAGATTGGGATCGGCGCCATCCTTCACGAGAGTTTTCACAAACTCCAAACTCGTCATTTCTCCCGAGCCCCGGGGAATGGGAAGACCATCGTCGCCATCGCCCTTCACTGATTTTCGAACCCAGCTCAAAACGTGCAGAGGAGAGTATCCTGATCGTTGATCATTCGGATCAGCCCCTTTCTCCAAAAGCATGGCCGCCACATCGAAGTGCCCGTTCTCCACCGCATGTATGAGAGGAGCCGTTCCGGATGAAATCCACTTCGGACCTCCACCTTTCGGCACCGAGGCTTCGGTCACATCCGCGCCTTTCTCAATCAAAAGTTTCGCCACCTCCAAATGCCCCTGCCGAACTGCAAAGAGCAAGGGCGTGAACCCGGAGTCGAGCGGCTTCTGAAACTCAGCCCCCTTCTCTAACAAAAAACGCACCACCTCGACATGACCTTCAGCAGCGGCCCACATCAACGCGGTTTGCTGATGATGCTCCTTCTCGTTGATTCTAGCGCCGGCGGCAACGAGCCGTTTGACAATCTCCACCTTCCCAGTCCGCGCCGCCGTCATCAAGGGCGTTTCATTTCCAGCCTGCGCGGCATTGGGATCCGCTTTGTTCTCAAGAAGGATTTCAACCAACTCCAGATTCCCCTTCTCACAAGCAATCGCGAGCGGACGCACCCCATAGCGGTTGGGTCGGTCAACAGAGGTGTTTAAATTCCCCAGGATTTCTTCTAACAGCTTCAGGGAATTCTCTTCCCGAACAGCTTGATGAATCATCGATTCCTGAGCCTGGACTTGCCCCAGCAAAAGAGCCGGGATGATCAAAAAACGAAGCTTCATCTTAAATCCCGAGTTCTTTGATCGTGCCGTTACTATCTCCGAAGCGCTCCACGTCGACGCCCGCTTTGTGAAGCAAGGTCAGGTGCAAGTTCGCAAGTGCGGTCGGCTCCTTGAATTCGACGTGACGATTTCCCTTCATGCCTCCGGCAGCTCCACCGGCCACGATGACAGGAAGGTTCTGGTGATCGTGTACATTGGGATTGCCCATCCCGCTGCCGTAGAGGAAGAGTGAGTTATCCAGAAGCGAGCCGTTCCCATCGGGAGTCGCCTTCATCTTCTCAAGGAACTCCGCGAAAAGCGAAACGTGGAAGGCATTAATCTTGGCCATCTTCTCAACCTTCTTGGGATCGTTCCCGTGGTGAGAAAGCGGGTGATGAGGGTCGTTCACCCCGATCTCAGGATAGGCCCGGTTACTGGTCTCGCGGGCGAGCTGGAAGGTCGTGATCCGGGTGATGTCACCCTGGAAGGCCAGCATCTGAAGTTCGAACATGAGTCGCGCATGATCCGCGTAGGAAGCCGGCACCCCTTCCGGACGGTCGAGATCGGCGAGCCTCTCGTCCTGTGATTGCGCTTCGGCTTTCTGAATACGGCGCTCGATTTCACGAACCGCTGTCAGGTAGTCGTCAACCTTCGCCCGGTCCGTCGTGCCCAGTTCACGCTTCAAACTATTTAAATCGGAACTCACGAAATCCAACAAGCTCGCCTTCTTCTTGAGAGCTTCACGACGTTGCTGCGGCGTGCCTCCTTCTCCAAAAAGAGTTTCAAAAATGAGGCGCGGATGGGCCTCGGCAGGCAACGGGGTCGTCGGTGAGGACCAGGAAAGATTGTTCTGATAAACGCAGGCGTAACCATTGTCGCACTGACCCACGGTTTGCATGAGATCCATCGACATTTCGAGCGAAGAGAGCTGGGTCTCCTTGCCCAAATGTTGAGCCGCGATCTGATCAACGGTCGTGCCGAGAAAGTAATCGGCACTTTCGGTTTGCTTGGCCCGAGCGGCACTGAGGAAGGCGGCATTGGAAGTGGCATGAGTGCCGGGATAGGCCGGCTGCAGTTCGAGATTACTCAGGATATTGACGTGATCACGAACCGACGCGAGCGATTCCAAAATCGGAGAGAGTTGCGAAAGGTCACCCTTACTCTTGGGAGTCCAACGCGATTGGTCGCAGCCCATCGGCATGAAAACAAAGCCAAGGCGCTTGACCGGCTTCGCGGCCGTCAGTCCGGCCGCGGTGGCAGCAGGAATCATGGCATCGAGTAAAGGGAGGGCAACCGAGGTTCCGAGTCCGCGAAGAACGGTGCGGCGGGAGAGGGCTTTGCGGGAGAGAATCATGGCTTCTTGCGGTGGGTAAAGGGTGTGCTTTTGGCGATTCCGATGATGAGGTCGGAGAGACGGAAGTTGTTGGGAGCTGCTTGATCGACGATGCCACGAATGGCCGGGCCATCGAAGTGTTCGACACCACGTCCGAGAGCGTAAGTTAGCATCTTTTCAGTGAGAGTTCTAGCGAAGAGGTCGGGGCGCTTGAGAAGGCCCTCTTCCAATCCTGTTGCGCCGGAAAAGGCCTGCCCATCAGGAAGTCCGCCCGAGGCATCCACTTTGTGAGTAATCCAACGCCCCACCGCATCATATTCCTCCAAGGAAAACCCCACCGGATCCATCAACTTGTGGCAACCGGCACACGCGGGTTTATCCCGGTGCGCCGCGAGCTTCTCACGCATCGGCAGGCTGTCATCGACCACCACATCATCCAGTGCCGGGGTATCCGCCGGAGGTGGCGGAGCGGGCGTGCCAAGAATGTTTTCAAGAATCCAGTTCCCCCGAATGGAAGGCGAAGTCCGGGTGCCATAAGAAGTCACTGTTAAGATGCTGCCATGCCGAAACAGACCACCGCGATGAGAGGAAGAAGCAAGCGTCACTTTGCGGAAATCGCTCCCGTAAATATGGGGGATTCCATAGTGCTTCGCGAGGCGTTCGTTGAGGAAGGTATAGTCCGATTTGAGAATCTCGGCGACCGGTCGGTCTTCCTTGAGGATGCTCTCGAAGAAGAGCTCGGTCTCGCGCTTGAAGGACTGGCGTAGGTTGTCATCGAAGTCCGGGAAGAGACGGAGGTCGGGCGATGACGCGTCAAGATTTCGAAGATGCAGCCATTGGTTCGCAAAGTTGGTCACCAGGGAACCCGCACGCGGGTCAGTCAACATGCGCCGCACCTGGGCTTCCATGACAGCAGGATCAGAAAGCTTCGCGGTGAGCAGTTCATCATCGGGAAGGCTGCTCCAGAGGAAGAACGACAAACGCGAAGCCAGCGCATGGTCATCGAGCTGATAAACCTCCCCCGAGGGCAGATCCGCAGGATCGCTCTCGATCCGAAAGAGAAAACGTGGACTCACTAAAATTGCCGCAATCGCCATGTCCATTCCTTGTTCATGAAATGGCATGATGGCTGCGACTTCGTCATCCGTGATAGGTCGACGATAGGCCAGACGCATGAGGCGGCGCAGATTTTCCTCGGGCGAGTCACTTTGAAAAATCGTTTTTCGTCCCGCCGTCTCGGTCACGATTTGCGCTCCATAGGGGCCATTGATCGTGACTTGAAAAACAGCCGGCGCCTGACGGGGATGGCGATGGACATTATACTGGGCATCGTAGGGCTGGCGCTTCGTCTCAAGAATCGAGTCCGGCTTCTTCACAAAGGTCACCGCAACCTGCTGGGCACCCGCAGGAACCTTGAGCCGCGCTTTCAAATGAGCATCGACCTTGGAATGATCGCGCCCCTCGGGACGGGAAATCTCAAACCGCGAAGCGGATTCGCCCTCGATCAGAATCTCAACCTCATGCTTGCCCCCGGTGAGACCCTCGACCTGCTCGTCACGATCACGGGTCAGACGAATCTCGAAATCATACTCAGCCGTCACCGGAAAAGGATGCCCGAAGACAACGCCACCCCGGGTTCCATACGGTAACCCCTCCAACCTCTCGCTCTGGCTCTGATCAGCAGGCACCCGCACCACCCGCAGCTCAGGCGATTCCAGAGGCTGTCCCACCGCAATCCGTGCCACCTTTTGCGCCACCCCGACATAACGATTCAACAAGGTCGGCGAAAGCGTCCCCACCGTGATGTTGTCAAAACCGTGGCTCGATTCATCTTTCGGAAGAAGCTCGGTGACATCGAGATTCACCTTGAGAAGATCCCGAATGGCATTCTGATACTCGGTGCGGGTGAGCCGCCGCATCGTCGGAACGGTCCCTGGATCTGGATTTTTTGCCGAAAGAGAATCGAAATATTTCTCAAACTCCGAAATCATCGTTTGATATTCCTCCTCGCTGGGTCGCTCCTTGTCCGGGGGAGGCATTTGGCGGGAATCCAGCCTCAGAAGAGCATGCTCCCAGGTCTTCCAGTGCTCGAACGGATCCGCCTCTAAAATTTTCCCGAGATCGAGACCGCCTTTCTCCATTCCGTCACCATGACAATCAATGCAGAAGTGCTCCACAAAGCCGGTGAGATCAGGGACAGCTTCCAGCCTGGCGATCGAAGTCACCGCAAGCAGGAATGGAATTTTGATTCGAAACATATGCGAGGTCCTTTCTTAGCAATCCAACAGGAGCAATGCAACCCCCCGAAATCGGGGACAAGACGCAGGGCGATCAAGCTAGGAATAGGAGGAATCTACGGCAGGTCTAATTGAGGAGCAATTGGCGTTCGCTTCATTGATCCAGGTGCTGAAACAATACCGAATCCGCTTCAATTCCTTTCAGTTTGATTTCGAGGTGATAGCGGTCTCCCGAAACAATCTTCAAGCATTTCACGATCGCGCTCAAAAGCGCAACATTCCGACCAGACTGATCGTCCCTGGCCACCTTCAATAGTCGATCACGACAAGGTAATCATTCGTGTTTGAGGTCAACTTAGGGCTAATAACGATTCCTGCCAAACTCGCCAAATTCACATTGACGCCCTGATTGGGGGCCGTTGAAGGGGGGCCAAACGGAAACGTGATCGCCATGAAATTCGCTTCAGGAGAAACCTTCCTCATCATCACGGGAACTTGTGACACCAAAATGCCATCATTCACCTCGATCTTCAAAGGTCTGGGGACGGCGACCAGATGAAAATTACGCTCACTGGAAAAAGCGCAGGGTGCCAAAAGAAGGACTAAGCATAGGACGAGGTTCATGATTTTAAGGGACTTGGATATGCTCCAGAGTCGTTTGAGGGACAGGGCTCTAGGAAACATCTCGGATTTATTTGCTGCTTTCCGCCTCTTCTTGAACCGCTTTGGGAGGAACAAAAGATTTGGAGAAATCCTGCTTGTTGAACACCTCTTCCCAACGCTTCCACTGGGCGGCATCGGCAGGCTCAGCTAGCCTTCTTCCGGCAGCGAAATGACCGTCCCTTCGCTCCTCATATCAATGGGCTGATCAACGAGGCAGGTCGCATCGGGACTGGCGAGACAGCTGCCGCTGAATCCCAAGGACACCAGAGCAACGAGAATTAAAATGAGTGAAGATTGAGACCTTGGCATTAATCTGGAGCGTGGCATGTCAGGAATGATTCCAGTCATTCTGATTTCATTCCAGAAATCATCGCTACCCACAAGAGGCAAACTTTGCCCGCTTCCTCACCTCACTCGGAACGAGGAGATCAAGAGGACCGGAAAATACCTCCGGCGGGAATCGAACCCGCACGATCTAGGATCAATGGATTTTAAATTCCTTCATTTTCCGATCACAGAGCGTCAGAACGTTGCGGGAATCAAGACAAACTCACAAAGCACCCCCATTGAAAGCATCACAAAGAGTCACAGAATATCACCGCGTGTCGTCACCCGATGTCGTCACTTTCACCCCGGCCCCCTTCAAATCTTTGATCAGCCCCCGCATCTCTGCGGTAGCGTGCCGCGTCTCGGCTGCAAACTCAACCATTCCCAAACGGAAGCGATTCTGATCATCCATCCAGGCCTGCCGTCTGTCCAGCTCCCTCTGATTCATCAGGCATTTTATGGGATTGCCGACAGACAACACACAACGAAACCCGTTGTTATCGTTTCGATTACGTGGGGTATTGTTGTTCCGATACGAAGAACGGAGATTGATCTCCGTATTATTGTTCCACGAACCACCGCGCAGCACACGGTTGCCTTGCTCGCTGGAATACCAATCGAGGCACCATTCAAAGACATTTCCGGACAGATCGTAAAGCCCGTTTTGATCGACTCGAAAGCTTCCTACTGGAGCGGTGCGGTCATAGGCATCACTGTATCCATCGAGAAACGAACCGAAATTCCCTGCCCGATTGGGCGGAGGCCAGGCATTTCCCCACGGATAACCGGATAATTTACTGTCTTTATCCTCGGGCGAGGTGCCTGCGTTTTCTTTTGATCCTATTCCAATGGCACAGGACCATTCGTGATCACTGGGAAGGCGATATTCGTCCTTGGGGCCGATCTTGCCCTCGGCGCGTTCCTTGCGGGTGAGCCAGGCACAGAAGGCGGT
>CAWUTG010000017.1:0-70387 GCA_963925135.1 uncultured Verrucomicrobiales bacterium | reverse complement strand
GGGGCGTTGTCGGGAAGGTTTGCCAGCGAGCTGATGGTCGAAGCCTGGCGTTTTTCCCATGGCGGCTCAAGTGGCATCTCCAAAAAGAGTCTCATCGTGAGAGCGGGTGACTTCCTGAAAATCTTCGCGTGTCATCCTCCCTCTCCAGTCGCGTCGGAGGCAACCCGATCTGTGGCAGTAGTTTTCCCTGCGCGTGGTAATTCGATATCGGTGGCCTCCTTGTAAGTTGATCCCTCGAGTGATTAATTTGGAGGATAGGCCTGATGCGAGCTTACCGGGATCAATTCGTTTTTCCCTTCAGCCTTTGTTCGGGCGCGCTTCTTCTCGCAGCCTGGAAGGGTGAGTAGGGCAAATATGCCGATCACGGTGTGGAAGGAGTTCACGGTGTCGATGGTGGCAGTGTCGCCTTGGGCTCTCCAGATGATTCTTTTGCGTGGCTATAGGGGCCGCGAAATGAGTGATTCATTTTGTGTGGGGGATGCTCTTGGCGAAAAACTTTCGCAGGAAAGTCAATTTCGATCTTGCCGTGGGGCGATTCGGGACTTACTTTGCCGCCGCACGCACCTAGTTGCGAGCAGTGCGCCAGACCCATGGTGTAATCGGTAACACAGCTGATTTTGATTCAGTCATTCAAGGTTCAAGTCCTTGTGGGTCTGCCACTTCTCTTTTTGTTTTTTGAGAGTGGCGTTTATTTCAGGAAGTCGACGAGGTCCTTTCGCATTTTCTCCAGGTCCGGCTGATTGAGGTAGAACATGTGTCCGGCATCGTACCAGGTGAACTTAATGGCCTTGCGGCGCTCGTCAGGAATACTGAAAAGGTGGTCGATGCTGTATTGAATGTTCGCGGGAGGCGTTGCGAGGTCGGTGTAACCCGCCATCACGAGCACCTTTAAATCAGGATTTTCACGCATTGCGTTCTCCAGATTCCGGCTCATATTGACGACGCTATTGCTCGTGCCCCAGTCCCAAGGGTGAACATCGCCGGTGAGGATTTTGTAGGGATGGTGTCCTGTCCAACCGAGATCGCGGCTGAGGTAATCATTCATGGCGGTGGCAAAGGCTCCAAAGACGACGGAGTAGGAGGGGTCGTATCCCGCCCAATCCTGTGAGGAGTCGATTGCGGGCCAGGCCGTGCGGGCATCGAAGCGACCGAGAACTAAGCCTTCGGACCTGAGTAGTTCTTTGCGGTAGCGAGAGGAATCGAGCCGAAGATTGGTTTCAACGAACAGTGAGGCTGGAAGACCGGTGTATTTCTGAAGCTGTGCTGCCACGGTTTGTTTTTCTTCCGCAGAAATTGCGGCTCCTTTTAAGAGGGCTTGGTAGTAGGTCCCAAAAGCGAAGACCCGGGCTTCTTCGACCAGTTTGTCGCGATCACCTTCGATCTTTTTGTGAAAGTGGGAGGTGCCGGTCATCGCTGGCACATAGACGGCGTAGCTGAGATCGTCAGCCTGACTGGAGCGGAGCGTGCGAAAGTCGATCAGAGAGGAGAGCAGAACCACGCCGTTGAGAGACATGCCGTGTTCATTTTGCAGGTGGTCGGCGAGGCCGGTCGCACGGATGCCGCCGTAGCTTTCTCCGAGAAGGTATTTGGGCGAAGCCCAGCGGTCGTTCTCGGTGGTCCATCGACGAATGAAATCTCCGACCGAGCGGATGTCTCCTTGCACTCCATGGAATTCACGGGCCTTGGTGTCTCCCTGGGCACGTGAGAATCCGGTCGAAACGGGATCGATGAAGACGATGTCGGCGATGTCGAGGATGGAGTAGGGGTTTTCGACCAGAACGGCTGGAGGGGGAAGGGTTTTGGTGCCATCGGGTGAGGTGGGGACGAGCTTGGGGCCGAGTGCTCCGAGGTGCAGCCAAACTGCTGAAGAGCCGGGGCCGCCATTGAAGGCGAAGACGACCGGGCGTTTGTGTCGCTCGGCCTGTCCCATGCGCTCGTAGCTGACGTTGAAGATGGAGGCGCGGTCCTTGTCGTCGTCACTCTTAAGCGTAAGTGTTGAGGCGGTCACCCGGTAGTCGATCTTCTGGCCATCAATCGTGACGCTATCTTGCTTGGTGACTGTCGTTTCTTTGGGAGTTTCCTGATCTTCCTTTTTGTCATCGGCGTAGAGCAGAGTGAACAGGAGAGGGAGAAGAAGTGTCGGTTTCATGGTGCTAAGCTTACTCATTTGATGATGATGGTATAGGAGGAAAGATGGGGCTTTCCGTGGGATCTTGAAAAAGTTACGATTTGAAGTATTTAGACCTTGCCCATGGGGTCATGTCGCCATAGCTTCCCGCCGTCCTGACCGGCAATGCGGAGCGGTAGCTCAGTTGGTTAGAGCGCTGCCCTGTCACGGCAGAGGTCGCGGGTTCGAGTCCCGTCCGCTCCGCCACTTCTTTACGAGGTGTAATTTGCCATTAATCGAGTTGAATCTAGCAACTCTAAGAGTCCAGCCCTGAAGATCGTAATTCAGGGTTTTTTTTGTGCCCGATTTGGAGAGAAAATCTTGCTCTCCTGCCGAAGTCACCATAGCTTCCCGCCGTCCTGACCGGCAATGCGGAGCGGTAGCTCAGTTGGTTAGAGCGCTGCCCTGTCACGGCAGAGGTCGCGGGTTCGAGTCCCGTCCGCTCCGCCACTTCTTCATGAAGTGTAGTTTGCCAAACAAGTCCGCCCTTGGAGATGAAATCCAAGGGCTTTTTTGTACCCGAAAATTTATCGCGCTTTTTGGGGCGCTCGTTCTGGCTTGGCGTTGTAGATGGAGTCTTTGGGGGCTCCCCGCGAATTAGCGGGCGATTTTGGAAGAGCCTTGGCGAGTCTGGCTTTGATGGCGCCTGAATCGGGGTCTGCCGCAATGTTCGTGAACTCGTTTGGATCTTCCTGAAGATCGTAGAGTTCTTCAAAGCCATCGTGATAACGGATATAGCGGTAACGAGGGTCGGAGACGGCGTGGGCGAGACCTTTGTTTGAGAAGTGGTAGGAGGTGAGGGAAAGGCGTCCGGTTTTTTCGGCGGGCGCTTTTAAGATGGGGACGAGGCTGGCTCCGGAGCATTGTGTAGGGACGGGGAGTCCAGCGAGTTCGCAGAGGGTTGGATAGACGTCGGTGAGGGTGGCGGGTTCACGGGTTTTTTCGCCGTCTTTGCTCAGGCCGGGAGCATGGATGAAAAGGGGAACGCGGGTGGTTTGATCCCAGAGTTGAAATTTTTCCCAGTTCTCTTTTTCGCCAATATGGAAGCCGTGATCACTCCAGAGGATGACGATGGTGTTGTCTTTTTTGGGAGAGTGTTCGAGGGCCTCGAGGAGGCGGCCGAGTTCGTAATCGACGTAGCTGATACTGGCGAGGTAGCCCTGCATGAAGATTTCCCATTGCTTGTTTTTGACGATCCAGTGGTGCCACGGTTGGCGGGTTGGTGGACGGGAGTCGTCGAGGTCATCGGCGCGATGCTCGGGGAGTTGGATGTCTTTGAGCGGGTGCATGTCGAAGAAGCGCTGCGGGACCTCGAAGGGGATGTGGGGGCGGAAGAGTCCGACGGCGAGGAAGAGGGGTTTTTCGAAATTGATGGCGAGTTGTGCCTTGGCCCAGTCGACGACCATATGATCGCCGGTTTGTTCGTCGGGGACTTGCAGAGGCTGGGCTCCAAAGAGCTTGCGGGGTCCGAGGGGGCGTCCGGGGCCGATGCCCAGTTTGGCATCGGGGACGAGCTTGGGGCGGGGCCAATCGGAGGAGATCGGGTCGAGTGGGTCACCGCGATAGACATCCCAAGCGGTGGGGTCGTTTTGGGAATCGCCATTGGTCCACTGAAGAGTGTGGAAGATTTTGCCACCTCCGGCGGCGTGGTAGCCGTGGTCGCGGAAGTGTTGCGATAGGACAACGGCGTTTTTGAGGACGGGAGATTCGTCACGCCAGCGGGGGCCGTGGGCACCGAAGAGGTTTTTGTAGATACCGGATTTGACGGGGTGGACTCCGGTCATCATGGCGACTCGGGAGGCGTGGCAGACGGGAGCCGCGCAATGGGCATTGGCGAAGGTGACTGATTGTTTGGCAAGGCGATCAAAGTTGGGAGTTTTGACGCCGGGGTGATTGTCGAGGGGCGAGATATAATCGTTGAGATCATCGATCGCGATGAAGAGAATATTGGGCGGAGTTTTTGTCTCTTCGGCTAAAGCAAAGCCACTGAGGAGAATGGTGGCGAGGAGGAGGGGTTTCATCGTGATAGACTGGGGGAAAGGTCCCGATCTGTTGAGCTTGAAAGTGTGCTCATTTACGACTAACCCTCCTCTGGGTATGCCTTCTCGTGGACGACATCAATCTACCTCCAAAGAGTGTCGTATCCTCATTAAGAAGATCGAGGCGATGGACGGAGTGATCGGCTTGATTATTGGAAGGTCGTATGGCGGAAAATCCCTGGGTCAGGGTGGGGCGACGGGTGCCATTCGAATTCAGCGTGAAGTGTCCGGCGGTTTGAAGGCCGTAATGCAATCCGAGAAGGGGCTGCAAGAAATCTATATCCGGACAGAGGCGGGGCAGAGTGGGGCGATTGCGGGGACGATAGCCGAGCTTTGATCAAGGTTTTACCTCTGAGGGGAGATCAAGCGGAGATCAGGGGGGCAGCTTGGCGGCCAAGAGATGGACATGACCGGGGATCATGCCACTTGCGAGCTAGAGCAGTTGTGCGCCTTGGGCGGGGCGCGTCGCGAAGAGAAGCGGGGTGATTCCGGTTTGCTCTTCGTATCGCTGGTGCATCTGTTTCGCGATGGCTTCGACGTCATCGGTGCGACAGAGGGTGACGGTGGAGCCGCCAAATCCGCCGCCCGTCATGCGGGCGCCGAGGACTCCGCCTTCGAATCCAATTTCCTTGGCGAGGGCCACCATGAGGTCGAGTTCATCGCAAGAGACTTCGCAGTCGTCGCGCAGTGAGAG
This sequence comes from uncultured Verrucomicrobiales bacterium, assembly GCA_963925135.1. GTDB lineage: Bacteria > Verrucomicrobiota > Verrucomicrobiia > Verrucomicrobiales > Akkermansiaceae > SW10. The sequence continues at coordinate 65,487 of CAWUTG010000017.1, read as the reverse complement.
GTGTGAACCGGCCATGAGACTTCCGATGTCGGAGAAGTCACCGCTCTTGAAGGCTTCAACCGCATTGATCGTCCGCGCAATTTCGGTGACGACGTGGCGGGCTCTCTTGAATATGATCTTACCCATCTCTTCCTGATGAGCGTAAAGGTCATCTATGGTGGCATCCCGCCAGCTGGATTTACCGATGATGGCAAGGGCGTCTTCAGTTGCTTTTCGGCGCGCGGCATAACCACCGTCCGAGAGGTCGTGAGAGACGCTCGTATTCGCGACAATGATGGAGAGGCTGGGGTTGGAGAAAGGGATCATCTCGGGTTCCCCCGATTGGCAATCGATGAGAATGAGCTGGTCCTTTAAGCCGAAGGCTGAGGCGAATTGGTCCATGATACCACAAGGGACTCCGGCGAAGTCGTGTTCGGCTCTTTGGGCGAGAAGGGCTTTGTCCTTGGTGGCGAGGATGGTGTCGACCAATCCTTCCAAAAGAGTGGCGAAGGCGCACTCAAGTGCTGCCGATGATGAAAGCCCGGCACCCAGAGGGACTGATGACATGATGTAGGCGTCGAAGCCGGGAATGGAGTAGTTGAGATCGCGAAATCCTTGAATGACGCCGCGCAAATAATGGGACCATTTGGGGTCGCTGATTTTCTGGTTGCGCGAGAGGTCGATCTCGATGGGAGGCTGGCCTTCGGTCGCAATTCGGGCGACCGAGCTTTCGTTAGGAGCCGCCGCGATGACGACATAGCGATCAATGGCAAGGGGGAGAACAAATCCATCGCAGTAATCAATATGCTCTCCGATCAAATTCACGCGCCCTGGAGCGGCCGCGTAGAGTGTCGCTTTCACGTTGAAGATGGCTTTGAGCGACGCCTTGGCATCGGACTTCAGTTCGGAAAGATCTTTGTTGGGATGGAGCATGGAATTCCTGAGGCTTCCTAAAGCTAACAGGCGGGGAGAGTCCAGCAAGACAGAGAAAGAAAATCCCGCCACCGGGAAGGTGACAGGATCGTCAAAGTGTGGGGTAATGAAGGGCTATTTATTAAAGCTGGCGTAGATCGAGACGACCAAAATAACGAGGACGATACTAGCCCACTTGGCGCCAGCCCATGGGGTCATATCGATGGTGTTCTTAGTTTCGATAGTCCAGGGCTCGGAGCGTGGAGCAACTTTGGCCATGATTAGCAAATAAGAGACAAGGAGTGCGAAGACCATCCCCATGTAGTGGAAGTTGTGAATTCCCATGTCCCTGATGCCTTCTTTGATGGCGGGGACGAATGCTCCCAATGAAATAAGGACGATACCGGCAATCATGGCGACAGAGGCTGCTTTTGCAGGAACACTTCGATTCAGCATTCCTACGACGACGACCGAGAAAATCGGGATGAAGTAGATCGCATTCATATCCTGCAGGTAGCTGAAGATCACGTCTTGAGCGGCAAGGAGGGGGGCTCCAATCATGGCCGCGATTGCAATGAAGACGACGAACCTCTTGGCGGCCTTCACTGTCTGTTCATCGGTGCCGCTTGGATTAATGGCGTGCTTGTAGAGGCCGATACTAAAGAGCGCGGAAGTCGAGTTCAGGGCGGCGTTAAAGGAACTCAGAATGGCTCCGACCATCACGGCGGAGAAGAATCCGGTGAGGTGGGCCGGGAGGAGTCGGGAAACCAAGGTGCCGTAGGCATCGTCAGGTTCGATCCCTTCCGCAGAATAAAGGTGGTAGGCCACGAGACCGGGGAGAACGAGGTAGAGTGGTCCAAGAAGCTTGAGGCCGCCGGTGAGAAGGACACCCTTCTGACCTTCTGCAAGGCTGCTGGCTCCGAAGGTTCTCTGAATGATTTGCTGGTTGGTGCACCAGTAGAAGAGGTTCAGGAGTGCGACTCCGGTAAAGAGGGTGGAGAAGGGGACCGAGACATCCACGCCTTCGGCTCCGGTTGAGTCCATTCGTTCGGGATGGATTTCCTTGAGTGCGGTCCAGCCAGCTCCGACACCGTCTCCTCCGCCCATGGCGTTGAGTGCGAACCAGGCAATCATGATGCCTCCGATAAGAAGGCCGATGCCATTGATGGTATCGAGAGTCGCCAGGGTTTTGAGTCCGCCGAAGCGCGAGTAAAGGAGTCCCATGACGCCAATGAGAACACAGGTCAAACGGAGGAGCAGGGTGCCATCCTCAATTCCGGTGAGAGTCGCCAGATCCATCATATTGATGAGACCCTTGGCACCCGTGTAGAGAATCAAGGGGATGAGAATCAGGGCGTAGGCCAGGAGAAAAATGGTATTGGCAATGGTCTGCGTCCCTTTGTCATAGCGGAGTTCCAGGAACTGCGGGACGGTGGTGATTCCGGTGCGCAGGAACTTTGGGAGGAAGTAGATCGCCATAAGGATCAAGGCAATCACGGCATTGACTTCCCAGGCCATCACGCTCAGTCCGTGCTTAAAGGCAGCACCGTTGAGACCCACCATTTGCTCGGTGGAGAGGTTGGTGAGCAGAAGGGATCCTGCGATGATGGGGAAGGTCAAGCTACGTCCTCCAAGGAAGAAGCCGTCTGAGCTGGATTTCTCGTCCCGTCTGGTGAGCCACCAAGTGAGGCCCCCCGCAAAGGCGGTGAAAAAGATGAATGAAATAACGGTTAACATGGGTGTCGTTGTATTTGCTTGAGATCACTGCAAGGGGCAGTCAGGTGATGTTAGGGTTCGCAGTTCGACGTGAGAAGGAAATTATCGGAAGCTATTGCGCCGATGATTTGGTGCGAATGATGGCCAGCCAATCACCGCCTGGAGGGCTGGAGATGACGGGGGCGGAGTCCCACTTGGTCTGATATTTCAGCTTGCCGTCACGTGGGTTGAACCACTGGATGGATTCTCCGGTTTCTCCCTCAGGGAGTTGAAGGGAAGCCCCTTTGCCATTCGGGAAGTAGACGAGGTAAAGACCCTTTTTACCAAGGCAATAGGCGGTGTTGTCGTGCTTGGGATTTCCGATGAGCTCGTCCTGAGGGGTCATTTCCCAGAAGGGGATTTTTTGATCGGTGAAGAAATCGAGTGCGATCTTGGCGGAGTCCCATGACTGGTCGCGGGAGCGCCAGTCCTCGCAAACGAGGTCGTTCTGGGGCAATTTGTATCCGAAGTAGTATTCAACGCCCCAGCCACCTCCCATGAGATTGCCCCAAAGGACACGCTGGCGGGTGCGGTCAAGAGTGGGTCCTTTGTAGTCCTTGGGCATGCCGGGGTAGTCGGGATCGGGTGGCATGCCATACTGGGCATCACCGGGTTCGTCGAAGGCGATGCACCAAGGCTTTTGGGCTTTGATCGATTCGCGATTCCATTTGACGGTTTGCCAGTGGACGTCCTTAAAATGCGAATTTTGGAGAGAAAGGCCGGTGAACGGGTCGGTGCCGAGAAGGGGCTTGTAAACCTTGTCCTGCTGGTCGGGGAAGGTGTGGACGACGAGGTGGTGGTGGTAGGGATCTAGGGCGCGGAGGTAGGTCGCCATGTCGACCTGCTGTTTCGTTGTCTGGGTGTTTTCTTCTTCGAGGTTCCAGTTGAGGGCGAGGTGGTGGCCGAAGCGGGCGACGAGTTCGCGAAGGTAGAGTTTGCGCTCGGGTCCGAGATAGCCACCGTCGAGCGAGGTTGGCACTTTGCCGTTTTTATTTTTGCTTCCGTGACCGCTGTTATTGTCGTCGTTTTCAGTTTCCTGGAGCTTGAAGTGGAGGAAGAGTCCTTTGCTTTGTCCGTGGGTGAAGACGATGTTCCATTGATCGAGCTTGGAGCAATCGTAGTGGAATTTTTCGTCGCGGAAAACGAAGGGCCAGACGTCATCTCCGTCACCTCCGGCATTATAGGGGAGGAAGGAGAAGACGTTCATGCCTTTTCCAGAGAGCTAGTTCAGCGCTCCGATGAGGCCTTTGCCTTTGCCGTTTTTCCAAGTGGGGTCGCCCTCGGTCCAGTCCTACAAATGGGCCCTCGATAGACAGGGTGACGGGTTGCCACTGCGTGTTGGCTCCAGTGATGGCGGCGGAGCCGTCTCCATCGGGTTGACGAGGCTGTTGAAGATGAGGGAGAGCGGACTTGGGAGTGGAAGGAGAGGCCGTCTCCATTTGAGCAACGTCAGCGCGGGTGGCATCATCTGCCGGGATGAAGACCAGTCCGGCGAGGCGGGCGCGGGAGAATTGCTTTCCGTCTGCTGAGGCCACTTTTGATTTGAGCGTGATCACGTCCCCTTGGCCGAATTCGATGTTCCGGGCGATCTTGTTAAACTTCTTACCGGTTTCAAATTTCTCGGTGGAGAGGGGGATCTGAAAGGTCAGGACGGACTCATCGTTGACGAGAACTTCGTGGGTTGCTTCACCGTCATTTTCGCCCACTCCAAGGAGGACGAGATGATATTTTCCCCAGTGTGCAGGGAAACGCGGTGGCTTTTTTGACTTGGGAAGGGCTGCCGTCTCGCTCGTCCTGTTGCCAGGGGCGGGTTCCTGGCCGGTGGCGGTCAGGGGAGCCCAGCTTGCCAGGCCAAGGAGAGGAAGTGCCCAAAGAGCAAAATGAGATTTCATGATAGGATCAACGAACCCTACCTGCCCAATGCCACTGCTGCCAAGCTTGCGATGGTGAATGAACAGAAATGAGGGAAATCCTAATCTTAGCCCAGCTCTGCCACAGCGGCTTCGAGGGAAGTGGCGTCTTCGATGGAAATAATGCGGGCATCCTTGTCGATACGGGACATGAAGCCTGCGAGGACCTTGCCGGGTCCGAGTTCGATAAAGAGGTCATGTCCCTGTGAGCGGAGGAGTTGGATGGTTTCGATCCAACGAACGGATCCGGTGACCTGTTTGGTGAGGGATTCACGGATGCCATCCGGACCTTCGGCAGGGGTGGCGAGAAAGTTGGAAATGACGGGAACCGCGGGTGTTCCGATGTTGGCTTCGGCGAGAGCTTCGGCGAGCTTCTCCTGGGCGCTGGCCATAAGGCGGGAATGGTAGGCTCCGGCGACTTGGAGCTTTTTGCCCATGCGGAGACCGAATTCCTTGGCCTTGGCGACGGCAAGATCGATGCCTTCTTCCTTGCCGGAGAGGACGGTTTGACCAGGGCAGTTGAGGTTGGCGACATCGACATCACATTCCTCTGCGAGTCGGCGGACGTCTTCATCGGTGCCACCGATCATGGCCGCCATGGAGCCGGGATTGGCTGCGCAGGCTTCATCCATGAGTTGGCCACGCTTGGCGACGAGCCTGAGTCCGTCTTCGAAGGAGAAGGTGCCGGCAGCGGCGTGGGCGGTCATTTCACCGAGGGAAAGACCGGCGGCAGCGACGGGCTCCAATGAGGGAACTTTTTCCTGAAGGACTTTCAGGAGCGCGAGTCCGTGGAGGAAGAGGGCGGGTTGGCAGTTGCCGGTGCGGGTGAGGTCTTCGTCGGGACCTTCGAACATGACGGAGGTCAGGGAGCGCCCGAGGACTTCATTGGCTTGTTCGAAAAGGGCTTTAGCCGAAGGGTAGGCTTCGGTGAGATCTTTGCCCATGCCCACTTTTTGGGCTCCTTGTCCGGAGAATAAAAGAACTGCTTTGCTCATCTGGCCTTGAGCTAAGCCTCTCCGTGCAAGGGGAGCAAGTCACATAGCTCGCGAACTTTGCGAGTGAGGAGCGGACCGGCCTCTGCGATGAGGGTTTCGAGGGGAAGATCAAAGTCCGTGAGAGCTCCGCAAAGATCAAAAAGCCCGGATTCGCGAACTTCGGGAGAGATTTGTCCGGCCACTCCGACGACCGGTTTTCCCTGCTCAACGGCCAGGCGCGCCACTCCCACCGGGCCTTTCCCGGAAAGGGATTGGGCGTCGAGGGAGCCTTCGCCGGTGATGACGAGATCGGCTTCGGCGATGCGGGCGGGGAGATCGAGGGCTTTGGCGACGAGGTCAAAGCCGGGGTGAAGTTCGGCTCCGAGGAAGTGCATCGTTCCAAATCCGAGCCCTCCGGCCGCTCCGGCACCGGGTTTCTCGGCGAGATCCCTGGCTTCGGTGATCTCTAACAAGTGAGTGAGAAAGGATTCCAACTTGATTTGTTCAGCGGCGCTGGCTCCTTTTTGGGGGCTGAAAATTGCGGTCGCTCCGTTGGGGCCGAGGAGGGGGTTATCGACGTCGCAGGCGACATCGATGGGAGGGAGGCCGATGAGTTGTTCCCGGTCGATGATCGCGAGATTGTCCAGTCCGGCGGGGCAGGATGAAAGCGGATCTTCGTGGGTATCCAAAAAGAGAACCCCGAGGGCATCTGCCATTCCGACGCCACCGTCATTGGTGGCACTGCCTCCGATACCGATGAGGATTCGTTTTACTCCTTTTTGGGCGGCAGCGTGACGGATCATGAGGCCGGTTCCGTAGGTTGAGGATTGGAGGATGTTTCGATCATCGGCGTTGATGAGCTCGAATCCAGAAGCCGAAGCCATTTCCATGACGGCGAGTCCCGTGTCCGTGATGGCGTAGCGGGCTTGCACGGGACGGAGTAGGGCGTCGACGGTGTCAACGGTGACCCATTTCCCACCCAAGGCCGCCAACATCGTTTCGGTGAAACCTTCGCCACCGTCCGCGATGGGGCAGGCATCGATTTCAAAATGAGCAGGCAAACCCTCGCGAATCGCCCGGAATGCCTCGCTGGCGGTAAGTGAACCTTTGAACTTATCGTTGGCAATGAGAACGCGCATGGACTTCTCGTAGCAGGTCCGGGGCCATCGTGAAGTTCGATTTTAGAGGCGGCTACGGCACAAACCGTATCGTGAGCGGGTAGCGAAAGAGAATGCCGTCATTCGCTCTGGTGGTTGCGATGATGATGATGATGAGGATGAAGTCAAAGAGAACGACTGCCGGAACCAGGACGAAGCCGATCAGGATAAAGACCGTTAGGAAGGCGACGAGGAAGTAGATTGTCATGGAGAGTTGGAAGTTGAGCGCTTCCTTGGCCTGGTCGGCCGCGAATGGCATTTCGTCCTTTTTGATCAGCCACATCACAAAAGGAGCGATAATATTGGCGAAGGGAATGCCAATGAAAAGAATTTCAGGAGAGTGAAAATCTCAACCCGCGGAAGGGGGAGGTCAGGAGAAAAAAGTGGCGGAGGGGGTGGGATTCGAACCCACGGTAAGCTTGCACCTACTCCAGTTTTCAAGACTAGCGCGATAGACCACTCTGCCACCCCTCCTGCGGGCGGGACGATCAAATGAAATTTGGTTTTTGGCAAGCAACAAAGCGCGAAAATCTCTTAAGGCTCGATTGCGCGGGTTCGCGGGATAGCATGACGCCATTCGATCTTGCCTCCTGATGAAATGTGGCCTTCTCCATTTGTTGTTCATCTTGTCATTTTTTCAGCGGTCCTCTGCCGATGATCTCATGCCAGGACAGCCATTTCCCAATCTCACGCTGCCGGCCATCGACGGGGGACAAGCGATTGCGATGGATTCTCACTAGGGCGAAAAATTGCTGCTGCATTTGTTCGCCTCGTGGTGAGCGGGGTGTCGGAAGCATGCGCCCGGGTGGCACACGAAGAGCAAGAAACTGTTAGAGGCTGGAAGGCTGAAGGTGGCGGGGATTGTTCAGGAGCAACATCCCGACCGGGCCCGTCTTTACATGCAATGGCAGAAGATGTCCTGGCCGGTGCTGGCCGATTCGTTCAACGAGCTGGGGATCAAGGTCGTTCCGGTCACGCTCTTGATTGATGAGTCCGGGGTTATTCGTTTTCGCAATCCCACGGCGGCAGATTTGGAAACATTTCTTCAAAAGGAGTATCCCAAGGTTCCGGTTCCCGGGAGAATTCCGGCCAGGAAGTTTGAGATCGAAGGTCTTAAGAATTCCGTGGCGAAAGAGCCTGAAAATGCGATCGCTCATTTTCAACTCGGGGTGGCTTACCGGAAGCAATATGATTCAGGGAAAGGCGGGGAGGATGATTTTTCGAATGCCATTGCCTCATGGCAGAGGGCTCTGGAACTCGATCCGGATCAGTATATCTGGCGGCGCAGGATCAGAAGGGATTGGTATCGATAAAGGCGGTGGTTGTTCCCGCAACAAAAGGGGACGCAAAATCGGTTCGCATCTATCTCGAATTTACTCCGCAAAAGAATCTCGAAGTGCATTGGACGAACGATGCGGGGAATCTTTCCTTTTTTCCCGACGCGTCGGAGATTGAAGTCGTGGATCAGCAGGGGCCCGGGAAGGTCCCTGAGATTCCTAGCACCACAGAGCTGAGAAAGGTGGAGTTTGAAGTGCGCCCGCTTGCGGGGAAGACGCTGCCGAAGAAGATTCAGGGAGTCGCCTTCTACTTCGTTTGCGAGGGCCTCGACGGGGTGTGTCGTTACCTGCGACAAGAGGTTGTTATTTTCCTTGATCCCCAATTTCCTTAAGCCAGGTCGTGATGTCGGATACTACGAGTTCGCTCTGATGGTCGTGGAAGAGGAGGTGGAAGCTTTCTGGATAAAACTTGCGGGTGTGAGGCGCAGCTTCCGGGATCTTTCCGAAGAAGAGTTCGACATCCTTCGGGTCTGAGAAGACGTCTTTTCCTCCGTGTAGGACCAGGACCGGGATGTCGAGTTCTTGAGCCGCCGAGTTCATGGAGCGGATCATTTTACCCAGAGTGCTCAGGAGATGGAGGGTGTGTCGCTCGATGTGGTAGGAGTTTTTAGTGGCCTGCTCTTCATGGATGGTATCCTTGGTCACGCGCACTTCTTCTTTTCCTGAGAGGCTCTCTAACGAGACTCTCGCCTTTGGGAAAAAGTTGGCGAGGGTGTGGGCAAGGATTTCCTTCCACTTAGGGAAGTCACCCCGAATGTTCACGATGGGGGAGGCGAGAATTATGGCGTCGCAAAGAGCCTGTTTGTTCCTGGCCTGAGCATATGTATGGAGGACGATCAGCGACCCCATGCTTTCACCGCACCAAACAATTTTAGCATTTGGATGGCGCTTACGAATGACATGGGTGAAGGACACCAGGTCGTTGAACCACTCTTTTTTGTCGTTGATATGGCCCCGCCTTTCCTTGATCGGATCGTTGCCCTGACCTCTCGTTTCTGCCGCATAGATGGCGGTGCGAGGAAGGTCTGAAAGAAGGTGGCTCCCCAGCGGTTTGTAGTCTGCGGCTGCACCGCTAATGCCATGCACTCCGATGATGACAAGCTCGGGCTCCTCCTTTGGCATCCAGCTTCGATAGGGGAATTGATCTCCGTCAAAGGAATGGAGGAGATGATTTTCGAGACGGATTTTGGTGCGGTCAGGCACGTCGGGAGTAGTGGCGCAGTGAGTCAAAAAAAACATCCCGGTGATCGTAAGCAGGACTCGAATCAGCGGGATGGATTTCATGGAAACGGGCGTCTTGTTAGTATTGCACGATGGTCTTCTCGGAGCGTGCATCGATGATGGCAAAGCGCTCGCGGTGGAGATTGGAATCACTGCGGAAGATGAGGCGGCCGGCGTGGGAACGCTCAAGTTCCATGAGGATTTTGGAGTCCTCTGACTTGAAGCGATTCAAGACGTCGGCATTGACCATGACGATGAGATCTCCGTCTTCGTTGTTCTCCTGCTGACGCTGGATGACGGTGTTGAGGCGGCGCTGAATCTCGATACTCATACTCATGGTGTTCTTAATACGCCCACGACCCTGGCAATAAGGACAAGGTTCGAGGGTGGAATCGAGAAGGCTTTCATTGAGGCGCTGGCGGGTCATTTCCATGAGTCCGACAGAAGAAATTTGGAGAACCTGGGTCTTGGCCTTGTCGCGCTTAAGACGCTCTTTCATGGCGCGGTAAACCGTTTGTTGGTCACGGCGATGGCGCATGTCGATGAAGTCAACGACGACCAGTCCACCGATGTTTCGGAGGCGGAGTTGGCGGGCGACTTCTTCGGCAGCCTCAACGTTGGTTTGGAGAAGCATTTTATCGACGTCCTTGGAGCCACGGTTGCGGCCCGTGTTCACGTCGATTGAGATCAAGGCTTCGGTCTCATCGATGACGATGTAGCCACCGCAAGGAAGCCAGACCTGGCGCATGAAGGCTTCGTCGATTTGTTTTTGAATCCCGTAGCGTTCGAAGATGGTCTGCTTGGAAGGGAAGTAGTGGATCTTGCGCTTGGCGCGACGCGAGATTTTGGAAGCGATCTCGCGGATATATTCGGTGGTCTTCTCGTCGTCACAAATGATTTTGTCAACGTCATCGGTGAGGAAATTACGGGCGGTTCCTTCAACGAGATCGGGCTCGCGGAAGCAGGCCACGGGCGCGCTTTTGGAATCACGATTGTCTTCCACTTGATGCCACTGCTCCATGAGCATGGCGAGGTCTCTGACGAAGTGGCGGGCCCGGGTGCCAGTGGCCACCGTGCGCATGATGATCCCCATTCCTTCGGGGACATTCAGGCGCTGCATGATCTTACGAAGACGCTGGCGCTCCTTGGGATCGTCAATGCGACGGGAGATGCCGAACTGATCGGAGTAGGGCATGAGGACGAGGTAACGTCCGGCGAGTGAGATGTTGGTGGTGACCCGTGGTCCTTTGTTTCCGATCGCTCCTTTGGAGACCTGGATCATGATTTCCGAGCCGACGGGGTAGATGCTCGGAATGTCCTTGGAGGTGATTTTCTTTTGCTTCTTCGCGGTGCGACCTTCGCGGCGAATTTCTTCCAGTCCGCTGTCGAGGGCGGCGGGGATGGCATCCCAGAAGTGGAGGAAGGCGTTTTTCTCGAGTCCGATATCGACGAACATGGCCTTGAGGCCGGGCTCGATATTTTTGACGCGGCCTTTGAAAATACCGCCGACGATGTTGTCGTCGCCCTCGCGCTCGACGTTATATTCTTCGAGCACTCCGTCTTCGAGGAGGGCGGTCCGGCGTTCGAGGGTTTCAGCGTTTACAATGATGGTTCTGCCTTCACGTGGGTCCGGGTTGGACATTCCGAGGGCATTCTTGATGAGTTTAATCATATGAGTCAGTTTAAAAATATAGTGTTAAAAGTTGGATGGTATTACTGCCCGGGGGCAAGAGAAGGTTCTTCAGTTTCGGCATCCGGGAGAGGCGCGATACTGGGGAGAGGAATGGCTTTTGGCTTCACCTTGACGGGGGTGCCGGACTGAATGTCGCCAAGGTCGACATCATCCTGGTTCTCGCCTTCGTTGTTGATCGGGAGAGCAAGGAGATCGCCTTCGGGAAGGATGACTTCTTCATAGGGCTCGAAGTTACCTTCGTAGATTCCAAGTCGGCCGAGAGGTGGTTTGAGTCCGGCTTCAAGATTGAAGATGCTGCGGTAGATGAGGTGGGAGAGAGCACCGGCTACTTTGCCTCCGCTCTTGCCATTCGCGACGAGAACGGTGACAGCATATCTGGGTGAGTCGTATGGGGCGAAGGAGGTTGTCCAGGCGTTGTGAGAGTGGGTGATGCTCAGTTTGTTGACCTGGGCGGTGCCGGTTTTGGCGGCGATGAAGACATCCTTCATCGTGATCTGGCCGAAGGCGGTGCCGCCGGGCTCGTTGGCGGCTTTCCACATTCCTTTGCGGATCACCTCGAGTTGATGCTCGGTGACGCCTTCCTTGAGCAGGTCGGCTTTGACGATGGGGATATTCTCTTTCAGAACTTCCTCGTTCCCAGCGAGATCCTCGCCAACAACGCGGCGAATAATCCGTGGTTGGTAGTATCGTCCACCATTGGCGATGGTTGCGGTGACGCTGCAAATTTGGAGAGGCGTTGCGAGGGTTTTCCCTTGTCCGATAGCCATCATGCCAAGTTCGGCGGGAGCGATCAGAGCACCTGGGTAGTCATTCCTCCAACTTTTGCTTCCTGGAAACATTCCCTCGTCTTCTTGAGGGAGAAGGATCCCGCTGGTATTCCCAAAGCCCAACATGTTGAAGGTGTCGACCATGGCGGAACTCCGTGTCTTTCCGGCCAGGGCCATGAAGTAGGGGTTACAAGAACGCTGGATGGCTTCGTTGAGTCCGAGGGTGCCGTGGCCGCCTTTTTTCCAGCAACCAATTTTAAGTTTGCCGAAGGAGCTATAGCCGATGCAGTTGTGGTGGAATCCGACGTTGTTGTGAATGAGGCCCGCGATGGCGGTCGGGAGTTTGAAGGTGGATCCGGGGATGAAGGCGCTGATGGCGCGGTTGGTGAGGGGCGCAGCGCGGTTCCTGTTGTAGGTGTCGAAACGATCCTGGGTAATGCTGGGAACAAAGTCGTTGGGGTCGTAGTTGGGGACCGAAACCATGGCCAGGATTTCGCCGGTGTTCGGATCCTGCACCACGGCGGCGCCCCGACCGATTTGTCGCATGATGTTCTCCACGTAGTATTGCAGGTTGGCATCAATGGTAAGTTGGACGCGGGATCCCTCGCGAGCAGGTTGGTAGTCGTCGGTGGCGATGACTTTTTGTTTCTCGTTGCGGACGAGAATGCGCTTGCCACCTGCTCCCTTCAGGAAGGAGTCCATGGTGGCTTCTACTCCGCTGATCCCTTCATCGTCGCCTTCGTAGAGGTCATTGCGGAATTCGTCTGGAATGTCGCCTTTGGCCCATTGCTTCACATACCCGAGCACGTGTCCGGCCAGTGATCCGTAGGGATAGATCCGGCGCGGGGCCACCCGGACTTCGACGCCGCGCAATTCTCCGCTACGGACGGCGATTTGTGCAAATTGTTCGTGAGTGAGATCGGTTTTATACTTGTAGGGAACGAGTCCGCCGTAGGTGAGATAGTGGCTGCGGAGTGCTTTGGTGAAGCGTTCGCCTTTGAGGCCGAATTCTTCGAGGCGGGGGATGACGTCTTCATTGACGATGCGGACGATGTCCTTTTCGGCCTTCAGTTTGGGCATTCCGCCTGCCCCTGTGGTGATTTCCGTTTTGGTGAGATCCGGATCGTTTTGATTTTGTTCCTGATAGCTTTTGTAGATGTCGTCGAGATTGAAAACGACCTCATAGCTTCGGCGGTTTCTGGCCAGGATGAGGCCGTTACGATCCACAATCTCACCTCGAACGCCGGGCTCCCGGATGGTGACGGTGTGGGTGGTTGGAATGTTGGCGACAAATTGCGAGCGACGGTCGATTTGGAACTCATACAAGCGCGACAGCAGGGTGCCGCACCCGGTGAGCACCAAGGCGGTCAGCAGATAGAGTCGAAAGCGGTATTTGGGTTCCATGGGGATTGTGGGGGGGGGTTAATGGCGGTAGTCGATGGGGTGACCACAGAGGTCGGCGATCTTGAACAGGATCCAGAAAATCAAGGGAGAGAGCATCATGGTGGCTAGAGAAGTCGCGCCGATTTGCTCAATCACTCCGTTGTCCATGCTGAATCCTCCCGTTATAAAGCTACGGAGAAGATACTCGACAAACAGGTAGAGGAAAATGGCAACTCCCGCAAAAGCGGCCGAGAGGTACCATTTGCCCTCCTGGAAAAGCGGGCGGATGCCCTGCATGAGGAATCCCATGAGGGCGTAAAGGAGGATGGAGTAGCCAAACTTTAGAGAGTCGACCGGGCTGTTATAAACGAGCTCATCTCCCTGGACATAGGCCAGGATTTGCTGGGCATCCCATAGGAATCCGCCGAGGAAGGCCAGAATGAGCATCCCGGCAGTGGAAACCGTAGAGGATGCGCAAAGGACGACCAGCGGCAGGATGAGGATACGGGCTTCATACCATGGCGAGATGATGGGAATGAATTGCTGCAAGATACAACTCAGCAGGAGGAGGCCGATCAGACTGATGGGATAGAGAAACATTCCGCGTCGATTCAGTTACCGGCTGAATTGGTAATGACAAAGACGGTTTGTAGGTTGGTAAAGTTTACGGCGGGAATAATTTCCGCTTCGCCGTAAACAGGGCCACTTTCAAAGTCTTCGAGGGTTCCAATAGGAATATTCGCGGGGAAAAGTTTTCCCCGCCCGTCGGTATACACCTTCATGCCCTTTTGAAGGGCGGCGTTTTTTGAGAGGTAACGCAGGCGCAATCTGGGCGCCTCGCCATAATTAGTCCGCCGGCCCACCACGAGGCCGACTTCCGTGCTGCCTTCGACACGCGCGGAAACTTGGGAGCCCTCGTCGGTAATGAGGAGGACTGAAGAGATTTCCTGGCCGGGAAATTGAACCCGGCCAACAAGGCCTCCATTGGAAGCGAGAACACAAAGCGAAACGCCGAGGCCCTTGTCGGCCCCCCGGTTGATTTCGATCGTTTTACCCCAGAGAAGGGGTTGTTTTCTGATCACTTTGGCCGGAACAACGTCAAATTCGGTCTGCTTCTTGAAGGCAAGGGCAGAGCGAAGCTCGTTGTTTTCGGCTTCCAGATCCCGAACCCTCGAGGCGATCAGCTTGAAGCGGTCACGCTCGCTGCTGGTTTGGTCGAGTTTCTTTTGGAGGTCGGTTGAGTGTTCGACTTCTTCCAGGAATTCCTGGGCGAACTGCTCGGTCTTGCCTCCTTGGGAAATGATGGGGGAGATCGCTGAGTAGTAGGTCTTTTGGATTTGACGCACTGCTTCTTCGCTCAGGGTAAAAACCCAGACGAGTCCTGCTAGAAACAGCAGAAGAGCAAAGAAGTTAAGGGGTTTCATCGCCTACGGGCGTCTCCGGGGTTTAACGGTCCGAATTGGTCACCCGCTTTAGGAAGGCGAGTTCCTGAAGAACCTTGCCGGTTCCTTCAGCAACAGCGCTCAACGGATCTTCCGCGATGTGCACGGGCAATCCGGTTTCTTCCCGAAGTCGCTTATCAAGGCCGCGGAGTAAGGCTCCACCACCTGCAAGGACGAGCCCGCGATCGACAAGATCGGCAGCAAGTTCCGGTGGGCAACGCTCCAAGGTCGTGCGCACGGCATCGACGATGGTGGTAAGAGGGTCAGCCATGGCATCGCGAACCTCGTTTGAGGTAATGGTGATGGTTTTAGGAAGTCCGGACACGAGGTCGCGGCCTTTTACTTCCATACTGGTTTCCTTGGGGAGAGGGGCGGCAGATCCAATGCGGATCTTGATGTCCTCGGAGGTTCGCTCACCGATCATGAGGTTGTAGCCCCGCTTCATGTAGGAAATGATGGCTTCGTCGAGTTCGTCGCCAGCGGTGCGGACACTGCGGGCATAAACGATTCCTGAGAGTGAGATGAGGGCGACCTCTGTCGTGCCCCCGCCGATATCGACGATCATGTTGCCGGAGGCATCCTGAACGGGAAGGCCGACTCCGATGGCGGCTGCCATGGGTTCTTCGATGAGGTAAACCTCGCGGGCCCCGGCCTGTTCGGCGGATTCCTTGACGGCGCGGCGCTCCACTGCGGTGATTCCGGAGGGGATGGCGATGACGACCCTGGGATGGGTCCGGCGTTTTCCGCTGACCTTCTTGATAAAGTGGCGGAGCATGGCCTCGGTGACCTCGAAATCGGCGATGACACCGTCCTTAAGAGGGCGGATGGCGATGATGTTGCCGGGAGTTCTGCCGAGCATGCGCTTGGCGTCGTCTCCAACAGCGAGAACTTCATTGGTGCCAGCTCTGACGGCGACAACGGATGGCTCGCGAAGAACGATTCCGTGATCCTTGACGTTGACCAGGGTGTTGGCTGTCCCGAGATCGATACCGATATCATGCGATAACAGTCCAAAAAAACGTGCAAACATTGATAAATTAGTGAGTTAAATAAAAAAAAGGGAATGAGAATGGGGAAAAGCTTAGGAAAGATTAAATAATCTTCCAATGGAGTGGCAACGATGGAGAGCCACCCGGTCATGGTCAAGCCGCATCCTTGTTCCCCGGCGAATTTATCAACGTTCCACAGGGGTGACCCTTAGCTGTTGGTGACAGCGGTTTCATGTCG
Source organism: uncultured Verrucomicrobiales bacterium (assembly GCA_963925135.1). Classification (GTDB taxonomy): domain Bacteria; phylum Verrucomicrobiota; class Verrucomicrobiia; order Verrucomicrobiales; family Akkermansiaceae; genus SW10. The sequence goes on along the minus strand of CAWUTG010000017.1, from coordinate 49,730 downwards.
CTGGAGAAATTCCTCGGTGAATTGCTGATAAGCGGAGCTCCCGGCTCCACTGGGATCGTGTTCGTAGATCGTTTTGCCATAGCTGGGGGATTCTCCGATTCGAATCGTGCGGGGAATGATGGCTTTGTAGAGCTGTTCAGGGAAAAACTGACGAACTTCATCGACCACGGAGCGTGAAAGATTGGTGCGCGAGTCATACATCGTCATCAAAATGCCTTCGAGCTCAAGGGCCGAGCCCACTCCGGCTTCCCTGATTCGTTCGATGACGTGGACGATCTTGGCAAGACCCTCGAGGCCAAACCACTCGCATTGGAGTGGAATAATGATTTCGTCGGCAGCGGCGAGCGATGAGGTCATGAGAACACCCAGCGAAGGCGGGGTATCAAGGATGACGTAGTCGAAATCACGAACATGTTTCAGATTTTCAAGGACCGAGCGGAGCTTGACGAGGTAGTCAGGCATTTGGGCTAATTCGATTTCCACGCCGGCGAGATCCATATCACCCGGAACGATGAAGAGATTTTCGATACGGGTGGGGATGATTTTGTCCTCGATTTTAGCCTCCCCGAGCAGGGGGTGATACATGCAGCCTTCGGAGCTGGCTTCTTCACCGAGTCCGCTCGTGGCATTGGCCTGTGGATCAAGATCCAAAAGGAGGACCTTTTTGCCGTGCGAAGCGAGTCCGGCCGAGAAGTTGATCGCAGTCGTCGTCTTTCCGACTCCTCCCTTTTGGTTGGCAATGGCGATGATTTTCATGGGGGTTTTTCTGGGGCGAAACCTGACGAGAGGAAGGCCGAAGAGGAAGTAAAATGACGGAAATTTCAGGAGCCCAGCTCGCGGGCCCTGTGGGCGGCGGCTTTGACGGCGTTGATGACATCGGAGCGGAATGCTCCTTCTTCGAGGGCCGCCAATCCGGCGATCGTCGTTCCTCCGGGAGAAGTGACCCGATCCCGAAGGATGGCAGGGTGGTCACCGGATTCCAAAACCATGGCTGCGGCGCCCATGACCGTTTGGGCGGCAAGTTGAAGTGCTTGTTCGCGGGGAATCCCTTCGAGGAGTGCTCCATCGGCCAGGGCTTCAATAAAGGTGTAAACGTAGGCCGGGCCACTTCCGGAAGTTCCGGTGACGGCATCGAGCAGGCTCTCCTTAAGCAGGCAGGCCGTGCCGACGGCTGAAAGGAGTTGTTTGGCGAAGGCTCCATCTTCGGGGGTCGCGATGCTTCCGAGGGCGTAAGCTGCCGCGCCTTTTCCGATCAAAGCGGGGGTATTGGGCATGACCCGGATGATGCGGGCAGATCCAGCGACTTCGTTCTCCATTGCGGCGATCGTGATGCCCGCGGCAATTGAGAGAATCAGGAGGTCTTCAGGAGCCCGGTTTTGGGATTTCACCTCTTGAAGGACGCCGGCGACGTCGTTGGGTTTGACACATACGAGGAGGACATCGCTTTGGTTGACGACGTCGGCCAAGGAAGCCGCGGCGGTGATGTTCCGGCCCAGAGATTCGACGGCAGCAGGGTAGGAGTCGTATGCCCTCACTGATGAAGCTGGAAAAACTCCCGCGTCGATCGCTCCCAGAGTGAGCGCCGAACCCATTTTCCCACATCCTACGAGGCCAATAATCATGGCTGAGACTGGGCCGGTCGAAGGGGTCTGTCGAGGGAAAGGCATTGCCATGGATGTGGTTTTCTAAGAAAAGGCCTGTGTGATCAAATGCATCCTTCCCCTGATCGTGGCCGCTCTTTCCTGTCCCCTTGTCGCTGATGACTTTCAGGTCACCGATGTCATCAACCCGGTAGTAGCAGAGCTTGGTGATCCGGCGGTGGATCCCAACTTCGGAAAGGATCAATTGGCGATCTCGAGTTCTTCGGTGGCGGCTTCAGTGCAAGTAGCCCAGGGGATAGCCCGTTTGAACGCGTCCTGGGACTTTGAAGCGTACCGCCATTTTTGTGCGGCGGCCAAAAAGGATCCAGATTGCATGATGGCTTATTGGGGGATCGCAATGAGCCTGGCGGGTAGTGAACACGAATTTTATGATCAGCGAGAAGCGGCGCTCGACCGGATGCTTGACCTGTTGGAGGCCGGGCAGGGCGTTGAGATCGAGAAAGCTTATGTGGAAGCTACCGGGCGTTTGCTCACAGGTGGCGTGAAAGATGCCGGTCTGACCTTTCAGGCAATTTCCGAAAAATTCCCTGCTGATATCCAGTCGAAACTCCTTTCGTTGTTTTTTCTGCGGGATGGTTTTGATTCGTTTGGTGATGCCCGTCCGGGGCAGGTCAAGGCCCGCAAGGGCTTACAGGAGTTGCTACAAAAACATCCCGAGAATCTTTCGGTGTTGTCATTTTGGGTGAGCAGTCAGGCCGAAGCTCCGCTGGATTCGGACATGCTGCGGGATGAGGTTTTACCTTACGCCCGCAAGTTGCTACGCTTGAAGCCCAACTACCCGCCCTTCGCCTTGATGTTGGCCCACGTGGAAGCCCGCTGCGGGAATGCCAGTCTCGGAGTGGAGGCCTGTCTGACTGCGATCAATCTCTACGACGACTACATGAAACGCGAAAAGGTGACGGTGTTCGATTGCGAGGGCTGGGTGCGGGCCAAGGTTTATCTTGCCAGTCTTTTGGCGACCAAAGGGCTTTATGCGGAATCGACGGTGGTCTCAACTGAGCTCGCAGCCATGAAGATCCCGGAGGCCCGCGTGTTTTCTCCAGGAGCCGGCATGTTGCTTTGGGAGGGCCGGACCATCGGAGCCCGTCTTGCGATGGGACGTTCCAGCAAGCAGGAGTTTGATGAGGGTCTCAAAATGTTGAAGGGCTTGCCGGAAGAAGAATGGTATCAGGAGAAGTCCTTCGTTCTCGGATATCGCGATTCCCTGGCATTCTATCTTGGAATTCGGAAGGCAATTGTCGCGGGCGATGACGAAGGTGCCAAAGTTCTCTACGAGCAGCTCATTGCCAGAGCCAAAATCTTCGAAAGCCGGAAACCTCTTGCTGCCAAAACCAGCTCTTATTCCCATTGGCTCCGTGCGACCAATACTCTGAGTATAGCGGCTGCCGAGCTTCGCGGGATGCTTTCTGAAATGGAGAAGGGCGCGATGAAAATGGCGGCCGTCAACTGGTATCAAGCTGCAGCGGAACGCCAAAGTCGCCCTACCAATCTTTTACCGCCAGCTGTTGATTACCCGATGGAGCTTCGCTTGGGGAATTATTACCTCTCAGCCGACGATGCCAAGGCGGCGGCCAAAGCATTCCGCAACGGCCTTCTGATTCGTCCCAATCACCTGCAGACTCTTGAAGGATTTCGAGACGCGCTCTTAAAGCAGGGGCGGCAAGATGACGCCGACGCCATGGCCAAAAGGATCGAGGCGGTAAAAGCCTAGGCATTGATGATTGCCTCACGTGGAATCCCCCGGAGGCCGAGAACGCGGACGATGGTTTCCTCGATCAAATTTGCGGGGCAGGACGCTCCTGCGGTGATGCCGATCGTGGCCTCCTTATCATCGAACCCCGAAAGAATGTTCGGCGAGGAAACTTCGGCGTCGGCATGGATGTCGAAGTGAATGACGGTCTCAAGTGACTCGAGACAGGATGCTTCCCTGATAAAGTAGGTGGGCAGGTTTTCCTGACCGATTTCAACGAGGTGGGTGGTGTTCGAGCTGTTGTATCCCCCGACGACCAAAAGGACATCCATCGGCTTGTTGAGCATGTCGAACAGGGCATCCTGACGCTCCTGGGTCGCTCCACAAATGGTATCGAACATTTGGAAGGCCTTATCATCGCCGTCACGATCGACGAGGGCTTTGCGGATACGCCGCTGAATCTCTTCAGTTTCGCTCTTGAGCATCGTGGTCTGGTTCGCGACGCCGATCTCTTTAAGGTGAACGTTTGGATCGAAACCTTCTGAGACGGCCTTATCGAATTTTGAGAGAAACTCAGAGGTGTCTCCTCCGTTGCGGATGAAGTTGCACACGTATTCTGTCTCTTCGAGAGTCAGGACAATGAGATAATTGCCCTTTCCGTCTTCGCCCATGGCACGGGAAGCGGTCGCGCGGGTCTCTTCATGTCCCCGCTTGCCGTGGATGAGTGAGGTGAACCCGGTCTTGGCGTAGGATTTTACCCGACGCCAGACTTTCATGACGTCACCGCAGGTCGTGTCGATGATGTGGCAGCCTTGTTGTTCGATTTTATTGGTGAATGTTGTGGGCGCTCCGAAGGCTGGAACGATGACGACGTCGTCTTCGGTAAGATCGTCGTAGTCGGAAGTCAGCTCCTTCCATGGCAAGGAAACGATGTCCATGTCGGCGAGTTGCCGGTTGACTTCGGGGTTGTGAATGATTTCGCCGATGAGGAAAATCCGTTGATCTGGAAAGACCCGACGGGAGGCATAGGCCAGGTCGATGGCGCGCTCGACACCGTAGCAAAAGCCGAATTGCTCGGCGAGTCGCATCGTGGTCTTGCCAATGGTGAGCGATCCTCCGCGCTCGCGAAGTTTTTCGACAATGGGGGAGTGGTAATGGCGCTCAACTTCGGCTTGCACCAGGGTCATCACATCAGGACGACGGACGTTAACCCTCTTGCGCTTCTGTGGTGTCGGCGAATCAGTCATGGGGGTCACTTACTCCGATTCTACGCGTGCGCCAAATGTTTATTGATTTGGAAAAGGGGAGAAGGAGGGACATTTGATTCGGCAGCTTCCTCCACTTTTGGGTCATTGGATTTTGAAGCTGATGTCGATTTTGTTCTCGGTGCATTCCAGCCAGCGGAATCCGAGCCAATGCTAGCCCCTCGAAGAGACTGATGGTTAATACTGTTTTTTCATAGCGAACACTGCCTGTTCAGTGTCTCAAGAGCCAATGTTTCATTGCTTGTTGTCCTATCGGGACTGTTTGTGGGGAGCCGCCGCCGTCGTAATTAACGGGAGTTTTGCTTTCCATGAGCAGTTAGAGCTCGATCCCCTTGTATTCATTGACCGCGGCGGGTCTTTGGACTAGGAAACCGCTGCGATTATGTCCCAGCCGACCATTCTTTATACCAAGACCGACGAAGCGCCTTACCTCGCCACTCAATCACTTCTTCCCATCATCAAGGCTTTCACCAAGTCTTCCGGGATTGTGGTAGAAATTCGCGATATTTCACTTGCCGGGCGTATTCTCGCGGTCTTCGCAGACAAGCTTCCTGCCGATCAGCAAGTTGCCGATGCTCTTTCTGAACTCGGCGAGCTGGCCAAGACTCCCGAGGCGAATATCATTAAACTTCCGAACATCAGTGCTTCCGAGCCGCAGTTGGTCGCCGCCATTTCCGAGCTTCAGGCCAAGGGGTTTGCTCTTCCTGACTACCCGACCAATCCTTCGACCGACGAAGAGAGGGACACCAAGTCTCGCTACGACAAGGTCAAGGGAAGTGCGGTAAACCCGGTTTTGCGCGAAGGGAATTCGGATCGTCGTGCCCCCAAGGCCGTCAAAGAATTTGCCAGGGCCAATCCTCATTCCATGGGTGCCTGGTCTCCTGACTCCAAAACCCACGTTGCCACGATGAGCACCGGAGACTTCTTCGCGAACGAGAAGTCGGTCACCATCGAAGACGCGACGACCGTCAAAATTGAGCACACTGCTGCCGATGGAACTGTCACGGTTCTGAAAGACGGGATCGCTCTCCTGGAAGGTGAGATTTTCGACGCCACCGCCATGAGCAAGTCGGCTCTCGTTAAGTTCCTCGAAGAGCAGACCGCCGCGGCCAAGTCCGAAGGGATTCTCTACTCGCTGCACATGAAGGCCACCATGATGAAGATCTCGGATCCCATCATCTTCGGGCACGCCGTTGAGGTCTATTTTAAAGATCTCCTCACCAAGCACGCTGACGTTCTCGGTGGGCTGGGCATCGATTTCAAAAACGGCTTTGGCGATCTCGTTGCAAAAATTGCAACTCTTCCTGCTGATCAGAAGGCGGCCATCGAAGCAGACATCGCGGCAACGATCACGGCCGGACCTAATTTGGCCATGGTTGATTCTGACAAGGGAATCACCAACCTTCACGTTCCCAGCGACGTGATCATCGACGCTTCCATTCCCGCGATGATTCGCAACTCGGGTCAGATGTGGGACAAGGATGGCAAGAGCCGCGACACCCTCGCGATTATTCCTGATAGCTCCTACGCCGGTGTTTACCAGGCCACGATTGACTTCTGTAAAGAATATGGCGCCTTCGACCCAACCACGATGGGCACTGTTCCCAACGTCGGACTGATGGCTCAAAAAGCCGAGGAATATGGCTCTCACGATAAGACTTTCGAAATTCCCGCTGCCGGAACGGTCCGCGTGATCGACAGCGCCGGCGAAGTGCTCATCGAGCACGCTGTTGAAGCCGGTGATATCTGGCGTGCCTGTCAAACCAAGGACGCCCCGATTCAGGACTGGGTGAAGCTCGCCATGAACCGTGCGAGAGCGACCGGATCGCCGGCCATTTTCTGGCTCGATGAAGATCGCGCCCACGATGCCGAACTGATTGAAAAGGTCGGGGCATACCTCGTCGATTACGACACAGATGATCTTGATCTCCGTATTCTCAGTCCGGTGGAAGCCGCACAGGAAACCCTCATTCGCCTCAAGGATGGGCTCGAAACGATCTCGGTGACCGGAAACGTTCTTCGCGATTACCTCACCGATCTTTTCCCAATTCTCGAAGTGGGAACGAGCGCCAAGATGCTTTCCATCGTTCCTCTCATGAATGGCGGGGGACTCTTTGAGACCGGTGCCGGTGGTTCTGCTCCCAAGCACGTCCAGCAGTTGATTTCCGAAAACTACCTTCGTTGGGACTCACTCGGCGAATTCCTCGCGCTCGCGGTTTCGCTCGATCACGTGGGAACGACCAAAGCAAAAATTTTGGGAACCACTCTCGATGACGCCACCACGGAAGTCCTTCTGAACAACAAGAGTCCACAGCGCAAAATCGGTGAACTTGACAACCGCGGAAGTCACTACTACCTCGCCCTTTTCTGGGCCAAGGCCCTCGCGGCCCAAACTGAGGATCCTGAACTCGCGGCCCAGTTTGCACCCATTGCCAATGACCTCCTGGCATGTGAGGACGCCATCGTGAGTGAACTCAATAAGGTCCAGGGGTCACCGGTCGATCTGGATGGCTACTATGCGCCTGACGAAGCAAAGCTCGAAAAAGTCATGCGTCCCAGTGCGACCTTGAACGGGATCATTGACTCGATTTAGTTCACACGATGCCATCCCATATGAAAGACGATCTCGCCACCTTCCTCAAAGGCTTTGCCATGGGGGCTGCCAATGTCGTCCCCGGAGTTTCCGGTGGCACGATCGCCTTTATCACCGGGATTTATGAGAGACTGATCGATGCGTTCAAGGCGTTCGATCTCCAGGCTCTCAAGATGGTCTCGAAATTCCAGCTCGCTGATCTTTGGAAGAAGATCGACGGAAGGTTTTTGTTAGCTCTCGGACTGGGAGTGGTCGTGAGTATTCTGACCCTCGCAAAAGTCCTCAAGGTGGGCTTCAAGGATCATCCGGTCCTCATTTGGGCTCTCTTTTTCGGTCTCATCGCCGCTTCCATTCCATCGGTGGGGAAGATGGTGAAAAAGTGGACTCCGGCAGTGCTTGCTTTGTTTCTTCTGGGGCTTGTAGTCGCAGTTTCGATGGCATTCCTCACTCCAGCTTCGGCGAATGAAAATCCCTTGTACCTGATCCTTTGTGGGGTTGCCGCAATGTGCAGCATGATCATTCCCGGACTGAGTGGATCGTTCGTCCTGCTTTTGATGGGGAATTACGAGCTGGTTGCGCTCGATGCGGTGAACAATCTTCGACAGGGAAACCTTGGCGAAGCCCTGCCCATCATCATTCCGGTCGGGATCGGCGCGGTCCTGGGTTTACTGGTGCTTTCCCGATTCCTCAGCTGGCTTTTCAAAACCCACCACGACAAAGCGGTCGGTGCCATCACCGGATTTGTGGCGGGATCGTTGGCGATTATCTGGCCGTGGAAGGACACGATCAAAGAGCAGTTTGAGAAGAACGGAGAGATTAAGGAGAAGATCGTCAGTTTCGAAAACTGGCACCTTCCCGATTTTTCGGCGGGCTCAACTTGGATGGAGCTCGGTGCCGTGGCGGTCGGAGTTGTCTTGATCGTCATCGTGGAAATCTTCGCAAGTAGGAATCAAAAATCATGAGTGCTGCGATTGGCATTATCGGAGGAAGTGGCGTCTCGGGATTCGACGGGCTCGAAAATGTCGATGAGCGAAAAATTGAAACGCCATTTGGCGATCCCTCCGACCTTCTGATCGGTGGGCAATTTGAAGGTCGGCAGGTTTGGTTTCTTTCACGTCATGGACAGAGTCACACCATTTTACCGACCGAGGTGAATCATCGCGCCAATCTCTGGGCGCTGCGTTCGCTTGGAGTTCGCTGGGTCATTTGTGCAACGGCCGTGGGGAGTCTTAAGGAAGAATATCCACCGCGCTCCATCGTCGTTCCTGACCAGTATTTTGACCGCACCAGTCAGCGGGCAAACAATACCTTTTTCGGAGAAGGCATCGTGGCCCATGTCGGGTTTGCTGATCCCACCAGTTCCGGGCTTCGCAAGATTCTGACCGAAGCGGGAGTAAAAGAGGGGGCTCAAATCCAAGACGGCGGCACCTACGTTTGTATGGACGGTCCGGCATTTTCGACACGGGCCGAATCGCGCTATTATCGTCACTTCGGATACGATATCATCGGAATGACCAACCTGCCCGAAGTCAAACTTGCCCGGGAGTCCGAGATCGCGATTGCCACACTTGGCATGGTGACAGATTACGATTGCTGGCGTGATGAAGAAGAGGCCGTCGATGCCAGTTCGGTCGTTGAGCACCTTGCCGCGAATGCGGAAATGAGTGCCCGCATCATCAAGCGTGCAATTGGGATGATTCCTGTAGAGCCTGATTGGCCCGAGCATTCTTCGCTCGATGCTGCCATTTTCACTCCGAGGTCAGCGTGGCCTGAGAAGACCGTTGCGAAGCTCGCACCCATCTTGAACGGGCGATAGTGCGCAGTGTTCCCGGCCTTGAATCAGTTGGGTTCTTTGGGCGTCCGATCGCCGGCTGATAATGCTGATTCACTTCGTTGTGACGCAAAGGTCGGTTCGAGAGGGCGAGTTCATCGACCCATCCAGGGAAGGGCTCAACTCCGCGCCGCCCTCAATTCCGAACACGCCCTCAAGGCGATGCCGCCCTGCCGGAAACACGATCTGGCCAGGAATCTACGAGACCGATGTCGATGAAGGCTACCCCGTCCTTTGGGCCGTCCTCTGCTGGTCGGGCGCGGCCCTCAGGCTCAAGGACCGCGATGAATGGATCGACTGGGATTCGCTCACCCGAGGGAGCCGCCTGCCCTTCGTCACCCAGCTCAGGAGATTCCTCGCCCTCGATGGAAAGGACCTCGGCGACAACCTCGGAGCCATCGTGACTCTCTGCAAACACGAAGATGGCAGTCCGAATCTTTGGCGCCTCCCATGAATAGGGCCGCAAAACTGCGGCTCAACTTGGGGAGATGATCCGCGAACACTGGCGCGTGGAAAAGCGCAACCACTGGAAGCGCGTGGCCAGCCTCTGGAGAGAGGACCGGGCCCCGAAACGAACTGCCAGGGGAGCCAAAAACCTGGCCTTGTCGACAAACTCGCTGCGGTCATTGCCAAGGAACTGTAACTCTTTTCGAATGTAGAGATCCCCCCATATTTCCGGGATCACGAACTCATTTTCATCAAATGGACGTGAGCACTCCGGTGGAGTCACGTATACCGAACCACCATTCCCCGACTTACGAACGCCATCACACGACAACTCCAATGAGGGCAGGAGTTTCTCGGAGCCGACCAAAGAGCCGGTCTTTCGTTGAAATAATCCCATTCCATACGGTGAATGAGAGCATCAGATTCCAGGGCGATCTTTTTGAAACCCAGGCGGGTGCCCGGATTTCCCCGGGATGGTTACTTGAGGTCGAGCGCGTCGAACTTCGCCTCCTGATGGCGGGAGCCGTCGCGGTTGCCGGCTGTGACGGCGAGGCCGGCTTTGATGGTGTCGGCCATTTTAATGGTGACCGCCTCGCCGACGGGGGTCCAGTCTTTGCCGTTGTTGGAAGCGTAGGCCGCGAAGAGGTCCCCCTCACGTTCCAGTTTGAGGCGGACGGGGAGGTCGAGCCGGACGGGCTTGCTGATCGTGCTTTCGCCGCCGGGTTCGCTGCGGCTGAAGAGGCACAGGCCCTGCCTTTCGGAGTAGAGGAGCGAGACCGAGCGCGAATTTTCGGCGGGAGTTTCGCGCATCATGATCCCAGCGAGGGGTTGGCGGGTTTTACCTTCCATCCCGACGAGGCGGGCAGAGAGAACAGTCGTTTTCGAACTTTCGGTGAAGGCATATTGGAAGTTGTCGATTCCCTGTCCCCGCTCGCCAATGTCACGACCGCTGCCCCTCACCGTGAAGATCCCGTTTTCAAGATGAGCGCCGCCCCAGGGACGCTGCTCGTATCCGATGAAGGCGGTCTCCCATTTTTCCGGAAGAACGCCTCGGGTCACGAAGGGGATGGAAGCGGCCGCCCAAGCCTCGCCCTTGCGATTGGAAAGGTGACAACGATAGTAATACTGGGTCCAAGGCTGCAAACCGGAGATCGTTGTGCAAAATGGCGCTCCCGCTGTTTGCCCGCCCACTTTCTCGGCGTCGTCCCAGCCGCTTGCGTCGTCCCCGCCATCCTTGGTGCCCCAATGAATCGTGATCTCGGATTTCGAGGTGGCATCGTAGAGAATCTTTCCGTTGAGAGTGGCATTGCCCCGGGTGACATCGCTGGCCCAGATCCCGTTGTTGATGACCGCCGGGAGGCCGGATGATTGGTAGTCGAAGAAGATCGTTTTCTGCAGCGGTCGTTCCCAGCGGGTCTCCCGTCGCGCGATGGCGGTCAGGACGTTATCCGGAGTGATCCGAAAGACGTCGAGTTCTCCGTTGCTGCTCGCCCAGTTGATGCCGCGCCAGGTATTGCTAACGCCACCGCCCTGGTGACCGACCATGATCATAATGACATTGTAATCCTGGATGATGCGGTGATATTTGTCGGCCGCGCTGAAGGTCCACCAGTTTTCATCAATCGGGCGGAAGTGGTGAATCAGCACGACCGGCATGCCCTGATTGCCGACATTTTCGCGGAGATCCTTTTCGAGGAAAGCGCGGGACAACATCGGGTCGTGCGCTCCGAAACTATAAGTATCAGCCTCCCCATGCCAGCCGTTGCCGGGAAAAATATTGAGATTGATAAAATGAATACCGTCCCAATCCCAAGAATAGTGATATCCGTTTTCTGAGATCTTGTCGATGAACCCGAGCTTCTTGCGCTCTTCATTACGTTCCTTGATTTTATCGTAAACGAACATGTTGGGATTCCAGTCGTGGTTTCCCATTCCCTCAAAAACCGGGAATTGACAGCGTCCCTCTCCATTCACCCCAAACTCGGCGATGTAGTTTTTCCACTCTTCGGGATACTTGCTTGCCACCGCTCCGTGATCGATCAGGTCGCCGGACATGATGACCGCGCGAGGCTTCCCGACCACGCCCCCGACCGATTCGGGAAAGGCCGTGCCGGGCAGCGAATTGATCCAATCGACCACCGGAGTCGACGTCTTGGGAGGCTCCCCGGAACCGTAGTGGCAATCCGAGTAGGCAAAGAAGGTGAGATCCGCCGCAAGAGCTGGGATGGCAAGGAAGACACTGATCGTGAGAAGGTGGATTGAAGGCGGGGTTTTCATGGAGGTTCTGGAGAGATCAAGATTCCGGAGCAATTGTATCGTTTGTGCTTGTGGTTCGAACAAGAGGGTTCCGGTTGTCAGCTTCCGAGTGAGATTTCCCTTCTCCAAACTTGGCCCCACTTCCGGGCCTCGTGGTGGGCGACTTGAAGTTCTTTTCCCTTGAGGCGGATGACAAGGAAGCCTTTTGGGGTGCTGGGGACTTCAGGTGTTTTTGGATTGCGGTCCTTCTGGGGCGAAGGGCACATGAAGACCGGGTAGCTCTCCCACTCGTAGTGGGCGTATGAATGTTCGTGCCCGTGGAGGATGAGGACGATGTTGTAGGGCGCGATGACCGCCTTGAGATTGTTGAGATCTTCGGGCGTCCACCACTTTTCGAGGCCCCAGCCACGCAGGCCGTAGTGCCAGAGCAGAATGACGGGGCGACCACTCTTTCCTATCCTTGTTGCAAGATCCTCGCGGAGGAAATCAAGGCTGTTCCTGGGATCGTTCCACGGGGCCGGATTGTCATAGACAGGACGCGGCTCGTTCCCCGGAAAAAGATTGAGATTGATGAAGTGGAGCGAGCCCCAGTCCCAGGAATAGTGATAGTTGCTTTTGTCAAAATGGAACTCGTCGCCCAGGCGGAGTTTGTTGCGCTTCACGAATTCCTCCTGCACCACGCTGAGTCCGCCCTTCGCCGATTTCGCGGAGAGGTCGTGGTTCCCGATGATCTCGAAAGTCCGGTATCGCAGGAGGGCCTTGCCGTTGGGATCAAAGAAGCGCTTGTAGCATTCCCAATGGCGCGGGTCGTCCACGACATCGACGAGGTCGCCGAGGACTAGAACCGCTTTCGGCTCAGCCACTTTGCCACCAAGAGGAAACTCTTCTCCCGGTAGCCTGTTGAGAATTGCAATTGTTTCTTCGGTCCCGGAGGTGCCCCATTTATCGAGGTGGATTTGCGGATCCGCAGTGACGAAGAAGGTCAGTTCCTCCTCCTTTTTTTCCGCCGCATGGAGGGAGGTTTCACCCAGGACGAGGCTGCTGAGAGCGAGACGTCGCAAGGCGGCACGACGGGAACATGGAGAAAATCCCGGGTTCATTTCTCCCAGATTTCCAGTTCGGTGAGTCCGCTGCGGGCTTGACCCTCGTGGGTGAAAACAAGGCGGAGTTTTTTCAACATCACGGGCTTGAAGGTGAGTTCGTTGACCATGTTACCGGTCGGTGTTTCCGGTGACTTGACTTGGCCGGAAAGCTCTTTCCATGCTCCGTCGAGCCAGCCTTCGATGGCATAGTCTCGCGGCGCCTGGACTCCTCCGCGGTCGTCGTAGATATGGAGGACGGCGCGTCCAACCTTGGCGGGGTTTTCAAATTCGAGTTCAAGGGTATCTGTTTCCTCGGGTGATCCGTAGGACGTCCAACGGTTCATGGGAGTTGCTTCGAAGATGATTTTTCCGTCGATGGCCCGCTTGGCGATGCCCCCGAATTGATCGGAGAAGGATGCGGTGATTTTCGGAAAACCTTCGCCGTCGCGATTGAAGGCCAGATTGCCCGCCGGAGGAGCAGCCGGCACATAGGGACGATGGCCGGGACCCCAGGCCTCAAACTCGGTGAGGCCCGAGCGGTTGGAGTCGGAGTGGGTCAGGGTGGCGCGGAGACGCGAGGTCTTGATGGCCGGAAAGCCGAGGGTGTGGGGACGCTTTCCGACCGGTGTTGCCGCCGAGGCTTTTTGTCCGGGGACCGTCTTCCACGCCGACCCGTCCCAGAATTCGAGAGTGATTTCTGTGGGCGCTTTGACGAGTCCGCCCTCGGTTCTTTCGGCGTCATCGAGGACGTAGAGTTTGACGGTGTCGATGGGGCGTGTGGTTCCGAAATCCACCTCGACCCAGTCGGAGGAATTCGGCGAATCGATGGTGGTCCAACGGTTGGTGGGCTGGATGTCGTAGCGGTATTGGCCGTCGCTGATTTTCGCGAGTGAGCTGCGCGGATGAACGAAGGAGGCCTTATAAAGCGGATAATAATCACCATCGTTGTTGACCGCGTAATTCATGGGCGGATTCTCATCGACGGGGATGACCTTCACCGCCGGAAGCTTCACGGTGAGAGGCGCGAGTTTCGCGGAGTGCGCCAGTCGCTTGCCATTTACGAAGAGCTGAAGCCCTTGGCCTTTTTGATAATGTTCGCCGGTGCGATCCCAGATGACGGACAGGAGATGACCGTGGTATTGGAGATGATCGAGGGCGAAGTAATCCCAGCTGTCGGGCGCGAGAGGTTTGATGGTGAGTTCGTCATCGGGGGAGGGCTGGATTCCGACCAACCCCGTGATGATGAGGTCGGTGAAACCGGAGTGGAAATAGTGCTCGCTGCGGTTGGCCATGTCGTGACCTTTCCACGAACCGTTGAAGGGATTGAGGGCTTCTGCGATGTAGGGCCTGCCGTCCTTGCGATGGGAGATCGCGAAGGTGTGGAGGAGCTCGGCGTAGTCGTCGCGGTCGAGATGCTTTTGCTGATAGTTTTGCAAGAGATTGGCCATAGCCTTGAGGGTTTGCGTGGTCGCGAATGGCCACGATTGCCCGCTCCACCAGCAGCAGCCATCCTTGAGGGCGAAGAGAGGATCTTTACGTTCCACGGTGGTGGGCCCAAAGGGGGCTTTGAAAAAATCCTCTTCCATGAGGAACATCCAGGCATCCTCGAATCCCGGATCGGGCAGATTGAAAGCCCACGGAACATAGCCGTGGAGTTCCCGTCCATGCATGCTTCCTGCGAACTGCCCGGTCTCATAAGTGAGCGTGTGTTTTTCAACGATGTGACCGTCCTTTTCGTGCCGCTGGTTGCTCATCGGAAAGAAGAAAGCGCGCGAGGGATCCCAGAGGTTTTTCTGAACCGAACTTTTGATTCCCCGGGCTTTGGTCGCGAACTTTTCACTCGTCGTGTCCTCGCCTTTCAATTCCGAAATCCTGGAAATGGCCCGGGCGTCGGCCCACATGTATGTGTTGAAACTGGGCCGGAGCGACTGGCCGCCACGCAGGATGTCCTTGGTCTGCTGCGCATTGATATCGAACTCCATGCCATCATCGTGACCGAGCTGCCAAAACATCCCCATGTCCTCGACCCAGCCCCGCTTTTCCCATTGTTCGTAATTGTTGATGAGGTCGGGAAGGAGGTTGGTAATGAAGCGATCGTTCGGGCTGACCTGATGGACGGCCCAAGCGGAGTCGGCGACCCAGAAGGAATAGTTGCGCGGCTGGGCACCGGGGTGTCGCATCCAGAAATTGAGGTAGTCACGGGCGTAGCGCGGGTCATTCAACCAGCGGACTTCATTGAGCTGGTGTCCGGCAGGACAGGAAATGGTGCCATAAGCGCCCGACCAGAACGGACGGTTTGAGAATTCAGTGAAGGCGTATCCGAAGTTGGGGTTTCCATAGACGAAATGCCGCGTCACCAGTTCCCACCGGTAGTAATACGTGGTATTGATTTCTTCGTCCGGGCAGTCGAAGAAGGGAATGTTTTCCTCGAACCAATCGAAGTCACGGTTGATCCAGAAATCCTGACGGTCGAGGAATTCGCGGGTGTCAAGGAGAGCGGCGGAGGCGAGTCCGGGTAGTGAAAGGATCAGCGCTGTTTTCGTAAGATTCATGGGTTTGACAAGAGGATGATTCGTGGCCTCCTATCGTTTTGATACGGAGGCCCGGGCGACTTTTTGTTCGAAAAGGGGGGAGGGGGCGTAACAATCAGGCCAGTCTATAATTCTAGGGAGACGCTCACACTACACAATGAAAATTGAGGGGAACACGAGACTTCAGCCACTCATCGAAATCTTGGGGGCTTGGATGAGCTGGATTGGCCTGATTCCAAGGATCGATGAGGGCCAGAATACTCTCCAGACTAGGTCGGAATAGGCTCTTGCGGCGGGTGACCGGTGAAGTTTTGATCTTCTGTTCGCGGAGATGAGACCCCCAAGCAAGGCTAAAAATGAAGGCCCAGACGACAAGGGCGAAGAGCTTCTCAAGCTTGACTCCGTTCGTGATGTGCGTGGCTTCAAGGTCGAAGCCATTTTCCCCCAATAAACTCCCGGTCCATGGTGAGGGCTTTGATCTCGCTTGCGGGGAGGGTTTTGAGGAGTTTTTTGACTCTTCGACGTCTCTGCATGACGAATTTGAGGAGGATTTAGGGGACAGCCCCCTTAGAAGTCTGGCTTTGAAGGGGTGTGAAAGTCCGCAACATCAAAGCCGTGGCTCCTTTTAAGGGGTATGTCGTTACAGCGCTGGGCTTCGAGGAAGCCGGAGCGCAAATCAACCTTGAGTTTGACAAGCGTTCGGGGCCTCCTTGTCCGAACTGTTAGTTGTCACTTCCTCGCCACAAGGTGGGGCGTCGCGCCGTGATGGATTGCCCCATGCGGCATGGTCCTGTGGTAATGCTCACCTTCGCGACCGTGCCGGGATGTTGTCGGGGATGTTTGAGCTTTTTGACGACCTGCCCGGAGGAAGTCCACCCGTCCTGCCATGGAACGTGGCGTCTCATGAGATTGGTCAGCGCCTGGGCTACCATGGCCACCAATAGAGAGGTCGCACTCATGTCACTTCATGGATTTTGGCGGGCCGAAGATCTCGGAGAGAAGGAGGGCTTCGCGGGCTGCGGTGGGGCTGGAGAGGTGGGCCTTGAGTCGTGACTTGGTTGTGATTCCCGTGTGCTTCCGACGATTTGAGGGAATGTTGAGATTCTGCAGGGCCTGCCTTTCCTCTGCCGTCAAAACTGCTTTAACGACCTTGGGCATGGGCCGGGGGACGAAGACCTCATTGACTGGGAGCGGTGGCGGAGCCGGAGTCTTGCGGAGCGTCGGGAGGCCTAGCTCCTCACGCTGTCGCTCGAGAACCTCTTCATACTCGATGTAGGGATCGTAATCACGCGTCTCCTCTTCGATCGGGGGCGGCTGTTTCGCGGCCTGCATTTTCTCGAGCAGAGCCTTGATCCCGGCAAAGATCATCGCCGCGAAGACGATGATGACTTGCGGGCTAATGTCTGACTCGGCTAGGAAAAACATGAATTAGGAATTGGGAGTTTCTTCGCCAATGGAGTCACGCATTTTGGTGTCGGCCATGATGTTTTCATATTTGGCGTAATCCATTACTCCGAGTCTGCCACTGCGGAAGGCTTCGGCGATTGCGGCGGGGACCATCGCTTCGGCTTCGACCACCTTGGCGCGCATTTCCTGTGTTCGGGCAGCCATTTCCTGTTCCAAGGCAACAGCAGCGGCGCGCCGCATTTCAGCTTTCGCCTGAGCGACTTGCTTATCAGCTTCAGCCTGTTCGGTCTGGAGACGGGCTCCGACGTTATCGGCGATATCGATATCGGCGATATCGATCGAAAGAATTTCAAAGGCGGTGGCGGCATCCACTCCTTTTTCGAGAACGAGGCGGGAGATCAAGTCGGGATTCTCAAGGACCGTTTTATAGGAGGCGGCGGAACCGACCGAGGTCACGATGCCTTCGCCAACACGAGCAATGATCGTCTCTTCGGTGGCACCACCGACAAAACGGTCGAGGTTGGTGCGGACGGTGACCCGGGCGCGGACGTTGACTCCAATACCGTCTTTGGCGACGGCGGTGATTTTAGTGAGGCCTTGTGATGGGTTCGGGCAGTCGATGACCTTGGGATTGATCGAGGTGCGGACCGCTTCGAGGACGGTCTTTCCCGTGTCCTTGGTTGCAAGGTCGATGGCACAGGCGCGGTCGAAGGGGAGGGAGATGCCTGCTTTTTCGGCAGCTACGAGGGCCAGGACGACATTCACGATGTCGCCACCAGCAAGATAGTGGGCTTCAAGTTGATCGGTGCTGTAATTAAGTCCGGCCTTGGCGGCGGTGATACGGCTGTTGATGATGATGCTAGGATGGACTTTCCGGAAACGCATCATGACGAGATTAAAAAGGCTGACTGGAGTGCCGGCGGCTTTGGCTTGAATCCAAAGACCAAAGAAATTGATCATAATAAGACCAAGAATCAGGAGGACGATGATTCCGACGACAGCGAGGGCAATTGAAAAGGTGGAGGCTGCTAACATAAGTGGAGGTTAGCTGTTTGTGGTCCTGATGCAAATTGAAGTTTGAATTTCGTATCGACTCTCGTGATGCTCATATTTGTGAGTGAAGAGCAGCGTGTCATTGGGGTGATTGCCGGAAGCGGAATCTATCCGGAAACCTTTGTGGCTGTAGCCCGCAAGCACGGGGTGAAGTTGGTGATGGCGGCCTTTAAGGGGGAGACCAAGGAGGCACTTGAAGCGCAGGTGGACGCGATAAAGTGGTTTCGGGTAGGCCAGTTGGGCGGGGTGATTAAGTTTTTCAGGAAGCAAAAAGCGACCGAAGCGATCATGGTGGGACAAATTGCCCCCCGGAATCTCTTCGACCTTTGGCCGGATTTGCGGACGCTGAAGGTGTTGCATGCGGTCAAAGAGCGGAATGCCGAGTCGCTCTTTGGGGCGATTGCGGATGAATTGGCCAAGGATCAAATCGAGCTTCTTCCGGCCACGACCTTTTTGGAGGATGATCTGGCGAAGGAGGGATTGCTCTTTGGGCCGGATTTAGGGGAGCGCGATTGGGCGGATGTCGAGTTTGGGAAAAAGATCGTGAAGCAGACCAGTGCGCTCGATATTGGCCAAAGTATCGTGGTGCGACGCGGAACGGTTCTCGCTTTGGAAGCTTTTGAAGGGACCGACGCCTGTATCCGGCGTGGCGGTGAGTTGGGAAAGGGGAAGAATGTGACCTTGGTCAAGGTTTCGAAGCCGAATCAAGATATGCGCTTTGATGTTCCGGTGATCGGGCCGAACACGATTGATACCTGCCGGGAGGCCGGGGTCAGTGTGATCGCGGTAGAGGCGGGGCGGACCCTTTTTTTAGGACTCGATGAGATGGCCCGAAAGTGCGCCGAGGGAAAGATCTCAGTGGTTGGCTTTGCTGAGGGTGAGTAAGTTGATGGGCACGACCGATCCATTGGGGACCCATCCGGTGAGTCCGTCAGGGAGTTCAAGGTGAGTCCATTCGCCACGGGTGGCTGTGACGAAACAGAGGCTTCCTTCAACTTCGTCGCGGAGCTTGTTCCCGCCTTCATAGGGCTGGCTCTGGATGGGAGTCTTGGAGGTGACGACGGACATCTGGTGAAGTGGTTTAAAACCCACACCATCGGGGTAAAGAAGCCAGCCGGGGATGCCTGCGAGGATGCCGAGGCTTCCGATGATACTGAGAATGACGAGGGGCCATTTGGCGGGCCGGCCTCGCAGGATGAGGATGAAAACGAGGGCCCAGGCTGCGGCGGCGAGTGCCTGTTGATAGTAGAATTTTGCGTAGATGGAGACCCACTCGGAGCCTTCACGTGTGAGGGCCCGGGAGCCGGGTAGGCGTTTGAGAAGTTCCTGGGCGTTACCACCTTGAAGTTCATAGCGGTATGCTAAGAGGGCCGCTTCGCCACTGTTTCCGAGGGCCTCCTCGCAGAGCGCGAGGTTGTAGAAGTGTTCGGGAGAGGGGTTTGACTGGATGGAGGAGAGAATCTCTTCGCGGGCTTTCGCGGGATCTTGATCGAGCGCCGAGCTGGTAGCGGTCTGAAGAGCCACGAAGAGAGCAACGAGAACGAGCGGCGAAAGTTGTTTAAGAAGATTGAGAATACGGTTCTTTTCGGTGGCGGCGACGGGTTCGGCTTGAGCGTCGGGAGTGAAGCAGATTTCGTCGCGTGTTTGATGGATTTTTTCGAATCCTGCCGTGCCCTTCCAACGGGTCGCAAAATTAGCGGCGGCGCGGTAGAATTGGATTCGGTTGCTTGCCAGTTGGCTAATTTCCTGAAGTTCGTTTTGGAATTCCCGGGCGGGAAGGGAAACCTGTTGCTTCCACTTGAGGTGATTCAGAAGCCGGGCCACGAGGAAGCCCACTACGATCAATGCGGGGATGAGTTGCCAGGCCCAAACAGGAGTGGATCTGCGGGTGCTGAATGACTTGAGGGGGCGGCTGCTGGGAGTCAAAAATGCCAGTTCGCCGGGAACAGGTTCGCCCGCAGCAGGGAGTTCCTCTCCCGTGATGACGAGGGCCTGAGGATCGCTTTGGACGGTGCGGTATTGTTCGAGAACGGGGTCAAAAAAGATGAATTGGTAGGGCGGAAGGGCCGGGGCTTTCTTGATGGGGCGGACGACCTGGGTGAATTTGACGGTTCCTGAGCTGGAACGGCGCTCCCCGCCTTGAGGAGTAGCGGTCATTTCGAATTGCTTCCAGTTGCCCTCGGGATCTTGGAGTTTGGGGCCGGGGAATTGATCGATGTTGCCGTTTCCGATGACTTGCAGATCGACGGTCACGGTATCGCCAAGTTCCAATTGGCGGGTGAGTGGGGTGGCCATCACGGTAAAGTTACCAACCGCTCCTTCAAAGTTATCGGGTACGGGTTGGGGTAAGGCACGGGCGGTAAAGGATTTTGCCGGAAATTTAAATTCGAGGACTTCTTCGTCGATGCGGAAGCGACCACGGTTTTGAGTTCGTCGTTGGACAATGGGGCTGGCTTTTCCAGGGCCGATGGCGAGTGGGCCTTCTTGCAGGGGCGTGATCGAACTTGAATAGGTGTAGACTTCGAATTTGATGCCCTCTCGTTCGAAAAGGCCGGAAGGTTGGCTGAGTCCGTCGAAGCGCCATGCGGCAATACCGGATTTTTCAAGGTCGGCAAATTGAGCGAGCTTAAGGCGTAATAAATTGGGTTGGCCGTTGGGAATATAGAGTTTGGCTTCGACGTGCTGGGGTTCGCCTGAAAATGGCGATTCCTTTTCGAGAAAGATGCCGGAGAGGTAGGGGACCGTTGATGAATTTAAGCGAAGTCCATTGACGCTCAGCTCGTCGGCGGGAAAGACCCGCAAGGTAAGGGGCTCGGACTTGGAAATGCCTTGGCTTGTGGTGACCTCAAATGCGGGGATGGTGAAGAGGCCGGAACGGATGCTGGAAATGGTGTATTGGAAGACCTCGGTGATGCGCCCATTGCGCTGCATGTTGCCCTGTTTATACTGGCGGAGGGTGAGGGGGCTCACCCGCGGGGAGGCCGGCCAGCCGATGGTTTGAAGTCCGTTGAGTTCGATCGTGAGGATCGTCGTTTCTCCTTCCACGATAAGCGAACTGCCGAGGCTTGCCGTTAGCGATGGCGCATTCTGTGCATCCACTGGCCGGGTGACGGTCAGCAGGATCGCGAAAACGAGAAAGAGGGAATTCCGGAACATCGCGAGTAATTACCAGTCGTGGGCGGAGCGGCGGAAGGGACGTTTGATCTGGCGGGGAGGTTTTCCTCCGAAGTCAGCAAATTGTTTTAAGACACGGCGGGCCCGCTCCTCGCTTGATTCGTTGACGGGCTCCGGAAGTTGTTGGTGTTCCTTGGAAGGTTTCTGCTCCTGCTCCATGCCTTCCTCGCCGGATGGTTGGGGCTGGTCGTCTTTTTCAGGGGCGCCTTCATCAGGTTGAGTCTGCGCTTCGGGACCGTTTGGTTGATCGCCGGGTTGGGGCTTTGCCATCTCCTGATTCTCCTCACCTTCCTGACCCTGGTCACCCTGCTTTTCGGAGTCACCCTTTTGCTCCTCGTTCTGGTTATCGGGATTTTGCTCCTGTTCGCCTTCGTCTTCTTCTTTCGGATCCGCTTGGCCGCCTTCCTTTTGATCCTGCTTTTCGGAGTCTTCGCTGCCTTCCTGATCCTTTTTCTCTTCGTCTTTTTGGTCCTCGCTCTTTTCCGAATCGTCGTTCTTTTCTTCGTCGGAC
The DNA here is from genome assembly GCA_963925135.1 of uncultured Verrucomicrobiales bacterium. Classification (GTDB taxonomy): domain Bacteria; phylum Verrucomicrobiota; class Verrucomicrobiia; order Verrucomicrobiales; family Akkermansiaceae; genus SW10. Next base: position 28,229 of record CAWUTG010000017.1, on the reverse strand, counting down.
TGTTGTTGCTGTTGCTCCTCTTTTTCCTGTTGTTGCTCCTTCTTTTTCAAGAAGTCTTGCACTGCTTTGAGGTTGTCGCGGGCTCTGGCGTCGTCGGGATTGACTTCCAGGGCGTGTTGGAAGTGTTTGACCGAGCCTTGCCAGGTTTTGATTTGCTCTTCACCTTTGAGCGGGGCGCCGAGATAAAAGAGGCTGGTGGCGAGTCCGTAGTGGGCTTCGTGCTGGAGATCCGGAGTGTTGGATGCGAGGGCTTCGCTAAATGAGTTCGCGGCATCGGTCCAATCCTTGGCCTGGAAAGCGGCGGATCCGGCGGCGAGATAGAGACGGGCGGCGCGTTCTCCGGTAGTTTCCCCGGCGGCTGATTTGAAGGCGCGGTGGGCTTCGGAATAATCTCCCCGATCGAGGGCATCGCGGCCGTCATCCAGAAGGGCCGCATTTGAATCCGGGGTGAGGAAAAAGAATGCCAGCACAGCCGCGAGAGGGCGGGTTGGGAAGCAGCGGAGAATGAGTGAGGACATGAGAAAGAGGAGGCCTCCAAGAAGAAACCATTTATGAGCCGGTTTCGCAACCCGCTGATGTTTGCCGGTTTCCTCAAAGCGATCCATTTCGCCAAGAGCCCGGTCCAGCTTGTTGAGAAAGTCACGACCCATGCCCCGGGAATAAAAGCCTTCCGTGCGCTCGGCGATACTGCGGAGGGATTCTTCATCGAGCTTGCTGTAAACGGGTCGTCCGTCGCGATCGCGGAATTTACCATCGCGTTGGCGGGGATCGGGAATGAAGCCACCGTTCTTTCCAAATCCCAGCGCGTAAATGAAAATGCCGGAATCGGCGGCTTGGGCAGCGGCGGCGTCGAGTCCGGCCGAGGATTTTTCGCCATCGCTAAAGACGACCAGGATGTTACTGCGTTGGCCGGTGTTGGCGAGAAGGGAGGTTCCTTGCTCGATGGCCCGGGTGAGATCGGAGCCGCCCGAGGGAATGTCGTCGGGTTCAAGTTGGGCGAGGGTTTGCTCGACGAATCCGTGGTCGATGGTGAGAGGGGCTTGCACGAGGACTTCACCGGAGAAGAGAAGGACGCCGACGCGGTCATTGGGAAATTTTTCGAGAACCTCAAGAGCAGCTGCGCGAGCGGCGAGGAGGCGGTTGGGTGAAACGTCATCGGTCAACATGCTGCGCGAGATGTCGATGCAGAAGAGGATGTTGCGACCTTCCGATTCCACTTCGATCCACTCCTCGCCTGATTCGGGTTGAGCCAGTGCGATGATGAGTCCGGTGAGTCCGGTGAGCGCGAGTCCGAGGCCCACGAAATGAGTCCAGGCGGGACGGCGGGTGCTGAGACGCTTGCGAAGGCGCTCGGCCACGAGCTTTTTCCAGCGGTCACCGCGTTTGACCCAGGCAAGCCAGGAGGCCAGGGCGATAAGGGGGATGGCGATGAGGAAGAGGAGCCATTCGGGGTGGGCGAAAGTCATGGCATCGGGGGAGGGTTCAAGGCTGAGAAGGCAAGGAAGCCGATGATGAGGACGACCGAGGGGGCGATGAACCAGGGGTAGAGTTCTTTTTTAATGAGCCAGGAATTTCGCTTCACCTCGGTTTTTTCGAGTTTGTCGATGCTGGTGAATGATTCCCGCAAACCGGTGTAGTCGAGAGCGCGGTAGTAATCACCTTTCGTGAGCTTGGCGATTTCCTCGAGCGTTTCGGTATCGAATTCCTGTTGGGCTGACTGACCGCTTCCGCTCAGTCGTCCTTGCGGGGTACCGATGGCGACGGGATAAACCTTGATGCCGAGGGCTGCGACGTGGCCGGCGGCTTCGAGCGGGGAAAGGGGGCCGGAGTTGCTGGCGCCATCGGTGACGAGGACGATGACCTTGCTCTTTGCTTTGGTGGCAATGTTATCACCTTTGTCGCTGTCGTCGTCATCCCGTTTCAGCTTTTCGAGTCGCGATCCGGCCGCGACGAGGGCACTCCCGATGGCGGTGCCGCCTTCGGTTTGGTTGTTCACCAGCGCGATGGATTTGAGGGTATGCTCAAGGACGTTGTGATCGAGCGTGATGGGCGCAACGGTATAGGGACGGCCGGCAAAGCAGACGATGCCGATGCGGTCATCGGGTCGGCGGCGAATAAACTCGGTGATGACTTTTTTCGCGGCATTGATGCGGGGCTCGCGGAAGCTGGAGCGACCTGTGGGCTCGACGAAGTCGGGGATGGCCATCGAGTAAGAGACATCGAGAGCGATGAGAATATCGATGCCGCTGGCGGTTCGCGAGGTGCGGGTCTTTTGTTCCTGGGGGCGCGCCATTCCGATGATGGCGGGGATGAGGAGGAAGGGGAGAACGAGGGGCGCGAAGCGGAAGGTCCTTTCCTTGGGTTTCCAGCCGAGAGTTCCTAGAACGCGGAGGGTGGGATAGACGAGATAGCTCCGGCTTCCGAGGCGGTAGCCCAGGAAGATGAGAATCGGAACGGCGAGGAGGAGGAGTAACCACCAGGGCTCTGCGAGAACGTAGTCGTTGAAGAGGTTCATGCGGTGACGTTGCGGGCGGCGTGGATGGTTTCGAGACAGGTGCGGGAGCGCTTGATAAACGACACGGCTTGAGCCTGATCGGTGCTGGATTTGGAATATTTGGCGTCGCTGAGGTCGTTGAGAAGGTCGGTGGCTTCCTTGGGAAGAGCGATTTGGCGGGCTCGAAATTCTTCGGAAGTTTCGTAGAGGGCGGGCTCGGCGCAGGAGGCCGCGAGATAGTTGCGAACGATCAGGGAGGCTGCGGAGGCAATCTCGTTGAGAGGGTGGTTTTCCAGAGCTGTTTCGAGTCGATTGAGCGAGGCGATGGCGGTGTTAAGATGGTTGGGCGCAGGTGGAGGGGTAGGCGGAGCTGGCTTCTTGAAACGGAGAACGAGCCAAATGATCAGCAGGATGAGCGCGAGGGCGGCGGTGACAATGGCGATCCAGACCCAGAGAGGAGTGCCGGGAAGATAAACCTCCGGATCGGGTAATCCGTGTTCGAGTGTGGGAAGCTCCTCGGTGGCTTCTTCGGGAGGGGTGCCGGAGGTGGCGAGGTTGGGAGAGGCGGGATCCATGTCTTCTTAGTTACGGCGATGGGCGCGACGTTGAAAAAGTTGGTGGAGGCCGGCGAGGTAGTCGTCCCGGGTGGAGATGGGAGTGGAGTCGATGCCGTGCTTTTTGAAGAAAGCGTCGAGACCTTCGCGGTATCTTTTGGAAAGTTTGGCAAGGCCCATGCGGGTGTTGTTGTTTGAGGTATTGACGAGAATCTCCTGTCCCGTTTCGGGGTCGCGAAGGTAGACCTTGCCGACGTCGGGGATGCTTTTTTCGAGCGGGTCGATGAGGGGAAGGGCGATGACATCGTGACGCTGGGCAAGCGAGCCCAAGGGTTTCTCGAATCCCCAGTCGATGAAGTCGGAGATCATGAAGACGAGGCCCTTTCGTTTCAGTGATTGGAGGAGGAACTTGGAGGCTTCCGCGATCGAGGTGCCGGGATCGGCGGGTTTGGCGGTGAGGATTTCACGGACGGCGCGGAGGACGGCCTTTCCTCCCTTGGCGGGCGGAAGGTAAAGGATGGGTTCTTTGGCGAAAAGAAGGAGGCCTACTTTGTCGCCGTTGTAGCGGGCACTGAAGCCCAGGAGCGCTGCGAGTTCGGCAGCGCGTTCCCGCTTGGTGAGAAAGTCGCTGCCGTAGTCGGTGGACGCGGAGATATCGACGGCGAGAATGACGGCGAGCTCCCGTTCTTCGCGGAATTTACGAATGTAGGGCTCTTGCATCCGGGCGGTGACATTCCAATCGATGAAGCGAACTTCGTCGCCGGGTTGGTAGGGCCGGAATTCATCGAAGTCCAATCCCTGACCGCGAAAGGAGGAATGGTAATCGCCCGAGAAAACCTCGCTCGCCAGGCGGCGGGCGCGGATTTCCAAACGCCGAACCCGGCGCATAATTTCTTCGATACTTTCCTCTTCGTCCATGCGGCGCCCCCTTTCTTAATGGGTGGGTTTGAAAAGGGGAGCGTAAATTCCCGGTACGTGCTTTCGATTCACAAAAGCGAAGCGAATCCCGAGGTTGAGAGAGTATCCCGATCCGGGTTGGGGGCTGCCTCGACTGAGATTGAGAGTCTGTCGTTGAGGGGCTTGACGGCCCGAACACATTTCCGGAAACGGATGAAGGTCTGCCTGGCTGTCAATCCCAAGGATTTCTTTTTGATATTTTGCGATTCTTGACAAGTGGAGGCCGGCCTACGAGTTTCTGGAGGTGGAGAAGCAACAGATCCCAGGTAAAACAGTTTATCGACTTTCGATCTATCATCGATGTCTCAGGCGTCTTACCGAGAATGAGCTGGAGACTGTGAGTTCATCGGCGCTCGCCAAAGCCGCCGGAGTGAACCCTTCCCAGCTTCGTCGTGATTTGGGATGTCTGGGGACTTTTGGGACTCGCGGGCTGGGTTATCCGGTGAACGAGTTGTCTGGTGCCATTCGTGAAGTATTGGGGCGGGCCCACCTTCAGCCGGTGATTTTAGTGGGAGTGGGAAATCTGGGGGCAGCCTTGCTTCGATACCGGGGTTTCCAAAAGGAGGGTTTTGAAGTGATCGGGGCCTTCGATGTGGATCCCGACCGGGTTCGTGAACGCGGGATCGCGGTGCCGGTCTATGATGTTGCCAGGATGGGTGAATTTATTGCCGAGAATCAGGTGAAGCTCGCGGTGCTCTCCGTGCCTGTTGAGCATGCCCAGGAGGTGACCAATGATATGGTGGCAGCCGGGATTCTGGGGATTCTCAGTTTCTCACCAACCGTGCTGCAAGTGCCTGATTTGGTGACGGTGAACAACGTGGATTTGGCGCTTGAGCTTGAGCAAGTCAGCTTCTTTGTGAAGAGGGACGGGGGGGCGACCGAGGCTGGGGAAGTTCTTTAAAGTGAGCTACGGGAACATGAATACCCGGCAAACTCCGAAGAAGTTACCGGGTATCGCCCTGCCTTGCCTTAGAAAGGTGTGTTATGAATTACTGAGGCACGTAGATCTCGGATCCACGGGCAAGAACGGTTGCGCTGGGCAGGTTCCAACCGTTCAACGCATTGAGCTGTTCGGTATTGGTTCCATGCTTGGTTGCGAAGGCATCAAAGGTGGTTTCATCCATGAGGATGATGGAGGCCACGCTGGCTTTACTGGCTGCCTTCTCTTCCTTGACAACCGGTGGGGCTGGAGGAGTTGGGGGGGCAGAGGTTTCTTTTTTCACCGCTACAACGGCTTCCATTTTAGGAGTAGGGGCCGGAGTTTCAGTTTTGGGTGCCGGGGTGAACGTGGCAGTGGAATTTTTAGAAGTTTTAGTTTCGATGGTCGCCTTTTTGGTCACGGGTGGAGTGACTTTCGGTGCTTGGGCAACAGTCTTTTTGACCTCGGGAGCCTCGGTCGCGATCGGGGTGGACTTTCTGGGTGTCGACTTGGCTACTGACGCTGCAGGCGTGCTGGAAACACGAAGCTTTTGGCCAGCGGTGATGAGGTGCGTACTGACGTCAGGATTGAGATCGCGGAGCTGGGTCACACTGAGTTTGTGAGTGCGTGCGATGGAGTAGAAGGTGTCCCCAATCACAATGGTGTAGTCACTTGTGGAAGCTGGAGTGGGCGTATTGATCCGGACCGCTTTGGGAGCCTGGCTGACGTCGGTGTTAACACCTTTAATGGTAAGAACCTCTCCGATTCTAAGCCGGGTGGGGTCGGTGATCTTGTTCCAAGCCGTGAGATCGGCCGCGGAAACTCCGGAGCGACGGGCGATCGAGCTGACGGTGTCGCCTGTCTTGACGGTGTAGCTCGCGGAGTTGGTGGTCGAGCTGGAAAGACGACTCCGGAGGGAAGTCAGTTCTTTTTGAAGTTCGACGAGCTCTTTCTCCTTGAGAGAAATCTGGGATCGCAAGCTGGTATCACTTTGGCCAAAGGCCGAGAGCGACAGCGCTGCAATGAGGGAGGATGCTAAGGTAAGGGCTTTCATAACAAGGTAGGAGGTTGGAAATTTCAAATGTAACGGTCAACTTTATTTTTAAGATTTGTTAACAATTAATTCAGTATTAGAAAAAGCACGAAAACTTATTTCGGTGTTTGGGGATGGCCATCCGAGATTCCCTGAAAATAAGAGGAAAAGAGTCTAAGAGAATTGGCGGCCCGCTCGTTTCTGGGATACTAAGAACCTAGATGGAAGAAGGGACTAAAGAGATGGTCACAACCCGGGATGAATTCGTGAAGCAGGCGCTCGCTCAATATGAGTCGCCGCTGATCGGGTATGCCGTGGGGTTTCTCCACGACGTCGAGCGGGCCCGGGATGTGGTGCAAGATACCTTTATCAGACTCTATCAGCAGGATATTGAAAAAGTCCGTGATGGTTTAAAAGCCTGGCTATTTACAGTCTGTCGAAACCGGGCACTGGATGTGATCCGAAAAGAGAAGCGAATCGTCAGTCTGGAAGATGATGCGATGGCCCGCCTTCCGTCCAATCGCCGCAGTCCTGCTGAAAGGGCAGATCTCGAAGAACGGGTCAGCCAGGTATACAGCGCTCTTGAGCGTTTATCTGAGAATCAACGGGAGGTGATCCTTCTCAAGTTCGAACAAGGCCTGAGTTATCAGGAAATTAGCGAAGTCACCGGCCTGACCCCTGGTAACGTCGGCTTCCTGCTTCACAACGGGCTCAAGCGCCTCCGCACCTTTTTACCGGACGATCTCGTCCAGAATCTTTCTTCCCAATCGTCGTAGTCCCATGAAAATGACCCCTGATAATCCAGTCCTCACAGCCTTCGTTCTCGGTGAGCTCAATGAAGCCGAATCCCGGGCGATTGCAAAATCGTTGGATGCTGATCGAGCTCTCGCGAAGGAAGGTGCTGAGATTTTCAATCTCGCTGGCCTCCTCGAAGCAACCCTGGGTGCTGATCGCTTTTCATTAGGCGGTGATCGTCACGAGGAGATTTTTAAATCAGGGCGCCGTCCTGATGCAGATGTTCTTGTTTTGGATCACCGGCGTCGCTCGCGAAGGCAGTCGTTTATCGCGGTGGCCGGAGTGGCGGCCGTGGTGGTCGCTGGATTTATCGGGCTTTCCAAACTCGGTGTTGAAGCTCCGGGCGCGTCAGGCGGCGGCTCGGATGTGGCTGGGAATGCCAGCCCAGATGATCTTAGGATTTCCGCAGGTGATCAGGCAGAGCCCGGCGACGGGGTGGTCACTCCATCGGTGAATCCATCGGTGAGCTTGCCGATGAATGTTGGAATGGCGGTGCCTGCGATGGTCGAGGAGTCGTTGACCCGTCACAAAAAACTGCCCGAGCCTGGTGAATTTGATGTCGCAGCATGGGTGAATCTCACCCAGCCCACCGCCGGCCCCAAAGTGGTCGTTGGCAAAGTAGCGGCCTATACCGAGCTGGGATCCTGCCCGTGGAATCCTGAACGCTCCTTGCTCATGGTAAATCTTCGGGCGGTTGATGAAGACAAGGTCCCCTTGAAGGCCGAGCTTAATTTGGACCCCTCACGGGTAAAATCTGCCATCATGGTCGGTGCTGGCGAGTCTGCGAACCTCGTTGCCGAGATCGGTGATCAACTGGAAGGCTCCAAGACCTGGCTCTACGAACTGGAGCTCATTGTGGGAGACGAAAAGCTGGGGTCGATCAATCTCGAGTTCGTGGGTGCTGATGGCGAAACTCAGTCCGGTTACCTTCCTCTGGCATCCAGGCCACTGTTGAATCGAGCCGTTTCCAACGACTTCGAGACAGCCCGGACGCTGGCGGCTTTTGCCTTATGGGGATCAAAAGAGGATCGAAATAGCGAGCGCTTGGTGGAAATTGCCCACTCGGCCCGTGATCTTTTAATGGAAGTGAAGGACGGGAACGTTCGCTATGCACTCGATGCCGTTTTGATGGCTGAAGAGTATCTCATTTCCCAGTAGCGGACCGTATTCCGAAAATCCGGCAGACTTTGGCCGGCCGGAAAATGGCAAAGAGGCCGAACAAGAGTCCCAGTGATCCGAGAAGGATCACGATGGGGTGGGGCATGATGTAATAGGTGTCGTGGTCCTGGTGACCATAGGTTCCCTCCAGCTCCTTTTGAAACGCGATGGCAAATCGATACGCGAACATGGCAATACCCAAAATTGCGGCCAGAAGGATCAGGCCGACAATTCGGATGGTGCGAGGTCTCATCGACCCGGAAGCCTTAAATCATCCCAAGCTTCATCTTGCCCTCTTCGGAGATCATGTCCTGATTCCAAGCGGGATCCCAAACGAGTTCGACGCGGGCCTCATTCACTTCGCTGAGTGACATGATGCGAGCCTGGGCATCGGCGGCGATGACGGGGCCCATTCCGCAACCGGGTGCGGTGAGGGTCATTTTGACGTCGACGTCGTGGCCTTCGGCAACTTCTGAAAGTGTGCAATCGTAAACGAGGCCGAGATTGACGATGTCGACGGGGATCTCGGGATCGAAGACTTGCTTCATCTGATGCCAGACCTGCTCTTCGAGCGTGGCGTCTTTGAGGCGGTTCTCTTCGGCCTTTTTTTCGACCTCTTTATCGGGGTCGACGCCGAGGGCATCGGCGTCGGTCGAAGAGATTCGGGCAAGACCGGACGAAGTCGCGACGGTGTAGGTGCCGCCAAGGGTCTGGGTGATGACCACCGGAGTTCCGGCGGGCAGAGTGATGGTGTCGCCAGAGGGGATCTGGATCGCGTCGACTTCGCGGGTGAGGCTGACTTCTTCGTGCATAATTCTTTAGAGAATGTCCAGCCATCGCACTACATGCGCAATGGTTTATTTGATCTTTTGCTGATCGACGACGCAGGAGTCATCGGGCGGGACCGGATCGCCGACCTTGTCAACAGGGTGGGTGTAGAGATAACGCCAGACAGGATCATGGATCAGAGAGCCATCCTTGGCCTGGTGGGATCGGCTTCCCGGGGTGACGGCGCCGTGGGCTCGGTTGGCGTCGCCGCCGACGTCGATGTTGGTGACAAGGCGTCGGGTGTTGCCATAGGGAGGCTTTGATTGGTCGACGTTGACGATGGGTCCGAATTGGCCAAGGCCCAGCATTTCCCAGGAGCGGCAGTAGTGGTTGCCGGTCCAGCCGCTGTCGAGAACATGGCTGTATCCGAAGTAGCGGTTTTCGGGGGTGGCGGAGGGGAGGCCCTGCCAGGTTTGGAATTGATCACGGGGGCCACAAAGCGCGACGACGCGGGCGACTTTGGTGTCTTTGGCGAGGCGGGCGGCGGTGGTGGAGCCGTGGGAAGCTCCGGAGAGGATGACTTTTTCCCAAAGGAGATCGGTTTTTGAGCCGTTGAGGAATTGGTCCCACTTGCCTTCGGGATTTTCCTTGGCGAGGTATTTCACAAACTGAAAGGCGCGTTCCTTGATGCCATCAGGCTTGGGAATGTCGACATCCTTGCTGTGGTCTTCGCCGGTGGCGGCTTCGAGGCGGATCTCGCCGCGACAGTGAGCGCTCATCTTACGCCCCTGGCAGCAGAGGGAGAACCATTTGTTGGCGTAGTGCACGCGGATGGTGTGGAGTCCGTAGGAATTGAGTTTGTCAAAGAGGGTGCCGTTGTGGCCCATGAGCCAGATCACGAGTTGCCCGCGTGAGTTGACGCGGGTGTCGACGCTGGCTTGCTGAATATCTTGCGGCTTCCCCTTCTTGTCCTCGATCAGAAATCCAATTTCAGGGTGGGCCTTGGTGCGGGAGTCAATTTCGCTGGCGCGGGCGGTGAGCTTGTAAACTTTTCCCTCCGCAAAAAGGAGGGGTGCGGTGAGGAGGAAGAGGAGAATGGGAATCTTCATGACTGGATTATTTGGCGCGGGGATGGGCGTTGGTATAAGCTTCGCGGAGGCGTTCCTTGGTGACGTGGGTGTAAATCTGGGTCGTGGAAAGGGAAGCGTGTCCGAGAAGGGCTTGAACAGAACGGAGGTCGGCACCGTGGTCTAACAGATGAGTGGCAAAAGTATGCCGTAATTTGTGAGGAGTGACGTTGAAGGCAATGGAGGACTGGCCGAGGTATTTCTTGAGGACCGAATTAATCGAGCGGGTCGAAAGCCGTTTGCGAAGCTTGGAAATAAAGAGCGGGCCTTCGAAGACTTCGGCGGCGCTGCGATAAACTTGCATCGCTTTCATCGCGAAGGAACCGATGGGGACGAGGCGTTCTTTGGAGCCTTTTCCCATGACGCGGACGCTTTCGTTGACGGTGTCGATGTCTTCGACGTCGAGCGAAGCCAGTTCGGCGAGGCGAAGGCCGGTCGAGTAGAAGAGTTCGAGGATGGCGGCGTCGCGCTCGCGCATCCACGAGGGAGCCTGGCCTTCGAGCTTGGACTTCATGGGAAGGGCGAGGAGTTCTTCGATTTGGGTCAGGGTGAGAACGACGGGAAGGGGCTTGTCGGCTTTCGGGAGTTCGACTTCGGCGACGGGGCTTTTGGCGTAACCACGTCGATGAACGAGGAATTTGTAAAAGGAACGGTAGGCGGCGAAGCGGAGGCGAACGGTGCTGCGGGCGAGTTCGGCTTTTTGGAGCTCGAAGAGATAGGCTCGAAAGTGGTCGGGAGTGAGATTCCGCCACTTCGTGAAGCGGTCGCCGAGCCACTCGCGGAGGAGTCGAAGGGCGAGGGTGTAGTTTTCGAGCGTCTTCGGCGAAGAGTTTTTCTCGGTGGTCATGAACTCGATAAAGCCATCAACCTCGGTGTCTGTTAGCGTGCTCACAGTTTGGAGAGAATACAGGAGTCTGGATTATCAGGAAATGTTTAATTATTGGGTGCTTGAGAGTGGAGTGTGACAGAACCGAATGAGACTCCAGTAAATGTCTCCATGAAACCTCGACGTTCTTCAACTTTTTTTAGGAGTGCTGTGTTCCACGTGAGCCTGTTTTCGGCAATGTTTGCCAAAGGCGGGCCACTTCCTGAATTTTCCGTGCCTGGTTATGAAGAGCAAATGGCTGCGCTGAATGAATTGCATGCGCTGCACCATCCACGGGCATTTTCAGATTGTTCGCTGTGGGATCGCTGGTTGCCAATGTCGACGGTTTGGGCGTCGGAGGAAAAGCAAAAGCAGTATCGGGCCTCGTTTTTGAATCGTCGTATCGATGCCGAGGGCTACGTCTCCATGCAGCAGCATCGAGGCATGGCACACAGCGAGGGATGGCCTTTTCCGGCGTGGCAGCAAAGCACGGGAAAGGGATTTCATTTCTCCAATCATGACGATGTTTGGGCGATGCAGATTTTCAAACTGAAGGGGTTGGAGAGTGTCGAGGGTTGGGGAATTGAAGGGGGCGAGGTGCTGGGGATTGATCCTGCCGTGGGACTGCAGATCAAGGTGACAGGAAAGGAGCTGAGGATTACCACGCCTGTGTTTCGTTGCGGGACCATTGTGGCGCCTTTCGCGACCTTGGAGTGGGCGGCCCGGGGGTTGTCGGCGGAGTCGCAGCCCAGGATCGAATGGCTCTTTGAAGGCGAGACGGACTGGAAGCTTGGCCGTCATGTTCCGTTTCCGGCGCTTCGTGCTGAAGAGGGATTAAGGTATGCGAACGTTCCGATGTATCGCCATCCGGGGTATGCCGGACTGCTCACGCGCTACCGAATCACCATCGACCAAGCCGCGGGTGCGGAGGTTGATTTGAAGTCTCTCATCACGGCGATCGATACCCGGCATCCCATCACCAATTCGAATTTTGTGAGAGGATCTTGCGACTACTTTTCGTGGACCCAAGACCTTGATTTTTTGCGCCAGAATATGGGGCGGATGCGCACGGCGATTCGTTTTGCGCTGAAGGAATTTTCGGTGAGGGAGAAAAAACATGTTTCTGTTCCGTGGGTGGGGCATGATGGACGCAGTGGACTTACTCTTGATGCAGAAGGGAGGAAGACCCTTCGCTTCGGGCTTGGGGTGGGAAACAACTATTGGGACCTCGTGCCCTTCGGTGGTCATGATGCTCTTGCCACGATTTATCTCTACGATGCCTTGCGGAGTTTTTTGGAATTGGAACGGACGATCGCCCGACATCCTGATTGGGAGATTCCCGCGAGCGTTCCGCCTTTCGATCCAGCTGAACTGGATCGGTTGATTCAGGAGATTAGGGTCGATTTCCAGACCCGGTTTTGGAATGTCGAGAGCGAACGATTCAATGGATGGATCGATACCGAGGGGCGCGCTTATGACTATGGATTTACCTTTGTGAATTCGGAAGCGATTCACTACGGACTTGCTTCACCGGAGCAGGCTAAGGCGATCTTTAGCTGGCTTGACGGAGTTCGAGAAGTTGCTGGCGATACTTCGAGGGGAAAGGATATTTACCATTGGCGATTTGCTCCCAGGGCGACGACCCGGCGGAATGTCGAGACCTACGTTTGGGCTTGGTCGGGTCCGGAAAGTATTCCGTGGGGAGGTCAGGTGCAGGATGGCGGAGCGGTGCTTGGGTTCAGTTATCATGACATCATGTCGCGACTGAAGACTCATGGCCCAGATGATGCCTGGAAGCGTTTGTCTGAAATTTTGAAATGGTTTCGGGAAGTGCAGAATGAGGGCGGTTATCGCACCTACTACGCGAAACCGGGTCGTGGCACTCTGCAAGGCGGTGGTCCGGCGGGTGGTCTTGGGATGGATCAGGAGTTCCTGGAAAGCGTGATGGTTCCTCAAGTAATGCTCTATGGCTTTCTGGGATTTTCGCCGGGGCCGGATGGTTACGAGATCCATCCTAAAATCCCGAAAGGATGGCCGTCGATGAAGGTTTCGGGAGTCCGCTTTCAAAATGAGATTCTCGATATCACCGCGTATCCCGATGGGCGGGTCGAGGTGGCGAAGCTAGGGCGTTTTTGAGAGGGAGTTCACTAGCAAGTTTGAGGACCTTTGGATATGTCAGGCGAGAAACCCAAGTTGCTTTCAGGAGGAGATCCGCTGATTCCCAAGGGGGATGGCGATGCCCCGGTGGAGGCTTATCTGGCCGCGATGCCGGGTTGGAAGCAGGTCGTGGGTCGGAAGCTCGATGAAATCATCGCCCGGGAGGTTGCCGGGGTGCGGAAGGCGGTGCGATGGAACACGCCGTTTTATGGAGTTGAGGGACAGGGGTGGTTCCTCGGGTTTCATTGCCTCACGAAATACGTGAAGGTGTCCTTTTTGAATGGCTCAGAATTGTCGCCGCTCCCGCCGATTGTGGTGAAGCATGAGAAGGTGCGCTACTTCCACATCTTTGAGAATGAAGAGTTTGAGGAGGAGTTGCTGGCCGGGTGGATTCGGCAGGCTTCGAAGTTGCCGGGGCAGGGCCTGTTTTAAAGGGTCATCCAAACGGACTTGAGATAAGGCGCGTCGGTGAAATCGGCGGGCATGTCGGCGGACTGGAATTTGGCCGTGCGGGGGCTGACGGCGCGGAGTTGGCTGGTGAAGTCACTGGTGGTCATGCCCCGAAAATTGGTGCAGGCGAGGATGGTGCCGCCGGGGGCGAGGCAGGCCAGGGCGAGCTCGAAGAGGCGGCCGTAGTGGCGTTCGACGCGAAAGACCTTGCCCTTGTCGTCGCGTGAGAAGGTGGGAGGATCGAGGATGATGGCATCGAATTGCCGACTTTGTTTCGCGAAGCGGCGGAGCCAGTGGAAGGTATCGCCCTTGCAAAAGTAGTGCTCCTCGGGGTCCATGTCATTGGCCCGGAAATTTTCGCGGGCCCAGTCGAGATAGACTTGGGAGAGGTCGAGAGTGGAGGTGGTGGCTCCGGTGGCAGCGGCGGCGATGGAGAAGAAGCCGGTGTAGGAAAAAGTGTTGAGGACGGTTTGGCCCGGCTGGATGAGCTTGCGGAGGGCGCGACGGTTGTCTCGTTGATCGATGAAAATGCCTTGGGAATACCCGGATTGGAAGGAAAGGCGGCTTTTGAGTCCATTTTCGTGCCCGAAGAAGAATTGGGGCATTTCGTCGCCGCTCAGATGGACGGGCGATTCCTTTTGATGTTGGTCGAGTCGCTTCCAATAGAGGGGCTTGCCATATTCCGCGAGGGTGTCGCGGAGGCCTGGATTGAGGCCGGGGCCGGAGGTTGAGATGAGCCAGCCGTCGCCATAGCTTTCCAGGTAGCAGCCGGGAAGTCCGTCGCCAGCGCCGTCGAGGAGCCTCATTAAATCGGTCCCGGCACTGAGAATGCCGGATCGTTTCGCGAGGGACTTTTCAATGATTTGTTGGAGGCGAGGGTTGGACATTGTCTGCCATCCCTTTATCATCCTCCCAGCAATGAGCGAATGGAAAACCCTTTTGAATGACGCCGTGGAGCGTGGAAACCTCTCCGCCGAGACCCGTGGGAATATCGAATTGTATTTTAATGGCACTTCTTCTCCTGTCGGAGGTGGCGCGATTACGGAGCTCTTGGAAGCCGGGGAGTGGCAGGAAATTGATGACCGTTTCTTCAAGACGATGGCCTTCGGCACGGGTGGTTTGCGGGGTCGCACGGTGGGTCGCGTCATCACCAAGGCCGAGCAAGGTGAAGGTGGGCCCTTGGATCGGCCCGAGCATCCTTGTGTGGGAACGGCCACCATGAATTTTTACAATCTGAAGCGCGCCATGATTGGGCTCGTGACCTATGTCCGGGATCGATATGAGGGCGAAGGAAAGCCATCGTTGGTGATTGGCCACGATACCCGGCACTTCTCGCGCGATTTCGCCGAGACCTGCGCCAAGGTCTGCACCGAGCTGGGGTGCGACGCTTATCTCTTCGAAGCCGAGCGGGCGACACCAGAGATTTCGTTCGCCATTCGTCACCTGCGGGCGGCGTCGGGAGTTTGTCTCACGGCCAGTCACAACCCTTATCACGACAACGGCTTCAAGGCCTATATCGATGACGGAGGTCAGCTTGTTGAGCCTCATGCCAGCGGCGTAATTGAGAAAGTGAATGCGCTCACGAGCGAGGATTACGAGGCCCTTCCTGAAAGCGAACAAGGCAATTTGACGATTCTGGGTGAGGACATGGATCGTATTTATATGGACCGTCTTCGCACGGTTTTCTTGCGTCCTGATTTGTTAGAGGGGCGGAAGGCCAAGGTCGTTTACACCAATCTACATGGAACGGGTGGTGTCATCATTGTGCCCATGCTTCGTGAGCTGGGCTTTGAGGTCATCACGGTGCCTGAGCAGGATGGGGGTGATGGTCGCTTCCCGACGGTGGAATCACCGAATCCCGAGAACGCCCCGGCGTTGGCGAAGGCGATTGCGCTTGCGGAAGAAGTGGGCGCTGACGCCGTCATCGGAACCGATCCGGATTGTGACCGCATGGGCGTGGCTGTTCGAAATGGGGACGGAGAGATGGAGCTTCTGACCGGAAACCAGATTGGTTCTTTGCTCGGCTGGTATCGCATCAAGACGATGTTCGAATTGGGCTGGCTCACTGAGAGCAACCGGAGTCGTGCGGTTTTGATCAAGACTTTGGTGACGACCCAACTTCAAGATGCGGTGGCGGAGAAATTCGGCATCAGCCTCGTGAATACTCTGACCGGATTTAAATTCATCGGCGAGAAGCTGAAGAAGTATGAAGACGCCATTCCAGCCGATAAGAAGGGCGACTACCGTAGCCTGACCGAGGAAGAGAGTCGGAAATTGCGTCTCGAATATTCCAAGTTCTTCGTCTTCGGAGGGGAGGAAAGCTATGGCTATCTCGGCTCTGATTTTGTACGTGATAAGGATGGCAACGCATCGGCAGTCATGTTCGCCGAGCTCGCGGCGTATGCCATGAGCGAGGGAACGACAATCGCGGGACTTCGTGACCAGGTTTGGGCCGAGTATGGTGTTTATTTAGAGCAGGGGAAATCGCTCGTAATGGAAGGTGGCGAAGGGGCGCGCAAGATTGCGGCGCTCGTGGAATCCTACAGCACGAACCCTCCCAGTAAAATTGGTGGATCGGAAGCCGTTTCAGTGAAAGACTATGCCAAGGGCGGATTCTACGACGAAGAAGGCGATGAAATTCCCAATTCGGCGATGTTGTTTGTCGAGTTGGCGAACGGATATCGCTTCGCGGTTCGTCCGTCCGGAACGGAGCCGAAGATCAAATATTACCTCTTTGGAAAAGGGACTGATAAGGACGAAGTTGAGGCTTCGCTCGACAGTCTCTGGGCCAGCCTTGAAAAAGACGCTTACGAGCGGATGGGCTAATGCGCGCATTTCTTCGTCCGCTGGGTGCCGCCGCAAGCGGTGGTGCTTTGGCGTTGTGCTTTGCTCCCTTTGATCAGATCTGGTTGGTCTGGGGATTCCTGTGGTTGTTGCTTCCACTGCTGTGGACCGTGAAGCCTAAGCGGGCCAGTCTTCGTGGCTTTGGCCTGGGTTACCTTTGTGGATTTGTCTTTTGGGTGATCAATCTCAAGTGGATTGGCACCGTTACCGGGCTGGGGGTATTTACCTTTGCGATCTACCTGGGGCTCTATTTTGGAATCTTTGGCGCGTTTGCCGCCAAGGCCGGAAATCCCTGGTTGAAGGAGAACAACGTTCAAAAACACACCATCAAGATTCGCCTTCGAGAGATGGGGCGGAGTTTGGGCTATGCCGCTTTGCTCGGAGGATTGTGGTGTGGGCTGGAATGGATCCGCGGGTGGATGCTTACCGGCTTCGGTTGGAACGGCCTCGGGGTCACTTTTGCCAAGAGCTTGATTCTCGCGCAGAACGCGGAATTTGTGGGCGTGATCGGGCTTTCGTTTTTACCGGTCTTTGTGAGCGTGGTCGTTGTCCAAACTGCGCGAAGGTTTTGGCAACAAGCACTGAGTGGAGGGGTGAAGTTGCTTCATTGGGATTTTGCGACGGCACTTTTGGTCATGATGTTGGCCTTCACGATGGGGACGATTCGCTTATCGACCTTGATCAACGCACCGAAAATTGAAGCGAGGGTTCTGCTGATCCAGCAGGATATCCCTCAAGTCGCCGGAGATGTTTTGTGGGAACCGGAAGCGATCGTCGATGGCTTCATCGAACTCACCGAGAAGGGCCTTGAGCAGGTCGAAGTGGATGCCGCTAGATCTCTTGAGAAGACTAAAAGTGAGGAAGAAGTGGTGACTCTTCGCTGGCCCGATTTTGTGATATGGCCGGAGGCCTGCCTGCCTGCCTGGTTTCGGATTCAAGAGGATGGTCGACCGGTTTCGGGGCCCGGAATCGAGGGTGTTCTTGAGTATGTTGGTGGATTAAAAGACTTCACCTTGATCACGGGAGTGAATGAAATCATCGGCGATGATCCCATGGCTAAGGACGCGGTGGTTTACAATTCCCTGCTGACGAGAACTTCGGCTGATGAGCGTCAGAGTTATCAAAAAAATCATCTTGTTTACTTTGGGGAGGCCCTCCCGGATTTTCAATTTTTCTACGATATCTATGAGCAGACGGCGGGTGTTCCTTTCCGGGGTGGCCTGACTCCGGGCGGGAGTTTTGAACCGCTCACCGTGAAAATTGGTGAGCGTGAAGTGGGGCTGATTCCCTCGATTTGCTTCGAAGATACGGTGCCGAGAGTGACGCGAAAGTTTGTCAGGAATGGCCCCCAGGTCATTGTGAATTTGACCAATGACGGCTGGTTCCACGAGAGCGAAGGAGGGGTGCAACATTTTCGAAATGCGATTTTTCGGAGCATCGAATTGCGGCGTCCCATGGTGCGTTGTGCCAATCGTGGCGTGACCGGGGTGATCTCGGTCACGGGTTCAACGGTCGATCCCTATTCGCGGGAAAATCGTGAATTGGTTGATGAGAACGGGAGCCACTTTCATCGTGGATTCCTTCTGGCCTCGGCTTATCTGTTAGAGGACGGAGGGGTCACCCTCTATGCTGCCTTTGGTGACTGGTTTGCGGTGACGGGGCTGATCTTTGCCATCATCTGGGGGCTCTTTGGCTTCGTCAATGGTCTGTGTCGAAAGTCTCGCGACCCTGCTTAATTTATTCTAGTCTTTTTCCGTGCAAAGCGACGTCCGTGCCATCCTGCAATATGTTCCCTTCTTCCGTGGGAAGGTCTTTGTCTTGGTCTTGAATGCAGATCGCATGACCGAGTTGGCGCTTGCGGAAGCGGTCCTGGATCTCATTGCGCTTCAGCAAGTGGATGTGCGCTTGGTGGTGATTTCAACCGGGGCTGATAATGGCGAGATCGACTATCTTCTAGTCGACCGTGAGCTGAAGTGGCAATGGGTTGAGCCGAATGCTGAAAAGGTTGAGGCCATTTTGAATCGCGGACAACTGGCTTTGGTCGAAGCGCCGGGTTTGGATTCGCTGGGGGATGAAATTGTTGAGCTGGCGTCACAGGTGAATGCGTCGAAGTTGATCATCTTGATTCCCCGTTTGAGAGAAATTCGAAATGCCATTTCCCGCGAGGATGCCCTCAATTGGACCGGAGTGGAAAAGGAATTGTTTCATCGGGCCGGTAGAATCTGTGAAGGCGGAATTCCCCGGGTGCATCTTCTTGATGAGTCACATCAGGGCGTGCTCATGGACGAGTTGTTTTCCAACGAAGGTGTGGGCGTGATGGTTTACGCGGACGATTATCTGTCGATTCGGCCGATCGCCGAGGATGACATTTCCGAGCTTCTTGCGATGGTGGGGCGTTCCATGAGAGATGCGCATTTGGTGCCGCGATCGTGGGATGAGATTGAAGGGAATCTCGGTGATTTTTTGGTGATGACGGTGGACGGAAACGTCGTGGGTTGCGTGGCGCTTCATCCCTCGAGCGAACCCCGGTGCGCGGAGGTTGCTTGTCTCTACGTCAAACAAAGTCACGGCGGACAGGGGTATGGACACCTTCTGGTGGCTGCGGCCGAAGAGCGGGCCCGTAAGCTCGGGTTTCCGTGGGTCTTTGCGCTGAGCACGCGGGCTGCGGATTACTTTACCGAGAACCTTGGTTATACACCGTGCCCCATCGAAGAGATCCCCAAAGGGCGCCGGGAAAAGCTGATCGCCAGTGGCCGTGGGTCGGTGATTATTCGGAAGTCGTTGGCTTGAGGTGAGCCCGCTTTTTAGGGAGGGTGAAGTATTTGTGGATTCGATGGTTGAGGTTTCGGGGGCGCCCCCCAAGGCGAATTGGGCGGTCATTGTTTCTTCGAAACAAGGAGAGGGCGCTGCCGGTCTTGTTTTCGATGGGAATCCCGAGACTGATTGGCTTAGTCGCCATGGCAAGGATCAACGCTAGCCTCCTCACTGGATCGGGTTGGCATTCGGGGAGATCCGTGAGATCGAGGGCGTGAGTTATCTGCCGCGCCAAGGAGGTTTCACGAATGGTGTCGCCAAGGATTACCGGGTTGAGGTCCGGGAAGCGGGGGGCGATTGGAAAACGGTTTGGAAGGGCAGGAGCCCCAAGGAAGTTACGGATCAGCGCACCGCCCTGGTTGTGAAATTCGAGGAGAAAATCAAGGTGGCAGGTGTTCGTTTTGTGATCGAGCACCAGCAGACGGCCTTTACCTTGATGTCAGTTCGGAAAGGTTCGGCGGCGGCACTGGCAGGGCTCAATGCAGGTGATGTCGTGGTTTCGGTGAATGGAGTTCCGCTGCCTTTGAATGATTTGAATCCTGGCTGGAATTGGTTTGAGAGCTGTCACGAAGCCATTCTTGGGAGAGCTTCGGAGAGTGTTCTCGCTGGAAAGTCGGGTAAGTTGTCCCTGGGTGTCATTTGTTGGTCTTCGAAGCACTGGCGAGTCGGTGTGGAATAGAGTCCGAAATTTGGGAGCTCCTCCTGCCTTACATGACACTTGCTTGGTCAGATTCGAACAGGGTGGTCATGGATCGTTGGGTTACAACCAGTCTTATAAGGATCTCGCGGAGTTTTGGTCGCGCAGTGGATTATTCGCGACGGCTGCCGAGTTGCGAGGAGAAAAGAAAGAGATGGAGGACGCCATGATCTCGTTCATGTATGGTCATCATCCTTGGATTCGTAACAGCCACGCCTATGGCGAGCCCGGGGGATCGTGGGGCCTGATCGCGATGAATTTCTGTGCGCCTGGAAAATATGACGAGATTATTCGATCCTACGCGTGGTGGTTTTCGCTGGCCTGGGAGCCGGGGTATGGACTCCGCTTCACAACTCCTCATATGGGTGCTCCGTATATGGGCGAGGACGATTTGATCAATGCGACCTCCGCGTTGGTGCTTCAGTCCTCCAAGAGGAATCTGCCCATCACTGGCTTAAAGGAATCAGGGAAGAAATAGCGGGGCATGCTGAGACTTTCATTGCTCCTGTTTTGAAACCGTTCTTAATGGGCAGATGAAGTTGATCCTTTTTACACTCCTTTTCAGTTTGGCACACGCGCAGTCTCTTCCCGAGATGGATGTAAAGAATTGGACGAACGGCGGGCGGGCGAAGACCTTGGCCATTTTTGCGAACGAAGTTTATGGTAAGGTGCCATCCGGGAAAGTCGCGAGCGAGTGGGCTCTCGATCGCGAGAGTTTGGTTTTCGATGGCAAGGTGCATCGTCGCGAATACGTGCTCACTCTGGGTGGGAAGTTAAAGGTGCGGGCGTTGGCTTACATACCGGTGACTGAAAAAAAGGTCCCGGCATTTCTGGGGCTCAACTTTAAGGGAAACCATTCGGTTGAAGTCGACGAGTGGATTACCAAAACGAACGATGGAGCGAGAGGAGAGAATGCGGATCGTTGGCCCGTGAAGTTGATTGCCGACGCAGGCTTTGCGGTGATCACGATTCATTGCGATGACTTTGATCCCGATGAAGACGATGGCTTTGAAAATGGCGTTCACGCCTTGTTTTCCGGTGAGCGAACAGGGAGTAGCTGGGGAACGGTTGCGGGTTGGGCCTGGGGTCTGAGCCGGGTGTTGGATCACTTGAGCGAGGTGTCGGAAATCGATGAAACCAAGGTGGCGGTGATTGGTCATTCCCGCTTGGGGAAAACGGCGCTCTGGGCGGGTGCTTCGGATGAACGGTTTGCGATGGTGATTTCCAATAACTCGGGCTGCGGTGGTGCTGCTTTAAGCAAGCGTAAGCACGGAGAAACGGTGGGACGCATCAACAAGGCGTTTCCGCATTGGTTCGCCGGAAATTTTAAGAAGTATGACGACAAGGAGGAGAACCTCCCGGTGGATCAGCATCAGTTGATTGCCTGTGTGGCCCCTCGTCCAGTTTACGTTGCGAGTGCCAGCGGAGATGACTGGGCAGATCCGGAAGGGGAGTTCCTGGCTCTCAAGGGGGCAGCCCCGGTTTATGCTCTCTGGCAGGAATCACCGTTTCCCGTAGATTCGTGGTCGAAGCCAGGTGAAGCAGTGGGGACAAGTCTCATGAATTATCACATCCGGGAGGGAAAACATGATATTCAGGCTTGGGATTGGGAGCGGTATCTGGCGGCGGCTAAGATTCTTCAGAAGTGAGGTGGAATTACGCTTCACGGAGCGGGTTCCGGTGGTCATGGTTTTGCCATGACGAAAGCCGAAAAATCCTTCCTGTTCGAACTCCTCGAAACTCCGAGCCCTACTGGTTTTGAAATGCCCGGGCAGCGGGTGTGGGCCAACTATGTTTCCAATTTTTCAGATTCAGTGGAGTGCGATTCATACGGCTCGACCTGGGCGACTTTAAAAGGAAAATCCGATCGCATTGTCATGCTCGAGGCTCACGCTGATGAAATTGGCTACATGATCAAGTTCATCACGAAGGAAGGCTTTCTCTATCTGGACCGGGTTGGCGGGAGTGACGCGGCGACCGGTCGTGGCCGGCGGATTCAAATTCTCGGTGATAAGGGAGTCGTTGCCGGGATCGTGGGAAATACCGCGATTCATCTTAGGCGGGATGTTCTTGCCAGTGAATCGGCGCCAAAAATTCACGAGCTTTGGGTGGATGTCGGGGCATCGAGTAAGGAAGATGTTGAGAAGCTGGGCCTGCGGGTCGGGCATCCTGCCGTCTATACCGATGGTCCCACGGATCTGGGGAAAGACCGCCTGGTGAGCCGCGCCATTGATAACCGGATTGGCGGATTTATGATCGCGCAGGTAATGAAGAAGATCGCCGCGTCGAAGAAAAAGCCTGCCTTTACTTTGGTTTGCTTGAATTCAGTTCAGGAGGAGATCGGGGGATATGGCGCGAAGATGGCGACCCACAGAATTCGGCCTGACGTTTGTATTTGCACTGATGTGACCCACGCAACGGATACCCCGGCACTCAGTGCGCCGATGTATGGTCGCGTTGATCTGGGGAGCGGACCGACCGTGACTCATGGTTCGGCCAGTCATCCGTTGGTGGTTGAGCGATTGATTGATGTCGCCAAAAAGAAGAAAATTCCGCTCCAGCACGAAGCTGCGGGTCGTTTCACCGGAACGGATACCGATAGTATCTATCAATCACGAGACGGGGTGCCAAGCGCTCTGGTGTCTATCCCGCTGCGCTGTATGCATTCAGTGATCGAGATGGCTTCTTACGATGATATCGAGACCACGACGGCCTTGATGAGCGGGTTTGTTGAAAGCCTGGTCGCCAAGGATCGTTTTCATCAGTCCTTAAAGTGATTTGTTTTTTCGGGTGACTGATTCGATCCAACTGTTCTAATTCGACTTATGAAACGACGACGCGGACGCAGAGGCTTTTGGTGGTGGTCTTGGCTCCTGGCCTTAATCACGATTGGAACGACGGTAGGTGGCTACTTCTATGGCAAGAAACGCTGGGAAGATACTCCGAAGGACTATGTGGCAGTTGCGGTGGTTTCGGTGGATATTCGCAAGCCCTTTGTGGCGCTTGGAGTCGAGAAAGCAGAGACCGGGCTGTTGAACGAGAATGAAGACCGGACCCTTCTTGAGATCGAATCCGACGAAGCATTGAAGCTGGTCATTGATGATTTGGGCCTCGCCAAGCGATGGGCAATGAGTGTGGACGAAGCGACTTCCGAGCTTAGGAGTGCCATTGATCTCAATCTGGAACGGGATATGAAAGAACTGAGCGTCGTCGTGACCCGTCACGAACCGGCAGAATCAGCGGAGATTGCCAATGCCGTTGGGAGAGCGATTCCCGACCGGATTAAGGAGCAGGACGATCAAAGTATTGAGGCTGAAACAGCCAAGCTGAAGGAGGAGATTCAGCCCTATCAAAGGGAAGTCGAGGACTTCCGCCTTGCCTTGAAGGCCGCCTTTGCGGCCAATAATATCCCCATCGATCCAAGGCCAGGTCTTGATGTGGGCCCTTATAATCAGATCTCAGCGGTCGTGAGTGCCAATCTTGCCTGGGTGGAGGCGCTGGAGTTTTACGAGCAAGCGATCAAAGGACAGCGTGAGTTTTCCAATTACCTTGAGCGGGGAATTAAGCCAAGCTTCATCAAGGTGCCGGCGGTTCCTCCGACGGTGATCGCCGCTCCGGCATTAGAGCCATTTCAGGTCCAGACTGCGCTCTATGGCATGACGCTAGGGCTCCTTGTGGGCTCGCTACTGATGTTTGTTCTTTGGAAGCTGTTTCCCTAGATTTAAGATCGCGCAAAGACTCGGCTTGTGTGCTGGTGTCAGGAATGCGAAAGTGCCAGAGATGCGCTTGATCGTCTTCTCTCTGATCTTATCAACTCTTGGCCTCTCGGCGGGCACTCCCACGGAGGCTGCCCTGGAGGTTCTTAAGAGTTTTCAAAACCCAGATTCGCCCAAGGGGACTCCGGAGAATCTAGCGATTTCGCCGTTCTGCGGTCCCGTGAAATTGCGATCAATTAATGACGGGTGGAAACGAAGATCTTCCTGGCTTCTTACGGAAAAAGTAGAGCTGTCACCAGGCCTCGAGAAGATTGAAGGCGATTTGGCGGCGGTCTTAATACAAGCGCGGCCGGCGAATAGTCCGGATGCAGCAACGATGGTTGCGCTGGGTTTACGGGAAGTGAAGGGGGAGTGGAAAGTGGCCCCCATTGAAGGATCTTTTGACAACGTAGGTTTGGGGTTTGGCAAGGATGTGCGCGAGAGAACCGGAGCCTTGGAGCATTGGATGGCTTCCGAAAGGGTGAGTGCGATAGCGGCCCTGCGGGAAGTGGAGTTGAAGAAGTTTAATGACTCTTTGTCCCAGTCAGTCGATCCCGATCTCTTAAAGACAGATGACGCGGCGGAGGCTTTGCAACATTTTCTGAATGCGGCCGAGGACGGGCGGGTGAATGAGGTGCTTGTCTGGTTGGGCCTTTTGGAGCGTGATGAGTTTTCTGATCGTCAGTGGGAAAAGGAGATCCGGGTGACCCGGCTCGGCATGAAAGGCCAGGATGCGCGTTCGGCCTGGAGGGTTTTGACCTCGGGAAGTGTCATGAAAGTCATCATGGAGGGGGACGGAGATGAAGAGGATGCGACTTATATGGTGTCATTCCTTTCGAGTTTTGAAGTGGAGCCTGATGACAATACGCGGACTCCGATTCGCTTTCATTTAATAAAGACGACACGGGGGTGGCGGATTCAACTCCCTGCATTTTTCTCCCACGCTGATGAGAGCAGCAGCGGGCACCGGGCCGCCCATCGTGAAGAGTTTAACTGGGAAGACCGTGAACTCTCGAAGGAGATGGGACGGGTTTTCGAGGAACAGAACGAGGCGATTCGGGAGAGCAATCCCGGGGCAGTGATGAAAGGAATTGTTGATGAGCTGCAGGGCCGTAATTTAACCGGATACCTTCGTCGGATTTATCGCGAAGTGGAGAAGGACGAAGTGGAGAAGCCTGACGAAGAGGGAAATCCTGACGAAGAGGAAAAGCCCGACGAAGAGGCAGGTGAGCTTGGACTTCCGGATCTTGAGGATTTGAAAGAGCTTCCGCAGGGGGCTCGATTTCGCCTTCGTGGAAACGACGAAGTGAGCGCTATTGATGAGCGCCGAATCGGCCGCTATCAAGAAGCGGTGATCTGGTGGGGGGGCGCCCATGACGCTGAACAGCGTGCTAATGTTGAGCTGAAGAAAGTCTACCAAAAGGAGGGGCTGGCCCTCGGCGTGATCATGATTGAGCCTGCAATTGGTTCATGGGAACCCAGTTTTGTAAACGTTTGGATGGCCCGTGAGGAGAGTGGCTGGGCGGTGATTCCCGGATTGGAGCGTCCCATGGAGAATTCGTATGACGAATCTCTCGCGGACGTGAGGAAGGAATTGTGGAAGGAGATGAAGGGCGATCTCGTGAACATGGAGGAATCCTATCTCGCTGAACTTTGGAAGAAGGTTGGAATGATTGATCCGAAGGGAGCGGCAGTTTTGGAAGATGATGGTCGCCGGGTGGTCACTGATTGGCGTTTGGTGTTGGTCAATGGCTCCATGATGCAGCTGTTGGAAAAGTCTGCGATCCGAAAGATGCCTGAGAAGCCGAGCTTATTGCTTCGAGATTTAGGTTTCGTGCGAGCGGGCGCTGCGGCGGCTACCGAGCCCGATCGAATTATCGACTCCAAGGCTGCGGGTAAGTTTCGCGGGTTTTCGTTGATGGTGGATGAAGGCCGGGGGCTTGAGATGTCCTGTCCCTTGCTGGTGATCGTTTCGACAGAGGCTGGTCCGCGGGTTCTGGTTGACGCTGAGATTTTTCTGGAGACGAACAAGGCAAAGAGAATGCGAAATGAGGAAATGCTCGATACGATCGAAGCTGAGATGGATAAGGAGGACTTTACGGCCCTCAAGGAGCTCGTGGCCTGGCACGAGAAGGTAGCTCGTCCCGTTTGGGATGAGTGGAACAATCAAAAATCAGCCGAATAGTTTATGACAAAGGCTGGGGAAATTGTTTCCCGACTCGAGAACTCCGTGCGTGGAGTGATGCTCGGGCAGGGAGAGACGGTGCGGCGGGTGCTCGCAACGATGGTGGCTGGAGGGCATGTGCTTCTGGAAGATTTTCCAGGTACTGGAAAGACGACCTTGGCAAAGGCGATTGCGCGCTCGGTGGGCGGGGCCAATTTCCAACGGATTCAATTTACGCCGGATCTCCTGCCCTCGGATATTCTGGGGGTGAGTGTCCTGGATTCGCGAACCGCCAGTTTTGAGTTTCATCGTGGTCCCATTTTTAGCGACATTCTGCTGGCTGATGAAATCAACCGGGCGTCACCCCGGACCCAAAGTGCTTTGTTGGAAGCGATGGCAGAAGGTCAGGTCACAGTGGAAGGAAATCGCTTTGATCTGGGCGAGGCCTTCTTTGTGATTGCGACTCAGAATCCGGTCGAGCTTCGTGGAACCTATCCGTTACCGGAGGCCCAGATGGATCGATTCGCATACAAATGCGCGCTCGGCTATGTGACGGTTGAGGAGGAGATTGGGATTCTCCAGGCCCAGGAAAGCCATCATCCGCTTACGAGGCTTGAGGCGGTCGTCACGCCTGAAGAGCTCGCCGAGGTGAGAGCTGCCGTGAGGTCGGTCGTGGTCTCCCCGGAGCTTCAGGAATATATTGTGCGATTGGTGGCGGCGACGAGATCGAGATCCGATGTTAAGTTGGCAGCCAGTCCACGGGCTTCGCTCAATCTGTTACGAATTTCACAGGCGCTCACGCTGTTTGAAGGTCGGGACTTTGTCGTTCCCGAAACGATTCAATCGCTGGCACCCGGAGTGGTGGGGCACCGTCTTGTTCTTGAGAGTGATGCTCATTATTCCGGGAAGACGGGCGACTCGGTCGTGCAGGAGATCGTAGATTCGCTGGCGGTGCCGGTTTAGTTACTAATGAAGTATTTTACGATTGAGTAAATTCCCGCAGTTGCGATCGAGAGGCAGCTCAGCCAGAAGGCCAGATCGAAAGCTTTGGATGGTTTGAGATCGTGGGGTAACCAACGGTATCTCATCACAAAGGCAGCAAAGATGACGATGAAGAGAATGAGTGTCGTCAACGAGCCTCCGATGATGATCATGAGCGCGGGGGCCTTATATGTGAAATAGAGAAGGCTCCAAATCACGGGGAAGATGATGGAAAGGCGGGCGATTGATTTGGTTCGCTCGGCGGTGTTTTCGAAAGTGATCCAATTGAAACGCCCGAAGGCATCGGAGAAGAGGCGGGTCCAGGCTGCGAGGGCGGCCAAGAGGGTGGAGAAGAGGACGATGATGGCTCCAATGAGAAAGGCATTTTCAGCCCATGGGCCCAAGGTATCGGTATACATTCGGGAAAGGCTTGGGACGAGATCCTGTTCCTCAGGGACCAATTTTTGCCGGTGGAGAATGGCGGCCCCCAGGAGGTAGAAGAGAGCTGTGACGATGGTGTAACAGACCATGGAGAGGACGGCATCGAGTTGCATCACCCTGATCCAACCTTTGGCGCGGACGAGCCATTCTTTGCGATTTTTTTCAGGCTCGGGACCGGTGAAAGAAGCGTATCCTTTTTCAATGAGCCAGTAGTTGTAGGCCAGAATTTCATCTCCGCCGACGCCGGTGATGCTGAAGGTTCCCAGGGCAATGAGTAGGAATCCGGTAGGTAGCTTGAAGTCGAATCCTGAGGCGATTTCAGCACCGGAAATGAGGAAGGGGGTCCATTGAAGGGCGATAATGGAGAAGATGGTGAGCAAGGTGAAGAGTCCGATCATGATGATGGACCATTTCTCGATGGGGCCGTAGATTCCTCGCCGGACGACAATCATGGCAATGCTTGCGGCAATGATGGTCCAGATGATGTTGCTGTGAGGGCCGAGTTGGTAAAGCTGGCTGCAGACGAGCGCCAGGGCTCCGATGACTCCTCCAACTTGGAGTGTTTTTAGGAGTTGGAGAATAAACCAAGCCCAGACGGCCCAACCGGCCTGGCCTTTTCCGAACCTGGGGCCGGGGAGCTCACTGAGGGCCTGCATTGAGGTTTTTCCTGAATAGATGGTAAAGCGACCGAATTCGATCTGAATGGCGACTTTGACGAGACAGGAAAAGAGGATGAGCCAGAGGCAGATGAATCCCACTTTGGCCCCAAAAAGGGTGGTGGCGATCAATTCTCCGGAGCCGACAATGGATGCCGAGAGGACGAACCCTGGTCCGAGACGCTTGATGGTTCCCCAAAGATCGCTCGGAGGCTCGATCACTTTTTCGGGAGTGCGCAGGTATGGATTCGACATTTGCTGACTTTGAAAACGAGGGCGGGAGGAAGCGAGAGAAAAAATCTCGAAGGGGAATCTCTTCGTGTTAGTCAAATAGATTGGACAAGTTAACTTTTTGTGTAGGTTGACATTTGAGGCTTCACTAGCAGCCTGTCGGACTTAGAGGTGGAGCTCATCAGAACATCTATGCAAGCTTCCACATGGCAGCCAAGTTCGTTCATGTCGACCATGACACCCCACTGTTGCTCCCGCCCGATCTGCGGGACTGGATCGCCAAAGATCACATGGTCCACTTTGTCAGGGACGCGGTCGATGCCCTCGATCTGAGTGCCGCCAAAATCAACGAACGAGGCACCGGCTCCG
>CAWUTG010000016.1:0-67331 GCA_963925135.1 uncultured Verrucomicrobiales bacterium | reverse complement strand
TCAGCAGATACCCCAAGGTGCTTTAGATTTTCTCACTATGCAGGTTGAACGCCGTGGTGTGCCTGTTCTGAATTGGTCTAGTGGAGCAGAACAACACGTGGTGGTCGACGAGACCAAGCTGTAAAGTTTGCGAGTGATTTCCCCCCTTCTTGTTTCGGGCTTCAGCAAAAATGATGAAGCCTGTTTTTCTTCGAGATTGCAGGGCTCTCCTAATTCCAAAATTCAGGAGATTGGGGGAAGCCGTTTTCTTTGGGCCGATCTCCGAAGGTTTTTTGAGCGTAGATTAAAGATCCAGGGCGGCTGAGCTCCAAAATCCCCCTCGAATTCATCTCGCCCTTTACCTTGATTCTTCTTAGCGTCCCCTGAGAGCCATGAAGAAAGCAAGATTTCCCCGCACTGTGATCCTGGTCGCGGCATTTTACCTTGTTGCGGCAATCAGCGCAGCCGTCACCCAGCAAAACTGGGAATTCCTCAAGGTTTACATCCCCTTCTTCGTCGTGATCACGGCCTTGGTGGCGTTCATGCACAGCCGCGTCAATTTCTCCAACACCCTTCTGTGGAGCCTCACCCTGTGGGGTGCCCTGCACCTTGCAGGCGGATTGGTCCAAATTCCCGATGGCTGGAAGTATGACGGTGAAAACAAAGTCCTCTATTCCTGGTGGGTTGTGGGGACCTGGCTGAAGTATGACCACATCATCCACGCCTTCGGCTTCGGCACCACCACCTGGCTTGCCTGGGAGGCCCTCCGCGCCAGCGTGCAACAGCGCCTGGGGCGTAAACTCTACCCCTCCATGGGCATGATCTTCCTCTGCGTTTTCACCGGAATGGGCCTGGGTGCCCTCAATGAAATCGTGGAATTTTTGGCCGTCCTCAGCCTGCCTTCCACCAATGTCGGAGGCTACTACAACACCTGCTGGGACCTCGTCGCCAACATGGTGGGCTGCCTTTTCGTCGCCGTCCTGATTCTCTTTCGAGGATAATCCCGCCGTGACCCTGACTTTCAGCGAATCCGGAAGCCAGAGGCTCGATGCCTTTCTCGCATCGCAGCTTCCCGACCTCTCGCGCGCCAAGATCCAGACCCTTATCAAGGACGGCCACATCCTCCTTAATGGAGGAAAGGTCAAAGCCCGGGCGGCCTTAAAAAAGGGCGATCAGATCAACATCGTCATTCCCGAGGAAAAGACGACCGAACTCATTGCCCAGGACATTCCCCTTTCCGTTCTCTTTGAGGATCTTAAAATCATCATTCTTAATAAAGCCCCCGGCATGGTCGTCCACCCCGCCGCGGGCAATGCCGATGGCACCCTCGTCAATGCCCTCCTTCACCATTGCGCGGGGCAACTCGCCGACGAAGGCGGAGAAGGACGGCCGGGAATCGTTCATCGACTCGATAAAGACACCTCCGGGTGCATTGTCGCCGCGAAAACCAACGAGGCCCTCAAGCACCTCGTCGGCCAATTCGCGGATCGCAGCACGAGCAAGCTCTACCTCGCCGTGGCCCAATCGCCGCCCAAGACGGCCCACCAGACCGTCTTCAACAACATCGCCCGCCACCCGGTTCACCGGCAACGGATGGACGTTTGCAATCCCGGATCCGGCAAGCCCGCCATCACCGACCTCCATCTCCTTCACACCGCGCCCGATGGCACCTCGCTTATTCTCTGCGCCCTTCACACCGGCCGCACCCACCAGATCCGCGTCCACAATCGCTTCCTCGGCCACCCGCTCCTCGGCGATCCCATCTACAGCAAACCGGCGCGACAAGTCCGCGAAGTGTCCCGCCTCATGCTTCACGCCTGGCGACTGGGCGTGACCCACCCTGCCACGGGCGAGTGGATTCAATCAGAAGCACCCATTCCCGAAGAATTCTCCCCCTGGACCAAGACCATCGGCGAACGGCTCGACCAGATCCGGCAGCTCAAAGACAGCAAAGAATTCGACGCCCTTTGGTAGTTCTTGAAAGACCAGCCGATAAGCGGCATATCTTCCCTGTCCCTTTCCTTCCCGTTCTTCCATGGGCTACCACTTTAAAATCCGCTACCTCCGTCTCGTCCGGAAGGCCTATCGCACTCTCCGGAGTCCGGGTTTGCGGAGACATGGATGGCTGCAGAAGATCATCGTCCCCATGTTCCATCGTGAACTCTGGCACCCTTGCCGGGACACCGTCGCCTCCGGGCTCGCGATTGGTCTCTTTTTTTCCCAACTCCCGATTCCCGGGCAGATGCTTTTGGCAGCTCTGGGAGCGGTCCGATTCCGGGCCAACGTTCCCTTTGCTCTCGCCGCGTGCTGGGTGACCAATCCATTCACCCAGCTCCCCATCATGCTCTTCCAGGAGCGCTTCGGCGATTTCCTCCAGGATACCCTCCATATTCCCATTCACCCCATCCTTGAGAAAATCCAAATCTCCCTTCACTTCATTCCGGGGATGGAAAACGAGGTTCTCAACGGCGGAAGCTTCATTCTCGGGTTCCTCACCCTCGCCTTTATCTTGATGCTACTGGCCTATCCCATCGTCTATCTTCTCTCTGCCATGATGCCTAAAATGTTGCCAAAGACGCGCTATCAGCGGGCCAAGGCCAAGGTCATTGCCCGGAATCAGAAGAATCTCGCCCAAAATAAAGGCAAGTGAGCTTGCCTCCCCCGTTGCGGGCCTGAAGCCGCATCTGCATCGCGAGATCCGGAAAGTAATAGGCTTCGCTTTCACGCTTTTTAAAGAGGTCGGGAACGCCCGATGATGCCATTGGAGCTTCCAGATCCACTAATAAGAAAAATCAGCCCGTCATTTTCCTCGCCCAACCAATGCCGGTGATATTCACCCCCAATTTCCCGAACTCTCTCTCCGATCGAGGACGACCGCACGACCGCACGACCGCACGACCGCACGACCAAATAGACCAACTAGACCAAATAGACCAAATAGACCAAATAGACCAAATAGACCAAATAGACCTCCATGTCGTAGTCCCTCTTCAGCGAAACGAGGCGTTCGGAAATCTGCTCCAACATCCCCGGCTCGCTGCGAAAGAGGCGGTCGTGATCCAACACCCGGCTCACGGACGGCGGCCCAAGGTCAAGGGGATCCCCGGCGGAGAACGATCGGACGCTTGAAAAAGGCACAGGAAGAGAACAAGAACGAACGGGGGATGTTCATGAGGCTGCTTTCTTATCATCTTCCGGCCTAAATGCCGATACAAACAATAGAACAGCAGCGATTGAAATACAGGAGTCCGCGACATTAAAAGTCGGGAAATGTCCCCCGCTCGCCGGAGAAATCTTCTCATAGCCCGGCAGCTTGACGTCGATGAAATCCACGACGTATCCCTTGGACAAGCGGGTCACGAAGGATTTGTCGGCATATTGATCGAGATAGAATCCCTGCACCAGGCGATCCGTCAAATTCCCAAAGATCCCCGCGATTAACAGCGCCGCTGCCAGCCGGGCGGGCTTGTTGGCAAAGGCTCCCTTCTTCCAAAACACCGTGATGAGAACGATGGCCAGGATGAGCACGCAGGTAAAGACGAGCGGAGCCCAGGTCGTGCCGTTCCCCAGACCAAAAGCGACGCCCTGGTTGTGAATCCGCCACCACCAAAGGAAGCCGTCAATCACCGGGATTTTATCGTCCAAGGTCGCGGTATAATTCCCCATCGGCTCGCTGAAGGACGAGACAGCCCACCACTTGGTGATCTGATCGATCACGTAGAGCGGGAGGCTGAGAACGAGGAAGATTTTAGGGAGATTTTTCATCATCAAGCTCCCCGCATGAGGGAAATTTCAGCAAGGCTGATGAAGGAGCTCACCAGCTCTTCGCGACTTGCTTTTTTGAGAACTTCGACCGGCACGGCACGGTCCAGATTAAACCTCCCGGAGCGGGTGCGCCTGAGGGCACTGAGGTGGGCACCGCAGGCAAGCTTCTCGCCAATATCATGAGCGTAAGTGCGCACATAGAAACCTTTGGAACAATCTACCGTAAAATCAACCTCCGGTAATGCCACCCGCGAGACATCGTACTTAGTCACATAGATCGGCCGCGGAGCACGCTCCACGACCTGGCCCTTGCGAGCCAGCTTATAGAGAGGGACGCCATCCTTCTTGATCGCGGAGACCATGGGTGGAATCTGGTCAAAATTTCCGGTAAAACACTCGAAAGCCGCTTTCACCTCATCCTCGCTCAAAGCGGGAACTTCCCTCTCTTCCAGGATCTCCCCTTCCTTATCCTGGGTCGAGGTCGTGGCACCGAGGGTGAGCGTTCCGCAGTAGGTCTTGTCCTCACTCATCAGGAGATCCTGGATCTTGGTGGCACGGTTGATCACCAGCATGAGGAGACCGGTCGCCATGGGATCAAGCGTCCCGCAGTGGCCAATTTTTTTCATATTCAACTGGCGACGGGCGATAGCGACAACGTCGTGGGAAGTCATTCCGGAGGCCTTGTCAATCAAGAGCACTCCGCTGGGAAGGTCGTTCGGATTCTGCATGTTAATAAAGTGTTAGAGCCCCGCCTTTGCCATGGCAGTGCGAATTTCGGCGAGGACCATGTCGCGGGCCTCTGCGAGCGGGCCGGCCATCCGGATCCCGGCGGCCAGGGCGTGTCCTCCGCCCCCGAAGGCGCCGCAAATCTCGCTGGCATTGATACGGCGATCCTTCGATCGCATGGAAACCCGGATATTTCCTCCGCCGAGTTCTTCGAAGAAAACGGCAACGACGACGCCCCGGACGGCGCGAATGAAATCGATCATCCCCTCGGTGTCATCATCGATGAGACCGAGCTCGACCTTGGTGGATTCCCGCAGGTCCCACCAGACGAGTTTGTGATCCTCACTGCGGTCCAGCGTGTTGAGCAAGGTCCGCATCAGCTCGACCTTGCGGTAAGGTTGGTTGTCGTAGGTCAGCTGATTGATCTCCCCCACATTGAGACCACGCGAGACGAGATCGGCAGCCATTTCGTAGGTGCGCTGTGTCGTCCCGGGATATTGAAAGGAGCCGGTGTCCGTCGAAGTCGCAACGTAGATGGAGTCTCGCGAAATTTCCGAGATGGGATAATCCAGCTCCCTCAGAATGTCATAAATGATTTGGCCCGTCGCTGGGCTCTTGGCGTCCACGTAGTTTAAATCTCCGTAGCCCGGATTGGAGATATGGTGGTCGATATTGATCAAAAGTTTTGCGCCCTCAATCGCCTTCAAACTCCCAGCGCCCACCCGGCTATGGGCCGCGGTATCGAGAAAAATCGCCACCTCCACATCGACACTTTCAGCCGTGGAGGAAACCTCCACCTTTTCTGATCCAGGCAGGAACTCGAGACTTTCGGGGCAACCATCTTCGTTCAGATAGCGGACTGATTTCCCGAGTTGCTCAAGAGCGTGCCCCAGGGCGAGGATAGAACCAATGGCATCGCCATCCGGACGAACGTGGCTGACGACGGCGAAGGATTGGTGGGCGGCGATAGCGGCACCAATTTGGGCGATAGTTGCATTCTCACTCATGGGGTCGGGGCGCAGAGTTTCCCCAGCATGAGCGAACGATCAAGAACGAACGGCCTTACTTTGCGGGTGAGAGAACAATTTTCTGCACGTCCATCACCGCGACTTTGACCTTTCCAGTTGGGCGGAGTTCCAGGTGGTGAGCTCCTTTTGCGAGATCGAAGGTGCCGAGATCGACCGCTTGGAAGTCCTGAAAATGACCGGTCGCAAGCACTTGAAAGGGCTTCATCTGGTCAGCGGGATGAAGGCTCACCGGACTGCCCCCCTGCTCTTTTCCGCAGCCCTGATACAGGGTGACCTTCACGCTCAGCGTCGTGGGCTTGTCGTGCTCCAGATAGAGCCACCCCAGATTCACGGTGGTGTAGCGATACCAGCTGCCGGTCGAGTCAATCGTCGTCTCGAGAACAATCGCATCATGACAAAACACCTCTCAGGGAACACCCACCCCGACAAAAGAGTTCGCATCATTTTCGTTGCAGGCCGGATGAGAGAGTGTGACATTCTGTCCCTGTCGTGAAATCCGCCGTTCTCGAAAAAATCATCTCCCGCCTCGATCAAATCGAGCCCGGTGAGGTTCAGGCGCTGCTTTCACGTCTCGTTCGGGAAAAGGGATTTCTCCAAAAGGTTTTTGAAGCCCTCCAGGAAGGCGTCCTGCTCCTTGAGACCTCGGGAAACATCAGTTTCATCAACCACGCCGGATGTCGCTTCTTCGGAACAACCCCGGACGTCGCCCAAGGAAAATCTCTTGATGAGATCGTTCGTGGCGTCGATTGGCGCTCTTTGATGCAATCGGCCCGGGGAACCGTCAGTCGCGACCTTGAGGTCTTCTACCCCGAAAACCGCTATCTCAATTTCTACCTCTCCCCCGTCGCCGAGGAAGGTGAAGCCGATCTCGGCCACGTCATGCTCGTTCGCGATGTCACCCGCTCGCGCGCTGAAGCCGAGGAAGAAATCGAATCCGAACGCCTCAACGCACTCACCTTGCTGGCCGCCGGAGTCGCCCATGAAATCGGCAACCCTCTCAACTCCCTTTCCCTCCACCTTCAACTTCTTGAGCGCAAAGTTCGAGCCCTTCCCGACGGAGATCAGGAACCATTGCTCGATCACTTAAGGACCTCCCGCACCGAGATCGGTCGACTCGACACCATCCTGAAGCAATTCCTGCAAGCAATGCGACCCACCACGCCCGAACGCCGGCCGGTGGAACTCCATGAACTCCTGGAAGAAAGTCTCGTCGCCCTCAGTCCGGAACTCGAAAGCCGGGAAATCCGCGTCGAACTGGATCTCGCAGAGGAAGTCCCCACCCTTGATCTTGACCCCACCCAGATCAAACAGGCGATCTA
Source organism: uncultured Verrucomicrobiales bacterium (assembly GCA_963925135.1). GTDB lineage: Bacteria > Verrucomicrobiota > Verrucomicrobiia > Verrucomicrobiales > Akkermansiaceae > SW10. The sequence continues at coordinate 60,514 of CAWUTG010000016.1, read as the reverse complement.
CAACATCATTCGCAATGCCTATCAGGCAGTCGGCCAGCCGGACGGCGAAATCTCCATCAAAAGCTCCGCAACCGACTACGAGGTCAAACTTTCGATCTCTGACAATGGCAGCGGCATCTCCCCGGAAGTGATGGGCGCGATGTTTGAACCCTTTAAAACGACGAAAACCAACGGCACCGGCCTCGGCATGCTCATCGTACGACGAATTCTCCGTGAACATGGCGGAGAGTTAGAGGTCGAAAGTGAAGTAGGAGCCGGAACCACGGTGACCCTCTATTTCCCAAGAAATGACAAGCGGGTGCGCCTCATCGAAGACCAAGCCCCGATCGAAATCTAATGAAAACCCTCCTCATCGTAGACGACGAAAAGGCAACCCGGGACGCCCTCCGCATGGCGCTCGAGCACAGCTTTGATTGCTACGTCGCCGCGGATTTACAGCAGGCCCGGCAGGTCCTCAAAAGCGAGGACGTCGACCTTCTCCTTACCGACCTTCGCCTCGGCGCTGATTCCGGAATGGAAGTTCTGGATGCTGCCCTCGCCCTCCCCCAGCCGCCCGTTTCGCTCATGATGACCGCCTACGGATCGGTCGACACCGCCGTGGAGGCGATGCGCCGGGGAGCCTGGCACTTCGTCACGAAACCCTTAAATCTCGATGAGGTGGAACTTCTGCTCAAGCGCGCGGTCCGCAGCCGCAGCCTGGAAAAGGAAAACCGCAAACTCTCGGAAGAAAATGTCGTCCTTCGCGAGAGCAAAGCCAAATCCGGTCACGGATTGAGTCGACTGATCGGCAGCTCGTCGCAAATGCAGCGAATCGCTGATAAAATCGAACAAATTGCCCCCACCCGAGCCACCGTTCTCATTGAAGGCGAATCGGGAACAGGCAAGGAAGTCGTCGCCCACATCCTGCACGACCTCTCCGGCCGCCCCGGCGAGAAATTCGTCGCGGTGAACTGCGCGGCTCTCTCAGCCCAACTTCTGGAAAGCGAGCTTTTCGGGCATGAAAAAGGAGCCTTCACCGGAGCCTCCCAACGACGCATCGGACGATTCGAGCAAGCTGACGGAGGAACTCTCTTTCTCGATGAAATTGGCGAAATCGACGCCGCCACCCAGGTCAAACTCCTCCGGGCCCTCTCCGAAAAAACCATCGAGCGGGTGGGCTCCAACACCTCGGTGAAAATCGACGTTCGCGTCATCGCCGCCACCAACCGCCGCCTCACCGAAATGGTCACCGCCGGGGAATTCCGCGAAGATCTCTATTTTCGACTCAACGTTCTGGGCATCCAAATGCCTCCCCTCCGCGAGCGACGGGAGGATATCGTCATCCTCGCCAACTCATTTCTCGGCGAATTTGCCAAAGAAAATGACCGGCCGGAGAAACCCCTCACCGAGGACGCAATGGCCCGTCTCATCGGCTACGACTGGCCCGGCAACGTCCGAGAACTCCGCACTGCCATCGAACATGCCGTCGTTATGTCGAATCAAAGCAAGCTCGACATTCAACATCTACCTGACTTCCTAATGAACGGAGGTCCAAGAATAGAAAGTGGTTCCGTAAAAAACACCCTTGCCCCTGAACCGGAATTCAACTTGCATGCGCTCGAACAACGCGCAATTCAAGGTGCCCTGCTCGCAACCGATGGCAATCGGACCAAAGCAGCAGGACTCCTCGGAATCAGCAGGCGAACCCTTCAACGAAAACTTAGCGACTCCTCTATCGACGTTTCTTAATTTATCATGATTACTTCCACCAAAGTCGGCGGCTTTGACACCGCCGTCCTGATTCGCCGCCTCCTCTTCTTCGTTCTCCTTTTTGCTCTCGTCCTGTTCTATTTGGGACTGACTTTCCGGGGCCTCACGGAAGCCAAGGGAATGGAACAAGCCCAGATCGGACGCGAGATCGCCCGGGGAAACAATGCCGTCACCAAGGTCATCCGCCCCGCCGCCATCTGGAAAGCCCAGCAAGTCGAAGGCGTGAATCTCGAGCTCGACTCGATGTATGACACCTACCACTCCCCGCTTGGCCCCTTCCTTTACGGTGCCGTCCTTAAAATGGTGGGAGGTGATGATTTCGAAAAATTCCAAATGGTGGAAGATAAGCGGACCGTTTACCGCCTGGACGAGGTCATCGCAGCGGTTGCGGTGATTCTTTTCCTCATATCCATCGGGGTGAACTATCTCCTGATCTCCCGGATTTTTGATGTCAAAATCGCGGGAGTGACCGCCCTCCTAATGGCTCTCAGTGACCTGATGTGGAAATTCACCCATACCGGGCTCCCGCAGATGCTGATGCTACTGCTCTTTTCCTGCGCCCTTTTCTTTATCTACCGGGCGCTTGAGTCCTCCATCGAGAACCGCGCCACCATCGGCTCCATCATTGTCGCCGCCGTTTTCCTATCCTTACTGGCACTGGCGCACTGGTTGACGATCTGGATCACACTCGGCTTCGTCATCTACGCCGCCTTCTTCTTCCGACCCAAGGGAGTTTCCGGACTTCTCGTCCTCGGCATGCTTCTCATCTTCAGCTCCTATTTCATGGTGAAGAATATGGAATGGACCGGGAACCCAACTGGCATGGCCGGAATGACCATTTACGGTGGCCTCACCGAATCCGAGGAAGCCGTCATGCGTACCAGTGACCCCAGCGAAGAAACCTATCGCGTGCTCTACAACCTCAACTCGTTGATTCTTAACACATCGAGTAACATCCTCAGCCAGACCAACCAACTCTACAACAACTTCGGAGCAATTCTCGCGGCACCCCTTTTCTTCTTTGCACTTCTGCATCCCTTCAAGCGGGAATCCATTGCCAAATTCCGTTGGATCGTCCTCCTCATGTGGATCATGGCCAGCCTCGGCATGGCTCTCTATGGTCTTTCCAATAGCTCGACCGATCCAAACCAACTCCACATTCTCTTCGCTCCCATTATGTCGGCCTATGGACTGGCCTTCTTCTCCATCCTCTGGAGTCGTCTGGAACTCCCGTCCGGCAGTACTTTCATGCGATACGGCCACTTCGTGATCGTCGTCATGATTAGCGCCGGTCCCCTCGCCCTTTCAATTCCCAATGCGATACGCTCCGGTCTGGCATCAGTGACGGAAAAGCGCCCGGTTTGGCCACCCTACTACCCCTCAGCTCTCAGCAGAACGCTCCACGACGCGACCCAACCAACCGACATTATCTTCTCTGACCAGCCATGGGCCGTAGCCTGGTATGCCGACCGCCATTCGATCTGGCTTCCCCGCAAGATTGCGGAATTTGAGGACCTGGAAGAACTGGCCGAAGATCAGAAGCTGCAAACTGCCGGAATCATGATCAGCCCGGTCTCATTTGCGGACAACCCCTTCTATCGCGGCGCTCCTTATGGCACCGGAGAAGAATTCGCATCCCTGATGCTCGACGGCCCGGCGATGACTGCCACCAACGGTGGAATTGGCCCAGGTGGCCTCGGCCTCCGCGATCCAGCCCTTTCTGAAATCATGGCCCGCTACCCTGAACAGCGGCACCTTTTCCCTGCCCGAATCATCTACTACTCCAAGCGGCCCATCATTGAGCAGCAGCGGTAGATCCAAACGAGGCCATGCCACCGAAAAAATCACCCGCCAAGAAGTCCGTCGCCACCTCTTTTGAAGAAGCGGCGCAGGAGCTTGAAGAAATCACAAGACGTCTGGAGCGGGATCCCTCCTCTCTCACCAGCCTGCTCGATGACTTCGAACGCGGGCAAGCGCTTCTTCAATACTGCCAAACGACCTTAAAATCAGCTCGAAAACGACTCGACCTGGTGGAAGCGAACCTTCATGCAGAGCCCGACAATACGGGCGATCTCGAGGGAGACACCCCGAATAACGATTCCGACCACGACGACGATGTCAGACTCTTCTAAAAACACACTCCTCGGTCAGATCCAAGGCCCTGACGACCTCAAAAAAATTCCAACAGATCACCTTCCTGATCTGGCCGAAGAAATTCGAGAGATTCTCATCAACTCGCTCTCAAACACGGGCGGCCACCTTGGACCCAACCTCGGTGTCGTCGAACTCAGCATCGCCCTTCACAAGGTTTTCGATTCTCCCGTCGATAAGTTCCTCTTCGACGTCTCCCACCAAGGATATGTCCACAAAATGCTGACGGGCCGGGCCGAAAAAATTGACACCATTCGTCAATATGAGGGCCTCAATGGCTACCTCCTCCGGACCGAATCCGAGCACGACTGCTATGGAGCCGGTCACGCTGGAACCGCCCTCTCAGCGGCCCTCGGAATGTGCTCGGCCCGCGACATCAAAGGCGCCGACAACCACGTCGTCGCGGTAGCTGGCGACGCAGCCTTCACCTGCGGCCCTACCCTTGAAGCCCTCAACAACATCGCGGTCACCACTAAACGGTGCATCGTCATTCTCAATGACAACGAGTGGTCCATTGATAAGAATGTTGGAGCTCTCGCCAAATATTTCAACACCCTTCAGACCCACCCCGCCTACAACGGAATCCGGGCCAAGGCTGCAGATCTCGTCGAAAAAGTGGCCGGCCCCGGTGCGCGTAAATTTGCCCACAAGGTCGAACGCAACGCCAAAAATATGATCATGCCGAACGTTCTCTTTGAGAAATTTGGCCTTCGTTATTACGGGCCTATCGACGGGCACGATCTCCCCTCCCTCATCAAGACCCTCGAGCACCTCAAGGAGAAAGACGAACCGGTCATCTTGCATATCATCACCGAAAAAGGTCGCGGATACCAACCGGCCCTCGACAAGCCCGGCAAATTCCACGGCCTCGGGCCCTACAACGTTGATGATGGCTCCACCGCGACCGGTGCCCCCACCTTCTCGGAACTCTTCGGCCGCGCCGTCACGGACTTCGCCAAAGAAGACAAGCGGATCACCGCCATTACCGCCGCCATGCCCGGCGGAACCAAATTGGAAACCTTTAAGAAGGAAATTCCAGAACGATACTTCGACACCGGAATCGCGGAAGAACACGCCGCCCTCTTTGCCTGTGGTCACGCCTCTGAAGGCCTCCGCCCCTTCCTCGCGATCTACTCTACTTTCATGCAGCGGGCTTACGACATGATCATTCATGACATGGCTCTGCAGAGCCTCCCCGTCCGCCTTTGCATGGACCGGGGTGGACTCTCCGGAGACGATGGCCCGACTCACCACGGACTCTTCGACATCGGCTACCTTCGCCACGTGCCGGGGATCGTTCACATGCAGCCCAAAGATGAAGATGAGTTCATCGACATGCTCTGGACCATGGCCAACTATGAGGACGGCCCCATCGCCATCCGCTACCCACGCGGAAACGGCCCCGGCGCCACCATTAAGGACAAGCCGAAACTCCTCACAATCGGCGAGGCTGAGGTGATTCAAGAAGGCTCCGATGTCTGCCTCATTCCCTTGGGAACCATGATGGAAGTAGCCCTGAAGACCAAAGAAGCTCTCGAAAGCAAGGGATACAGCGTCACCTTGATCAATCCTCGATGGATCAAGCCCCTTGATGCCCGAACCATCAGCGAATACGCCAAAAAGAGCACGGTCGTCTGCACATTTGAAGATCACGTTCTCTACAACGGCTTCGGACTCTCAATCATCGAACTCCTGCACGACGAGGTCATCGATACTCCCGTGGAGCGCATTGGTTGGCCTGATCAATTTATCGAGCATGGCAACCCTGATATTCTCAGGAAAAAGCATGGCCTAACTTCTGAGAATGCCGTGGAGAAAATCACCGCTCATCTGGAGCCTAAATAGCGTTTTTATGCACATCGCCCTTCCCGGGGATGCCTTAGTTCAGGCTGGTACGAAATCAAATTCCGCTCAGTGACTTCAGGCGCACCCCTTCGGTCGTGAGCTCTGTTTCCAGAGTGGGCGTTGGCGATATCTACCTCATCGCAGGTCAGTCGAATGCCGTCAACTTCGGAGCCCCCCTCCGTCATTGACTGGCGCATCATTTCCTCGACCGGCCTGGCAGCCGCAGACGGAAATAACGGCTACTGCAATCCCGGCCCGGCAACCTACGGAACGACGACTCCGGCCTGCAGTTGGCGCCCTAGTTACTTGAGGCACCAGAGGTGTCGATCGCTGCGGAGAAGCAACCTTCCATCGACGGCTACCGGCGAAGCGATAAAGCCTTCGCCCAGCATATTTTCTGTCACCTCACCGAGACCGTCCTTGGTCACCTTTGCCATCAATACCGCTCCGTCTTCACGTGGGCAGCAAAGCGTGTCACCTACCAAAATGGGCGAGGAGTAATAAGTGCTCGCAGATTTCGGGAGCTCGTCCTTCCAGATTTCATTGCCGGTTTCTGCATTCAAGCAAAGCACGGTGCCGCGATCCTTACCGCGATCTACCAGCACATAAATTTTTCCATCGTGTGCCAGCGGAGTGGCTGCGTCGGTATTGGCGATCTTCTTCCGCCAAAGGATATTGGATTTGGTAATGTCGCCACTGCCACCGGCTTTGAGACCCAGCAACCACTCGCCGCGCCCGTGGGGCACCACAACGATCCCGTTGGTCATCACGGAAGAGGCAATCGTGCGCCACATCCCGGTGGACTCGGGATTGATCCCTCCTGAAAACCAAAGCTGTTTACCAGTCTTGAGATCGTGTCCCGTGATATGATCGGCCCCAAAGCTAATGACCGTCTTAACTCCGTCAATCGTGGCCAGATGCGGAGTCGTGTAGCTATCGCCTGATTCTTTACCGGTCTCAAACTTTCGGTCCGTTTTCCACGTCTCCGCGCCGGTCTTGGCGTCGAGACCCACGATATAAGAGTCGCCGTCTGTTTGCATCACCGCGATCACGACCAAACCTTGCGAGAGCAAAGGAGACGTTCCCTGGTCCCACCAGAGCTTATCTTCACCATACTTCTTTTGGAGATTCACATCCCAAAGCTTCTTTCCGTCGTGCGAGCACGCGACAACCTGCCCGGACTTAAAATATCCCACCACGACCTCCCCGTCCGTCACGGCCGAGGAATTCGCACCACTGCCCACTCGCTGTCCACGGCCCAGCGTCTGCTTCCCATAGCTCTGACTCCACTTCTTTTCCCCCTCCATATCGAAGGCGAACAGCGTGTCCTCGTTGTCAACTGGAGCGGTCAAAAAAATCAATCCCTTGGACACAATGGGAGTCGAACACCCCCGTCCCGGGAGCGCCACCTTCCATGCCACGTTCTTCCCATCGGCTGAGAACTCCATCGGGAGATTTCCCTTTTCCAGAGAACCATTCCCATTCGGTCCACGCCATTCAGCCCACTCGCTTTGGCCTTGGAGATTGGCACACGTCAGCACGAGAGAGCACAGGAGAAACCTTTTCATCATGGGAGGAACCTAGCGAAGTAAGGCCGTCCCCTCCAAGCCTGAATTTCACGCCGCAGAGCTTTCTCAACTGACCCATTATCCAATTCATCGTCTTCCATTGCAGAGACCGGATTGCCCCCGCAATCCCCGTTCCCGGATCCCCCTAGGGAAACATCGGAAGGATCACGTAAACATGAAACTCTTGCCCCTCTTCGATCGCTTGTTGAATCCGTGTCACCAAATTATTCTCAAGGTCACCGGTCACTGGCTCGTCCGGACGAAGTCCTTTGTGAAACCAGGACATTAACGCGACTACCATCTTCGACTCCTTCCTCGCCTGCTCGACTAATAACTCCCCGATCGTCACCGCCCCCTCGTCCCGTCTCAAATAGCAATCAGGATGAAATGACCAACCTGTGATGAAAACAAACTCGCGAGCCGACCCAATCGCTCTCGCCATCTCTGCAAATGCTCCTTTCGTCCCCTCCTCGTTCTCGGACGCATCATGATAAAAGGACACATAATTTCCAGAAGTCCCACCGTAAGTGGCACGGGAGGAATCCACCATCGATAATTCATCTGAATTGAGCATGATAACAAAACTCCATCCTCCCAAGATTCTCCAACGAGTCTAGTCACAACTCCCTCACTCCAGGGTCCCTCTCCCTCGGGAGGACTTTGGTGCATACCTCCTAGAAAGACGAGATCTCGATCAATCTCAATGGCTTCTTGAACGGCTTTTTGGAATCCATCGTTGACGACGACATCGTCTTCAAGAAAGAGGAGGAGTTGATCCTGGGATTTCAAGAATTTACGCAAGATGAGGCGCTTCGTCAGTCTGACCGCATAACTTGATCGGGTGGTATCAACGGGAAACGGTTGCAGCTTCCATTCAGGAATGGTTTCCCCATCCACAGCTTCAAAAAAAGAAATCGGATGATTACAAACCGAGGGTAGGGTTTGTTCCATTACGAATCTCCGGTCCTTGCGTCGGACGAGATTAGCGCAAACAACCGAGAGGGAAAGGGGCTTACCGGCAGATTTCATACCCTACGTTGGTTGATTCATTGTAATTTTTTTTCCGATTAGGAAGACGGACAGGTCGATGACCGCGTGCGGTTTTTTACTTCCAAATTTTCACGGTACCATGCGAGCGGCATTTGCAGCAGGGTCGTAATTCCAGAGAGCCATTGAATTGCGCCGACACACAACGAGGTAATCACCAAGTAGAGAGTGAGTTTCCGGGCATGATGGCGGTAGCCATCAGGGCGATATCTCGATGGGTCCATGAAAGCCATCGTGAGGAAATGGCGCGCTGGTTCTCCGGTGGCAATCATAAGCCATGGAGACACAAAAGGAGCGATCAGGTGATTGATCACCATTAGGAGGAGGCCGAAGCGTTTCATGGTTTGGGCTGCCAATCCTTGAGCCTGCAGCGAGTTCGCACAGCGATTTTCAAAATGAAGTGCGCGAGAATCCTGGACCACAAGCAAGCCAAATAAGAAGCTGTGAAAGTGGAGATCAATGGAAAATATAATCAGCAATTCTGTATTGGTCCCTGGACCACTACGCCAGCCACCCCCGGCAAGCCCTCGCCCTCCTCATCAAAACCGCCCCCTCCCAAGATTAGCCACTCAATCGCCCTGCCTTCAGCAACGTGTTTTAAAAGTTTATATTGACCTAGTATTTTTGAGATCATTACTAAATATACTATCACGGATAAAAAGTTAACTCTATCGGAGATTGAGGAGCTGATTGACCAAGCCCTTCTTTCCCGAAGATCCGGAAAATATTGTCTTTTCTTAAAAAGAACGGGCTCCGAGGTTCGTTTCCTGATGGGAATCTGCCGCATGGTGGATTCCCGCCGAGAACCTATTTTCTTGGAATTGCGCGGTCGCTCTTTTCGATGATAGTGCTACTCTCCACTCGAACAAGTTCCTGATTTTTAGTAACACCCTCATGACTCCTGAAGAACTCTCCGCAGAAATCCAGACCCACTCCGCCTTCGTAGCACCGCTCAGGCAGGAAATCGCACGCGTCCTCATCGGGCAGGACCACCTCGTCGATCGCATGCTCGTCTGTCTTCTCACCGGAAACCACCTTCTCGTCGAAGGTCTCCCCGGACTCGCCAAGACCCTCGCCGTCACTACTCTGGCTCAAACTCTCTCGGCCAACTTCGGGCGAATCCAGTTCACCCCCGATCTCCTTCCTGCCGACGTTATCGGCACCCACATCTACAACCCGGGAACCCAGGAATTTACCGCCAAAAGAGGCCCCGTTTTCACCAACCTCCTCCTTGCCGACGAAATCAACCGCGCTCCCGCCAAGGTTCAATCCGCCCTCCTCGAGGCCATGCAGGAGAAGCAAGTCACCCTCGGTGGCGAAACGACCAAACTGCCGGACCCTTTCCTCGTTATGGCGACCCAAAACCCGCTCGATCAGGAAGGGACCTACCCCCTTCCCGAAGCTCAAATGGACCGTTTCATGATGAAAGTCATCGTTGGTTATCCCAAGCGCGATGAGGAACGCGAAGTTCTTCGCCGTATGGCTTCGACCACGAGCGTCCCTAGTGCCTCCTCCGTCACCACGCTCGAATCCATCACCTTGGCCCGCTCTCTCATCAACGAGATCCATGTCGATCCCAAGATCGAGGACTACATTCTCGACATCGTCTTCGCCACCCGGGCCGAAGGCCGCTCCCAACTTTCGGAACGCCAGGCCGGGCTCGACCTCTCGAGCTTCGACCCACTCATCACGGCCGGAGCCTCGCCCCGCGCCACTATTCAAATCATCCGCGGAGCCCGCTGCCTCGCCTTCCTCGACGGCCGCGCCCATGTCCTGCCCGAAGATGTCAAAGCGATCGCACCCGACGTCCTTCGTCACCGCCTCATTCCGAGCTACGAAGCGCAAGCCGAGAACATGGATGCCGACACCCTCATCTCGCAGCTCCTCGATACCCTCCGCACTCCTTAGTCCCCATGTTGGCTTCCGAACTCATGGAAAAGGTGCGACGGATCGAGATCCGTTCCCGCCGCATCGTGCAAAACCGCACCGCCGGTGCCTGGCATGCCTCGTTTAAGGGGCGCGGGATTGAATTTGCCGAAATCCGCGAATACCAGGAGGGTGACGAAATGCGCTCCATCGATTGGAACGTCTCCGCCCGGCTCGGATCACCCTACATCAAGCTCTTCACCGAAGAGCGTGAGCAGAAAGTCTTCTTCCTCGTCGACCGGTCCGCCTCCGGCCAATTCGGCTCCGGCGTCACCACCAAGACGGAATACACTGCCGAAGTCGCCGCCGTTCTTGCCTTCTCCGCCACCCTCAACAAGGACAAGGCCGGACTCCTTCTCTTCTCCGACCAAGAGGAGCTCCAACTCGATCCTGCCCGGGGTCATCGCCACGTCCTCCGCATCATTCGCGAGCTCCTCGCCTTCGAAGCCAAGTCTCCCCGCACCGATCTCGCCGCGGGTATCGAGCACCTCCTCAAGACCACCCTCAAGCGCTCGATTGTCTTCATCCTCAGCGATCTTATCACTCCGGATTTCGACAAGCCCCTCCGCGCCCTCGCCCGGAAACATGAGGTTATTCTCCTCCACATCTCCGACCCCATCGAACGCGCACTTCCGGACATCCCCGCCCTCTCCATCACCGATCTTGAGACCGGCGAAGTCAGCCGGCTCACGGGAAAGGAAGCCAAAGCCCTCGCGGCCCGAACCACCGCCCGGGCCGATGAAATTGCCAAAACCTGCCGCCGTGCCGGCGTCGACTACGTCCCGCTTGATACCGCGACCGACTACCTCCCCGCCATCATCGCCCTCTTCCAGCGTCGTATCTCCCGTCGATGAAATCCTTCCTCATTATTCTCAAATACACCTCACTCGCCATCCTCCTGGTGGCGATGATTTTCGGGTATTTGTTCTTCCGGACCTGGCAAAAAAACGACCGCCCCACCGTGCTCGAAAGCAGCTGGGACGAAACACAAATCCTCATCGGACACAGCAGCGTTCTCAACCTGACCATCAAGGCGCCCTGGCATCGTGAATTGAACAACCCACGTCCCACAGGCTCGCCCGATTTCCTGGCCCCCGTTGCCCGGCTCGGTTCCGTCGAAAAGGGTTCTCTCGATCTCACCGGTCATCGCACCTGGTATCTCAGGATTCCTTTCGTCGCCACCGACACCAAGTCCCTCGACGGCCTCACCGCGTCCTTCCCCATCAAAAACACCAAGCGGATCTCCCCCACCACTGTCAACGTTGACCTCCCGCCCCTTTCCATCATCCTTCCTACCGACCTCCCCGACGCCCCCCAAAATCCCGAAATTTTCCTCACGGAGGACGAGCTCGAATTGATCACCGCGGCCACCAACCTCGCGCCAGAGCGCAAGCCCTGGTGGCCTTGGGTTCTTGGCGGGATTCTCCTCGCCATCCTCATCTTCTACCTCCTGCGCCGCACTGGAGTCATCAAGACCACTCCCGCGTGGGAGAAAGCCCTCGGACGCCTCGACAAACTCCCCACCGACACCCCCCCCGCCGTCTTCTTCTCAAAGCTTACCGACATCCTCAAAGGCTACACCTCCGATCGCTACTCCGTCCGGGCCCGCGCCAAAACTTCAGCCGAGTTCATTCGTACTCTTCAGGATCTCCCCTCCATTCCCAACGAATACCTCTCCGAACTCCCCAGCTTTGCCCGCCTCGCTGACGGAGTAAAATTCGCCGACCAGGTCCCGGCCGAAGGTGCCGCCTCCCGCTCCCTGGAACTCGTTCGCTCATTCGTCAAAGCAACCATCCCGGTTGAACCCAAAAAGCCCTCCCATGAGTGATATTATCTTCGCCCACCCACACCTTCTCTGGTTGATCATCCCCCTCGTGGGCGGAGTGATCTGGCGTTGGCTGAGCACCCCGGCCGCCATTGCCGTCTCATCGACCCGCCACTACACCTCCGCCCCCAATCGGAAATACTTTGCGCCCCGTCATATTCTCCTGATGCTCGAGGCACTCGCTGCCATCGCGTTCATCGTCGCCCTCGCCCGCCCGCAACGCGACGTCGAACTCGTCCCCATCACCAAGGAAGGCACCGACATCATGCTCGTTCTTGACTACTCAAACAGCATGGACGCCTACGATCCGGACTCCTCGATGGACGATAACACCGTTCGCGAAGCCATCCATGCCGGCACCATTAAAGATCGCCTCGGCGTCGCCCGTGACCAAATCACCCGCTTCGTCAAGCGCCGCTCCGGCGACCGGATCGGACTCGTCATCTTTGGCGTCGCGCCCTACCCCGTCGTCCCCCCGACCACCGATCACGACTTCCTCATCGCCTACGTCAACCAGCTCCAGAACAACCTCCTCGGTCGGGCTGAACGTGGCACCAACATTGCCGGAGGGATCAGCGCCGGCATCCTTTCCCTCCTTAACAATAGCGAAACCCGGAAGACCATGGTCCTTATCACCGATGGTGACCACACCGTGGACGATCCCGTCTTCGCCACCCCCGCAGCGGCCGCCGAAGCAGCACGCGACAAAGGAATCGTCATCCACACGGTCGGTATCGGTAGCGATGATCCTTTCCTCTACGGCTGGCTCGCCGGTGCCGGTGCCCCCATCCGCTTCGACACCCGCAACCTGGAAAAAGTCGCCGCCATCACCAATGGTCGCTTCTTCCGGGCCAAGGACAACAAAGGCTTCGAAGAGGTCATGGACACCATCGACAGCCTCGAAAGAACCTCCCGCCTCCACCCCGCCATCGTCTATCAGGCCGACCTCTACCCCAAGTTGCTCATCACCGGAGTCGTCCTTCTCGCCCTCGCTTTCCTTCTTCGAAACACCCTCTTACGCGAAATCTCCTAAACCATGGAATTCCTCGCCCTCAAACATCTCTACTGGGTCATCCCGGCCGCCATCATCGCGCTCGGAGCCGCCTTTTGGGCTTTCCAACAACGAAAGCGCACCATCGCCCTTCTCACCCAAGGGGCCACGAAGTGTAACCTCCAGTCCAACGCCTCTCCCATTCGCCGGCGCATCCTCGCCATCTCCCTCCTTCTCTCGCTTGCCTTCGCCCTCCTCACCGTCCTCCGGCCCACCGGCGGCACCCAACTCAGCGAACACCGCCGCCCCGCCAAGAACATCGTCGTCCTCCTGGACATCTCCACCTCCATGGATGCCACCGATGTTGATGGCGTCAGCCGTATCGATGCCGCCAAGCTCCTCCTCCGCGAGTTCATCAACAGTCGCCCCACCGACAAAATCGGACTCGTCTCCTTCGCCGGCGGATCCTTTCCCGAGTGCCCCATCACCCTCGACCGCTCGATGCTGCTCCAGCGGGTCAACAAAATTAAAACCGGCGAAATCCCCGTCGGAGGCACCGACATCCTCGTCGCCCTCGAAACCGCCGACAAACTCCTCACCGACGAACCCCCACCCGGATCAGCCGTCCTGATCATCTCCGATGGCGACAACGTCACCGGTGGCGAGCCCGAGAAAGTCCTCGGAAAATTTGCCAAAAACAATATCCCCGTTCTCTCCGTCGCCCTTGGACTCAACAACACCTCCGTGAACATTCCGAGGTCCGATCTTGTCACCACCTCCAATCACGAAATCCTCTTCTCCCTCTCCAATGCCACCAACGGCATCTTCATCGCAGCCTCCCCCAAGGAGCTCGACGCACAAATCGCGAAGCTTGGTGCCCGAATCGACACCATCGAGATTGACGGAACCAATGTTGCCGCCGAACTGTATGAGAGACCACTGGAGCTTTACGCCTATCCCCTCACCCTTGCCCTCATCCTCCTCATGATCCACCTCTTCCTTCCTCTCCGAACCAAGAACTGGCATCCCCTCACCGCCGCCCTTGTCCTTCTCTTCGCCCTTCCCCAGCCGGCCAAATCAGAAGAGTTCACCTCCTACGAGGCTGCCCTTGAAAGCGCCGTCACCGAGGAAAAACCGCTGCTCCTCCTCTTCACCGGTTCCGACTGGTCAAAGCAATCCATCACCTTCGAACGCGAAATCCTCAGTCATCCCGTCTATCAAAAATGGGCCGACGCCCAGGTCATCAGCATGACCATCGACCTCCCTCGCGTCGGCATCACCGATGAAGAACGGAAAGAACGCCGGACCCTCGCCGCCAAGTTTGGTGTCGAAGCCTACCCCATGGCTGTCTTCGTCGACAAAGACGGCAACAAAACAGGATCACTCACCCACGATCCCGACGGCCCGAATTCCTGGGTCAAACGCGCCAACGCCGTCCTCGCAGGCGACACCTCTCAGTCAGACACCGCTGCCTCCATCGACTACCTCCCGAAGGAAGTGAAGGAGAACCTGAACGATCCTAATATCACCGACGCCCAGCGCAGCGTCCGCCTTTATAACAAGGCCCTCGAACTTGAGAGAACCGAACCCGACATCGTCGTCACCTCGGAAGACCGCTTTGACCTCCTCACCGCACTCTATCAAAAAGCCGCCGATGAAGCCCCCGCCGACCGACCCGACCTCGCCTTCCCCGCCCGGCACAAGCTCGCACTCCTCAACCATCGCCTTGGCAAACACCGCACCCCGAAATCCGAGGAGGAAATGATGATGCTCTCCATGACCGAACAGATGGAACCGGCCAAACTGATGAAGCGCGCCCGCGCCTCCTACCGCAAAGCGCTCTCGCTTTACAAAGACGCGGCTCCTCTCAAACCAGGTGACAAAGAACTCAGCACCAACCTCACTCTCGTTTACCGCGATCTCGCCCGGATCGAGGCCTACATCGCCTACATGGAGGCCTACTTGGAAGCCGTCAATAAAACCACAACAGCCCTCGGCCAGGAGGAGAATTTCGTGCGCAGCCTGGAGCGCGACGTCACCACCCGCCGGGAGGTGAACAAGAAAGCCATCGAAGAATCCGCCGCCAGTATTCAAACTCTCGTTCAAGCTGCCGAAGCCATCGAGGACTCCCCCACCATCCTCCCTAAGGAGGGATTAAAGGATTACCGCCTCGCAGACGAAGATATCGTCCTGGCCCCTTCACCCCACCGCGAACGCGACCTCCGCGCCGCCCGGCAACACCTTCAAGACGCCCTCGACCACCTCATCGACCCGCAACAGATGCAACCCCAGCCATCCAGCGGGGAAGGAAGTGGAGAGCCGCAACCCGACGGCGAAGAGCCAGATGAAGGAGAAGAGGAAGAAAACGAAGGCGGCCGCCAGGGTGATCTTCCTGAAGAAGACGGCGGCGGTCGGGACGAAGGTGAAGAAGAAGGCAAAGGCGACGCCGATGCCGACCTCCGCCGTGCCGACAACGAAACCGGCGACCTCCGGGGCCGCATGCTCAAAAAGCTCGGCGAACAGGGCAAATACGTTCCCCGCTCCAAGGACCATTAGTTCCCATGCTCCGCTTCCTATCATTCATCCTACTTCTGGCCACGCCCCTCGCGCAGGCCCAGGAATTTGAGGTTGAAGAATTACCCGCCGTCATCACCGAATTCCAACTGGAGCGAATCAACATCCGGACAGGTGCCGAACTCGTCTTCGGAAAACTCCCCAAGCACCCGAAAATCGTCTGGCTCGAGCACTCAAATCGACGCATCGGCGATAACTTAAACCTCAACACCCTCGACTTCGTTGTCACCTCGCCCGGCATTCTCGAATTCCCGCCCATCCCGGTCGTTCTCGAGAACAAGGAATTCTTCATCCGCCTCAAGGATGTCCGTGTCGCCCGCAATACCACCTCCACGACCAACACCCGCCTCACCGTCTATTGGAACGACTCCGACGCCCCGCCCGCACAGGTCCATCTCGGCGAAGCGGTCGAAGTCCGCTACGTCCAAATGATTGAACAAACGCGCAGCGGCCTTAGCCGGCCGTTCTTTCGACCGCCTTCGAGCCGCGTCAACGGAGGACAGTGGCACCAGTATGTTAAAATCCCCGGGCGCCGCGCTTATCCCGAAGATTTCTATTTCAGCTACGCCTTCGGATCAGGATTTTTCACCAGCCAAAACCGAAACTACCAGGTCATGGAGCGGGAGATCGAAGGAACTCCCTACGAAATCCGAACCTACAAGGCTCGGCTCTACTTTACCGAACTCGGCATGGCCACCGGTCACCTCAGCTCCACCTTGGGAGTCTCATATCCCACCGCACGCACTCATCTGATCCCCTTCAGCATTGAAGTCCTTCCCCTGCCACCCCTGCCTAATTCGCAAGCCATCGACACTGGGCTGGTCGGACAGTGGAAAATTCGTTCATCGATCTCACCGAGTCCACCCGCCCCCTCCGAACCACTCTCCATCCGCATCGCGGTGGAAGGACTGGGCAATCCCAAACTTCGTAAGAAACTGGATTTCTCCGGTGAAGGCTTCCCTTCCGTAGAAACCGATTGGCAATACAGCGAAAATGCCAACTACGATGAATGGCAGGCTCTCTTCGAACAATCTCTCATTCCCACCGGAAAAGTCGGAACCCTTCCCGCCCGCTCCCTCGCCTTTTTTGATACCGTCGAAGACAAGTGGCAGCTTCAGGAAATCACCCCCGCTCTCACCCTACCGGGATTCACCGACGTCACCACCACTCTCACGCCACGGGAAACACTCGGCCAATCCATCACCCGCCCCGTCCTTCTGAATCTCCCGGTCGCGACTTTCGCAGCCTTCGCCCTCGCCCCTTTCCTCCCCTTCCTCTTTGGCTTCGTCAGAAAACGTCTCGACGCCCGCGACCCCGTCCGTGAAGCCCGTGAGAAGAATCTTCAGCAACTCATCAAATCGTTCCAATCAGGAGAAGGATCCAGCGCTGCCATCGATGACGAACTTCTCCCCCTCCTCCGCGACCACCTGGAGCTTCCCGGCGGCGCCACCGCCCGCGAAATTGCCAATGCTCTCGCCGACCGGGAACTTGCCGACCTGCTCCACCAGCACGCCGAATCCAGCTTTTCGACCACCGCCAAGCAGATCGACCTCAAGGCCTTGGCCGCCCGCCTCTCCAAGCTCGCACTCCTTTTCCTCGCGGGCATCTCCAACCTCCTTGGTGCCACTCTTGAAGAAGCAAACACCGCTTTCAAAGAAGCCAATTTCAACACTGCCGCCGGACTCTATGAAGAACTGATCAAGGAACATCCCGCCACCCCCTCACTTTACTTCAACCTCGCCCAGACGCACCTCTCGGCCGACGACCCTGCCCGCGCCCGCGCCGCCTGCCACACTGCGATCCTCCTGGATCCCCTCGATAAAGAATCGCATACTCTCATGAGCGAAATCCGGAAACGCCAGGGTGATGAAACCGTCGCCGGAAGCCGCTTCCTCTCCCTCCGCCCGGACCAATGGCTCCTCCTCGCCGCCCTCATTTGGATCATCTCCTTTCTTTACTTCGGCCTTCGTAAACTCCGGCCGCTCCCTCTCTGGCCCGGAGCCGCCCTCTTCGCCCTCGCCCTTATCCTCGTCAGCACCGGAATCTGGCGACAATTTCACGACTACGCCGAAAACCAGTATATGGTTCTCGCAGACGAACTTCCCCGCGAACCCGAGGCCGGAACCCCGAACTGGGATTACCCCGCCCTCCGCGCCGGACAGATCGTCACGATTGGTGAAGTGACCACCACCCATGCCCTCGTCACATCAACGGACAGCCCCTTCTGGCTGCCCATCCGCGAACTTCAACAAGTCTGGTAAATGAAAGCCCTCATCCTCGCCGCGACCCTCTCCGCCATCATTCCCTCGACCCGTGCCCAATCGGTCGAATGGACCACCGCGCACTCGGACATTGTCGAACAAACGACCATCGCCCTCTCGCCGAAACTCCGCGAGCAAACGGTTATCATTGGACGACTCGGCGTCGCCGAAACCCGCATCGGCACCATCCTGGGTCAAGAGGGCCACATCATCGCGCCCTTGATTCCCAGTATCGATGGAGAAAACGTACCCTACATCCTTTATCATCCCGACGGATCGCGGTCCGAGCTCACCACCATCGCCGAAAAGCCCGCTCGCTTCCTCTCGCTTCTCCAACTCGAGGGCGGCTTCCCCGATGCCGCCCCGCTTCAAATCGCCGAGCTCAATCAGCACACCGTCGTCGTCCCCACCTGTGCACCTATCGCGTCGGTCGGCGAACCCATCAGCCTCCTCGTCGACCACCTCCAGTTTAAACCAGGCTCAGAATCCAGCACCTTCCGGATCGAATACGTCCTGCACTACCCCGGCACTTCCGTCTTCGACATCAGCGGCAACCTCATCGGCTTCGCCCTCACCTTTGAAGACTCCGGAACCGAAGTCCTCGGCATCACAAAAACCCTCACCGAGTTTCCCGAGCTTGCCAATCTCCTTCCCGACCTCGTCACACCCAATCAACCCACGCTGCCTTCCGCCCCGGAACTCAGCCGCGAAGAAATCAGCGAACTGAACATGGGCCAAATCCTCGAGGTTCGCCTCGCCTCCGCCACCCGCTATCTTCCCTCCCCCCTTCCCTGCGTCCTCGTTTTCAACGACGGCGCGCCCCTCACCAATTCCGCCATCGGCACCATCATCCGCTCTGATGGACTCATTCTTTCCAAGGCCAGCGAACTCGGACCATCCTTGAACATCCGCTCCGCCGGCAAAAACTATCCCGGCCTTCTTCTCGCCACCGATGAAGAAACCGACCTCGCCCTCATCAGCATTGAAGCCACCGGGATGCCCGTCGTCTCCTGGCAAGATGACACTCCAGTCCCGGGTCAAACAATGATCAGCCCCATTCTTCTCAAGGAAAACACCGAGAAAATGGTCGCGGAAGAAATGGCCTACGCGGGCACCTTCAGCCATCTTCTTAAGGCCCACTCGCCCACCATCCAGGACTCCAGCCGTGTCACCAATCTCGGCCTCTACACTGAACAAACAGACGCCACCGTCGTCATTGCTGCCCTTGCCAAAGACACCCCTGCCTACGAATCCGGCCTTGCTCCCGGCGACATCATCCGCTCTATCGAAGGCACCACCATTGCAAATCGATCCGCGCTCACCACCTTCCTCAATTCACGCCGCGTCGGCGACACCGTGACCGTCACCATCGAGCGCAACAGCACGCAACAGGAATTCCCCGTTAAGCTGGTCGCGCCCAATCTCATCCCGCCTGCCACCGGCATCTCCATGCGCACCGGCCTCGCCATGATCCCGAGCGTCCGCCGTTCGCCCTTCCCGGATGTTCTTGTCCACACCACGCCCCTCAATGCCTGGGACTGCGGCTCTCCTCTCTTCAATCGTCAAGGCCAGGCTGTCGGACTCAACATCGCCGCCTTCTCTCCAGCCCGTTCCCTCTCACTTCTTCCGAAGGATGTCAAAGCGGCCATCGCCCGCATGCTTTCCAACTCACGACCCTTCTAAGCTCATGAAGTTTCTCCTGCCCCTCTTCCTCCTCTGCAGCAATCTCCTCGCGCAAACTCCCGCCGAGCTCGATAAAATCGTCCGCCGGCTTTCGCCCGATCTCGTCGCCTCCACCGTCGCCATCATGATTGGCGGAGGCTCCGGTTCCGGGGTTATCGTGAGCCCCGATGGACTCGTCATCACCGCTGCCCACGTCACCTCGGAACCGGGAAAACAGATGAAAGTCCTGCTCTCCGATGGACGTGAACTCCCCGCCACTAGTCTTGGGGTTGATCACGGCACCGATGGTGCCCTCCTCAAAATCAACGCCCCCGGACCCTTCCCTTTCCGGCCCTACCTCAAAACCAAGACCTACAATGTCGACGACTGGGCCATCGCCGTCGGACACCCCGGTGGCCCCATCATCGGACGGCAGGCCCCCGTCCGGCTTGGACGCATCACCGAAGCTGGCACCAAAAGCGGATTCGCCGACGCCATCACCACTACCGCCATAGTAATCTCCGGCGATTCCGGCGGTCCCCTCTACAACCTCCAAGGCGAAGTTATCGGAATCAACAGCAACATCAGCGGCTCATGGCGTGTCAACAAACACGTCCCTCTTCCCGCCATCGTTGAAAAATGGGACGCCCTCCTCAACAGCGAATCCTTCGGCCGCTCCGGTGCTTTCCAGGAATCCCAGGACACCCCCTTCGATGAACCCTATCAGGCGCTCCGCGACCGCTTCGAAGAAGCTCTCCCTAAGTATGCCGAAAAGGATCCTGAAGCTGCCGAACTCCTCGCCCGCCCACGCCTCCTCGACCCCCACCACATGCAGGCCCTTCTCGACCGCTGGGAACCCGATCCCGAAGCACCCACCGCACCTCAATTTGGACTCACTCTCGACCTCGCTTCGCCCGAAGCAACAATTTCAGCTGTCCTCCCCGACAGCCCCGCTGCCAGGGCCGGACTCGTGAAAGGCGAGATCCTCCTGACGGCCAATGGCGAGGTCATCGTGAACTCCATTTCCCTCGCCCACTCCCTCAAAGCCGGGGGCGAAATCACTCTCGCCACCCGTGACGGCAAGGAAACCACCCTCACCGCCGCCGCCGTTCCCGCCCGCAAACACTTCCCACAACCAGTGGCTGGAGTCATCGAAATGATTGTCACCGATTCCCCGGACAACTCACCGGAATCCATCCGTGTCTCACAGCGCGCTTTTCTTTCATCGCTCGATGAACTTCGCGACCTCTTCAGTAACTCGGTTCTTCCTCTCAAAAACGCCAACCGCAAAACCCTCGCACTCGCCACCGTGATCCACGCTAGCGGCCAGCTTCTCACCAAGGCTTCCGAAATCGAAGACGCCGAGGGACTCGTGGCGATCTTCAAGGATCAGGATTACCCTGTCGAAATTCTCGGCGTTGATGAAGAAAGTGATCTCGCCCTCATCCGCGTACTGGCTCCTGGACTCGTCGGCGTCGAATGGACTCCGGACGAACCCGAAGTAGGTCAGCTCGTTCTAACTCCCACCGGCAGCTCCTTGATCGCCGGCGTGATCACCCAACCGGCCCGGATTGCCCCTGCGATGGGATACGAGCTCAACTACACCTCAGACGAACCCAGCGCCTATCTCGGGATTTCCTTCTCCTCCGAATCCACGTCGCCCGTCATCGAAACAATCGAGCTGGGAAGCCCCGCTGACAAAATCGGAATGCTGGAAGGCGATGAGATCATCGAATTTGAAGGAAAAAAGATCTCAAGACTCGAAGAGGTCGCCGAGATGATCGGCAAAAAATCGATTGGGGACAAAGTGAGTCTCACCGTCAAACGGGGTGGAGATGAAGTCGAGCTGGAGCCCATCCTTGATGAGCGCCCGCCAACATCGGCCGGAACCTTCAACCGCAGGGCCTCACAACGGGACGGCCAGCTTTCATCTCTCAGTGCTCGTGGCGGTCCACTCAGCGATCGTAAGAACGGCTTCCCCTATACTCTCTATCACGATCAAATCATCAAACCCCGGCACACCGGATCCCCTCTCGTAACTCTTGAGGGCAAAGTGGTTGGAATTAATATCGCCCGATCCATGCGTCACCGTTCGCTCGCCATCCCCACCAGTGAAATCGACGACATCGTCGCCAGACTTCGTCGCCGGGCTGACCAGAGATAACAAGTCGCTGCCCGGAAAGCCCCCCCACAAAGCCCGGGCAACATCTACGGATCTACGGAGCTTGGACTTCAGTCCGAGTAACCCCAACCATGCCCCTCCCCCAGCCAAGGCAGTCGCGGGATAACTTAACCGCGTCCCCAGAGTCTCCATTCAGGGCCTTCGATGAGCCACTGCGGAAGAGCCTTGGAGCCCTAAAGCCGTCCGGTCCGCAAAAGTCCGACCAGGACACCCTGCACCACGAGTTCGCGGGCTGGAATAATATCCGGAAAGTTCGCGTTCTCCGCATGAAGAAACGGACGACCGTTCTCCATCACGAAGCGCTTAAGCGTCGTTTCACCATCGATCAAGGCCGCCACGATATCGTGGTGACGAGGCTCCCGGAATTCAAGGATCACGGTATCACCATCGCAAATGTGAGCATCGATCATCGATTCTCCACGCACCTTCAGCGCAAAAGTCCGGGCGTTGCGGGGGATTCCCAACGACGCGATATCAATTGAAATACATCCTTCCTTCGATTCCTCAACGGCCTCGGCCATACCGGCAGCAATGCTTCCGTAAATTGGAATATCCATCACCTCTTCGCGCTCGAGATCCGCTGGGAAAACGACAGCGCGCGCCTTGCCTGCGAGCCGAACGATCACGCCTTTGCGCGCCAGAGCTCTCAGGTGACTCATCGCAGCGGTCTGACTTGCGAATCCAAAGTGGGCCTGGATCTCACGGGTGGAAGGCATCAAACCGTCCCTATTTTGTGAGAGCTTGAGAAAATCCAAAAGCTCCTGTTGTCGTTTCGTCAGTTTTTCAGCCATGTTGTTAAGTGGTTTCTTGAACACTATTCAAAAGAGTATCAATCGTCGAGCCGAAATTGCCCCAATTCCAGCATCCTTGACGTCCTATCTGAATCCCGCTAGAGTGCTAAATGGCTGAAGAATTCCTTTTTCAGTCAAAAACACCAACCAAATCCCAAACACAATGAAAACACTGAAAGCTATCATGGTGATCGGCTTGTCGTTGACGACGAGTTCCTTCGCTGATGATCTCAAAGAGAAAGCCCTCAAGATCCAAAGCCTCTACAAATTAGGGCTGATCGCGATGCACCAGGGCAAGGAGGCAGAAGCCAGCACCGCCTTCAACGACGTCCTCAAGCTTCAACTCGGCCACGGCCATGCTCGATACCAGCTCACCCAGCTGACCGCGACCGTCGCCAAGGTTCAGCAGCAAAAAAGGGCAGCCCTCTTCGCCTCGACGATCTTGAAAGAGATCAACTTCAACAAAGCCACCCTGGAGGAAACCCTCGATGCGCTCGATCTCTTCACGTCTGAAGCCACTGATAAGAAATTCACACCCAATTTCGTGATTCAGGATCCAAACGGCAAACTCGAAGAGAAAACGGTCACGCTCAAAATGACCAATGTTCCCCTCTCCGGGATTCTGAAATATGTCACCGAGTTGACGGGAACCTCCATCCGCTATGACGCCCATGCCACGGTTTTCCGTCCGGTCGTGAGATAGCGGACCAAAATCGTTCAGATTTTTTTGCGGTCATAGGGGGATTTTCCCCCTATGAATCCGCTCATGAAGAAGTGGACCTGTCAGGATCGAATCATCGCCCCCTCCCTGCTCGCAGCTGACTTTGGACGCGTAGCCGAGGAAACCTCACGCGCCATCAACTGCGGAGCCGACTGGCTCCACCTCGACGTCATGGATGGTCATTTCGTCGACAATATCTCCTTCGGCCCCGCCATGATCCAAGCCGTCCATGAGACCAACGACATCTTTCTCGATGTCCAC
This sequence comes from uncultured Verrucomicrobiales bacterium, assembly GCA_963925135.1. GTDB lineage: Bacteria > Verrucomicrobiota > Verrucomicrobiia > Verrucomicrobiales > Akkermansiaceae > SW10. Next base: position 36,960 of record CAWUTG010000016.1, on the reverse strand, counting down.
CTCATGATTGCGCGGCCCGATCACTTCCTGCCTCGCTTCGTCGCCGCTGGTGCCGACCTCATCACCGTCCACGTAGAACCGGAAGCCAACCACGATGTCGCCGCCACCCTGAAGGCCATTCGTGCCGCAGGATGCCAGGCCGGACTCGCCCTCAACCCCGCCACCCCCTTCGAAGCCGTCCTCCCCTACCTTGATCAGATCGACCTCCTCCTCGTCATGACCGTCGTCCCGGGTTTTGGGGGACAATCCTTCATGCCCGAGGTCATGCCCAAGATTGAGGCCGCCGTGGCCCACCGAAAAGCCCACGACTTATCCTTCCACATCGAAGTCGATGGCGGGATTGGCGTTGAAACCGCCAAAGCAGCCGCCTCAGCCGGAGCCAACGCCTTTGTGGCTGGCTCTTCAACCTTTAGCGCCCCTGACATGAAAGCCGCCATTACGGCGATCAGGGAAGCTCAATAGGACATCTTAACTTTCTTTGACATCGAAGGACTCACGTGGTGCTTTGACATCATGCTAATCCCTTGGATCCCGGGCTGTTTAATCAGCCTGTCACTCTTCTGCTGCTCACTGGCCGACGAGCCAACCGTCGAGCGGGAGTGGACTTTCCTCGAAAGGCACCAAAATCATGGCCCGTGCCGTTGACCTCACCGATCGCGACATGGGTTTCAACGCGGCAATCGCGAAAAGATACCAGCAGATGCCCGTCAGTTTAAGGTTGATGGGGCACTCTCCCATCTACCGCTTCTTGTGGAAGCGGGCCACTTCTCTCTCCGCTTCGCGCAGTTCAGTCCTCTTTTTGAGATCCTGGCGTTGGTCGGCATGGCCCTTACCCTTGCCCAGACCGAGCTGAACCTTCACGCGGCGGCCTTTAAAATAGAGCTTGAGGCAGATCAGCGTAAATCCTTTCTGCAAGGTCGCCTGGGAGAGCTTGAGAATCTCGTTCTTATGAAGAAGGAGTTTCCGGGGCCGCTTGGCCTCGTGCTGGAAATAGGTCCCGGCAGTTTGCCACGGTTGGATATCACACCCATAAAGCCAGGCTTCATTGCGCTCAATCCGGGCGAATGAGTCGCTGATATTGACTTTGCCGGCGCGAATCGACTTTACCTCGGTTCCCCGAAGCATGAGGCCAGCCTCAAAGGTCTCCGAAATGTGAAAATCACGGCGCGCGCGTTTGTTGGTAGCGACTTCTTCAGACATAGCATTACTTAAGGGTAATCTGCCGCCTCAAGAAGGAGGCAGACTTTAGGCCTTTGGCTCGCGCAGCTTGATCTTGCCTTCAATGATCTCAGTGAGAGCAATGTCAGCGAATCCCATGCTGGGAAGAGCGTTGATCAAGGGAGAACGGCCCTGATTGAGCTGGGCCACGCGCTTAGACACGAGGTTAACCAGAACAAGGGGATCGGGGACAATTTCAGCAGCCTTTTCGACAAGATCGTTTTTCATAGGGATCGCACTAGAACGGAGAGGTGGAGCTGGCGCTTCAAAGGGAACGATATTATCAGCATCCATAACTCCGGTAAATTTTATGGGACGAAAGGTCGCCCGCGAGCGGAGTGGAAAACCACAAAACCGCCACGCTGGCAAGACCAATCTTTATTGTAGCAGTTTTTAAAACTCCACTCCGACACGAACTCCGAACACCTCGGGGTCACCCGGAGAACCGGCTGCGATGGTATTATTAAGGAAGGTGTAGTATTCCTCGTCGAAGAGATTACGGGCAAAAACAACGGCACTCCAGTTTTCAGCCTCGTAGCCCAGCTGGGCATCCCACACCTGATAAGAACCCTGCTTGAAGTCGGAATTGTTCACTTCATCGTAGTAGGTTGCCCCCACGGCGCGGACCGAAGTCTGGGCGAAGAACCCACTCGCGAAGTCATACCGCAAACCAAGGCTGGCGGTAAATTCGGGAAGAAATGGCACATCGTTTCCAGAAAGATCCTGTCCACCGCCACCCGTGTGATTGTCGAACTCGATTTGGCTCACTCCGGCAGTCGCCTGCACCGTGAACTGATCCGTCGGCTTCCAAACCATCTCGCCCTCGAGTCCGAGAGCTTCGACCCGATCGGCATTCACGATCACAAAATCTGTGAACCCGGTGCTGCGGTTGAGCTGATAGTCGTCGATCTGCTTATAGAATCCACGAAGCTCAAGCCCAAGGGACTGATCAGCGTTCTGATAGCGCACGCCCACTTCCGATTCCCAAGACTGCTCTTCATCAAACGCCGTTGTGGAAGGATCATCGCTATACCCTGTGAAACCTTCCGGTTTAAAGGCCAGCGAGGTGCGTGCAAAGAGAGACACTTGCTCGTTGATCGCGTAGTTCGCTCCAATGCTGGGCGAGAAATACCAACCTTCGCTTTCCCCGCGGAAGGGCGCTGGAATCGGCAACCCGGATGGGAAAGGAAATCCTGCTCCCGTCTTGCTGCGGCTGATTGCGGAATCAACATACTCCAAACGGCCTCCGACATTAAAGGTGAGAGCCGGTGAAGTGTCCCACTCAACGTGACCATAAAGAGCGGCACTTTCCTCAACGACTGAGAATGTCGTGAACTGATTTTCAAAACTCGTCGGACCCGTTCCGAAAAAGCGGTTCGCAAGCCCATCGTTGTCCTTGCGAAGGTAAGCCAACCCGGTCGCCCAGCGAACATCCTGCGTCTCATCGGACTCGAGACGGAATTCCTGGCTCCAGAGCTGCTGCTCATGGGCAATTGATGACGTTGTTGCACCCAGGGGAGTTAGGTCAAGATCCACGGTATTGGGTCCCAACTGCCACTTCTGATAAGAGGTGATGGACTTCAATTTGGCCCATCCAAAATCCTGATCGAGGTGCAAGGAAAGCTGGTAGCGATCCAGTTCAGTCTCGCCCTCGAGATCACTCGCCACCCGGAAAGAATCCTGCGCACGAAAGCTATCTACAAATGGTCCAAAATTGCTGGCAACACCCGGCAGAGCGGTCAGACGCTGGCTGCCATCACGGGTCGTCTCGATCATCGCGCGGAATCGCACCTGCATATCAGCACTGGGGTTGTAGTAGAGGCTTCCGAGCGCACCAAACTGCTCGCGGGTATCACTATAACCACCCACCGCTGGATTGACGTTCTCGATGTAACCGTTGCGCTTCTTGTAATAACTCTGCACCGCATAAGACCAACGGTCGTTGATCGCGCCCGATGCCCGGAGGCGGAGGTTCAAAAGATCATAGCTGCCATACTCGGCACTCAGTTTAAACAGAGGATCCTTGGTTGGCCCCGCCGTCCTCATTTCCATCATTCCACCTGCCGCGTTTCGGCCAAAGCGACTTCCCTGGGGCCCGCGATGAAGGGTGAAGAAATCGAGGTCAAAAAACTCAGTCGAGTAACCAAAAACATCTCCGAAAGGAACATCGTCCACCACCATACCCACCCCGGCCGGGCCAAAGAAAAGAGTATTACCCGTGCCACGCACCGCGAGAATATCGCCATATCCAGCCGAATCGGAAGCAATAGAAGCCAACCCGGGAACAAATCCGAGGAGTTCATTCACCCTCTCAGCTTGAATTTGATCCACATTGACATTGCCTTCCACAGCTTCTCCAACCTCACGCTTACCGGTCACAACGAGCGGATCCAAGACGTCCTGAGCCAGCAATGGGGACACGAATAACAATGCGCTTAAGCAAAATCCAATTTGTTTCATAAAGATCCCAAATCTGACTCGAAGTTGCCTCCAGTCAACCACTAAGAAGATGATAGATTGACCCCTCTCCCGGAGTAGCGAAGAGTCCTTCCAAGCCATGTCTTCCCGTCGCCTTTTCCTCGCCATTCCCCTCTTCACTGTCCTTTGCCCAACCCTCCTTAGAAGCGAGGAGCCTAAAGCTCCTCCTGCCGGACAGCCCGGTCATTCGGTCACCCTGATTCCCGGAGATCGCCCGGACCCCGCAGCCTCTTTCCTCCCGGTCACCCAGAAGATCTTCGACCTCGTCAAGGAAGCTCCCCAGGGCGAGATGAAGCCCTACACCGAAACTGTTCCCCGGGCCGAAAACGCCACCTTCGATCTCGTTCCCGTTCCCGGCGGTCAACTCACTCTCGGCTCACCCGACTCCGAGGAAGGCCGCCGCGCCGACGAGGGCCCCGTTCGTACCGTCAAAATCGAGCCCTTCTGGATGGCCACCACCGAGACCACCTGGGGACTCTACCGAATCTTCATGGAAAACGGCATGAGCAGGAACAAGGACGGCTCCCTCAATCAGGATGGCAACATCATGACCCCCGAGCCCTCCTTAGCCGGCTCGACCGAACTCCTCGATGCCATTTCCCAGCCCACTCCTCCTTATATGCCCATGCACTTTGGCCTCGGTGACGATGCCGGATATAATCCCGCCTACCCCGCCATCTCCATGACCCAGCATGCGGCCTCGAAATTCTGCGAATGGCTCACCGCCCAGACCGGTCACTACTACCGCCTTCCCACCGAATCCGAATGGGAATACGCCTGCCGCGCTGGGACTACCACCGCCTTCTCATTCGGCAAGGACGCCTCACAACTCGGTGACTACGCCTGGTATGTCGATAACTCCGACTACACCTACCATCCTGTTGGCAAGAAAAAGCCCAACCCCTGGGGACTCTTCGACATGCACGGCAACGTCCGCGAATGGACCCTCGACGCCTACCTTCCCGACTACCAAAAACACCCCGACAAGGCCCTCAATCCCCTCGCCCTCTCGCCCGAAAGATATCCCCGTGTTTCCCGCGGCGGCGACTGGGATGCCGACCCCGAAGACCTCCGCTCCGCAGCTCGTCTCCCCTCCAGCAAGAGTTGGCAGTTCACCGATCCCCAGCGCCCGAGGTCCATCTGGTATCACACCGACATTCCAAAACTCGGCTTCCGCGTCATCCGACCTGCCAAAAAGCCCAGCGTCGAGGAAATGCACCTCCTCTGGAACGTGGGCCCCGGCACTCGAAACGACTAATAATTCTGCAAATGAATCTCATCCGCTTCATCCGTCATCTGATGAATAAAGACGAACTTGCAAGCGCCCGACAGGAAGCAGATCAATACGATCCCCAGCACCAACAACAGTGGCTGGGCCGTTCCGATCAGAGCCAAGGCAATCCAAGTTGAGAGCAGCGGCAGAACCAAATTATTGCGCAGTTGGTAGGTCGACTCGGCCCACCGTTTGATCAGCGAGTTCTCCTGCTTTGCGCTCCCTTCAGTGACATCCCACTGATAGAGCCCGAAAGATTGCCCTGAAAGACGGGCGGGATGCTCAAGATCCAAAGTCAGCCCGGCGTTTTTCGCAAATGCTTTAACCGCCTCAACTTCCTTCACTTCCTCAGAGCGGTTTGCCCCCGAAAGCCGCACCACTTGCCGCTGGGGAAACTCCCGCAACTCATAACCATCCGGAACCGGATCGTCAGGCAAGGAACTCATCACCAGCCCCAGAAAAACGGTCCCGGCCTCACGGTCCCATTGGCGAATCACCTTGTTTGTCCGCCGATCCAACGAGCGCACGACCGCATTGGCATCCGTGAAAAACTGCTGCTGCCCCGGCTGGTCATCAGCCTCAAAAGTTTGGCCAAAAACATGCTGCTCCGGCACTTCGAATTGCCGAATCCAATACCGTAACGAACCCCGGCCGCGGATGGCGAAGAACCACGTAAAGAATCCCAACCCAATCACGAGAAGAAACCAGGAAATAAGAATCAATGCCACCTAACCGTGGGGATGTAATTCACGATACTTGATCGCCTCGACACCAAGAGCTGCTGCCGTACCCAGAATCATGTCCTCACTCGCCGTCAGCGGGACCTGCCCGGCAGGCTTGGTCAAGCCGCGGATAATACGCCCGTAACTCGACGCCCCCGCGACATGCCTGAGAAGCTTGATGGCAATATGCGCTGCATCCAGTGTGGGAAACACGAGCACATCCGCCCTCGGCTTCACCGCGATATCGGGCAACTTCACCGCTGCTGCCGAGGGGTCCAGCGCCACATCGACCTGAATCTCACCATCGATATCACAGTCATCGATTGACACTTTCTCACGCGCCAAAGCCGCTGCCGCTTGCATCCGCAGAGCCGTATCGGTCGGTGAAGAACCGTGATTGGAGTGACTCAGCATTCCCACCCGGACCCGACGACCCAAATGGTGACGGGCTAACATTCCGGTCTCCGCCGCAATGCTCCCGAGATCTTCCACCGTCGGCACAGGAATCAAGCCTGTATCCGCGCAGAAAAGCACGCCACTCTCACCAAAGTTCGCGAGCGTCTCCGAGGTCAGAATTGTCACCGCAAACACCCGGGGCACCTTGGCATCCGGCTTGATCAAATGCAGCAGTGGACGGAACACCCCGGCAGGAGCCATGAGATTCCCTCCGAGACAAGCATCAGCCTGCCCATACTGCACCATCATGGCCGCAAAGTAGTGAGGTTTGGCAATCACCTCTTCAACATCGACCCCCTGAAGCCCGCGATAGCGCTCAATGCGGTCCAACCTGTTGCAGAACAGCTCGAAGTCGGAAGATCTCACTGGATCGATCACCCGCACGAATTGCATCGAAACCTTCAGCTCAACCGCCATTGCGAAAATCTTCTCCCGGTCACCCAGTAAAATGGGCACTCCCATCTCAAGCTCCACCATCTTCGCCGCCACCCGAAGAATCCGGGGATCCTCACCCTCGGGAAAGACAATCCGCTTGGGATGCCTTTTAAGCTGCTCAAAGAGCGGACGGGTGAAGGAATTCGACTCGGAAAAGACGCTCGCTTGATCAGACATGATAACTGGGGGGCATTGCGCCCGGACGGGAAAACTAGTATGACTCGCCCCGCCCGTAAACGCCAAAGCACTCATGCCCGCAGATTACCACACACACACCCCACTTTGCCTTCATGCCGAAGGCGAACCCGAGGCCTACATCGACCACGCCATCGCTGCCGGACTCACCGAATATGGGATCTCGGATCACGCCCCCCAAAGCCCCGAACCCTTTGATGACTGGCGCATGCTCGAAAGCGACCTCCCCGCCTACTTCGACTGGATCGCCCGTGCCCGCACCCATGCCGCCGGACGCCTCCCCGTCCGCGCCGGACTCGAATGCGATTGGCTTCCCGACTGCCACGACTGGATCCACCACCTCGACCAAGCCTACGACTGGGACTACCTCATCGGCTCCATCCACTACCTCGGCGACAAATGGGACTTCGACAATCCCAAGTGGCTCGGCCGCTGGGCCGAAACCGACGTCGACCAGGTCTGGACCGCCTACTGGGAAGAATACGCCCGTATGGCCCGCTCCGGTCTCTTCGACTTCCTCGGCCACCCCGACCTAATCAAAAAATTCGCCTACACCCCTGACGGTGACCTCCGCCGCTTCTACGAACCCGTCATCGAAGCCATCCTTGAAGGGAAAAGCGCCATCGAACTCAACACCGCGGGCTTTCACAGACCCTGCGCCGAACAATACCCCTCTTCCGAATTTCTCCAACTCGCCCAACAAGCCGGCATCCCCATCACCCTCTCCTCCGATGCCCACACCCCCGCCGAAGTCGCCCGCGACTTCGACAAAGGCCTCACCCTCCTCCGCCAAGCCGGATACACCCACCTCTCCCGCTTCGAAAAACGCACTCGCTCCGAAACTCCAATCGTGGGGCCAAAACCTTAAATCGGACATGCCCACGACACGCCCGGCAGCGACAGCTTCCCTTTGCCCTCCTCGACGACTTCAGTGAATTCATCAAAGAAACCAACTCAGACCTCTCCGCTTTCGTCGAATACGATGGAACATCTCAAAAAAAAGAGGCCATCGAGAGAACCGTCGCCATGTTTGACTTCCAGAAAGATTTCAATGGTAACTGCCTCGTCACCACAGAAAACGGGAACGCAGCTGAAGCTCGCGAGATCTTGAAAAATTGGACCCAGACCGCCTTCAATTGGACAAGCGAAACCGCCCTGATCAATAATTCCAAGGCGCTCCTCCTTTTCGAAGGATTTGAGGAAAAGAGCTCCCGATTAACGGACCATGCCCGCAAACTCCAAAACTCCTCCTCACTTTCCGATGACGAGCTCGAAGGACTCCGCCTCAAAAAGACCCTCAAGCCCCCCACCGAAAGCGATGTCGCAGCGTTCGAAAAACGGACCAGAAAAAACACCCCCGACTACTGAACCGGGCCCATAAAGAGTGATCTCATTTCAGTCACTTCCTCCCCGCTGAAATGTTCACCTCGCTCCCATCGTTCCTATCAAGATGGTCCGGTCTCTTTTACTCCAACTCTGCCTCATAGCCTGCACCTTCAGCGAGCCCGAGCCTGTCATCCTCTATCTCTTCGAAGGCCATTCGAACCAGATTCTCGACTCCTCCAAGATCGAGCCCCCCGTCCACCTCGACATCCCCGACCCCGGTGCTGTCTCACGTCAACCCGGCGCCCTCACCATCCAGCGATCCACCCTCATCCAATCTTCGGCGCCGCCCATCAAACTTATCAAAGCCGTTCAGAAGTCCGGTGAGTTCTCCCTCAGCGCCTGGATCACTCCAGCCAACCTCACCCAGGCCGGCCCCGCCCGCATCATCAGCCTTTCCAAAGATTCCTCAAACCGCAACGTCACCCTCGGTCAGGACGGCGCAAAATTCGACACCCGCTTCCGAACAAACCAAACCGGCCCCAACGGAATCCCCTCCCTCTCCTCCGGTCGCGTCGTCACCGAAAAGACCCACGTCGCTTTTATCCGCTCGCGCGGTGGCCAAGGCTCCTTCTACCTCAACGGACAAAAGATCGGACAAAAACAGTTCTCCGGTGACCTCAACAGCTGGGACCAAAACTTCCACCTCGCTCTCGGCAACGAATTTACCAAGGACCGCCCCTGGCTCGGCACCTTCCACCAGATCGCCCTCTACGCCACCGCCCTCACTGAATCGGAAATAACCGTTCTCGCCAAAGAAGGACACATTCCCCCGCCCCCTCAAACGCCCGCCCAGCGAAGCCAATATCTCTTTGTCAATCACATCGAGCCCATCATCGCCCGCCATTGCCTCGAGTGTCATGACTCCACCACCGCCGAAGGCGATCTCGACCTCTCCCAAAAGCGCACCGCCTTCCTCGACCCCGACATCATCTTCGCTGGCCACCTCAAAAAGAGCCTCGTTTGGGAGTCGGTCGAATCCGACGAGATGCCCGAAAAACGCACTCCGCTTTCACCCGAAGAAAAAAACCACCTGAGTGAATGGATCGCCACCGGTGCTGCCTGGACCAGCGAGAACATCGACCCCGCCGCTCACCTCCTCCTGACCGAACCCAAGAAATTCCCCCGGCGCCTCACCCTCCCCGAATACCTCGCCACCGTGCAAGCCACCACCGGGATTGACGTCACGAAAGAAGCCACCGAACTCCTCCCCCCTGATCTCCGCACCGACGGCTTCCGCAACACCGCTTACAACCTCGGCGTCGACCTCAAACACGTCGAGGCCCACACCCGACTCGCCGATCTGATTGTCTCAAAACTCGATCTTCAACAGTTCGCCGCCCGTTTCTCAAAAAACCGTAGCCTCACCCAAAAGCCCATCCGATCTCACATCGAAGCGATAGGCCACTGGCTCCTCCGTGGTCCCCTCGATGAGCGCGAAGTCGACCTCTATCAAGGCATCGCCACCACCGTGGGAGCCTCCGGCGGCGACTTCGATCAAGCGATGGGCTACATCCTTCGCGGCATCCTTCAGTCGCCCCGCTTTCTCTACCGCATCGAAGCTGAAGGCCCGCCCACCTCCTACGAACTTGCCTCCCGGCTCAGCTACCTCATCTGGGGCGGCCCGCCCGATCAAGCCCTCCTCGACGCCGCCAAAAACACCTCCCTCCTCCAACCGGACGCCCTCCGCAAGCACGTCGAGCGCATGCTCCGCGACCCGCGCGCCCTCGCGCAATCCCTCGCCTTCATCTCCGAATGGCTCAACCTCCCCCACCTCGACAACCTCCAACCGAACAGCAAAATGTTTCCCGACTGGGAGCCCGCTCTGGCCAATGACATGCGCCGCGAAACCCTCGCCTTCGCCCGCCATCTCCTCTGGGACGAGAAACGCCCCCTCGGAGACCTCCTCAATGCGCGTGTCACCTTCCTCACCCCGCGCCTTGCCAAACACTACGGCCTCACTCCACAACAGGAGGACTTCACCAAATACGATCTTTCCCGTACCCCGCGCGGCGGCATCCTCACCCAGGGAAGCCTCCTCACCATCGGAGGCGACGAAGCCTCCATGGTCAGCCGCGGACTCTTCGTCCTTCACGACCTCCTTCGCGGCTCGGTCAAGGACCCTCCTTCCGGTGTCGACACCACCCCCGTTCCCTCCGCTCCTGGAATGTCACACCGGGTCGTTGCCGAAAGACGGATGCTCGATGAATCATGCGGCGGGTGCCACGCCAAGTTCGAGCCCCTCGCCTTCGGACTGGAGCAATTCGACGGCCTCGCCCGCTACGCCAACCGCGACCACTTCGGCAACGACCTCCGCGAAGACGGAGAAATCCTCATCCCCGGCACGTCCGAACTCATCAAGTATGAAAACTCCCGCCAACTCATGGACCTCCTTGCCAAGAGCCCCCGCGTCCGCCAAAACATCATTTGGAAACTCACCCAATTCGCCCTCGGCCGACCCATCGCCCACAGCGATCGACCACATCTCGACACTCTCTTCCAAAACGTCCAGGACCAACAAACCTACCAAAACGTCCTCCTCCACCTCGCCACCTCGCCCCTCATCACCCAGTAGGTCCATACCCCACTTTCCATTCACCACTCACAATTCAATGAACCGCCGCACCCTCATCCGCACCCTCGCCGGCACCACCATCGGCCTCCCTTTCCTCGAAGAAATGTCCGCCGCGACCAAACTCGCCAATGAAGCCGTCCCCATGCGCGCCTTCAACGTCTTCTTCGGACTCGGCATCCCTGCCCCACTTCAACAGGAGGGATTCGACGGCGTCATGGAGCCCCTCAAACCTCTCGCCAAGAAGCTCCTCATCATGCGCGGAGTCGATCACGTCCGCGCTGACGAATCCGGAATCAACGCCCACTTCGACGGCTCCTCCGCCGCCTTCACCGCCACCCCGCCTAATGGCGAAGCCCGTGCCGGTGGTGCCTCGCTCGATCAACTCCTGCGCGAAGCCCACTACCCCAAAGGCCAACCCGATGGCGTCGTCCCAACCCTCGTTGCCGGCACCTTTTTCCGACGCAGCCGCATCAGCCGTTACGTCCATTCCTATCAGGCCGATGGCACTGTTGCCGCCGCCATGCAGGAACGCCCCATTGACCTCTTCACCCGCGTTTTTGGCCGTATCCAGGGCAACGCAAACCTCGACGAACGTCTCCAGCGCAGCGTCCTTGATTCCGTCCTCGAACAATACCGCCACTACTCCGGCAAGAACTCTCCGCTTGGCTCGGCCTCCAAAGATCGCTTCAAAAACCACCTCGACCGCATTCGCGAATTCGAACAACGCGCCTTCCAATTCGAAGTCGACAAGGACGCCCCGCCGCGCCCCGAAGCCTCGCAACTTCCCCACGGTGGCAAAGCCGACCCCGGTGGCCAGGGCCTCGACATACAGCTCGACGACCTCACCCGCGAATGGCGGCTCATGTCCGGACTCTACGCCCTTGCGATTCAGACCGACCGCGCCCGCTTCGGCTCCCTCACCTTCCTCGCCGCCGGCGAACGACTCCGCATTAAGGGGGACTACATCTACAACGGCGAAAAACGATTCACCTTCGACGACTCCGCCCAACTCAACGCCTCGGGTGACAAAGGCTGCTCCCACGAATGGTGGCACAAGTTCAACGAGAAGAAAAAGAACGAGCAACTCCGCGCCCACGCCCACATGAAGATGCGGGAGGTCGCCCACTTCCTCTCCCTTCTCGATCAAGATGACACCCGTGAATCCAACGGAAAAACCCTCCTCGAAAACGCCATGATCACCGTCTCCACCGAGTCAGGCGACGGTCGTCACAACGACACCAAACGCGAACTCTCCGGCGTCTTCCATGCCGTCACCGGAGCCGCCGGCCGACTCAAAACCGGCCAAATCCTCGACGTCAACGCCGAAGGCCTCGACGTCTATAATACCATGGCCCGCGCCACCGGCACCCCAGCCAAACTTGGGCCCCAGGACCGCAAAGGTAAAATCATCGACAAGATCATTGCCTAGATTCCCTCAGCATCAGTCCTTTCAATCCCAACATCAAAACAAGCAATTCCTCTTCCTCAGAGAATCCACTTAGTTTCCTGGAAAATGAAAATCATGTTCACAAGGATCACCACCATCCTCTTCCTGACCGCCACCCTCGCCTATTCCGGGCTGACCGGCTTCCTAACTCAAGAAAAGCAGGACTGGAATTTTATCCAGTCAGTGGGAGGACTGAAAGTCACGGCGAAGGAGAAAACCCTCATCGTTGACTGTGATGTTTCCGGAACCAGAAAAGTCACCGTCAAGCCGACCATGATCCATTCCGCGCTGGCCGTTCGCAAGGTTTGGCACAAGCGGGTGGGCAACACGATCCAACTCAAGGTTGTCACGAGCGTCATCAAAAAGGGCATCAACTCCGCCTGCAAACCTCTCGATCTCTCCGCTTATCCCGATGGGGCCTACAAGGTCGGGTATCTCAATTCAGATGGCACCACCCAAGCACTTGGCCAGGTCATCCTCAAAGCGCCTGAAGACGGAAAACCAATTTCCGGAAAGAAGTGATTTGACCATTCGATGCGCTTATAAGGTCATGCATGGATCTAAAAGCTGCGACGAGTTTCGGAGGCCCCTTTGTCATCTTGCCCCGAAGTCTCACGAGCGCTTGGGCCCAGGAAATCGGCGATTCCCCCACCCCCGATGAAGGGCTCTACGAGCAGGTCTGCCATGTCGGGTCCCTCAGCTTCATGCGCGCAATCCCTTTTCAAGGCATTGAGGTTATTTCCATCGCGGAACAGCCGGACGATATTTTTTGGGTCCCTCAACCATCGGGTGGACTCATCATTCAGTGGATCGCGGCTGACTCGCTGGAAGGCTTGATCGTATTCAGCAGGCAGGCCGCCGATCGCCGGATTCATTGGCAAGAAACACTGGAGTTTGAGATCGTCGAATCAGAAATTCGCATCATGGATTCATGTGGATTCGAGACCGATGATCAACCCAAGATCGACGTCACACTTGCCCCCGGTCGTTATCAGATCAACGCCGCCTACGAGGAAGACGACGACAACATGGCCATGATTTTCAAGATCAGCCTCGTGAGCCAGGCGTCAACCTAAGCTGGCGAACCAGTTCCAAAGCGAGGCTCGGAGCGTAGATCACGCCCTTTGATCCCAGGCCATTCACGAACCATCCCAGGCCTTTCTCATAGCGAATGCTCGGGTTACTCCGGTCGATGATGGGACGAACTCCGGCGACATGGTCGACAATTTCGTAGTCACACCCGGTGAAGTTTCTAAGAATCTTTTCCACCTTCGCACAACCAGAATCACTCGGTCCTGAGTCCAGATTCTCCCACTCATAAGTCGCTCCCGTGCGGTAGAGATCATCGCCAATCGGAATGATCCACCCGCCACTGGTGAGGATTCGCTTCTCGTTCCAACCGGGAATACGCACCGTCAAAATTTCACCTTTGGCGCTCCGGTGATCAACCTTCGGGAAGTCCTTTCGGATAAGCCCGGCCGCGCCCGTGCACCAGACCGCTTCGTTCCCGGAGGGTTGGTTGATAAACTCCCCACCCGCTTTCAAAAACTCCCGCCGAGCCGCTTCTAAAAACCCCGGACAGTCCAACCAACCGCCCCCCTTCCAGGTCGCCCCTTCATCATCGACCTTCGCAATCCAGTCCTCAAACTGCTCCCGCTTCCGCTCAAACTTCTCGCGATCCTTGGCATCGAACCATCGACGGGTGATCGCCATGGGGTGAAAAAGCCCCTCTCCCAGTTCTCGATAGAACGGCAAGGCCACCTCCAACGACTCCGCGAGATTATGGCTGATTTCGAAATTTCTTCCCGCGACCGGGTTCACCAAACCCGCCGCGACATGGGTGCTTCCCGTGTTTCCGTCATCAACGACCCGCACCTCCTGCCCGGCCCGTTGCAATTGCAGCGCCACGCAGGCTCCGGCGAGCCCGAAGCCAATCACCTCAACCATCACACTTAAAGCTTGGTCTCCATCGCCGAAATGACACCCCGCGCCTTGGCCCGGGCTTGCTCGATATCATCGGCCCGTCCGAGACCCACCGCCATGCGACGTTTCCCGGCCACTGCCGGTTTCCCGAAGAGACGCAACTGGGTATCAGGCTCGGCAAGTGCCGCTTCGAGATTTCCAAAGCTCACTTGGGACGAATGCCCCTCCACCACATGGGCACAGGAAGCCGACGGTCCGTGGTTATGAATGTTCGGGATGGGCAATCCGAGGACCGCGCGGGCATGAAGCGCAAACTGACTGAGGTCCTGGGAAATCATGGTCACCATTCCGGTATCATGCGGACGTGGCGAAACTTCCGAGAAGATCACCTCATCTCCTTTCACAAACAACTCCACACCGAAGACGCCGCGTCCGCCCAGGTTGTCGGTAACCTTTGCCGCCATCTCACGGGCGCTTGCCAGAGCCGCCACCGACATCGGCTGGGGCTGCCAGGATTCGCGATAGTCACCATCGACCTGAATGTGTCCGATGGGGTCACAGAACGAAGTTCCGCCGACATGCCGAACGGTGAGAAGCGTAATCTCGTAATCAAAGTCGACGAAACCTTCTATAATCACCTTGCCTGCCCCGGCACGCCCGCCTTCCTGAGCGTATTCCCAGGCTGGCAGAATATCAGCTTCGGTCTTGAGGGTCGTTTGCCCTTTGCCGGATGAAGACATGATGGGCTTCACGACACAAGGCATGCCAATTTCGGCAATCGCGGCCTGATACTCCTCGAGCGTGCCTGCAAATTTGTAGGGCGAGGTTAGGCACCCCAGCTCCTCGGCCGCCATGCGACGAATCCCCTCGCGATTCATCGTCAACTGGGTGGCACGGGCCGTCGGGATGATCGTCGCCAGACCCTCGGCCTCAATTTCAGCCAAAGTGTCCGTCGCAATCGCTTCCACCTCGGGAATGACCAAATCAGGCTTTTCCTCTTCAATCACCTTTCTCAGCGCGGCCCCGTCGAGCATGGAAAACACATGGGACCGGTCCGCCACCTGCATCGCGGGCGCATGGGCATACGCGTCACACGCGATGACCTCGACGCCGTATCGTTGCAGTTCGATCACGACCTCCTTGCCGAGCTCACCAGAGCCGCAGAGAAGGACTTTTTTTGCCGTGGATGTGAAGGGAGTGCCAATCGTCGCCATGGGCAGGAGATTAGATTTCGAAGGACGGAAAACAAGCCTGCGGATCGTCGTCCGAGCCATGCCATCCAACAAAAAGAGCCAGATGAAGAACATCATCGCGGTTTTCACTCAAGATCGAAGAAGCCGGAGCCCCGTTTCATGCCAATACCGAGCTCATTTCGGACGCCACTCCATGGGACTACCTCTTCGTTGTGGGTGCTTCCGGACGCCCCATTGATCCTGAGTTGATCGAGAGTGATTTCCGAAAAACCTGGACGCTCGAAGAAGGTTACGACGGCCCGCCTTTCAATAAGGGCGGATTCACCCCCATCGGCTACGGCGATTACCACCGCTACATCGTGCGCACCAACTTTGGAGGAAGACCTGATTACAAGCCGGAAGCTGATCGCAGCTTCACGCCCTACCTGCGCACGACCTTCACCCCGAAGGAAGCCGTGACGGGATTGGGAATTGAAGGAATTTTTGACGATGGTGCTGTTAGGGACCTCGATCTTCCCGCCGGCCAGCCTGTCCATATCGCCGTCAGCGTTCACAGCTCCGCCGCAAACAACTACGACACGCTCTTCAGCATGCGGATGTTTTCGCTCGCTCCTTGATCGAGCCCAAACCGTGAACTTGAAATCCCGTCTTCCTTTCGTATCCTGGAGGAAGTCATGAAACGAATTCTCTCACTGAGTCTGGCACTCAGCTCGCTCGCGAGCGCCTTTGATATCCCCAAAGGGTCCTTCAACCTCGCCCAGCTGGATGATGCCAGCAAGAAGGCAGCCTTGGCCAAACAGCCTATCGCCTTCGTGATCTCGAAGAAAACGATGGCCGCGACATGAGTGGATTGTCCCGGAGCCGTCAGTGTGTCGGCTAGCAAAGCAGTTCTCTCCTTCTCAAAGAGCATCGTTGTGGATACTGGTGAAACCGCCGGACTTCCCGATATGGTGAAAGAAGCCTATCGCCGTGGTGGTGCCGCCATTCCCATCGTCATTCTTGTCGATCCAGGCATGAAGCATATCTACGGCACCTTCAATCACCCCGATATGAAGAGCCAAAACTATGGCGAAGTCTTCAAAGACGCCAAGGACAACATCCGCAAGGCCCAACGCGAGGGCACCTTCGCCTTCACCGACAAAGTGCCCGTCGTGGTCAAAGTCGCAAACGGCGCTGTCGAGTCATGGAAGAGCGCCCAGGGCACCGAGATCAAGGCCAAGCTGGTAGGAGTAGAAGACGACACCACCTACATCTTCGAGACCGAAGCAGGAAAGACGATCCGCGCCTCTGCAGACCAACTTGCCAAAGAGAGCGTCGCGCAAGCCCGCCAAGCTGCCGGGCTCAAGTAAGTCTCCGGAATCAAGATCTCTGCTAGAATCAACAAAGCCGACCAGTATTTGCTCGGCTTTTTTCGTTTCGGCGCGGTGAACGCACCGGGGGAAATCTTCATTGAGCTCCCTAGAGTTACTTCGACTTCGAGTAGCGGTAGTGACCGTCGATCCGGTAATCGAAAAGCGCATTGGACCACTCGGGGCCGCTTCCGATATTGTGAGCAACCCACTTCTCGGTCTTTCGGGCTCCGGGTCCTGGAACCACGATGCCGATGTGCTTGTTCCCGTCGAGAAGCTGCCAGATCACGATATCACCAACCGAATAGTCAGCTGAATCCGAGGTGACAGCGAGAGCCTGCCCCTTGCGGGTGAAGAATCTCTGCAAGTTTTGCACCCGGCGGTGATCGATATTGTGGTCGGCGACCTTGGAATCAAAAACCTGGGGATAAGCATAGAAATGCGGCTTGATGTCTTCGTGGACTTCGAGCTGAAGATCAATATCGACCGCACGGTAAGCACGGATAATGAGATCTTCGGCCTTACCCCGGTCAGCCGGAATGTCGCCACCTGGGAAAGCAATTTTGAAATAGGCTCCGTCATAAGCGACGTCGGCCAAGGTCCGTTCAAGAGCAGCAGCGGCGAGCGAATCACCGAAGTCACCATCCGAGCGGAGGGAAGCCACGGCTTCGTTCACATTGGCATCTGAAGTCAGATCTTGCTGGGCCTTCAAAAAGGGAATCAACGGGCGGAGAAAAACACCTCCGAGAACCACTGCAAACGCCACTAACACCCAGCCACCCAGAGAGCTTCTTCGTTTTAATTTTACGGGAGCGGCTCCGACGTATTCAATTGGCTTCATTCGGGTGTTTTTAGCTAGAGAAGAGATACACCTACAGCTACGTGACGCGAGGAAAATCCTGTCGTTTGCCTTGTGATTACAGCTTTTTTTTCATCACTCGATCTCGATGAATTCCATCCGCATCGTCAAAGGCTCTCGAAGCCCCGAATTTAGGGACCTGAAAGCCCTCGGGCAAAGCATCGATCGGGATTGGTTTGGGACCCCGCTCGCGAATCCTGTGAGATTAATATTTTGGGTTGCCGAAGAACGCTTCCATTTTCTGATTCAAGCCACCCCTGCCCCCGGCCTCAGCCATCCCGGAAGTCACCCCCATCAATACCAGGCCGAGCTCTGGAAATACGACGTCGCCGAATTCTTCATCTCCGATCCCACCTCCGGGCGATATCTCGAATTCAACCTCGCGCCCAACGGGGCCTGGTGGTCCTGCGGCTTCTCAGCGCCTCGTGAGCCCTCCCCTGGAGAACCCTCGGCCATCCCCGGCGTAAAAACCCTCACGCGGCAAGATAGCGATTCATGGTTGGCGCAGGCCTCCCTTCCCTTGTCGTGGCTCCAGAAGCACTACAACTTCGGCCCCGATTCCAAAATCAACGCCACCTTCATCCTGGGATCGCCCCGTCAAATTTTCCTAACGGCAGCCGCTCCCGCCGATGGCGAGCCCGACTTCCATCGATCCGCGGAATTTCTCAAGAGTGAATTCATCGCTCTCGCGTGACTTTCTCAAATTCCCCAATTAGAGTCCCGCCATGGCCGAAACGCAACAGGTTGATCCCGTCGCAGAACCCACCCCTCTCAAGATCGAAGGGAAGTATCTCGCGATCGCCTCCCCGACTTCGGTCTCGGAGGCCTGCTTCAGCGTCCCCGCCGTCCGCGCCATCCAGCAGGCCCGGCCCGATGACACCCTCGTCATCCTCGCTCCCGCCAATATCGCCCCTATCTGGCGCAAAGTTCCCGGGATCGACCAAATCCTCACCTATCAACCATCCGACTCACCCCGCAAACTCGCCAAAATCCTCAACGAATGCGGCCTCCCTTTCGACTCCTCGATCGTATGGGACAAGAGCCCCGCCGCCCTCGCTTTCGTAAAATCCGGAATCCAGCAGCGTCTGGGCTACCCCACCAAAAAGCTCGGAAAACTCCTCACCCATCCCGTTCAAGTCGTCCGCAACATCGGCCCCGTTGAGCACCAGGTGAATCACTACCTCCTCTTCGTTTACACCCTGGGAATCGATCCCTTACAGCCCTCCAACTTCGAAACGCCCGAGCGTCCCGCACCCGGGCAGGCCTTCCGGGTCGCCATCGTTCCAGGCTCCGACTTCGGCCCGGCCTCCGAATGGCCCCTCCCTTCTTTCGTCGAACTCGCCCGGGCCATCGCGCAACAATGCGAGCTCGTCATCATCCCCTCTCCCGGCCGACCCCAACCCGCCGACGCCCTCGCCAAAGAGCTGGGCAATGCTGCGCTCGTCAACTCCTTGGAAGGCGACGAACTCATCGACTTCCTCGCGACCTGCCAGGGACTTGTTGGCAACGACGGATCCCTTCCCCACCTCGCCTCCCTCGTCGGCACTCCTTCCCTCGTCCTCTTCGGACCGAACGAACCCGAATGGAAACGTCCCTTGGGGAAAATCCATCGGATCCTGCACCACCGCGAAGCTTGCAGCGGATGCCGCCTTGCGAAGTGCCCGCTCGATCACCGCTGCCTCGTCGGCATTTCCCTCGCCGAAGCTCTCGAGGAACTCCGCATCCTTTTCAAAGGTTAATCTTCCGAGACGTATTTCAGAATTAAGGACTGAAGCGTGAGGTAGAACTCATCACGCAAAAACGCCGAGCGCATCGCCGGATCCTTGATCTCGCCAGGCTCCGCAAATTCCCGCGGGCCAAATTTGTATTCCGCCTCCAGCGACAGACGCGCCTGATTCAAAGCCCCATACCAGAGATCGGCATCCTTCGGCTCGATGAGGATCTCTTTCACCTCGGCCTGCTGCGCCTTCTTCACCGCCTTTACAACGTGCTTCCGCTGCACTGAAAATTCTGCCTCCAACTCAGGCACCACGATGTCATCCCACATCGAATCCTCGTCCATCAACTCGCCGAACCCGCGTGCTAAATCCTCACGCGCATCCGTCGCGATCTCTAACAGAACCAACCAGTCCTGCCGTTCCTCCGGGATGAGTTTCAACCCACCGTTTAATGTTGGCGCGAGCGTCATTCTGCTTTTTCGAGGGTGGCGTGGAGCTGGGCACTGTGAAGCTGGTTAACATACATTTCGCCCTTCTCGCGTCCCCCGGTCCAGACAATCGCTTTCCCCTGCTGGTGCACCGCCATCATCAACTCCTCCGCCTTCTCTTTGGAAAACCCAAAGATCCGGATCAAAATTCGACGGACGTATTCCATCAAGTTCACGGGGTCATCGAGAACCACAACCTGCCAGGGTTTGTCCGTCTTTTCGTGAGTGCGCGTTTTGGAATCATGCGCAGGTGCTTCAACCGCATTCATCAGATATTAAATTTCTACTGCTTTTTCGGGAGCCTCAAACCAGCGACCATGCTCGCGGATCAAGTCCTGCAAGCGCTCCACCGCCTCGCCCTCGGGAATGTTAAATTTCACAGCCTGCTTTCCAACATAGAGATTAATCTTACCTGGAGCACCGCCCACGTAGCCAAAGTCCGCGTCCGCCATCTCGCCCGGTCCATTGACAATGCAGCCCATCACCGCAATACGCACCCCCTTGAGGTGGCCCGTCGCTTCACGAATCTTCTGCGTCGTGTCCTGCAGATTAAATAAGGTGCGACCACAACTCGGGCACGCCACGTAGTCCGTCTTAAAGATCCGCGCTCCTGCCGCCTGGAGAATGTTGTAGGAAAGCCGCAGCGATTGCCCCGGCGCGTCCTCGCCCTGCACGATGATGGCATCGCCGATACCATCGCAAATCAACGAGCCCATATTCTTGGCAGCCCGTAAAAGGGTCGGCAGGAAATCCGCTCCCGCATCACGTTCCGGATGCAGGGTATCCTTCAAGAGAATGGCATGACGGGCGTCCAGCTTCGTCGCCAAAATCCGGAAGGCCGAAATCGTGGGCAAATCCAGCCCGTCCGAAACCGTCACCAACTGGGGGGTCGCTTCAGAATTCACCGCACCCACCGCATCGTTATCGCGAGGATCAATCGCCACCACACCCGAATCCTCCAGCACAATTTCAGGCTTAAAGTCGCCCATTTGATCAATCTTGTGTGCGACCGCATCCCACTTCTTGCGAGAGGTAAACACCCGCGTCAACTCCATGCCGCCGAGCTTGAAGCCACCTACCTCCATCACCTCGCTCTTGCGACGCTCATATTCAAAGGGATTCCAGGTCGGCAAAACATTCGCCGGGTAGCCCCCGCTCACGATGCCATCGACCAAAGCCCGAGCCACCGGCACCTCATACACAGCATCTTCGGTCAGACTCACTCGAATGGTATCGCCGATGCCATCCGCCAGCAGACTGCCAATCCCAATCGCACTCTTGATGCGCCCATCCTCACCGTCACCGGCTTCCGTCACCCCGAGGTGGAGCGGATAATTCCAATCCGGCCCTTCCTCGGCTAGGCGAGCCACCAACAAGCGGTAGGCCTCGATCATGACCTTCGGATTCGAAGCCTTCATCGAGAATACAAAATTGTGATAATCCTGCTCACGGGCAATCCGCGCGAACTCCAACGCACTCTCCACCATTCCCAGCGGAGTGTCGCCGTAGCGATTCATAATACGATCCGAGAGAGAACCATGGTTCGTCCCAATCCGGATCGCCCGTCCCAAATCAATACAGAGCTTCACCAGCGGCGCGAATTTCTCACGAATCCTGCCCAGCTCCTCCTCGTATTGCTCGTCGGTGTATTCGCGAATCTCAAACTTCTTCTGATCCGCGTAGTTGCCGGGATTCACCCGTATCTTCTCCACCCACTTCGCCGCCTCAAAGGCCGCATCCGGCTTAAAATGAATATCCGCCACCAAAGGCACCTCACACCCCGCCGCCCGCACCCCGTCCCGGATATTTTCCAGGTTCTCGGCATACTTCCGCGTCTGCGCCGTAATCCGCACCAACTCACACCCCGCCTCCGCCAACTGGAGCACCTCCGCCACACAGGCCGCGGTGTCGCGGGTGTCCGAGGTAATCATCGACTGCACCACCACCGGATGTCCGCCCCCCATCTTGACATTCCCAACGGTCACCACGCGGGATTCGCGCCGTGAGTATTCAAAGAGATCCTGACAATATCGAAGTTCGGGTGACATCATGACTGAGTCCCTCTTCCTACGCCAAAACAGCCCCACCCGCAACGCCCGCATTCGCCGATTGCCGCCGCCGCAAAATTAAGGAACCGTCTCCACCATGAAATCAGCTCTCTTTCTCACCCTGGCCCTCCTCTGTCAGCCCCTTTTGGGCGAGGAAAAGAAGGCCGCCACCGACTTCATTCGCGTGAAGCGCACCGAAAAGGAAGCCCTCCTCCAACCCGCAATCACCACCTATCAAAAAGACGGAATCACCGTCACCCTCATCGGAGCCATCCACCTCGCCGACAAGGCCTACTATCAGGACCTCACCACCCGCTTCCAGAAATTCGACCGCCTCCTCTTCGAAATGATCGGCGGAGAAAGCCTTGCCGCCCCCAAGAGCGATCAGGAAGAAGCCGCGCCCACCGAGCATCCCCTCGCCCGTGTTTACGCCATGGTCGGGACCTTCCTCAAACTCGCCGACCAAAAATCTCAGATCGACTACACCGCCAAAAACTTCGTCCACGCCGACCTCACCGCTACCGAGTTCAAGAAACTCCAGGAAGAGCGCGAAGAATCCATCCTCAGCTTCGCCCTCGACGCCTCGGAGAACTCCGACACCGCCAAGCAACCTTCCACCGAAGCCCTCATGCAGGCCCTCCTCTCCGGCGATCCCAACAGGTCCAAACTCCTCCTCATCGATGCCCTCGCCGAAGGCGACGAAGCGGTCGCCGGCCTCACCGGACAATCCGTCATCATCACCGATCGCAACGCCAAATGCCTCAAAGTCCTCACCGCCGAAATCGCCAAGGGCCACAAATCCCTCGGCATCTTCTACGGCGCCGCCCACTTCCCCGACATGGAAAAATCCCTCCTCAAACTCGGATACAAAATGACCCAACAAGAATGGACCACCGCCTGGACCGTCCCCAAAACCTAAACAAGAAAAATCAAAACGTAGCAGAAAGCTCCAGCTTTCTGTCCCCCAATCAAACAAGCACGTGGACCAAAGGTCTTTACGTGACCAAATCCAACGGACTCCTGCCCCCCATCCCGTTTACTCCGACGGCGACATGCAGATAGAGAAAGCATGCCAGGCATACAGCAAGGTTTCGACAGCGTTTGGTGGGAGTGGCAGGGTGCCTGTGTGACTTCGAAACCTACGCAGAAGCAAGCCTCCAGCGCCAAGAGGTAATGCTCTCCTCTGGAGTTGGCGGAGATGAAAACCGGGAAATGCCTGGGACCGATTCACCGGTCAAAGGGCTTTGCGATCCGTCGATGAATCAATCCGGAGAAGTGTTCGGTTTGCTCCCACATCATGTTCCGAACGGTTAATAAGGTTTTTCTCTGCGAACCCTCTGAAAAGGAGGCCTTTCGTCGCATGATGTGGCGGATGGCGCAGTTTTCCGGGGTGGAAATTTTCACCGATGTCGTGATGGACAATCACTTCCACATTCTCCTCAAGGTGCCCGCTAAAGCGAAGTCGCTGACCCGCTTCGATGCCCACGCCGGCGAGCCCGCCCAGGCTGGCGAGGAGAGGCTCTTGATCCATTTGGCCACGGTCTATTCCAAGGCATTTCTCAAGCAGTTTTGCAATGAATTGAAGAGCTTCAGGGAGCAAGGAATGGAGTGGATATGGCGGAGTCATGGGCGGAAGCAAGCGGATCAACTCGTTTACCACGGGGGTCGCAATCGGAGGCGAGGATTTTGTGAAAGGAGTGACTTCCCGATACCGGGACATGATGGGGAGGAAGAACGAAAGGAATCCGCGATCTATCTCGGAAAAAGAAGGGGGAGTCTTTGTGATGAAGGGATAAGACGGAACCCATCCCCCCAAAAAAAACAGAAAACCACATCGTCTAAAATACTCCGGCAAGTTCTTCGACGTCCATCTTGCTCAGCAGGAAGAAGGTATAATCCCCTTCTGTCCATTGGGTCATCGACCACTCTTTTTTCTTATCGCAACCGCGACAGACCTGGCGGGCATTGCCCACCCCTTGAATCCCTTCAGAAACAACAGCTTCGCTCTTCATGGTGACCAGATGCAGCACCTTGTCGCCTTTGCGATAGCAGACCAATGACGCCCGGCTTTTTGCCTCTCCGATTTCCAGGAAACGACAGCCCACGCCCTTAAGATCTTTAAGACCTGCGGGAATCGCTTCTGGAGCCGGTAAATCCTGAGACTTCAACCACTCATAGAGAGCGGTCGGCCGGTCGTTCTCGAGATCAAGGGCGAAGAAGGGAGATTCCAACATCCGGATCGTCGATCGCTCGACCTCTCTCGGCGTGGAACCGGCAATCGCATTGCCACCGGCTCCGAAGAAAAAGACGAAGACCACCGCCATCATTGCCAACAAAGCGACACTCGAGGAAATCCAGGTGACGGTCCGGGCAATGGGATGCCTCTTCGGAATCTCGATAATCTTCGACTCCACTTCCATCGCACCAAGAATCTCCTCCCGCAGGCGGGCAGGAGCCCTCAGGGACGCCAGCGCCCCCATGAAGTCCGAGTCAAAGTCCGCTTCCGCGTCCTCGTGTCCATTCAAGACATTGAAGATCGCATCCCGCAGATCTTCGGGAATTTCGACAGCAGAAAGAATGGCTGCAAAAGCGGCATCTTGCGCTCTTTCAGCCGCCAGCCATTCTCCCAACTCCCGGTCTTCGGTCGCCAGCTCAAGAGCCTCCTGAAAGGCTGGCTCTTTGGCATCAGCACCGTCGGGACGAAAACTCTGAAGAATGAATTTTGCACGTTCTCTATTCATTGTTTTTTTTGAGTTTCTCGGTTTGAAATTTCACGATGCGTGATCCCGCATCATTGGAACTGTGCATGTCTTTCCGGAGTTGTTCCTTACCTCTGGAAATACGGGACATGACCGTCCCGATGGGCACGTTAAGAATCTCGGCAATCTCCTTATAAGAGTGTTGTTGGAGATAGAAGAGGGTCAGGGGAGCCCGGAAGGTTTCATCCAATTTCCCTAAAAGCTGGACCGCCCTCCGGGCATCAAGCTTGCGATCCGAGTGATCTTCTTCACCCCCAATCTCATGCTCCATTTCCCCGATTTCCACCTCGGGATGGCGTTGGGATTTACGCGCATTGCTCAGGTGCTCGCGGTAGAGGGTCGTGAAGAGCCAGGTCTTAGCTTTTGAGCGGTCTTTCAGCTGATGCCCCTTCTGGGCCCAAATCACAAAAGTTTGCTGGACCAAATCCGAGGCACGATCCGGATTTTTGGCCAATGAAATACCAAAGCGATAAAGCGCTTGATAATATTGATCCACTAATTCTTCGAATTCGTCCATTGCTCTTGATTTACACCCATGAGAGGCACCCTGTCGCGTAATTATTCCCGTGAGATCCCTCCTTTTTTCACGTATAGGATAAATGATGCCTCCTCGAATGAATCTCCGCCACTTTCTCCCACTCCTTTTGCTGGCTTCCAGCGCCTCGGCCCAGCTTCGCCAGGAGGTGAAGGGCAAGTCCCTTAAGATCTTTCGGGGCGACACTCTCGTGACCGAATACCGCACCGATCACCACCTCCCCTACCTCTATCCCCTCGTCGGACCTGCCGGAAACAACCTGACCCGGAATTTCCCCATGAATCAAGAGAATGCCGATGAACAACAGGACCATCCGCACCATCGCTCCTTCTGGTTCACCCACGGCTTGGTCAACGGACACGATTTCTGGCACTCACCCGATCACAAATCCTCCATCACCCACCAATCCTTCGAGAATCTCAAGGACGGGGGCTTCACCGCCAATCTCACCTGGGATCACGATGGCAAGACTCTGCTCAACGAAAAGCGCAGCTATCTATTTGAAATGGTCAATGACAAGTCCATGTCCGTCAAAGTCACCTCGGTCTTCACCGCGACCGAAGACGTGACCTTTGGCGACACCAAGGAAGGCTCCTTCGCCCTCCGCGTCGCCCCCACCCTCCGCACCGAGGGAAAGGCGGCGAAAGGGCATCTTGCAAACTCCGAAGGGCAAAAAGACGGGGACGTCTGGGGAAAACGTGCCGAATGGATCAGCTGCTACGGTCCGGATTCCACCGGGCAAGCCACCGTCATCAGCATGATGGACCACCCTTCCAACCTCCGCCATCCCACCTACTGGCACGCCCGCTCCTACGGGCTCCTCGCCGCCAACCCCTTTGGCGTGAAGGACTTCACCAAGAAAGGCAACGGCGACCACCTCATTAAGACAGGCCAAACCCTCACCCAGCGATACTGCGTGTTCATCCAGTCAGGTGACTTCAAAGAAGAGTCCGTTCGCAAAGCCTACTCGGCATTTTCAGGCAAATAGGCGCTGTCCGCTAAATATTCTCGCGATTGGCACAAATATCGCGATGAGAGTTGTAGATTCTTCGTCATAACGAAGACTTCTAGCTACATGGACGACGAACCCAAAGAACTCCCGAAGCCGCGCCGACGTTGGAAGCGCTGGTTCTTTGGCCTCTTGCTCGTCCTGGCCGCAGGGCTTCTCTGGCTCAACGGTCCCGGCGCCCGCTGGATCGTCGAAAGCCAGCTCCAAAAGCAACTCGAAGCCCAAAAGCTCTCGGGAACCTTCGAAGTCCAAGGCCAGCTCATCTCAGGACTCTCTATCCACAACCTCGACCTCACGGGGGAAGCGATCGTGCAAAAAGTCGAGTCCGACCTCCTCAAAATAGACTGGTCCATCTCATCTCTCCGTAAAAAACAAATCAAAGGCCTTACCCTGAACCGCCTTCATCTCATCATCGATTCCAAGGCCCCGCCCCTTCCTCCGAGAGAAGACGGCGGCGACGACGCCGAAAAAGAAAAAGACCCCGACGCTCTTGAAAACACCCTCGACCTCGTTCGCAATCTTCTCAAGCCGGCCTCCATCAATATCAACGACGTCCAAGTCGAGGTCCGGGATCTCACCACTGTCTCTCTCGACTCACTTTCCCATGAGCCCGGCACCGACACCTTTGTCTTTCGCGACTTCAACGGCAGCGACCACCTTAACCGCCCCGTTAATAATCCTGTCTCCACCCTGACCTGGACTGACAAAAACTTCGAACTCGATCAACTCACGGTCCTTCCCGATCTCACCATTCGTAATCTTTCTTATGAACTCAAGGGCGACATCGCCGCAGAGATTCAGTTGAAAGACAGCACCCTCGGTATCACCTCGAATCTCTCCACTGATCACGCCCTCACGCTCAAGTCGCCCACTCTTCAAATCAAAGACGCAGCCTGGCTCTACGATCCCAAACTCCCCGCCAATGGCGCCATCACCGAACTCGACATCAACACCGCGACGGGCCGCATCAAGCTGGAAGGTCGCGACCTTCAGTGGGATCAACAAAAGCTCGCCAGCGCCTCCATCGAAACCACCGCCGAGGACATCACCCAACCGTTCGACCAACCGATCGAGGTTAAGGTCTCCCTCGCCGACCAACTGGACGTCAATGGCACCGTCACCCTTCAAAAGGAGCTCCTCGACTCTGCTGCCAAGCTCGAATTCTCTCTCCGCGATTCCCGCATTCCAGACATCACCGGTCAGGTCAGCTACGATGCCCGCGAAGCCCGTGTCCTCGCCCGCGCCCTCGATGGACTCCGCGTCAATGCCTCCTACTTCGTCGATTCCTCGACCTACAAAGCCCAAGCCATTTCCGACCTTAAAGACGCCTCGGTTCTCGAAAAACGCCTCGCTGGCCCTCTCAAATTTTCCCTCACCGCGAACGGCAGCATCCCGGATCAAACCCACCAGGGAAAACTCGATCTCACCAGCCTGACGCTCAATCAGCCCAGCCTTCCCACCGCCACCACACAGGGCGAGATCCAGTGGAACTGGCCTGAAAGCGTCACTATCGACCGCCTCCAAATGGACGCCCCCGAGGGTCAACTCAACGCTCAACTCCACTGGCAAGACGAGGTGCTCACCATCAACAACATCTCGCTTGCCGAATCCGGCAAGAAACTTCTCACTGCATCAGGCAAACTCCCCGCCCCCCTCAAGATCCCGTCGGTCGACGAGTTCCTGGACTCCACCGACCCCATCGCCCTCTCCATCAAATCCCAGCCCCTGTCATTCAAAACCCTCTCCGCCTTCGCCCCGATTCCCGAAACGCTCACAGGTGTCCTTCAGACTGATCTCGACCTCTCCGGTTCCCTCGCCAAACCCAGCCTCAACGGTTTCACCACCCTCGATGACTTTCGCCTCGCGACCCAGCCCACCCTCCCCCCCGCCTCGGTCCGGCTGGATTTAAAAACCAAGAACGAAAAACTTCTCCTCACCGCCAATGCCCGCGAACCCGGTGGTCCCCTCATTGAGATGAAGGGAGAACTCCCCTTCCTTCCCCGTGCCTGGATCGATCGTAAAAAATCTCCCACCGAAAGCCCCATCAAGCTCACCGCCACCTCGCCGGAACTGAACCTCAAAAGAATTCAACCCCTCGTCCCGATGATCACCTCCGCGGACGGCTATATGAAACTCGATTTCCAAGCTTCCGGCACTCTCGGCAAACCGACCTATTCGGGAACCGCCAAGGCCCGCGTCAAAGCGATGCGACTGAGCGGTTCCCCCATCTCCGATTTCCGGGATCTCAACCTCAACCTCGCCATCGCAGGCACGACCCTCACCATCGAACCCTCTTCGGTCTCCGCATCCGGTGGCGACGTCAAGCTCAACGGCACCATCGAACTCGGGGGCGAGGAACCGCTCTTCGACATCTCCGCACGGGGTTCCAACTTTCTCCTCACCAGAAACAACAACTACTCTTTCCGGGGAAATCCCAATCTCAAACTCCGCGGCCCCTTCTCTTCCGTCACCGTGTCCGGCACGGTCGGACTCGTCGAAAGCCTCTTTTACAAGGATATCGAAATCCTGCCCTTTGGAGTCCCGCGCACCACTGAAATCCCCACCCCAAACCTGCCGACCTTCACCCGAAAAAAAACTCCCGGTCCCGCGGTCAAAAAATCAGGCGGGGTGCAGGATTGGAAACTTGATCTCGATGTCACCACGTCAGACGCCATCCTGATTCGAGGCAACCTCGCCCGGGGAGATGTCACGGGCAAGATCAAGGTCTTCGGCACCATCGGAAACCCAAAAACCTCCGGAACCCTCTCCACCAACAACCTCGTCGCAGACCTTCCCTTCAGCGACCTGATCGTTCAAACCGCAATTGTCACTCTCCGTCCGGAGGCCCTCACCAACCCCACCATTAATCTACGGGGATCCTCAAAAGTCGGGGAATACACCATTCAGGTTTACGTCTCCGGACCCGTCCAGAACCCCAACCTCGTCCTTACTTCCGACCCACCCCTGCCTGACTCCGAAATCATGCTCCTGCTGGCCACTGGTTCAGCCTCTTCTCAGCTCGAAGACCGCCAGGTCGCCTCCCAGAAAGCCCTGCAATACCTCCTCGAGGGCATTCGCCGCCGCAATGGCGAAAAAGATAAAACCGTCTTCCAACGCCTTCTCAAAAACTCAGATCAAATCGAACTCTCCCTTGGCGACACCGATCAATTTTCAGGTCGAAAATACTCATCGGCCTCACTCGACATTACCGACCAATTGGATTTCACAACCCAAATTGATAACCTCGGGCAAACCCGCGCCCTCGTCGTCTTTTCCATCCGCTTCCGATAAATGCTTTCCCGCCTCGTTATCCTCATTCTCTGCTTCGCGACTTCATTGAAGGCCGCCAAAATCGAGTTTGCCGGTCTGGAAACCTATTCTGCCAAAAGCCTCACCGGGGCGATCTCGGGCCGCCTGGAATTTATCAAAAAACGTCCTGCAACGACATTCCGCGCAGACGATGCCGCCTTTCTCATCGAAAGCTTCCTGCAATCGCACGGCCTGCCCGATGCCACGGTCGACTGGAGCCTACCGGGAGACGACCGCATTCTCCTCACTGTCAATGAAGGTGTCGCAAAATACGTAGGCACCGTCACCATCATTAGTGCCGACAAACCCGAAGAACTCATCGAGCAATTCACCGCCCCCTTTCCCGAATCGGGTGAGCGCCGCGCCTTTGTAAACAACGCCGTAGCCGGCGGCCTGGATCGCGTCCGCAGCCTGATGGAATCCCGTGGCTACTGGCAAGCCTCCGTCACCAGCACCCGCGGCGCACGAAATGCAAGCGGAGAGTTTCCCTTTACCCTCACCGTTAACAAGGGTCCCCTTTACACCCTCGTTCCGCCAAAAATTGATTCCCCGGTCAAGCCGACCGCCAACCTTCTCGCCAGACTGAAGGATCAAGCCGGCGATACCGCCAGCGCCGAAAACATCCTCTCCGCCCGCAAGACCATCGATGAAGACTATCGAAGAAGAGGCTACCCCGATCTCAACATTGAAATGGCCAAGGAATCCGACGGATCCCGCTTACGCCTCGTGTTCACCATCAAGCCGGGACAGCGCTTCAAAGTCAGGTCGCTGAACATCAAGACCCATGGACCCAACAAAACAAATCTCAGCCGGGTTCGAAACCGCTTCCCGGATCTCATCGGCAAGAACTTCAACGAAAGAAAAATCAACGAGAGTATCAAAAAACTTCTTTCCACCGGAGCCTTCGAAACCATCCGCCTGGAAACCACTGAAGCGAGCGACACCCAGCTTGATCTCACCCTCCACCTCACCGAAGCCAAAGCACGGGGATACTCCTTTTCAGCAGGATTCGGATCCTTCGAAGGTTTCATTCTGGGTGCCCGCTATCACAACCGGAACTTCGGCGGCCGACTCTGGAACCTGTCCGCAGGGACGGAAATCACCTCGCTTGGTATCCTCGGCGAAGTCGGCCTCACAGATCCCTTCTTCCTTGAACGGGACTGGAGATTCCACAACCGAGCCTACCTCGTCACCCGCGACTTTGACAACTATCGAAAACTCGAGGGCGGCGTCTCCTCCGACCTCTCCTGGAAGAAGGGCGACTTCTACTCTGCAAGCCTTGGAGCACAACTTTCCTTCACCAGTGTCAGCAGCCCCATCCCTGACGAGCTCATCGGACCGAGCGACTACGCCTTGCAGCGCATCACCTTTAATCAAACCTACGATCGCCGGGATGACCCCGCCCTGCCATCCAAAGGCTGGTTCGCCAGACTGGACACATCGATCGGACTCGCCCTGGGCGATCAAAGCGTGGGCTTCCTCGAAAGCGAAGCGCAGATCAGCTACTACAAAAAACTCAGCGAGAAGAGTGCCTACTCGGCTGGTCTCAGGGCTGGCATCATCATCCCGACCGGCGACGACGAAGACCTGCCCATCGACCTTCGCAAATTTCTCGGCGGATCAAATACCATCCGATCCTTCCCCGAGCGCGAAATGGGACCGGACTTTGACGGCTATCCTCTCGGCGGAAACACCTGGTGGGTCTCCAACTTCGAATACACCCGCACCCTCACCGGCCAGGTCAAAGGAATCGCTTTCTTCGATGCCGGCGCGCTCGATGCCGAGATCGAAATGGCGGTCGGCCTCGGCATCCGGATCGATCTCCCCGTCGGCCCCATCCGTCTTGAGTATGGACATTCGCTGACCAAGGACCCCGGCGAACCCAGCGGCACCTTCCACTTCGCCATTGGCACCACCTTCTAAAATCCCCGGTTTTGATCTCCGCACAGCGGCACTGGGATTGCGCGCGCGATGGGATTTTTCGATGCCTTGAATTGCAGGGCACCTTACCGGCAACCTCATTGACGACCTCGTCTTTACCAACGGCACCGAGATTGTGCAGCCCTTTGGCTCCCTCCCCTTGAACCGCCCCAGCATCGTGACCAGATCTTCCGACCTTGTCGGTGATTTCGAGCCTCTCGACAATCCACTCACGGTCACTCCCGACATCAACGGCGAGGGCCAGACCATCATCCCGAATCTTAAGACCTCCGATCTCAAAGAGTTCTACCGAATCGAAGAATAATCCTCGTTTCCTGACTTCCCAATAACGACACTGGGCGTTCCTCATTCGTGGGGATCGTCCATCTCTTTCCCGTCCCATGAAATATTTCCCCCTGTTCCTCGCTCTCATCGCTCCTCTCTCTGCCGTCGATAGCGTCGTGACCTTCAACGAGATTCACTACAATCCGCAAGGTGCCACCGAGGACCAGGAATGGATTGAGGTTCACAACCAAATGGCGATTAACGTCGACCTCTCCGGTTGGCAGCTCACCGGTGGAGTTGATTTCACCTTCCCGGAAGGCACCACCATTCCGGGCAGTGGCTACTACCTCATCGCAAAGAATCCCACCAACCCCTCCCTCGCCGGACTCAATGTCACCGGTCCATACACGGGCTCACTTTCGAACAGTGGCGAAACCGTCAGGCTGCGAAGCCGCTCCGCCCGACTCATGGACGAAATGGACTACGCGGACTCGGGCGCGTTTCCCGTCGGCCCCGATGGCTCGGGCGCGACCCTCGCCAAAATCGACGGTGAACTCCTCTCCGGTAAAAGCTCATCCTGGCGCACCAGCACCCAGATCGGAGGAACTCCCGGTGCCCTTAATTTTCCGCAAGCCAGTGTTTCCATCCCCCACGTCTTCGTCGCCAACGACGCCTCCTGGCGTTTTGAAGACTCCGGCAACACACCACCTGCCAACTGGAACACGACCGGCTTCAATGACAACACCTGGAGCACCGGACAAACGCTCTTCGGCACCGACAGCGGAGGAGGCCCCGCCAACCTCACTGTCACCGATCATCTCGTCGAACGATTCCGTGCCAGCGATCTCACTCTCACCAATGGCCAAAACGTCACCACTTGGCTCGACACTGCCACTGCCGATGGCCAAACCCAAAGCGCAACCGCAAGCGGCAATCCTACCTTCGCCGCCAACGCCACGCCCTCCGGCGAACCCGCCGTCCGCTTCGACGGCAACGATCAACTCCGCACCTCAACCTCGCCCGGCATCGGCGGAACCTCCGGCTTCGTTTACTTCGCCGTTGTCAAAGCCAACTCCACCCCCGGCAGTGGTGGCGTCGCCAACGGCACCGGCCCCTACCTCTGGGATCGCGATATCACCGCAACCGGCACCCCCTTGAACTCACTCAAGTCCGACGGAGGCCGCTTCGCCTTCCAAAAACGATACGACAACAACACAGGCCTCGGCGGCCCCGTCTCCACCACCTCCATCTCGACCAGTGAGTATCAAATCGTCGCCATCCGCCGCAACCGTACCGCCAACCAGTTTGAGCTCTGGGTCGACGGCGTTCGCGAATCCACCGACACTGACACCGGCTCCCCTCTCACCCCCCAGCCCATCGTCATCGGCAATCACGCGGGCGGCGCCGGTGGTTTCGACGGCGACATCGCCGAACTCCTGATTTACGAAGACGAACTCACCGACTCCGAATTCGAAGCCGTTGGGGCCTATCTGGAGTCACAATACGGTCTCGACACCGCCTTCCCCGGCTCTGCCGTTACCACCCCCATCGCCAGCAACGGATCCACCGCCTATTTCCGGCAATCCTTTACCTTCAACGGCTCTCCCAATGAGACCTCCATCCGCCTCAACCACTTCGTTGCAGATGGTGCCGTCGTCTACCTCAACGGGGCGGAAATTCAGCGCATCAACATGCCTGCCGGCCCAATCACTCATACCACCAGGGCTCTGGGTGACATCCCATCGCCTGCCTCCTCAGGCTTTCTAACAATTCCCGGTGCAGCCCTTCAAAGTGGCAGCAACGTCCTGGCCATTTCCTTGCATCCCGCCGCAGGCAACACCTCCACCTCCTTCTCCGCCGCCCTTGAAGGCACCGAAACCCCGCCCGACCCCTCTGCCAATCCCGGCCTCGCTTTCAATGAAATCCCACCCGCCGGTGATCCCAATTTCTTCGTTGAAATCACCAACCCCGGTGGCTCTCCCGTCAATACCAACGGCTACACCCTGTTCCTCGAAGGAAGCATCCCCGCCTCCATCACCCTGCCGAACACCACCCTGAATCCCGGAGCCCTTCTTCTCCTGAACCAGACCAGCCTCGGATTCATCCCCTCGGCCGGCGACAAACTCTTCCTCCTTCCTTCGGGAGGCAACACCCTTGCCGATGCCCGGGAAGTCACCAATCGTCTCCGTGGACTCAGCCCCTCCTATCCCGGCCAATGGATCTTTCCAAACGCCGCTACTCCTGGCACCGCCAATTCCTTCGCTTTGGTCAACGACATCGTCATCAACGAAATCTGCTACAACCCGCCCATCATCAATGCCGACCCAGGCGTCCCTCCCACGATCGTCCAACTCCCCCTTGTCAATGCCGGCTCCCTCTGGCGATACAACGAAAAAGGCGACGCCCTCCCCACCGATTGGGCCAGCCAACCCCACCCCGTCAGCGGAAACTGGGAATCAGGCACCGCAACCTTGGCCTACGACACTGGTCTCGGCATCACCAACCTTACCAATCCCGCAAGTAACTTCCCCTCCGTCCTCACCTACTATTTCGAGCGGGACTTCAATCTCACCGCCCAACAAGCCAACGCGCTTGAGACACTCACGATCAATCACCTTATCGATGATGGCGCCATCTTCTATCTCAACGGCATCGAACTCGACCGATTCCAAATGCCCGTCGGCCCGGTAACCTCCACCACCCTCGCCAGTGGCTCGGTCGGTGACGGGACCTGGATTGGAGAATACTCCGTGACCGTCCCCTTCGGAACCGCCCTCACCGGCACCAACCGTATCTCCGTCGAGGTTCATCAAAGAACCTTGGGGAGCAACGACATCGCCTTCGACTTTGAAGCCAGCGCCCCCATCGTCACCGACCCCGGCATTCCCGCTACCCCTGCCCGTGGCAGCGAAGCGCAATGGCTCGAACTCCACAACCGCAGCGCCCAAACCGTCGACCTCTCGGGATGGGACTTCGGCGAAGGCATCGACTTCACCTTCCCCGCCGGAACGAGTCTCGCGGCCGGTGGCTCCCTCGTCATCTCAAATGACCCCGCCACCCTCGCCACCCAACACCCCGGCATCACCATCCTCGGCCCCTTCGGCGGAAGCCTGAGCCGCCGCGGCGAAACCATCACTCTCCGCGACCAATACAACAACCCGGCCGATACCCTCCGCTACTTCGACGGCGGACAATGGCCCTCCAAGGCTGACGCTGGAGGCTCCACCATGGAACTCATCGATCCCCGCGCCGATAACTCACTCCCCGCCGCCTGGACCAACAGCAACGAACTCTCCCGCACCTCCTGGCAAACCTACACCTTCCGCGCCACCGCCGCTGCCAGCTCCGTTGGACCAGACACGCAATGGCGTGAATTCATCTTTGGAATGCTCGAAGAAGGCGAAATCCTCATCGATGACCTTACCGTTACTGAAAACCCCGACTCCACCGCTGTTGCCATGATCAGCAACGGCGACTTCGAAACCGGAAACCTCAACACTTGGCGAGCCCTCGGCACCCACCAGGACGTCGCGATCATTCCTGATCCAGATGGCGGCAGTAATGTCCTCTACCTCAACGCCACCGGCTCCACCGAGCACATGCATAACCATGTCGAGACAACCTTCGATGGCGGTCGCTCCGCCGTCAATGGACGTGAATACGAGATCTCCTTCCGTGCCCGTTGGCTCAGCGGCAACCACCTCCTCCACACCCGCCTCTACTTCAATCGCATCCCACACACTTTCTACCTTGAACGACCTGAGCTCCTCGGCACGCCCGGAACAGCCAACTCGACCCTCGTTGCCAACGCCGGCCCCACCTCCCGAAACCTCGCCCACTCCCCCGTCGTCCCCGCTCCCGGCGAGCCTGTCACGGTGAGCGTTGAAGCTACCGACCCCGAGGGCGTCGACGCCCTCACCCTCCACTATCGCATCGAAAGCGGAGCCTTTTCCACCACCTCCATGACCCGGGCAGGAAGTAGCTCCACCTGGCAGGGCGAGGTCCCCGGCCAAAGCACGGGGAACGTCATACAATTCTACCTCACCGCCACCGACACTCTCGGCGCGACTTCATTCATCCCCGCCGACGGCCCCGACTCACGTGCCATGTTTGAAGTCGAGGACGGCCGTGCCGCCACCATGGCTTGCATCAATAACTTCCGCATCATTATGACTCCGGAAGATCTCACCTGGATGCACACGCCCCGCAATCTCATGAGTAACGGCCGCCTCCCTTGCACCGTCATCGATCGCGAAGGGAAGGCTTACTACAACGCCGGAGTCCGCATCAAAGGATCCCAACGCGCGCGCGCATCCAACAACCGGGTCGGCTTCAATGTCGGATTCCCCTCCGACCAGCTCTTCCGCAACGTCCACCGCTCCGTCGCCATCGACCGCTCGGAAGGACAGGTCGTCGGCCAGCGCGAACTCCTCTTCGACCTCATGGCCACCTCCTCCGGTGGGATCCCCGGCGAATTCAACGACCTCGCCTACGTCGTATCTCCCGACCCCGTTCACACCAGCGCCGCCATCCTTCAAATGGCCCGCTTCGGCTCCGTCTTCCTCGATGATCAATTCGACAACGGAGGAGAGGGCACCGTCTACGAATACGAGCTCATCTACTACCCCACGACGACCGACGCCGGCGGATACAAGGTTTCCCAACCCGATAGTGTCATCGGTCGCGACATCAACAACATGGGCGACAACTATCAGGACTACCGCTGGACCTATCTCATCAAAAACAACCAGGAATTCGACGACTACCTGCCCGCGATGGCGCTGGGCAAACAGTTCAGCAAGTCGACCGCCGACTTCAATGACAGCGTCGCCGACGTGCTCGATGTCGATCAATGGCTCCGTGCTCTCGCCTACTCTTGCGCCACTGGAGCCGGTGATTCCTTCTACTCCAACTCGAACCACAACGGTCAGTTCTATGGGCGCCCTGATGGCAAAATTCTCTACTTCCCACACGACCAGGATTTCGCCTTCAACACCAACCGTAATATTTTTGAGAACACCGAGCTCAATCGAATTGTCGCGAATCAAACCTATCGTCGCGCCTATCTCGCACACCTCCTCGACATCTGCACCACCGTTTACAACCAGGCCTGGATGGCTCCCTGGGCCGCTCATTTCAACGCCTGTGTCGGCGGAAACGGCTTCACCGACGACCTCAGCTACATCAATACCCGCTCCAACTACATCTTGGGCCAGGTCAATTCCCAGGTGACCCCGGTCAATTTCTCGATCACCACCAACGGCGGGAACAACTTCTCCACCACCGAATCGCCCATCACCCTGGCGGGTACCGGATGGCTCGATATCGAGACAATTACGATCTCTACCGGCTCCCTCCTGAGCCAAACCTGGACCACCACCGA
>CAWUTG010000015.1:0-3663 GCA_963925135.1 uncultured Verrucomicrobiales bacterium | reverse complement strand
TGAAGAGTCCAAAGATGGCTCCCAGAACTCCCAATGAGAGTCCGGCACGGGCTGGCCACTTGACCCAGCCCGGGAGTCCCTTGGTGAGCCAGTTGACGATGGAGAAGGGCAGAAGAAAAAAGGACCTCGCGAGGAAAGGGGGTTTCTCCGCAGCTTTCGAGTAATTCTTTTTGTTTGCTGCCTTTCTCTTGGCCGATTTTTCGGATGCCATGCTTGCTGGGGTGAACCTTACGTTCTGTTGAGCGGAGTCCAAGGCCTCATTTATTTTAGGTTAAGCCATTTTGAAGGCAGTATTCACTTACTGTGGACACACCCAGCAGTTTTTCATCAGCGATTGGGGCTGCGAAAAGCAAGTTGAGAGCAGGTGCCCTCACTGTCAGAAGGAGCAACCAACAGATCCCTGCGACGATTGTTCGAAGAAAATCCAAATTGATGTGGATGACCTGGTCTGGCTCGAGCTGAACGTGAATATTCCCGTGATGGTGTGTAATCCCGTCATTGACGGCATCGCCGAATCGTTGAGTTTTCAATCAGCAACGGAACTGGTCGTGTCTCCGATCCGGCCACCACCTCCGCCCCCGAGTGTTTCTCTATTTCTCCTTCATTCGGTCTTTCGCCTCTGATTGACCGACCCCGCTCGGCTGGCACCTTTGTGTCGCCTCCCTTGAGCCCTCTCTTTGACCGTGTTTGTCTCCTGTAAAAGCCCTTTTCCCAAAGCGACAGGTTGAATTTTTTCCAAACAAAGCGACCCTTATCTGCCGGTATGTAAGTAAGAAACTATGAAAAAACTCATCACTATTCTCGCAATGGCGCTCCCGGGGGCGTTGTTCGCGGTTCCCAAGGTTGAAAGCCTGGGCGATCTTCGACAAGTTGAGACGAGGGTGAAGGCTGTTGTCGAGACCCGCACGGACTGCACGATTTCACTGGTCTCGCCCGAGCTTGGAGCCTCCGGAAGCGGCGTGATTGTTTCGGCCGATGGATTGATTCTCACGGCAGCCCATGTTGTGGAGGGGAGTCGTGAAATGACGGTGATCTTTCCGAACGGCAGCCAGGCCAAAGCTAAGGTTCTGGGCGCAAACTACAATCGCGACGCCGCAATGGCTCAATTGGTAGGTGAGGGGCCGTGGCCCTTTGCTGAAGTGGGTGATTCCGCCGCGTTGGAAGTGGGGGATTTCGTCGTCGCAATGGGCCATCCCAAGGGATACGACCCGACCCGCCGCCCTCCGGTGCGCTTTGGCCGCATCATGAACAAGGGGGATTTGGGCTTTATTACGACCGACTGCACTTTGATTGGTGGAGATAGCGGCGGGCCCGTATTTGATCTCGATGGACGGGTGATTGGAATTCATTCGCATATTGCCTCTGATCGGCAGGTGAACCGCCACGCCGGAGTGACTGGATTCAAGAGCTCCTGGCAAAAGATGCTGGACGGGAAGACTTGGGGAAAACTGGGCACGAATGGAGCTGATCCTAATCGTCCTGTCCTGGGGCTCGTGTTAGAGCCTGCGGAAGGTGGGATGCGGGTCAAGGAAGCCCGGGATGGAAGTCCGGCCTTCACGGCGGGAATTCGGACCGGTGACCTCGTCGTTGAAATCGCTGGTCTGGAGATTTCAGACCCCAACCGATTGAATAATATCTTTGCCGACTATCAGGCCGGGGAGAAGGTGCCTGTCATCATTTACCGGGATGGAAAAGAGGAAACAAAAACCGTGACCCTCGGTCGTCTGGGGGAGATCTACAAAACTTATCGTCGCTAGAACCATGAAAACATTTTTATTCACCACCAGTTTACTCACCGCGGTAGTTTCAAGCCAGTTGATGCCTCCAGAAATTCCGGAGGCAGACCGGAAGGTGACTTCAGAGCAGGCTGGAGTTATTTTCAAGGCCCTGCGTGCCGTCAACTTCGAGGCCAAAAAGGTGGTGTTTCCTATCTTTTCAGGACCTCAAAGGCTGGCCTATGGGATCTCGATCGGAGAGGGGCGTTTGCTGGCAAAAGCGAGTGAAGTCGCAGTGAACGCGGTGATTTATACGGTCGATTCGGACCGGAAGTCATTGCGGGTTACGATCGAAGGAGCCTACCCGGAGCATGATTTGGTGGTCTTGAACGTTCCTGATTTAAAGGCGCCGGCGGCAAAGTGGGCGGATGCTTCCGAGCTTGCAGAAGGGACCTTCCTCACTGCAATACGGCCGGATGGTGAAGCCCAGGCCATGGGGGTGCTGAGTGTGCAGGAGCGGAGTTTACGGACTGCCGATCAAGGATTCCTCGGTATTCAAATGGATCCACGCGCAGCGGGAAAGGGCGTGAGGGTGGAAGCTGTCGTTCCCGGTTCCGCAGCGGATGATGTCGGAATCGAGGCGGGGGATGTCATCACGAAGGTCACCGGCGAAGAGGTGAAGGGCTTCTTTGAGCTTTCGAATCGCCTACGTCGTCTAAAAAGCGGTGAGAATCCCGAAATTCAGTTGATCCGCGGTGAGCGAGAGTTCGCGGTGACTCCGACCTTGCAGGGTCGTGAGATCAGTGAGCAGAGATCCGGTCGCTTGGATTTGATGGACCGGATGAGCGGAACCCGGAGCCAGGTTCGCGGAAATTTTGCGAATGTCATGCAATCGGACATGGAATTGGAAGCGAGCGATTCCGGCCTGCCTGTCGTTGATCTTGATGGCCGGATGGTGGGGATGGTGATTGCCCGTGAAGGACGGATCAGCACCTTGATTCTTCCCGGAGATGATCTCGCGAAGATCATTGCAGAAAAGCCACAGCCATTGACTGAGCGCCGTCAGGCCTCGACTCAACCGCCTGCAATTGAGATCCGTCGTGAGCGGATGCGTCGGGAATTGGACGAGATGAAACGGATGATGGAGCAGCTTCAAGATGAGCTGAATCGAGAGTGATTCTAAGTCTGTTCATCAAACTGGCTGCGCCAGTGGTCTAACCGTTCCTTGATCCGGAGTTCCATTCCGTTGGCTGTCGGTGAGTAGTAAGTCCGTCCCTGTGGGAGATAGGCCTGCGGGGTGAAGTTGCCCTCATAGTCGTGAGAGTAGAGATACAGATACTGCATTGCGGCTCGATCGGCTCCGGATTCCTCGGCGAGTTT
This sequence comes from uncultured Verrucomicrobiales bacterium, assembly GCA_963925135.1. Classification (GTDB taxonomy): domain Bacteria; phylum Verrucomicrobiota; class Verrucomicrobiia; order Verrucomicrobiales; family Akkermansiaceae; genus SW10. The sequence continues at coordinate 568 of CAWUTG010000015.1, read as the reverse complement.
TTTGTTTTATTAGACAGACAAATAACAGGAATTTCTGCTTGCCTTGGCTTCGGACGGTTTGTAGCTTCCTGTCATGGCAAAAGCGCGTGTGCTCATTCCAACTGTTGCGAAGGCTCTTGAGAGAGGGGTGACTTCTTTGGTGCCGGATTTGGCCATATACCACACAACGTCACGCGTGGTGCACCGTCAGCTGCTTTTCACGCCGGAGGCGAAGGAGGAGTTTCGGAAGTTTATGCGGATGTATGAGCGCTTTTCGGGGTGTCGGGTGTTGTCTTATTGCGTGATGACGAACCATTTTCACATTCTTCTGGAGGTGACTCCTTTGCCAGGACCCGGAGAGGGCGGGGAGGTTGTTGGGGGCGTGGATTTACGACTCTCGGAGGAGGAGCTTTTGCGGAGGTTGGGTGGTTTGTATTCGCGGCGGACGGTGGCTTTGGTGGAGGGGGAGATTGCGGAGGCGCGGCGGATGATGACGGGGGATTGGGAAGGTTTTGAGCGGCTTTCCAAGGAGGATCAAAGGGTGAGTCGGGAGTTTTGGGAGCGGACGTTGCAGGAGATTTTTGAGCGT
>CAWUTG010000014.1:0-97222 GCA_963925135.1 uncultured Verrucomicrobiales bacterium | reverse complement strand
GCTGCGGTTTTCGAGGGCGGGTTGGGAGTGATGTAGAAGAAAGTCATCTGACAAGCCCTTGAGGTGTTTGTATCTGCGGGGGCTTTTACAAGATTCAAAGGAGTTGCTCTTGGTGAGGTTCATCACACCACGAAGAACCCTTTTTTGCACGAAGTGGCATCCGGAATCGTGCTGCCCAATGACCCGTTGGAGGCCGGATCTGACCCACTCTTCATCGGTCACGACATGGCAGCGATATTGATTTTTGGCAGCCTGTTGGAGTTCGTAAAGAGGAGCGATGAATTGGTTGAAAGTCGGGCTCGCGAACGAATCGGACAAAGGCTGGGTCATGATTTTTTTCGAAAAAATCGCAGCCATCCCGTCAAGGGGAATCTCGCTCATTCCAATGGATTTTCGCATAAAAAACGAAGTCGGGAGACCCCGCGAAACCAAAGCTCACAGCGAGCCCTAGGGACCGCAATTCGCCTCAACAAGGGACCGTGAAATCAGGACTTTTGGACACCGATGATGAAGAAATTGCTTTTGGCGGGAGGGCCTTGAAGCCGCCTTTGGACCGGAGCGGAGGGGGGGAGAAAGGGGGTTGCGGGTGCCAAGGTCACCATGCAAATCGAGCGCCTCAGGTGTTTCAACGACCGATTCGGCCTTCAAGATGATCAACGCGAGGTGTCTGCACCGAATCCTAGACCAGCACCGATGAGGGCACCCGCTTTTGCGTCCCCGGCGATTGCTCCGATACCGGCACCGACTAAAGTGCCAGAAATGGTGCCGCAGCTGGTTAACATTGACGCTGCCAGAAGAATTCCAATACCTAGTTTTATCTGTTTCATGTTGCTTGCCATGTTAAGCGTCAGTTCAGTTTTGATAAATCGATTATCATGACCACCACATCGATCGAGTCGATGATTCACTCTTGCTTGAGCTGCTAGGAATTTGCTTTTGGCGGGAGGACTTTGAAGGCGCATTTGGACCAGAGCGGACGGGGGAGAAAGGGGGTTGCGGGGGAAAGAGGGGCGGAGACGGATGTTTGGTTTGGCTGTTGCGGGGATCTCGGCAGGAAAAGAGTCTGATCCATGCCATGTTTAACTGGAACCGGAAGACTTTAGCACGATTTTTACAGCGTGACATCCTAGATCCCCAGCCCGCATTGCCAAGATCTTTTTTGGCAGCGGTTTTTTGTCACCAAGTTTCGTGCGTGTCAGCTGTCGTCGAGGACGAGGATGCGGCCGTCATCGAGGGAAACTTCGATGGGTTGCCAGGTCGTGCTGCAAATCGTCTGGTAATTTAAATGCTCCTTATCCACCCACTGATCCGGCGGAAGAGGCTTACTTATTGACAGCGAGCAGACGCGCCTTCGCATCTTCGGCGAGCGAAGGAGTTGCCGTGATCCAGCGGCTTGCGGCATCTTCATCCCGCCCCATCCATGTGATTGCGATGCGTTCGAGATCGACCTTGCTCGTGTTGGGATCGGAGATCGTACTGGCCCAGGCCACCGCTGCTTCGGGATCGCTGTCGGAGACTTGCTTCGTAAAAGCACTGACCGCCGCATCGCGCGACTCGCTGGCGGGCAAGCCATCGAGCCAGTTCGCAACTTTGCCGAGATCCTGACCGGTCCAGGTTTGCGCGATGCTGCGAAAGGCGCTCGCGCGCGCTCCGTCTTCGGGGAGGCTTCCGGCCCAGACCGCCGCTGCCGCCGCGTCATCCTGCGCCCACTGCAGGGCAACTTCCCCTGCTGCGCTCGCCCGACTCGCGGCTCCAAGTTGCGCGACCTGGCTGGCGGCTTGTTGCGGATCGCGGCCTGCCATCGCGCCGACGATAATGCTGAGCGTGCTGTTTTTAGCGGTGCTCTCAGGGAGCTTTTGCGCCCATGTGAACGCTTCTTGCGGATCGCTACGCGCCCATATACTTGCGATCTTGGCGAGGGCGCCGTTGACGTCCTGTCCAGAAGCGGGAATCGCTTTGAGCCAATAGTCGGCAGCGGCGCGCGGATCACTCTTCGCCCATTCGCTGAAGACATTGTAGGACGAACTATCCCTGGCGCGATCCTTTGGAAAGCGCTCGAGTAAGAGCATTGCGCTGGCCGGGTCACGCTGGGCGAGCGCGCGGACGACCTCGTCGATTGTGCGCGAACGCTCCTGGCCAGGGGGCAAAGAACTGGCCCACGCCATCGCTTCCTCGGGGCTGCTTGCGAGCCAGACGCCGAACGTTGCGCGTATCGTCATCGATCGAATGACAGATTCCGGCAGGGTGAGCGCGAATTGTGCCGCGGCGGCAGGATCAAGCTCGGCCCAACGCGCGACGAGCACCGGCATGAGCGATTCCTGTTCTTGTGCTGAGAGATTCTGCGCCAGCACCAAGGTGGACGAAATCCAATCAATCCCCATCTCACTCACCGCCTCCATCAAATCGTGGATGCGTCGCAATTCATTCGGTTCGCGCAATGCTGCGAAGATTGCCGACTCGCTGTTCCGCGCCTGTTTGTTTCTTGATTTGGGCAAGTCCCGTGCGGATCTCCCCAACGTCAGATTCGGCAACGCGTTGCTCGCGTGTTCTGAGGAAGCCTTTGTTTGGGCTGACTCGGTGGGAGCCGGCGCACGATCGGACATAAAAAATCCCACGAGCCAGCCAGCCACCGAGAACCCGGCGGCGACGAGGACGAACTTGAAAGTGTGGGACATGGCAGGGGGGCAGAGTGAGTTGCGAAGTGGCAGGTTTCGGGGGCCATCAGTTGCCCGGTCGAGCGAGGCGTCTTAATTCCGTGAAGCACAGATCTCGTCCGCCTTGTCGTTTCAGGCGGTTCGTCGGGAACGATGACTCGAATGGCACGCTTCCTCTTCCACCCTCGTCAACGCTAAAAAAGGGTCAGCAGCGCATGGCACTCCTAACCTCTTCTACCTTCAGGTAATTGTTACGTTACTCAGCAGCAGGCTGGGTAACGGTATTCATCTGCAAGGTCACCGCAGTCTGAGCGAACAATCGCCCGTTAAGGGTTGCCCCAGTCTGCATGGCAATCAGAGTCTTAGAGAGGATGATTCCTTGAAATTTCGTGGTTGTTCCAATCGTTACCGTATCGGCAACCTGCCAAAAGATATTCTTGGCCAGTGCGCCACCCGTGAGGGTAATCTCGGAACCGCTGCTCACCGTGAGAGGACCCGCCACCTGGAGGATCCAAACGGCATTAGCATCACCGTCGAAAGTGACCTTCCCAGCAATGTTCACGCCGGTGCCCCATTTGTGGAGACCAGGTTCGAAAGTCAACCCGGTGATACTTCCGGCAAGCCGTTCAGTGGAATCGGGGTCTACCCGTCCGGCAGCGTCCGTGTAGGCGGCTTCCATGGCGAGGACACCCTCGCTAAGCTCAGTAGATGCAACCACAGCGTCTGGATTGGAGGAAGCAGCATCGACTGTGTAAAATTCCCCCGTCACTTCTGTGGCAGCTAAGTGAAGCGCGGCACCCGTGATTGGGCTCGTCCCGACGTGTCCAGTAACCACTGAAGTCGGAACATTGGTAATTCCTGTTTTTGACAGGATTACAAAATGCTCGGCAGCCCCGAGCTCGACTTTATCTGGTCCACCATTTTCTGCTTGCACGCTCCCGGTAAGTGCGAAAAGCGCGCCGACGAGGATTGCTGGAGCGCTAAATCTTGCTTGTGTTTTTGATATTGTTTTTTCTTTTTGTTCATAGCATTGAAGTAATCGCACTAATCATAAAAAATATCAATTAAAAAGAGTTTTATTCGACGCCTATTCGCATCACTGCTCGTCTATTTCCCGTACTAATTACTAAGATCCTTTTGATTCCGGCCCCCTCCTCATCCAAGACTCCAAAATCTCTGCGCCTCCGCGCCTCTGCGTGAGATCCCCCCTCAATCACGCACATCCGTCCATTCCGCACCCCCTCCCCCCCTGCGCTCCGGCCCAAAGGCGACTTCAAAGCCAGTCAGGCAAAAGGAAATTCCTAGCAGCACGCCGGTCCAGTTTCATAAGAGTTCAGTCCTCGCTGCTGGCGAACACACCGAGGAATCCTTCGCAGCCTGGCTCCGCACCGTCACCGAAATCCCTTTCTAAATTTACTGGTGCCATTTTTCCACCATGGGCTATCGTCACTCCGTGAGCACCCAGGCACCCACAGTCCCAGACGCAACCGGTCACTTCGGCAAATTCGGCGGATGCTTCGCCCCCGAAACCCTCATGAGCCCACTCGATGAGCTCAGCGCTGCCTACGAAGCAGCCAAAGCCGACCCCGCCTTCCAGGCCGAACTCGACGACCTCCTCCACAACTACTGCGGTCGGCCCACCCCCCTCTACTTCGCCGAACGCTGGACCGAAAAACTCGGTGGCGCCAAAATCTACCTCAAGCGCGAGGACCTCCTCCACACCGGAGCGCATAAGATCAACAACGCCATCGGCCAGATCCTCCTTGCCAAGCGCCTCGGCAAAACCCGCATCATCGCCGAAACCGGGGCCGGCCAACACGGCGTCGCCACCGCCACCGTCTGCGCCCGCTTCGGCATGGACTGCACCGTCTATATGGGCGCAGTCGATATGGAACGCCAGGCCCTCAACGTTACCCGCATGCGCCTCATGGGCGCCAAGGTCGTCCCCGTCACCGCTGGCCAAGCCACCCTCAAGGAAGCCGTCAACGAATCCATGCGCGACTGGGTCGCCACCGTCGACGACACCCACTACATCCTCGGCTCCGCCCTCGGACCCCACCCCTTTCCCATGATGGTGCGCGACTTCCACCGCGTCATCGGCCTCGAGGCCCGCGAGCAAGTTCTTCAAAAAGAAGGCCGCCTTCCCGACCTTCTCGTCGCCTGCGTCGGCGGCGGGTCCAACGCCATGGGACTCTTCCACCCGTTTGTCGATGACACCGAGGTCCGCCTCGTCGGCGTCGAAGCCGGAGGCGACGGAATCATCCCCGAGCGCCACGCCGCCCGCTTCCAAGGCGGTAAACTCGGCGTCCTCCAGGGCTCCAAAACCTGGCTCCTCGCCAACGACGACGGCCAAATCCAACTCACCCACTCTGTGAGTGCCGGACTCGACTACGCCGCCGTCGGCCCCGAGCACGCCTACCTTCAGGACATTGGCCGCGCCGAATACACCTACGCCACCGACGACGAAGCGCTCGCCGCCTTCCGCGAACTTTCCTACACCGAAGGCATCATCCCCGCCCTCGAAAGCGCCCACGCCATGGCCTACCTCTCCAAAGTCGCAGGCTCCATGTCCAAGGACGACATCATCATCGCCAACCTTTCCGGCCGCGGCGACAAAGACGTCGAACAAGCCTCCAAATACCTCCTTAATACGGAGCTTGGGCTTTAGTCCGAGTGCCCTCCTCTCCGGCTGCCAGCCTCCAAAAATCAAAAATCCTGGCCTTGTAGTCACCACTACAACTTCCACCAATCCCCTTCCTTTTCCCAGGGCTGGCTTGGCTTGTCCTGACCTTTCGCGGGCCCCTCCTGGCCTTCAAACGCGGGCTCCTCGTCAGCGAGTAACTCCTCGAGCTCATCCTTTTTGCCCGCGTTTTTCAGCAGCGAGTAAAGAATGGTCAATAAGGTCGCCCCCGCAATCGCCAGGATTACCAGCATGCTAACCGCAAGAGCATCTTCCGATGACATTCCTTACCAATAGCATGGATTTCTGGAAATGAGTCATGATAAACCCAGCTGAAAAATCACCCGATTTAGGGAAAAGCTCACTTGGCAGAACTCCTCAAATCACTCAATCCCGTTCTGAGCATCTCGGAGCGGGATTTTCTGCCCCCCGGACATGCCCCGCCGATCAATCGTCGCGGAGCGAAGCTCAATTTTTAAAAAAATCCCACGATTGGTTGACAAGCCTGTTTCAACAGCTAGTCTCCGCGTCCCGCTCACCTGAGCAGGAATTAATTTCTCAACTTTACTTTTTTTACGGCCATGAAAATGACTTATCAGCCTTCCAAGCGCACTCGCAAGAAGCAACACGGTTTCCGTGCACGCATGGCGAACAAAGCTGGTCGCGGCATCATCAAGAACCGTCGCAAGAAGGGCCGCAAGCGCCTCATTCCAAAGGGTGCCGAGATTCACTTCAAGCGCCACACCGTTCAGAACAACACAAAGTAATTGGATGTCGCCTCCGCGCGATTTCTTTACTTTGAGTTTATCTCAACAAGCATGGACCTAACTCGTCAGCGGCGCATGCGCCAGTGGGGCGAGTATCAAGTCGTCCGCCAAAAGGGCCAATCAACCGGAGGGAAGTACCTCGTGATTGGCACCCTCGCCGATTCCACTGCAAAGGATCGGCGTTTTGGCTTAATCACTTCCAAAAAAGCAGGGAAGGCCGTCACCCGCAACCTCCTCCGCCGTCGCTTCCGCGAAATCATTCGCAAATGGGGCGATCACCTTCCTCCACAACAAATGGTCGTCACCATCGCCCGTTGGAAGGCCTCCCAGGCCACCTTCCAACAACTGGAGGAAGATTGGATCAAAACCGTCAAGCGGCTCAAAATCTGGATCGACGACCCCTCATGAAGCCCGTTATCCGCCTGGGCATCCGTGCCTACCAGATCTTCATCCGGCCCGTGCTTCACGCCCTCGGCGGCCCCAATTCCGGCTGCCGCTACACCCCCTCCTGCTCACACTACTTTCTCGCAGCTGTTGAACTTCACGGCTCCCTCAAAGGGAGCTACCTCGGCATTCGCCGGATTTTTCGCTGTCATCCCTGGGGTGGCTGCGGCTATGACCCCGTCCCACAGAGCAAGGGGTCACAAAACCCCTCTCAAGAATCTCCTACTCCCTAATCACTCATCATGGATCGTAAAGCCTGGATCGTCCTTATTACCTGCGGCATTTTGCTCGCCGTCAACATGCACTACGCCGGCAAGAATGCCGAAGCAACGCGCATTCTCGAAGAAAGCAAAAAGCAGGAAGAGGCCCTCGCCAAGAAGCCTGCCGATGAACCCATCGGCGAACTCACCGTTAAACCCGAGCCTATCCCCGAGTACATCGGCACCGAAGAAAGCCATAAGCTCGTCACCGCCACCAACGATTTCACCCTTTCATCCCTCGAAGGCGGCATCAAATGGTCAGAATTCCGTGAAGAGAAGGCAGTCCACGGCGGTGGCAACGTTCTCATGAACGATCTCGGGCTCAACCGGATCGGCGCACTCACCACCCTCTCCGGAAGCTCCCTTGATAAGGCCTTCTACCAACGCACAAGCGACTCCACCGACGACAACCTCACTTTCGGAGGCGCGACCACAAACGGTCTGACCGTCACCAAAAACTGGCAAAAAGTCTCTGAAGGCGCCGGCAAAGACTACCGCCTCAGGTTCACCCTCACTCTTGCCAACAATTCCCAGACCGCAGTCGATCTTGGTGAAATGGCTCTCGCCACCGGCTCCTCAGCCCCCGTCTTCGCAGACGAACGCTCAAACTACCTCAACTTCTTTTGGAACACCGGTGGAAGCTACGACTCGGAACACGAAGGATACTTCAAGGGAGGATTCTTCGGAAAAGACCGCTCGGAGTTCCGCGAATTCATGGGCGACAATGTCGAATTTTCCGGCGTGGAAAACCAATTCTTCGCAACCATCGTCACCCCCGAGAAGCCCTATCCTGCTACCGTCAGAGTTTTTCCAAAAAACGTCGCTCTCCCGGCATCCCGGTCACCTGAGGCTGAAGAGAAAAAAGTCCTCAACGCCTACCTCAGCCTCCCCTCCGAATCCCTGGCACCCGGACAGGTCTTTACCCGGACCTACGACATCTTCATTGGACCCAAGAATAACGCCCTAATCCGCAGCCTGGACGGCGATAAAGGCGACGTCATGGACTACGGGTTTTTTGGCCCCATCAGCCGCTTCCTAAACTGGACTCTCAACATTCTTTCCAATCTCTTCGGAGGTGAAAATAACTCCTGGTCCTGGGGATGGGCCATCGTGGTCCTCACCCTCCTTATCCGCACCGTCATGTGGCCGCTGCACGCCAAGTCCACCCGCACCATGAAGCGGATGTCCAAGCTCCAGCCCAAGATCAAGCTTCTCAAGGAAAAGTATCCTGACGATCCCAACAAGATGAACCAGGAGATGATGAAGCTCTACCGTGAGTTTGGCGTCAACCCCATGGGCGGCTGTGTCCCCATGCTCTTCCAGATTCCCGTCTTCTTCGGCTTCTACAATATGCTTCAGTATGCCGTCGAACTCCGCAACCAGCCCTTCCTTGGCTGGGTCACGGACCTCTCGCAGCCCGACACCATCACCGACATTGCCGGATTCCCAATCAACATTCTCCCCATCCTCATGGCCGTCACCATGGTGATTCAAATGCAGATCACCCCCAAGACCGGCGATAAAATGCAGCAGCGCATCTTCATGCTCATGCCGCTGATTTTCTTCTTCTTCTGTTACAACTTCGCCTCAGCCCTCGCCCTCTATTGGACGACTCAGAACATCTTTTCCATCGGCCAAACCTGGCTCATGCAGAAAATGCCCGAGCCCGAGCTCAAAACCAGCAAGAACGCCGGTAAGAAAAGCATGATGCAGAAGCTCGCCGAACGCGCTGAAGAAGCCCAAAAGCTCCGTCAGGCCGGACAAAAATCAGGGAAAACAGCCCGCCCCGGTCAAGCACCGGCAAAGTCCAAAAAGCCCCGTGGACCCAAAACCGGAGGCTAATCCCCTGTTGCCTCATTAAAGAAGGACACCATAAGGTCATTGAGTAAGCCTTCGGAATCACTCCCGTCGACGACATCCTGGCGCTGATCTCCACCCAAATCGCCACGATCAAGAAAGAAGCCGGAGTTACCGCCTTGATTTCCAAATGGAACACCGGCGAACTCGAAAAATACCCGGGAGCAAAAGTCATCGATGCAGGAGGCAAAATGCGATGCCCTTTCTATTGGAAGTGTGTCGACACCTCGCTTAGGCTTTGAGCTTTCACATGCGCACACTCCTTTTTTTATTCACGGCCTTCCTGGTGTCAATTTCGAGCGCCGCTCCCTCGGGCGACCTTCTCGGCTACTGGAATCTCGATAGCAACACAAACGACTCCGCACCCGGTGGCACCTTCAACGACAACGGTTCCTGGGTCGGAACGACCACTTACAACTCGGCCACAGCCCCTTTTGGAGCCGCCGCCTCCTTGGACGGCAGCAGCTATATCCTCATCCCGTCCAGTCCCGACATCGCCCACGCCGGAGGAAGCCTGACCGTCTCGGTCTGGTGCCAGATCAATTCCTGGGATAAAAATTGGCAAGCTCTCCTCTCCAAGGGCGAAGGCTCCAATTACCGCATCGCCCGTCAAGGTAATGATGCCAACGCCATTGCCTATGCCGGAGGTTCGGGAGACATCTTCGGCGGCGCAATCAACGACGGGCAGTGGCACCACCTGGTGGCCATTTCCGAAGCTGGCGAAAACACCTTCCTCTATGTCGACGGCGCACTTGTCGCCACCGGATCCGCACCCAGCCTTGCAGATAACGGACTGGATCTTCTCTTGGGAGAAAACCCCGGAAGCCCTGGTCGTCAATGGAATGGCGGCATTGATGATGTTGCCATCTTTGACGCTCCTCTATCCGACCAACAAGCCAAAGCGGTCTATCAATTCGGAACAACCTATTCCTACCCCATGTCGGAAGTCGTTCAAATTTTCGACGCCCACGATAGCGGCGGATCGGTCGTCATCGGAGACGAAAGCTGGAGCTACGCTGCATCGGACACCGGAAGCGGCACATTTGTGCTACTCGGAGCCGACGGCAGCGGTGTGGACGTTTCCAGCGGCCCGACCATCACCAGTTTTTCTTCCTCTCCAATTTTCATCACTTCAGGAGGCAGCGCCACCCTCTCGTGGCAGATCACCCCGCCATTCACAGCAGTAAGTATTGATCAGGGTGTCAGTAACGTCTCTGCCCAAACCAACGGCAGCGGCGCCGGCAGCATCTCGGTTTCTCCCACCGTCAGCACCTCCTACACCCTTTCCGCGACGAACGTCGACGGAGCCACCACCCGGAGCACGACCCTCTATGTCGATGTCGATCCCTCCACCCCCCGAATCAACGAATTTTCTGCAGACACCGCCGCGGACGGCCTGCTCGATGAAGACGGCGCTGTCGAAGACTGGATTGAGATTTACAACCCCGGCCCCAACGCCGCCGACCTCTCGACCTTCTATCTCACCGACGATAGCGGCAGCCTCAATAAATGGGCCTTCCCTTCGGTGGTCATGCCTCCCAATACCTATCTTGTTGTCTTTGCTTCGTCCAAAGATCGCGCCGTTGCCGGCAACGAGTTGCACACCAATTTCAAGCTCTCCACTGGTGGCGAATACCTTGCCTTAAGCCGCGATAATGGAGGCGGCGGATTCGTCATCGCTGGCGAATTTTCACCAGCCTATCCTGCCCAGGAAGAAGGAATCACCTACGGAATCGCTTCTGACAACATCACCAAGGGCTATTTCGCTGCACCGACTCCAAATGCTCCCAACGGCCCCGCCGCCCAGGGATTTGTGGCCGATACTACCTTCGACATCGACCGCGGATTTTTCACGGCAGCATTCAATCTCACCATCACCTCCGCCACCGTTGACGCCCAGATTCGCTATACCAACGATGGCTCAATCCCCACCAGCACCAGCGGAACCGTTTACAGCGGCCCCATCAATATCTCCTCAACCACGACGATTCGCGCGGCCGCGTTTAAGGCCGGCTTCTTTGAAACGAATGTCGATACCCACACTTACTTCTTCCTCGATGATGTGAGGAAGCAATTCGCCAATGGAGCCGCTCCCACGGGTTGGCCTTCCTCCAACGTCAATAGCCAACAGTTCAACTACGGCATGGATCCTGACATCACCAATCGATACACCGCCCAGGAAATGATCAATGCCCTTTCGGCCATTCCCTCGGTCTCCATTTCCACCGCCCAAGCCAACCTCACCGGTTCGGGAAGCCAGGGAATCTACGTCAATCCAGGACAACACGGGAAAAGCTGGGAGCGCGCCGCCTCGGTCGAAATCATTCATCCCAACGGCACCACTCAGAACGTTCAAAGCAACTGCGGACTCCGAATCCGTGGCGGCTTCAGTCGTTCTACCAGCAATCCCAAACATGCTCTCCGGCTGTTCTTCCGCGATGAATACGGTGATCCAAAATTAAAATACCCCCTCTTCGGAGCCGAGGGTGTTGACGAATTTGACAAGGTGGATCTGCGAACCTCGCAAAACTACTCCTGGGCATTCCAGGGAGATGGCTCAAACACCTTCCTCCGCGAAGTCCTTGGACGGGATCTGCAGGGCTCCTTTGGCCATCCCTACACCCGAAGCCGCTACTACCACCTCTACCTCAATGGCGTTTACTGGGGCCTCTACATGACCCAGGAGCGTGCCGAGGCCAATCATGCCGAGGCGTATCTCGGTGGAAATAAAGCCGACTACGACACCATCAAATCCGCAGGAAGTAGTGGTGGCTACAATACCGAAGCAACCGACGGCACCTTCGCCACCGGCAGTGACTGGCACACACTTTGGACGATGGCCCGTGCCCAGCAGACCACCCCCACCATCGCGCGCTTCATGGAGTTGCAAGGGCTCAATCCCGATGGCTCTCGCAATCCAGCTCTCCCGATCTACCTCGATGTCGATAACCTTATCGATTACCAAATGGTCATCGGCTACACTGGAAACTACGATGGCCCCCTCTCCGATTTCGTGGGAGCATCGAACAACTGGTATTCCGTCCGCGACCGCGCCCGCGATGGTTTTGGTGTTCAATTCTTCGTTCACGATGGTGAGCACTCCATGGGTGCCGGAGGAAAATGGAACGGTGCCAACGACCGCATCAACACCTCCAATGGCTCGGGCAGCCGAGGTGATTACAATAAGAGCAACCCATCCTTCATTCACTTCGACCTTACGGAAAACACCGGGGAATACCGTCTCCGCTTCGCCGACCGCGCCCACCTCGCACTCTTCAATGGCGGTCTCCTGACGCAAGGCAGTGTCATGACCCACATGAATGCCCGTAAAAATACCGTGGCCGACGTGATCATCGCAGAATCCGCACGATGGGGCGACTCCAAGCGCACCGACCCTTTCGACGAACAGGACTGGAACAATGCCGTCAATAACCTCATCGGCACCATCAACATCCGGAGTAACGACTTCCTGGGACATCTCCGCACCGCCAATCTATACCCATCGCTCGATGCTCCTGCCTACAGTCAGCACGGAGGGTCTGTCTCCACAGGATCGACGATCGACACCACCGTCCCGACTGACGGAACCCACCTCTACTACCTGATCGGCACTGGCGACAGTGATACGACAGATTGGCAGGACGGTCTCGATCCACGCCTCGTAGGTGGCACTGTCAATCCGGCGGCATCCGTGATGGCCATCAGCGGCGGCGGATCTACCGCCACCTTGACCATCCCCGACACCATCAGCGGACCGGTTTGGATCAAATCACGAACTTTCGACAGCACGAGCGGAACATGGAGTGCCATGAATCAGGCCTTCTTCACCACTGCAGGGCCGGCCAACTCCTCAAACATCGTCATCAGCGAAGTCCACTATCATCCGACTGATCCAACCCTGGCCGAGCTTGCGGTGGATCCAACCTTCAACAAGGACGACTTCGAATTCATTGAAATTTTGAACATCGGCGCAAGCACCGTTGACCTTGGCGAAGCTGCCTTTGTGCTCATCCCCATTGGCGATCACCTTGAGGGCGTGCAGTTCACCTTCCCGCTTGGCACTTTGATTGCACCCGGTGAGCGCCTTGTCATTGCGGCAAACAGCACTGCCTTCGCAGCCCGCTATCCCGGCGTTGCCATCTCAGGTGACTACTCCGGCCGCCTTTCAAATACCGGGGAATGGATCACCCTCGTCGACGCGGGTGGTGCCGTCATCGATAGCTTCCGATACAACGATCTTGCCCCTTGGCCTGTCGCCGCTGACGGAAGCGGCCCCTCACTCATTCGGGTCAATCCTGAAAGCGACCTCGACCCAGCTCTTCCGGCCAGCTGGTCCTCCAGTCCTGCCTTTGGAGGGAGCCCGGGAGCAGCGGATGGAACGCCGTTTACCGGAGACCCCCTGGCTGACCTCGATGGAGATGGCTTTGTCGCCATCATTGAGTATGCCCAAGGACTGTCGGACACGGTCTTCTCAGCCGTTCAACACATCTCGGTCTCCTCGGTCGATGTCGGCGGCATCATCTATCCTTCAGTCAGCTACCGTGAGGATCCCGAAGCCATCGATGGCGACCTGTCCATTGAAATCTCCTCCGACATGGACCCTGGAAACTGGAGTGCAGGAGCACCGGGATTGGTCTTTGTGGAAACCACCAATGACCCCGACGGGATTCCTCGTCACACTTATCGACTGAAGACCGCTCTCGACAGCGTGCCTCACCAGTTTTTCCGGTTGAAGGTGGTCTATTAGCAGTCTTGATAACCAATCAGCGATTTTGTCCCCTTTTCTTATGAAGAGGCTCTTCCTCTGGATTTCTTTCCTCCCCCTGATCCCTGCAAGCGGGGCGACAGTCTATTCCATCGACATCAATGATGCGGACGCCTCGACAACCGCGGCAGGCTGGACCGGCCTCGATGCCACCCACACCGGCAACGGTGGTTCCATCACCATCGGCAGTATCAACTTTAGTATCGGCAGTTCAGACGGTGCCCGCCTTCGCGGAACCGTTCCGGCACCCAAGCCAAATCCCCTGACCGCAGACTTCGCCTTCGATGACGGGGCAGGAAAGGCTCTCGTCTTTTTCTTCGGAGGTGCCGGCGATCTTCCCGCCGGCGATTGGAAAGTCGAAGCTTGGATCTTCGACAGCGGAGTTGGAGATCTTGGAAATATCATCGTCGGAATTCGCGATGACGGAACTGAGAACGACGTATCCAACTCAGTAGCTCCCAACGCGACCGACGCTGCCATCACCTTCACCTCGGACGGAACCATCCGCATACGACCTTTATGTCCGGGAAAACAATGCTGGAAATCGCTCACGCTTAAACGCAGTCCGCCTGACTTCCATCCCCGAGCCCGGAACTGCCTTACTGGCACTTCCGGGACTCCTTCGCCGCAAGCGATAAATTTCAGCTCCAAAAATTTCGTGCAAAGGCCGGGGACGATATCCTCGGCCTTTTTTTTGGTCCCTTGCCCCTGGCCACCAAACCTCGCTTCATTTATCGCAAGGAACATTTGCCGAAGTCATCCTCCACGCCCGGTGGCCTAGAAATAGGGCCGCCAGCGTAAGCCCGGCGCTCAGGCCCCACCACATTCCGGCTGCGCCCATCTTCTGGTGGAACGTGAGATAAATCCCAAGAGGCATTCCGATCACCCAGTGCGCCACGAAGGTCATCAATGCCGGCGTCCTCACATCATCAAGCCCCCGCATCACTCCCGATGATAAAATCTGCGAGTGATCGCCAATCTGGAAAAATGCCGCGATGACAAACAAGCCGGTCACAATTTCAATGGGTCCCGATTCCGGAAGAAACCATCGAGCGATCGATTCGCCGAAAACCAAAAAGACCCCCACAAAAATGAGCGAAAATGTGAAGCCCATCGCCCAGGCACTCAGCACAATCGGCCTCGCCCGCTCATGAGTGGTCGCTCCAAACGCCTCTCCAACCTGCACCGTCACCGCCATCGATAAACCCAGTGGGACCATAAAGATCGTCGCCACGCAGGTAATCGCGACCTGATGGGCCGCCAGTGCCGCCGCCCCCAAGGTGCCAATCACAAAACTCGCCGCGATAAAGGCACTCATCTCAGCAGAAACCTGCAAACTGGAAGGCCAAACAATTTTCCAAAAATCGAGCAAAGCCTTGCGTCGCGGTATGCGAAACCAGTGCTCCGGAACCCACTCACGCATCAAGGGACTTTTACGCAGCCATACCAAGACTCCGACCAGCGAAATAATCCGCGCCAGGAGAGTCGCCAATCCTGCTCCCTCCAACCCCATCTCCGGAGCACCCCAATTCCCCCCGATGAGCAACCAATTGAGAAGGACATTGAGCAACACCCCCGCCAAAATAATCCAAAAAGCCGGCCACGGATGGGCCATCGCATCTGCGTGACTCCGGGCCGCCATACTCGCAAGAGCCGGGGCCATCGACGCACTTACCAGCAGGAAAAAAACGGGAACCCTGTTCACCACCAACGGGTCCTGCCCCATATGCGACAGCAAAGGTAACATCGCCAAACTGATCGCAAAGGTGATAGCCCCAAGAACCAGACTCAGGAAAAAGCCATGCTGAACCGCAACCTGGGCTTTCGCCGGAGCCTTCGCCCCACGGGCTTGCGACACCTTAATCGAAACCGCAATCGCGACACCAATCCCCAGCATCAGGGGAATGTGCAAAATTGTCTGGGCCAAGGTGGCAGCTGCCAATTCCACCGTTCCCAGCCGTCCAATCATGAGTGTGTCCACCACTCCCATCAGCATCTGGCTGACCTGCCCGGCCATCAGAGGAAAGGCCAACAAAAGCGTGGCTCTTCCTTCCCGGAAAAAATGACTCACAGCCTATTCACCGGCGGGCGGGCGTTCTACCGGAATCACCGTCGCCTCTTCCAGCACCAGCTTCTCAGGACCTTTTCCAGAACCCTTGTGGGCACCATCGCAGAGTGGATAATTGGCTGACTCGCCACAAGTACACATCCAGTGGGTTCCGGCTTCGAGGGTCATCTCCTGATCGCTTTTATTGCTCATGCTGAAATTAATAGCTCCATCACACCGATTCCGCAACACTGCATCGAGATCGGAAGGCTTGGAAAGTTCGATCAGCAGCTCATGGGGCGACAAGCCCCAGGCTTTTGTCGCCATCACCGGAACCCCCATCGCCAAGGCTCGAATTGCCAGACGGGGCTGGTGCTCGACCCACGCCGGAAGAACAAGCGCTTCCGACTTCTCCAAATCCTCCAAACATCCCTGCTCGAAGAAATCGGCCAAGGAGCCTTCCCTCGCCCTTCCCAGGACAGACAATTTGAGATCGCCTCCGAAGAATCGCAAATCACCGCCTACCCCGCCACCGTCCAAAACATCGGCGAAAGAAATCTCAAAAGCACCGCCCTCCGCACCCTCATCAACTTCGCCATCGACCTCTCACCCTCCTCCGTCCCCGAACTCCTCGCCGAAGCAAAAGTAATGCCCACCCGCACCCAAAGATATTTCAGTTCAAGCAACCAGGGAAACAGCGGATATGGGCCCAATTTCAACAACTCGACCCCGCCTCCGCCTTCGATGGGGCCCAAACCATAAGCTCCGACTCCCAAGGCACCTCCCAACTCCGCAGAGTCCTCAGCACCTGGGCCGAGGAAGACCCCCAAGCCGCCCAGAAAGCCTACTCCAACGCCCATCTCACTGAAAAGCAGCGGGAGCAAATCGACTACCTCTTCAAGTAATTCGCAGTCTTTCCGAACATGAAAAAACTTCCTCTTTTCTCCCTTATTCGAAGGCTCCCCCGGCGATTTACGCACTGGCTCATTGCCCTCACCTTGATTAGCTTAGTCACCTATCACTTCCGCTTCCACCTCTATTCCCGGGCGGATTACACATCCCTGACGGATCTAGCCGATTTCATTGACACTCCTATAGGTTCAGGACCCCTTTGGAAGGGAACGCCCTACATTGGCGATCAAAACGGTGAGTCACTCTTCCTCGATCAAACTTTTAATACAACGATCCTGTCGATTCCCGCTGCAAGTTGGGACCCGCCCAAACGTTTCGAACTCACCCGCGATCAATCCCAATGGATCGAGTGGCATGACTTAAGACCGACCATTAAGATGGGATCTCAATAAAAAAACGACGACCATTGCCGGTCGTCGTTTTGAAATTGAATTGGATGCTCGCCGTCGCTTAGCGCCCCTTGCGCTTGAGTTGCAACATGGCCTCGGACTTGGCGAGCACCATTTGAAGGGCGGCATACTCCTCACTCTCAGCGCCAATTCCAGCAATCGCGTCCTTGGCACGTTTCAGCGCTTCCTCGACCTTGGCTTCGTCAATGGCGTCCTCGCCAATCGCGAGATCGATCAAGACAGAAACCTTGTCACCGGCAACTTCGACGAAGCCCTCACCAACGGCGAGTTCTTCGATCTTGCCGTCTTTGAGGTACCGGAGCGAACCAGGCTGCAGCGGCGCGACAAGCGCAGCGTGCATGGTCAGAATGCCCATCTCACCTTCACTTCCGGGAAGATAGACGTCATCCACGGTGTCAGAGAAAATCGTTTTCTCCGGGGTGACGATGTCGAGTTGGAATGACATGGGATTCTTTAGGCTTGGGTGGAAGGATTAACCTTTGTCAACAGAGTCGATACCAGCCTTCATGTAGAAGTTGGACTCGGGAACCTTGTCGTGCTTGCCTTCGAGAATCTCGGCGAAGCCTTTCACGGTGTCCTCGATGCTGCAAAGCACGCCGGGAACGTTGGTGAAAATCTCAGCCACGAAAAAGGGCTGGGTAAGGAAACGCTGGATCTTACGAGCGCGGAAAACGGTCGTCTTGTCCTCGTCGGAAAGTTCGTCCATTCCAAGAATCGCAATGATGTCCTGAAGGTCCTTGTAGCGCTGAAGCACGAGCTGGACGCCACGGGCGACCCGGTAGTGCTCTTCGCCCACGATCTCCGGAGCGAGCGCTGAGGAAGTGGAGGCAAGAGGGTCAACCGCCGGGAAGAGAGCCTGTTCCGCAAGGGAACGCTCAAGAACCACAGTCGCATCAAGGTGAGCGAAGGTGTTGGCAGGAGCGGGGTCGGTCAAGTCATCCGCAGGAACGTAAACGGCCTGAATGGAAGTAATCGATCCCTTCTTGGTAGAAGTAATTCGCTCCTGAAGTCCGGCCATCTCTTCAGCAAGAGTGGGCTGGTATCCCACCGCCGAAGGCGTGCGGCCAAGAAGTGCGGACACCTCGGAACCGGCTTGGGAGAAACGGAAAATATTATCCACGAAGAGAAGAACGTCAGATCCTTCTTCATCACGGAAGTGCTCGGCCATTGTCAGAGCGGAAAGCGCTACACGGAGACGGGCGCCCGGAGGCTCGTTCATCTGACCGTAGCAAAGTGCCACCTTGGAACCGGGAGCAAGAACGGGGTTGCCGTTTTCGTCGAGCTTGGGATGACCATTGGCATCCTTCTCGGTCGCAATAACGCCGGACTCGATCATTTCCCAGTAAAGGTCGTTACCCTCACGAGTCCGCTCACCCACACCAGCGAAGACGGAGAAACCACCGTGTGCGCGGGCAATGTTGTTAATGAGCTCCATGATGACCACGGTCTTACCAACACCAGCACCACCAAACATGCCGCCTTTGCCACCCTTAAGGAGAGGGCAGATGAGGTCGATCACTTTGATACCGGTTGGGAGAATCTCAGTCGTTGCGGCCTGCTCAACCAACTTCGGAGCGGCACGGTGAATCGGAGAAGTGAAGTTCGCGTCTTCGAGAGCAAGGTGGTTTTCGTCAACCACGTCACCCGTTACGTTGAAAATACGTCCGAGAACTTGCCTACCAACAGGAACCGCGATGGGCTTGCCGGTATTCGTCACGCTCATGCCACGCTTCAGACCTTCAGTCGTGCTCATGGCTACTCCGCGAACCCAACCATCACCGAGGTGTTGCTGGACCTCGAGGACCAACTTGGTTGCGACTCCGAAGAGGTCGTAGTTCAGCTCGAGAGCGTTATAAATCTCAGGCAGCTTGTCTGCGGACGAGAAGTCAACGTCAACGACGGCGCCGATGACTTGGACGATGGTTCCTTGGTTGCTCATGGTGGGAAAGGTTGGAAGTGTTCTGTTGGAAGTTTTCAGCGGGTGCGCTGAGTGTTTGGAGTCAAAAATCGTTTACCGGGCCCCTTTAAGATAGCCTGCCCGGGTGGCAGCGAGTTCGGTTTCGGCCTTCAGACGCTCACCAGCTTGAAACTGGTCATTGACCTCTTCGATGAGCTTATTGCCTTTTTTGACCACTTTCTTGCCATCGGAGAGATCGTCCTTGCCGTCCTCAATTATCTTATCGGCACGCTTCCATTCCTGGCCGAGTGCACTGGCGGGCCCCTCACCTTGGACCGCAAGCTGCTCGCCAACCAATAACCCACCCCAGCTTGTCAAAACAAGCGGGCAGGCTAAGAAGCTGCTGACGAAAAGGGAAGTGATGGCTTTCACGGGGTAAATTGTGAGGGTCTGAAGTTACTCCATTGCCTTCATGGCAGTGGTGATTTCAAGAAGTTCGGCGGTAATGGCAGCCTGACGGGCCTTGTTATACTCAAGAGTAAGATCCTTGATCATGCCCTTGGCGTTATCAGTTGCAGCCTTCATCGCTACCATCCGCGCAGAGTGCTCGGAAGCACGGGCTTCCACCAACATCTGGTAAATCTGGAAGTTGATGTAGAGCGGAAGGAGCTTATCGAGAACGCCTTCGGCACTGGGCTCGAATTCGTAATCGCTACTCAGAGCATCGGCCTTATTCGTCTCGCCAATCTGGTCTTTCCCAACACCTTCATACTCTTGCTTTTCAGCGAGACCGGAAGGTTCGATCGGGAGGAGCTGGATTACCCAAGGAGTCTGGGCCAGCGTGCTCACGAAGTTGTTGAAGCCGACTGAAATCTTGTCGTATTCGCCACTGAGGAATTTCTCGGTGAGGAACTTGGCAATGGGCTTGGCATCATTGAAAGGAACCGGGTCACCAACTTCCCAGTCAGCGACGATTTCCTTGCCAGTCTTGGCAAGGCTTTGGCGAAGCTTCTTACCAGAAGTGACGTAGTCAGTATCCGGTGAGGATGACGCGATGACCTTCTTATAAAGGTTGGTGTTCAGACCACCGCAAAGACCACGGTTGGTTGAGATCACGAGCATCAGTTCCTTGGTCCCCTCACGCTTCGCAAGAAGTGGGTGGGACTCCTCCTCGGTGTTCGCCTTGAGATTAACGAGAACCTTGTTGAGCTTGTCGGCATAGCCTCGGCCAGCAAGGGCCTGGTTCTGCGCCTTCTTCATCTTCGCAGCAGCCACCAGCTCCATCGCTTTGGTGATTTGCGCGGTGCTCTTGACCGACTTAATGCGGCGGCGGATGTCACGAAGGTTAGCCATTTTCTATGTCAATAGATTGAAGATTAGGGAACGGAGCAAAAATTTACTTCCAGCTGCCTTTGAAGTCCTCGAGAGCGGTCTTAAGGCCTTCGGTGATTTCATCGGAGATCGCTTTTTCGTCAGCGATCTTCTGGAGAAGATCAGCTTTACGAGTGGTGAGGAATTCTTCGAGAGCACCCTGACACTCCTTGACGCGCTCAACCTCGACATCGTCGAAGTGACCGTGCTGCATGGCCCAGAGAACGGCCACTTCCATCTCCATGGAGAGAGGTGAATACTGGTTTTGCTTGAAGAGTTCCACAATGCGCTGACCACGGTTGATCTTGGCTTTGGTTCCTTCGTCGA
Organism: uncultured Verrucomicrobiales bacterium; assembly: GCA_963925135.1. Taxonomy (GTDB): domain Bacteria; phylum Verrucomicrobiota; class Verrucomicrobiia; order Verrucomicrobiales; family Akkermansiaceae; genus SW10. The sequence continues at coordinate 76,831 of CAWUTG010000014.1, read as the reverse complement.
GATCAGATCCGAACTGGGCGAAGGCCTGAAGTTCGCGGAACTGAGCAAGGTCGAGCTTGGTTGTTCCAGCCACTTTCTTGATCGCCTTGGTCTGGGCTGCCGATCCCACACGGGAAACGGAAAGTCCCACGGAGATCGCAGGGCGGATACCTTGGTAGAAAAGGTCGGTCTCGAGGAAGATCTGACCGTCGGTGATGGAAATCACGTTGGTCGGAATATAAGCGGACACGTCACCAGCCTGGGTCTCAATGATAGGAAGCGCAGTGAGCGAGCCACCACCTTCTTTATCAGAAAGACGGGCAGAGCGCTCGAGGAGACGTGAGTGAAGGTAGAAAACGTCACCAGGATAAGCTTCACGGCCGGAGGGGCGGCGAAGAATGAGAGAGACCTGGCGATAGGCCACAGCCTGCTTGGAAAGGTCATCAAAAACAATGAGGACGTCCTTGCCTTGGTCCATGAGATACTCGGCAAGAGCACATCCGGAGTAGGGAGCGAGGAACTGGTTGGTCGCTGAATCCGAAGCGGAAGCGACAACAATGATGGTGTTATCAAGTGCGCCGGCCTCTTCGAGAATGGTCACGGTGCGAGCCACGTTGGACTGCTTCTGACCGATCGCGACGTAGACACAGTAAACAGGCTTGTGACCCTTCAGGCGACCTTCAGCGGCGGCCTTGTTCTGGTTCGACTGGGAAATGATGGTGTCGATCGCGATGGTCGTCTTACCGGTGGAACGGTCACCAATGATGAGCTCGCGCTGACCACGGCCGATGGGGATCATGGCGTCGATGGAGGCGATACCGGTCTGAAGCGGGACGGAAACCGACTTACGCTTAATGATGCCGGGAGCGATCTTCTCAACTGGATATTGGGTATCGGAAGCGATATCGCCTTTTCCGTCGATGGGACGAGCGAGGGTATCAACAACACGACCAAGGAAGGCTTCACCGACAGGAATCGAAAGAAGCTTACCAGTGGTTTTGCACTCCATGCCTTCGGTGATGTGCTTACCGTCACCGAGGAACACCACCCCGACTTCGCCTTCCTCGAGGTTCAGAGCGAGACCGGTCAGTCCGCCGGGGAACTCGATCATCTCGTTCAACTGCGCGTCGCTGAGTCCTTCGACTTTAGCGACTCCGTCACCAGTTTCGCGGACGATACCGATGTTGGTCTTTTCAACAGACGTGCTGACGTTGTTGATTTGGGATTCCAGTTCCTGGAGGATGCTGCTCATGACAATATGGAGTGAGAGAGTTTTCGGTTAGAGGGAGTCGGCGAGACGTTGGAGGCGGGCTTTGACGGAACCGTCAAAGACATCGTTGCCCACGCGGACGCGCAGGCCACCCAACAACTCGGGGTTTGTTTTGAAATCGAAATTGAGATCCTCGCCATACTTTTGACGAAGAGAAGTTTGAAGTGATCCGGAAGTGGCCTCGTCGAGCGCGGTGGCGCTCTCAATCGTGACTTGCTTCTCAGCAAGTTCGGCACGGATGAGGCGACGAAGTGCCTGAAGCATGCCGCGATAGTCGCGGGGCTTTTCGGTGGTGAGCTTCGTGATCGCGAGACGCAGGTGCTCCTCGTTCATCTGTCCGTTCTGGGAGCAGAGACGGAAGATCCGGCGAGCAGTGCTCTGGGCGACTTTAGAAACTTTCATCGGAGACTTCGGGAAGGAGGGAAATTAGTTTTGCACGCTGGAGAGAGCTTCTTCGCTGATGCGCTTTTGATCGCTATCATCGAGTGTCTTACCAGTGACCTTGGCGGTGGTGGCGACCACGAGACGGCCAAATTCCTGCTTGAGCTCGGCGGACATGGCGGCGCGCTCGGCACGGGCAGCTTCCTGGGCCTTGGAGAGAATCGTTTGAGCCTGGGAAACAGCTTCTTTGGCCTTTTGCTCGGAGAGAGCGACGGCGCTCGTCTTGGCCTCGGTGATGAGACGCTTGGCGTCGTTGTTTGCCTTTTCAAGAAGGGCGGCCTTTTCTTTTTCGCTGTCGGCGAGCTTCTGCTCAATTTCGACCAACTTGGCCTCTCCGTCGGCAATACGTCCACGACGGGTATCGAGGATTTCCTGAATCGGCCCAAACGCGAATTTCTTCAAAACGAAGAGCACGAGAATAAAGTTGATGAGCTGGGCGATGAAAAAGGGCCAGTTCACTCCAAAGGAATCAAAGAAACCTTGTTCAGCTCCAGAAGCGGCGAGTATCGAGATCATTTTGAAGGAAAGTAAGAAAAGTGGGGAAAATCAGGTGCTCCGAAAGTGCCCGCAGCACCTGATTGAAGTTTTGGATGAAATCCGCTGCTATTAATAGCTAACAGCGAATGCAGTGAGGATGAAGAGACCCTCGATCAGAGCAGCAAGAATAATGGAAATCACGAGAATAGGGGTCGCTGCACCGGGGTTACGTCCGGTGGCTTCAGCTGACTTAGATCCAAGGATTCCGATTCCGATTCCACCACCGAGGGCGGCGAGTCCGACTGCAATTGCTTTAAGTGCCATTTGTCTAGTTAGGTTATTTGTTGGTTATTCGGAAGTCCCCACGGTTTGCCTATGGTCAGGCTTCCAAAAGCGTTTATTTAGTGATGCTCCTCATCCCCATGATCACACATGAGTTTCAAAAAGACGGCACAGAGTAGGGTGAAGACGAGCGCCTGCACGAGTCCGACGAGAAGCTCCATGAAGTAAAATGGGAGAGCAGGAAGGAAGGCCAGCCACTTGGGCACGAGACCCATAAGACCTTCAAGAGTTTGCTCACCCCCGTAGATGTTACCGAAAAGACGGAAACTCAGAGCAACGGGGCGAATAAAAATTGAGAGCACTTCGAGAATTCCCACGAGGAAGAACATGACGATCATTCCCAACCGCATGTATCCGCTGAAGTCACCCTTGGGCGAGAAAATGTGCGCGAAGAAGTTCTTAGCGCCGACTTCAGTAAACGACCAGAACACCCAAAGCGCAAAAAAGGTCAGCGACATCGCACCGGTCATATTGAGGTCAGCATTACCTCCCCGGAGAAGACCCGTGAAGTGTCCATCACTGTCCGTTGTCCCCATCGTGCCGACCCCTGGAACTAGACCAAGGTAGTTGACGGTCAGAATCAGCATGAACGTTGCCCCAAAGAACCAGAAAGTGCGCTTAACAAGATGATCGCCGAGAATGTTACCAAAAAATCCATAGAGGCTTTCAATCAACCACTCAGCGAAGTTTTGCACACCCGCTGGCACAAGTAACATCTCCTTCGTAGCGATCCGACAAAAAAGGATAATGAGCCCTGCCCCGATCCAAACCATAATCATGGAATTCGAGATCCATGAGAAAATCGTGCCATCAAACGGTGACTCAGGGTAGAGTGGCAGCTGATGACCGCCTTCCGCAGCGACCGGCAGAGCAGTTGCCAAAAGGAGGGCGAGAATGGGGAAAATTCTAGAAAGAATAGGCATGTCAGCTGTCGATTTGTCTTCGAGGCGCGCTCGATTTAGCCGGACTCGCGGTTTCACGCAAGTTTTCTTTGTGAAAAATTTCACAAAGTCTGATTATTCGCGTCTTTTCAACGTTTTCGATCTAAGCCACCTGAAAATAAGAAACGATTCTCTAAGTGGAAATTCCCCCTAATAATTGTGGTCGCAATCCTCCATCCAAAATGGGCCATGGCCGTTTCGAATCCCCTATTTCTCAATCACCCTCCGGAAGCCCAAATCACTCCGGCGAACGTCACGAGCGTCGAGCCAGACCCGGGTTCTGACCCCTTGGCCGGGATCCAAAAACGACCCACCCACGGCAACCGGCTTCTTGGGGCTGAGCTGAAAAGCAGGGTTCACTTCGACCTCCAAAGTCCATTCCCGGATGCTTCCAGCCATTCCCAGCAGGCCTGCACCTGTCGAATCATCCGACTCCACAGACACCGGTCCCCAGTCGGAACCCTTCGCGGGGGCCCCCTCGAAATTCGCAGCGGCAGTCCACTCGTCCATGGTGGGTAATCTCTCCCCTTTCCATTGGGTAAAGGCGTAGGCATCCCACCAATCGATTCCTACAACCGGGCAATCGGTCGACATTTCACGACCTTCCCATTCACCGTTCTTTACTGCGGCGGACCAAAGTGCCTTCCAGTCGCCGGGTCGATGATTCTTCTTTTTTGCGGGTTGCTCCGGATGGCGGTATTTTTCGAGATCACCGGAGTCGAGGAAGTCACGATATTCAGAGATCGTGACCTCGCTCCGCCTCATTTTGAAGGCTTTGCGAATACGAACCTTGGCACCACCCGCGATTTCATATTCCCCTGCGGGAATCTCGATCCAGGCCGCCAGAATCTTATCTTCTGGACGCGAAGCCGACTTCTGAGAGGTGACAAAGAAGAAGACGAGGGCGCCAATCAAGGCCAAGCCCAACACCAGAGCCCAAACTGCGGCCGGAATCTTGATGGGCTCCCGCGGAGGTGCTGGCGGGACGGGAGGCGCCTCAACGGCCTGCCCGCTGTCCTCCAACTGCTCCCGCACCTGGGCACAAAGCGACATAATCTGCAGCCAGGTCAAAGGCACCTCACGATCGAGGTCCGCCATGAATCCCAGCAAAGACCTCACCCGCGTTCCTCCGGGCTCTCCATCCTGAACCATCTCATCAAGCACTGCGCCGAGCAGTTGCTTGGCCCTCGTATCCACAGTCTCCTCGCGTTCGCCATCAACCGAAAGATTCATCATCCGGAGGCGGCTTCCGTTTTCTAAAATGAGGTGGTGCAGCCCGAGTTCGACGACCGCAATCCTCTCATTTTCAAGATAGAACATCGCCGACGCGATCTGATGAAGGAGCTTCACCAGTTCCACAGGAGCAAACTTGGCTTCCTGTTCGTAGAGAGTTTTGAGATTTTCCCCTTCCAGTCTCTCGCGGGCGAAAAAAGTCGCTTCCTCATTGGAAATCGCCTCGTAAACCGTCCCGATTCCCGCGTGTTTCGCGAGTGCCTTGGCCCGCACATCAGCCAAAAACGCCTCAATCATTTCAGGGTCACGGGCGGCCTCAGGCTTCAACATTTCCAGCATCACCGGGCGCTGCATCGAAATCTGATGCGCCTTCCAGGTCCGAGTCCGCTGACCTTCGCTAGTGATTTTTTCCAGATGGTAATCCCCAGTGGTATCCCCTGCTTTGCACACTCCGTCCGCCCTCATCTAAAAAATCAAAAGCGGCGAAATACCCTACTCCCCATCAGGCGACAAGCCCTCATTCTTCATCAGGCTGGATGGGATCGACCGGAGGAATCCCAAAATTAGCACCCGGGATGTCAGACTCATCGTCCATTTTCGGCAGGAGGGTGTCTCCCGCACCGCCGAAGTCCTCGAGATCAAGACCATCCAACTCGTTTTGGAATTCCTCAATGCCCTGCTGCTGCCTCGCCTCCTGCAAAAGAGTCCTGGGCTCGGCTCGAATATCAATCAGGCGATCATCATAGTAGAGCTCAGCCACAAAGCCGTAAAACTTTCGCGCTCCAAAGAGGAATCCGTTCGCCGTGTCTTGATCCGGCACAAAATACCAGACCTGGGCCATCTCCTCGCCATCTTGCCAATCTGCAATTCCGGTCACCCATTCACTCCCTGAATTCCCCTCCGCAATAATTGCAGGGCCGATCTTACCATCCACTTCTTCAAAAAATCTCACCGAAGGACGCAGCAGCATAGGATCAAATTCCCGGTCCGGCGTCACCGTCACCGGAAGAACCAAGGTGCGCTTCTCGCCATTTCCTTCCCGCCGGGGAGTCGCCATCCGGCCCCAGCCCAGCATCGCCAAATCTCTCACATCCGGGCGCAGGCCCACCGCCAACTTCAGCCCCGCCTTCTCATAAAGTGATCCCGCTTTCACCAACCCCATTTTGTAGACCCGCAAATAGTATCCAGCCGCCTTATCAAAAACTCCAAAGGCCTCATAATTCGCACCCAGCCCGTAAATCACATTCGGATTCTCCGGTTCCGTCATCTCCGCTTCCGCAAGCTTCGCGTGCGCCAAATAAAGATCCCCCTTTACCCGCGCTTCCCGGGCCCCGTTCACCAAAGCCTCCACTACAGGATCTGCAATCGGTGGCGCGGTATTCGAGCCCCTTAATTCGTCAACTTTCGCAATCGCCTCTTGATCCAGCTCCACCGGGCTCACCTCGATTTCTTCAACCGGCTTGGGCTTCGGTGGCTTGGGTGGAACGACCCTCACCGGCTCCGTACTCGATGACGGAATCATGACATACTCGGTCTTAATCTCCGTTTTCACTTCACGAACATTCCCCCGCATCGCCAGAGCAACCCCCACCGACATCAGTTGAACAAAAGCCACCAGGCCCATCACCCAACAGGAGACATGGAAGTTACCCAGATTGGGCTTGCGGCTTGCTCTTGAATTCTTCATCAGGAGGACGAGTCTAAACAGTTACCCGCTCCCTGTCAACGGGCCCGAATTCCCAATGAAAGCCACCGCCCGTCTCCATCCCAAGCTCACGGCCCTCGCCGCCGAGCCTGAGGATCTTGCGCGCCAGCTCTTCCACCTCCCCGGCCTTGTTTACTTCGACACCGTGGGCAACCTCCCAACTAACCACACCCCGCCTCTCTCCATCATCGCCGCGAGTCCGGTCGAAATTCTGCGCGGACACATCTCCGATCCCACCAGCCTCAAAAAAGCCCTCACCCCCTGGCAAGATCCCCTCGCCCGCGACTACGGATTCCCCACCGGCGGAGCCTGCGGCTGGATCAACTACGATGGCACCTACACCTTCGGCATTTACCCCGAAATCCTCATTTACCACCACCAAACCGGCCAATGGTGGGAATCCGGAAACCTTTCCTCTCAACTCCGCGAACCCACCCCGCCTGTCGACTTCCAACTCGGCCCCTGGTCCGCCTCTCTCGACCAATCCGAATTCATCGCCGCTGTTCTCAAAGCCAAGGACTACATCGCAGCGGGAGACATCTACCAGGTCAACCTCTCGCGACGCCTCCGCGCTGCCTGCGAAGCACCCAGCGGACTCTTCCCGCTCTACCAACGCCTCCGCGACGCCTCCCCCGCCCCCTCCGCCGCCTACCTCAACCTTGATGGCCGCGAAGTCCTCTCGTCCTCGCCCGAGACCTTCCTCCGCTTCTCCGGTCGCGAAATCGAAACCCGCCCCATCAAAGGCACCCGCCCCCGCTTCGCCGACCCCGAACTCGACACCAAATCGGCCTTCGAACTCCAGCGTTCCGAAAAAGAAACTGCCGAGCTCGTCATGATCACCGACCTCCTCCGCAACGATCTCGGCCAGGTTTGTGAATACGGCTCCGTGCAAGTCACCGACATGCTCCAACTCGAAAAACTCCAGCACGTCCACCACCTCGTCTCCACCATTCGCGGAACCCTCCGCGAGGATCAATCTCCCATCGATGCTCTCAGTGCCTGCTTCCCCGGCGGCTCCATCACCGGCGCGCCCAAAAAACGCGCCACCGAAATCATCACCGAACTCGAGCCCACCCCACGCGGTCTCTACACCGGCGCCATGGGCTACCTCGGCTTCAACGGCGAATCCCAATTCAACATCGCCATCCGCACCCTCGTTCACGAACACGGAAACCTCGACTACCACGTCGGCGCCGGCATCGTCGCCGACTCTGACCCCGCTGCCGAATTTGAAGAAACCGAGCACAAAGCCCGCGGGATGAGACTTGCCCTCACCACTCCGGCAGCCACCTAGCAAGGCCCACGCCCTGCCAGCTCCCGGGCCCTGAAGGAACAAAAGCTCATAGCTAGGGGTTTCAACCCCTGGATTCAATCCCCACCCCGGTTGTGTCCTGAAGGGACACTGGAAAACCCGCTCTCCAAAATCCAACCTGCCCCTGTCAATCGCCGCTTCTTATTAGCCACCGAGAGAACGGCACCCCCCATCAGGAGACATCCCAAAAGGATCAAACCCCACCGCCAATTTGATCGATCAATCCTCCCAACCCAGAGATCAACAACCGTTGCGGCCACCGCTCCCGCGAGAAACCCCAGCCCGGGGTGATGGTGGCGCACCCCACCGGGTCGCGGCATTCCATTGATCAAAATCTCAGATCCAGCCCACAAAGAAAAAATCAGCACCAAAGCCACCAGAAGAACAACCCGACCCTTCGAAAAATTCCAAGTCACCATTTCTGAACTCTCAATAACGATCAAAAGACACGCCCGCCAGCCAAAAGCATCACCCCTCCGATCTCTTTATGATTGGCGTGAATCCCGCCGGACGTAAGATTGCCTAAATGAATCGTAGAATCTTTTTGACGCTGGCTGGCGCTTGTCTTGAAGTCGGACAACTGGGAGCCATCGAGCCTTTCGCGAGAAAAGGCGAGCCACGTCTCCTTCTCGGACTCGCCGCCTATTCCTTTCGCCAGCAAATGCGCTGGATGAAGGGCAAGCCCAATCCCGAGCTTAAAGCCGGCGAAGGTTGGGACCTCTTTGCCTTCATCGACTACTGCGCCGACCACGGATGCGCGGGCGCAGAACTGACGAGCTACTTTTTCCCGTCGGAGTTTGGACCCGACTATTTGCTCAAGTTGAAACGTCACGCCTACCTCCGCGGTGTCGCCATTTCCGGAACCGCCGTCGGCAACGTCTTCACTCATCCCGAAGGCCCGGCACGTCGCAAGGAAATTACATACGTCAACGACTGGATTCGCCACGCCGCCGTCATGGGAGCCCCCCACATTCGCGTCTTCGCGGGCAATGCTCCCAAAGGAATGTCCCAGGAAGAAGCCGAGAAGAACTTCCTGGAGTGCTACACCGAGTGCCTCGAACTCGCCGCAGAGAAAGGTATCTTTTTAGGACTCGAAAATCATGGCGGCATCGTTTCCGAAGCGGATGCCTTGGTGCGAATCATGAAGGCTGTCGACAGCCCGTGGGCAGGGATCAATTTGGACAGCGGCAACTTCCACACCGATGATCCCTACGGTGATCTCGCAAAAATTGCGCCCTACGCCGTCAATGTGCAGATGAAAATCGAGCTTCATAAAAAAGGTGCGGATCAGCCGGAAGCGATGAATGTTCCCAAGCTCCTCAACATTCTCCATGAAGCAAGCTACCACGGCTGGTTTATCCTAGAGTATGAAGGCTCTGAAGACGCCGAAGCCTCCGTTCCTCAAATTCTCAAAACCCTCGCCACCCACCTTTAACTAAAACGCCCCGTCATGCTCTCTCGCCTCACCCTCACCCTGCTCGCCTTCATTCTCTTTGGAAGCCAGCCCATCGAAGCCGCACCCGTCAAAGTCGAGAACTTCGCCCTCATCGATCACCAGGGCAAGTTCCACGAGTTCGACTACTACCGCCGCGATCCCAACGTCAAAGCCCTCGTCCTCTTCGTGCAAGGCAACGGCTGCCCGCTTGTTCGCAAACGCATTCCCGAACTCAAGCGCCTTCGCGACACTTTCCAATCCAAAGGAATCCTCTTCGGCATGATCAACGCCAACCCGCAGGATGAACGCGACGACATCGCCGAAGAAGCCCGCGAGTTCGACATCGATATCCCCATCTTAAAAGACACCCGCCAACTCGTCGCCGGGATGCTGGGCATCGACCGCACCGCCGAGGCCCTCCTCATCGACACCAAAACCCGCCGCATCATTTATCGCGGCCCCATCGACGATCGCCTTTCCTATCAAACCGCCAAACCCGAAGCCTCAGCGCACTACCTCAGCGACGCCATCACCGCCCACCTCTCCGGCACGGAAATCGTCACCCCCAACATCGAAGCCCCCGGCTGCCGCGTCACCATCGAAACTCCCGCCGAGGACACCATTTCCTACAGTCAACACGTTGCAGCCATTCTCAAAGAACGCTGCGTGCAATGCCACACCAAGGGCGGAGTCGGCCCCTTCGCGATGTCTAACTACAAGAAGATCGACGGTTGGTCCGAGATGATTGCCGAGGTCATTCTCACTCAACAAATGCCGCCCTGGCACGCCGATCCCCACATTGGAAAATTCTCGAACAGCGGCGGCCTCACCGACGAGGAAGCCCGCACCATCGTTTCCTGGATTCGCGCCGGAAATCCCCGGGGCGAAGGACCCGATCTCCTCGAAGGCTATCAACCGAAACAACCCGAGTGGGTCCTCGGACAACCTGACAAGGTCATCGAGCTCCCTCTCCAAAAAATCCCCGCTGAAGGCATCCTCGAATATCGCTACGTCTATTTGGACTCCCCCTTCGATCACGATGTCTGGGTCAGCGCCGCCGAGCTCAATCCCGGGAATAAAAAAGTCCTCCACCACGCCATCGTCACCACCGAAGAAAAATCAGCGCCCAAAAAACGCACCATCAAAGGACAATGGCTCAGCGGCTACGCTCCCGGCACCGACCCCACACCCTGCCCCGATGGCACTGGAGTCCTTCTCCGTAAAGGTCATCGCCTCAACATCGAGCTTCACTACACCGTCACCGGAAAAACCGAAGAAGACCTCACCCGCATTGGACTCCACCTCATGGACAAGGCTCCGGCCAAATCTCTCGTGACCAGCGCCCTCGCCTTTCACAAATTCAGAATCCCTCCCCACGCCCGCGAGCACCCGCAAACCGTCACAAAAAAAATCGACGACAACATTCTCCTCTACGGAATCAACCCGCACATGCACTTCCGCGGCAAGCGCATGAGCTTCACCATCAAGAAGCCCGACGGCAGCAAGCAAGTCCTTCTCTCCGTCCCCAACTACAACTTCAACTGGCAACGCACCTACCATTTCGAAACACCCGTCCCCATCGCCGCCGGTTCGGAACTCATCGTCGAAAACGCCTGGGACAACTCGGCCCTCAACCCCTACAACCCCGACCCCTCCAAAACCGTCGGCTGGGGAGACCAAACCTTCGACGAAATGTTCTTCGCCACCTTCACCTTCGTGAAACAATAGTAAGTGAACCCGTCCTGCTCCGATATTACGTCATTTTAAGATTTTTTCAATTCAAGGCATCCGGATTCAACACACATCGCCTACTCGAACAGCGTCTTTGGTGCGACCGCAACCCAGCAATACGGAATCGATACCGGGCTCAATGTCCTCACCACCGTCGCCAACAACGCAGGTGAGCTCGCCACCATCGGCAGCCTCGGCGTCAATGCCATTGGCGAAGGCGGATTCGATATCGATGGTGCCACCGGAATTGCTTTCGCCGGCTTCCAAACCAGCCCGGGCATTTACACCATTTACACCATCGACCTGATGGCAGGAACCGCAACCTCACGGGGCAACATCGCGGGTAACATCATCGCCTCACCACCGTTCCCAAGCCCTCCAGCAGCCTCCTCGTGGCCCTCACAGGACTGGGTCTTGCCCTTCCGTCGACGTCGCTAGCTAACAACCCGACCCTTCGATCCATCATCTAAAAAAAGAGCGGCTGTCTTCGGACAGCCGCGCAGAATACCAACCCCCTCTCCAATCGAGGTGGTCGCGTCAAAGGCCGACTCTCCACCTGTCCCCGAAATAGGACACAATACCGCTTTCTTCATGCCCCCTCAATATGGTTCACTTCCGCCATGAAGCTCCTTTCTACCAAACTCGCGTTCCTTGCCACCCTGGCTCTCTCAGCACCACTCTCCCTCGCCGGAGACTGGGTCAGCATGTTCGATGGAAAAACCCTCAATGGCTGGAAGGTCAACCCAGAGAACCCCGAAACCTTTTCCGTCGAAGACGGTGCCATCAAGGTCCAAGGAGAGCGCACCCACCTCTTCTACGGTGAAGACGGCAACGCCAAATTCAAGAACTTCGAATTCGAGTGCGAAGTCAAAACCGCCGAAAAAGCCAACGCTGGTATCTTCGTCCACACCGCCTACCAGGCCGAAGGCTGGCCCGACCAGGGCTACGAACTTCAAGTCAACGCCACTCACGGCGATTGGCGCAAGACCGGCAGCGTTTACAGCTTCCAGGACCTCAAAGAGCCCGGCCACAAAGACGGTGAATGGTTCAAATACCACGTCAAAGTCGAAGGCAAAAAGATCACCGTCACCATCAACGGAAAAGTCGTCAACGAATACACCGAGCCCGCCGACCACGCCGAAAAAACCAAGCGGCTCAGCGAAGGAACCATCGCGCTCCAAGGCCACGATCCCGGCAGCCTCATCTACTTCCGCAACTTGCGCATCCGCAAGCAGGACTGATTTCCCTCGTCCTCAGCGGGACCGGAAAACCTCACTCATCAGGGCCTCGACCACGAGGCTCCTGAGCCCCCCTCCTTCGGCCGCGACCTTGCGCTGGATTTCCTCAATCGTGAATTGATCCAACCCTTCCAAGTGCCTTCCCGTGCCATACGTCAGCACTGTTGAAATCAGGTGCCTCTCAAAGACCTCCGCGCGAGTCGTTAGGAGGATCTTCCGAAGCCCCGCGAACCCGTCAAACGCCTCTCCCGATGGCATCACGCCCGTGGCATCGACCTGAATGTCCGGGGCCTTCTTGTCCGACTTGGCATACTTGGTCCGCCAACGGCCCAGCTCGTCAAAGGCCTCCAGCCCGAACCCCGGCGGGTCGATCTTGCGATGACATTCCGCGCAGGATTTCGAGGCCAAATGCTTCGCCAGGCGCTGTCGCAGCGAAGTCGCCCCCCGCACATCGGGATCGATCGACGGAACATCCTCCGGCGGCGGCGGCGGCACCACCCCTAACAGATTCTCAGACACGAACACGCCCCGCGTGACCGGCGAGGTCTCCACCCCGTTCGCGCTCACCGCCAAAACGGCCGCCATTCCCATCACGCCACCCCGCTTGTTCTTCTCCGGCAATGTCACCGGCTGAAAACCATCCTTCAACCTGAGACTCTCCGCCTCCGGCAACTTGTAAAGCTGGGCCAGATACTTATCCACGAAAGTGTAATCCGCATCGAGCAAATTCCTCACCGGCCCATTCCCGCGCAGCAGGTGACCAAAGAAATGCCGCGCCTCCCCCTTCATTGAATTCGGCAAATTCTGACCATAGTAAAACCGCGCCTTATCCCGCGGCGGAGGCATGCTCCCAAGATCCCGCAAAGCCAACCAGCTATCCAAAAAGCTCTCCACGAATCCCTCAACGCGCGCGTCATCAATCATCCGCTCCACCTGCTTCCGCAACACCTCAGGATCACCGAGCTTATTTTCCGCTGCCAGCTTCAACAACGCCTCATCCGGAGGCCCCGCCCACAAGGCATACGACAACCGCGACGCCAAATCATACGACGTCAACTCCGGCTTCTCCTCCGGCGTGATCTCGCTGAGATAAAAAAATGACGGCGAACACAAAATCAACTTCACCACATCCAACGCCGCCTGATGCGCCGTTGCGCCCTCACTCAATCTCTTTTCATGAAATCCTCCCAGGCGCTTCCGATCGCTCTCATGGAGCGGACGACGAAACGCCTTCGACGCAAATCGCTCAATCTGCGCCAGCGCCTCTTTAGCCTGAAAACCACCCTCGCCAAAAACCGCCTTCTCTTCCGCACTCCCTCCTTCTTCAGCCAACGGCCCCTTCACCTTCACCTCGGAAATCCGAATGTGGGGCAATTTCCCTTCCCGCAGCAAGGCTTTGCGATTCACGCCGTCATCCGGATTCTTAAACTCGTCTTTGTATCGCTTGTTCAGCGTGATCACCGAGGCCCTCGATTCAAAAGGCCCGTTCGGAAAAGTGAAACGCGGCGTCTGCCCGGCCTCCAACCATACCTTGAATTTGATCCACTCCGGCGCCTTGTCCGGCACCACTGACTCCGCCAGCTGCGGCTCGATCCGCTGGGGATAATGAATGTGTCCCTTCGTCGCATCGCCCGGCACCACGCCCATGATAAAGGGCTCGCTAAAATCGATTCCGAAAATCTTGGGATCATAATGCGTATCGCGATGCATCCCCTGCACCCACACCTCCAATTCATAGTGCCCCGAGACTGGAACCCCTTCCAAAAAATCCTCTATGTGCCCGTAACTTCCCTGTCGCGTATCAGTATCGGGCTGCTCGTAAATACAGAGATACTTGTAATTAAAGACCGCCTTATGCGATCCCTCCAGCTCCTCATACTGCTTGAAATTCCCCTTAAAATGCCAGCTCTTGGTCTCCACCTCCTTCTTCCCCAAACGCAACTCTACCAGCCGCTGCGCCGACTGAAAATACTGGTCCACCAAAAATCCCGACGTCACCAAAGTCTCGCCAATGGTATCCAAATGGTGACTCGTCTTCTCCTTCGGAAAATCCAAGGTCAGCCCCAGCGTATCCACCCGACGCCCCATCAAAACCTCCAGAGTGTTTTCATACTCCCGATTCGAAAGCCGCCGCATCACCGTCCCCGCCGTCCGCTCAAATCGACCACGCGATGCCTCCACCTCTCCCCGCAAAGCCGCCAACAATTCCGCCCGCTCCTTCTCCTCCGGCTGATCCTTCTTCTTCGGTGGCATCTCCTTCAAGGACACCTGGTCCAGAATCGCCTGCGCCATTTCCAGATCCGCGACACTCTTGAACGGAAGATTCAAGCTCTCGAAATTGCGATCCCCCTTCTGCACCCCCTCATCGTGACAATCGTAGCAATGAAACTCCAAAAAATCGACAATCGCCGCCTTTCCGCTGAGTTCCCCGGCCTGCCCAAATCCGCAGCCCAACCCGACGACCGCAGCCGCCAAAAATTTCACCTGCCCCGCTCTCATTATGGATCAGGAAAAGGTCCCGGTGCCGCTCCCGAAGGACTCGGTCTCGACTCCCATTTTCTGCGCGACGTCCGCGAAGAGGTTGCAAAGCGGCACCTTGTTCAGGCCTTCCGATTCCACCTTCTTGAACTCACCGTGACGATACCCGCCACCCGCCAGAATCACCGGAAGGTCGGAGTTCGTGTGGGAATTTCCACTGCCAATTCCGCTGCCGAAGAGCACCGAAGTGGAATCGAGCAAAGTCTGGTCGCCATCAGTAATGGATGAAAGCTTGCTCAGGAATTTCCCGAAATGATCGATCTGGTAAGTCTCCAACGCGATCAGGTTGGTAATCGCGTCCTCCTGATTTCCGTGGTGAGAAAGCCCGTGGTAGGATTTATCGATCCCCAGATGCTGCGGTAGGAAATCTCCGCCAATCTCCAGGGTCGCAATCCGCGTCGAATCCGTCTGCAAGGCCAGCGCCATCAACTCATAAAGCATGGGCAAATCTTCCACCGGGTTGGAATTGGCCGGCTTCTCAAAAGGCGCCCCTGGTTTCGGTTGATCCGTCCACCGACGACGCAACTCCAAGCGCTTCTCCACATCCCGGATCGAGGTGAAATACTCATCCAACTTCTCCCGGTCCTCCTTGTTGACCTTCCGGGAAAGGCCCTTCGCCTCCTCGTTGACCGTATCGAGAATCGACTTCTGCAAACTGTTCTCCTCCCCCATCTCACGACGACGCTCCGGCGTATCGGTCGCGAAGAGACGATCAAAAAGCTCGGCCGGATTTGTGATCGGCGGCACCCGCACGCCCGACCTCGTCCACGATAACTGGCAGCCGCCGTGAATTCCGCCCTCCGAACCAATCGTCAGCGAGGAAAACCGGGTCTGGTCGCCCATCTTCTCCGCCAAAAACTGATCAATCGTGACATTGCCATCCTCCCGGTCCCGGGCCTCCGAATGCAACACCCCGGAAAGGAACGAATGCACCGCAAAGTGCCCTCCCTTCACCCCGTGATCCAAACCCCGGTAAACCGTCATCTCCTCCCGCAACTTCTCGAGCGGCTTCAGCAAAGTTGTCATCTCATACCCCTTGCCCACCGTCTCCGGGAAAAAACTCTTCTGCTGGAACCCCAGCAAATTCCCCACCGCCACAAAGCGCTTCGCGCCCACCCCTGCTCCCCGGGTCGCCTGAATCGTCGCCAACGAATCCGCCGTCTTCGCCAAAAGCGAAGTCAACCCCGGTAAAGCCAAAGTGCCACCAGCAGCCTTCAAAAGAAAACGGCGCCTATTGATTCCAGAGTTCATCAGTAAAAAAGTATGAGTAAAAAAGCAGCCGGTTCACCCCTCCGCTCCAAGTCACTTAAATACGTCACCCTAAACGAAACACTTTCAACCCCAATTCCGTCTTTAGCACTCAAGCCCCTTTCCAACCGATTGAATCAAATCCCTCATTCCTGCGTCTTATGATCTAACCGCTCATCACTATGAAACGCATTCTCTCCTCTTCCCTCCTCGCCGCCTTCTCTGTGGCGGTGATCTCCTGCGACCAATCCAAACAGGACACCTCTGCCATCGAGCAGCGGCTTGAGGAACTGGAACGGGAAAAGATCGCTGATCAAAAACGCCAACAAGCCCTCGAACAGGAGCTGGCCGATCAAAAAATCGCCCGCGAATGGGAAGCCATCGAGCGGGAACGCCTGCAAATTTCCGAAGCCAGAGCCCAACTCGAGGCCCGGGCGCAATCCGAAGGGCAATCCGAAGCCCTCGCCGCCATCGAACTCGAAACCCTTCGGCTCCGTGATGCCGAACTCGCCGCCCGCGAAGCCCAAGCCGGACTCGTTCAGGCCGACCTCAACGAAGATCGCTCCCGCCTCGCCGCCGAGAAAGTCAAACTCGACGAACAAGCACTCGCGCTCGCCGGACGGGAGGCCAGCAACTTCGCCCAAGCCAACGACACCCAGGTCGCCACCGTCGATTACCAGTTCTTCGACAACGCCCTCTCTCCCTACGGCACCTGGTTTGAAACCGCCGAATACGGCTCCGTCTGGCAACCCGCCGCCTGCACCGATCCCTCATGGCGACCCTACTCCCGGGGCCACTGGGTTTGCAGCGACCGCGGCTGGACCTGGGTTTCCCAGGAACCCTTTGGATGGGCGACCTACCACTACGGACGCTGGGCTCTTCTCCACGGTGGACGCTGGATCTGGGTTCCCGGTTCCGAATGGGCCCCCAGCTGGTGCACCTGGCGCAGCGGAGATTCCCACATCGGCTGGGCTCCCCTTCCGCCCGAAACCCTCGCCTATCCCGGACGCGGCTGGGATTCCCGCGTCGAGAGCCAATACGGCATCGCCGCCTCCTGCTACAACTTCGTCGACGTCGGGAACTTCGGGAAATCAGTTGCAAGCTACTGCCTCCCTTCCGTCCAAAACACCTCCTTCTTCCGCGTCACCACCAACATCACGAACATCAAAATCGTAAACCAACAGGTCTTCTGCGGAGGTCCGTCCTATCGGGAAGTCTCGAAGCGCCTCAGCCGCCCCATTCCTTACTATCAAATCGAACGGAGCCATGAATCCTACGACCGCCCGAACCAAGGTCACCTGCGAAGCCAAGTCAAGGGAGCCAAGCTCATCGTCGCCGCTCCCAGAATTGAACGAAACGAACGGGAGGCAACCCGCCCCAACCACAAGCAAGTCGGTATCCGTATCGAACGCAACGCCACCGCCGATCCGGAAGCCCTCAATGCCTACCGCGAGGTCAGAGAGCGCGAGCTGGAACGCCGTCCCGCCCAACAACCGTCCGCCCGCCCCGTCGACCCACCCATGGCTGTGATCGTCCCCGATCGCGAGCGGGAGCCCAGAAATCAAGGTCCACAAACTCCTGCTAGAGATCAAACCATCAGACCAGCCCTCCCCGTGAGACCAGCTTCCCAACCACGGATTGCGGACGCTGAAAAAGTGGAACGCCCCACCATGGAGCGGGACAGGGTCAGACCCGGAGCGACCACCCGCCCGGGCCGCTTGCCCGCCGGCCAGGATCAAGCCGCCAAAGCCGCCGCCCTTGCCCGCCAGCAGCAACTCGAGCGGGATGACCTCGAGCGACGTGAAGCAATGAACCAAAAGGCTCAGGCCGAACTTGTCCGCCAGCAACAGATCGAACTCGAAGCCCGCAAAAAACAAGCCGACGACCTCCGCAAGCAAGCTGAAATCGCCCGTAACGAACAAACCGGTCGGGAAACCCGCATGCGTTCCGATGCCCAGCAGAGGCTGGAGGAAATTGCCCGCCAGGATCGCGCCACCGCTGAATCCCGCCAACTCAAGGACCGCCAGGACGCCCTTCAAAAACAACGGGACGACATGAAACAAAAAGTCGAAGCCGCCCGCCAACAACAAGCGGAACAGGAAGCCCGTCAGCGCATGGAAGCTCAACAAAAACTCAAAACCGCTGCCCAGGAAAAGCAGAAGGAATCCATGCGCCAGGCCCAGGAAACCGGTCGCAAGGATCGTGCCACCGCCGAAGCCCGCCAAAAGGCAGATCGACAGGTCAAAGAACAGCAGGACGCCGCTCAAAAGCAACGCGAAGACATGCGCCAAAAGGTCGAAGCCGCCCAAAAGCAACAAGCCGAGCAGGAAGCCACCCGCCGCGAACTCGCCCAACAAAAACTCGAACAAGCCGCTCGCGAAAAGGAGCAGGAAGGCATGCGTGAGAAAGTGGAAACCGGCCGCCGCGACCGCGCCAACACCGAGGCCCGCCAACAAGCCGAACGTCAACTCAAGGAGCAACAGGACGCCGGCCAAAGGCAGCGTGAAGACATGCGCCAAAAGGCCGAAGCCGCCCAAAAGCAACAAGCTGAACAGGAGGCTGCCCGCCGCGAGCAAGCCGCCCGTGAAAAGCAGCAGGAGGAAATGCGTCAACAAGCCGAAGCCGCCCGCAAGGCCCAGGCTGAAGAAGCGGCCCGCCGCCAAAAAGAGGAAGCCGAACGAGCACAAAGAGCCGAGGAACAACGAAAGCAAATGGAAGAAGCCAGACGTCAACAAGAAGAAGCACGCCGCCAGCAAGAGGAGGCCCGCCGCCAACAGGCGGAAGCTCAACGGAGGCAACAGGAAGAGGCGCAACGCCGCCAGCAACAAGAACAGCAGCAGCAGTAGCCAATCGTCCTTTTCTCCGGGAACTCCGGTATTTCGAATCTTGAGACTCGCCCCGGAAAAGCGCCTCTACCAAATGGTGATGCACGAAGTCCGCCCCGGTTGGACCATCACCAAGGAATGGGAAGGCTACCAACTCCAGGCCGAACTCGCATTCGCCGATGTCAATCCCGAGGAATACTTGGGCATCTTCTTCTCCGGCGGCCGCGCCCCCGAATACATTCGCGAAGACCCCAATCTCATCAAGCTTACGCAATGGTTTTTCGACCACGAAAAACCCATCGCCAGCGTGTGCCACGGCGTCGAAATTCCGGCCCGCGCTGACCGCGTCAAAGGCCGCCGCTTCGCCACCGTTGCGAAGTGCCGCTTCGACCTTGAACTCTGCGGAGGGATCTACGTCGATGAACCCTGCGTCATCGACGGCAACCTCATCTCAGGCCGCACCTACCACGACAACGGCCACTACGTCGGACCGTGGATCAAACTGTTAGAGGAAGAAGCACTCGGAACGAAGGCGCGGAAGCCATCGCCTACGGAGCTTGGATATTAGTCCGGACTATCCCAACTGTGTTCACGGAAAGCCCTGACGATGGGAATCCCAAGAATAATCCGGATTCCTGCCTTCAACATCCAGCCCTTTCAAGTCCCCTATCCTTCAACCGTTTCATGGAACATCCGGCTTCAAATCCCGCAACGACCAGATCTCACCCACCAGTTCTCCCAAGGCACCCCGTGGCTTCCGCGCCCCATCCTTCCGCTTCGGACCAAACCTCTCTCGGCTCGCCCGAAACACCCCATCCACAAAAGCTTTCGAGCCGATCACCGCCCCGTCTGAAAAATACCTGACCCGGCAACCAACGACCTTCGAAATCTTCAAATCCCGGGCTCCCTCCTCCGAAAGCCTCTCCAATTCCGCCTCCGCCTTCTCTCGGCTCATCCCCTTCCGAACCACCACTCGCTGCTTCGCCCGGTCATCCCCCCGTTCCTCTCCCTGCTCCATCCCCGCCGAAATCAAAATCTTGCGATACTCCTTCCCCACTCCTCCTTGTGACCAACTTCTCCCCGATACCTCCCGGCTCCCAAACGCATACATCCCCCGCACCAGGCCCTCTTGAGCCTTCTTCGCCCCGCGTCCACCGCCCACCGCCTCCCCATAAGAACTCCAACGATAATCCGCCGGATCCTCCACCATCCCCGCCCGTACCGGATTCAGATCGATATACGCCGCCATTGTCCGCGCCGCCAAACCATCCTCCACAATCACACTCCGGAACCTCGACTCCCAAAGCACTCCCCTCCGCCCGTGCTCCCGGTTAAACCAGCAGGTAAACCGCTGCAGCATCCCTTTAAAAAACTCCGAAAGCGAGTGCATCCGGTAGGAATACCGCACGTGAATCGCCTCTAAAGCCTCCTCCCCGAGTCGAACATTCCGCGCCCGCTCCGCCTTCGTCAAATCCGCCACCCCTGGATAATCTCCAGAGATCAACGCCTTCGCCGCCGCCATCTCCCGCCGAACCAAAGCCGTCGCATTTCGCGAATACAACCCACCCAATCTCCGCAAAAGCTCCTCATCCGACAGCCCCAACGACTCCCCCTTCTCGCACCCTATCGGCACCTCCAAAAGAACGTGCAAGTGATTACTCATCAGACAATACGACAAAATCTGACACCCCGAAAACCGCTCATACATGCGCAGTAAAATCCGAACCTGCTCCTTCTCCTCGGCCTCCAAAACGAACCGGCGATCAACAATCCGAGTGACCGCATGATAGATCGCGACTGGCGGAGACTCCCCAGCGGAGACCGAAGGAACCAAAAAACGACGAGTAATCTTCATCACGTCGGAACCTTACCCACCCCGCCAATCCATGGCAACAACCATTCCTGCAAATCGTCTGGCAATTAAAATGCAGGCAATTAAAATGCGGCAAAGAAAAAGCGGGCTGAAGAATCCTCCAAATGCCCAATCACCGCCCTCGCCCATCGAAGGGCGGCCAAACAGACAGTCATCGCGAAGTCTGACCAAACACAAAACGCATAAGAGAAACCCCGGTAGCGAACGACCGGGCTTGTTCAACTACGGGTGCAGTCCAAGGTCTCGTCCCTCGACTTGGCTACACCCTTTATTGTTGTGCCGGGTTGGTTGAATGAAAGACTACCGCCCAGCAAGAAAGACAAGGAAGTCTCCCACGAACACTCCTCCACTGAGCCCAACTGCCACTAGACCCCAGATTCTCCTCGGCCAGCCTTTAGCTTTGATCAGGCCTACCAAAGAAAAAATTAATCCAGGTATGAGCACTGGCCAAAGAGTTCCCGCCGAGGCCGTAACGAATCCGGCAAGGAAAGTGAGACCAAGACCGACTCCTATATATAAACCGCCTTCAGAGTTCTTTCTCAAACCTTCATCAACTTGTTCCGAATCTCGGTCACTATCCATCTGTTTGGAATTTCTTGGCACAACGTTAGAGCGCATCCACGGCGGGATGGAAGCCCGAATTCAATTTGACGGCTTATCGCCGTTGGATGGCGCGGCTTGTTCGCTTTTGGTTTTCTTGGAGACGAGATCAGACTTCGAATCGTTCTCCTGCAACCAATCAATCACCTTCAGAGCTTTGTCTTTCTGGCCTGCTTCAACATAAGCCCGTGCAAGCACCCATGCGGAACCAGTAACCGCATAAATACTTGATCCATCCTCATACTCGGTCGTGATCTTCACTCCTTCTTCAAGTGGAATATAGTGCTTCAATAAATCTTCAAGGCGCTTGATTCTCAAATTAAGATCCTTGGTCTCCCTTGCCCATGCAGCGTAAGCAATCATATTCTCAGGCGGCACATCATCAGCGGCATGCGCCGCCAAAGATGTGGCCATGAGAGCACAAAACAGGAGTGTGATAATCTTCATGGTATTTGTAGCGAACGTTAGAGGTCAGGCGACCCCGAGCGAAGAATAAAACTCCGAATTCAAAAACAAACTCCTAGAGCGAAGGGTGTCGTCCTGCACCGTTTTGTTCGCCCTCCCAAATTCACTTGGAATGTAGATCCTTCCCGAGCATGTAATACCCTCGGTCTTTGATCTCATATTGAATCTTAAGATACTCCAATTCTTCACTACTCAATATCTGGCGAATGCGATCCCTAGCCCTTATAGCATCCTCAACATTTGCTGTCCCATCGACCATCAATACACTAGGAGGCCGCAGCAGCTCTGAAACATCAGTCTCCCCTGATGTCTCACTCTTCGAAAGCCGCGCTAAAGTGAACTCGTAATTTTCTGTCTCAAAATGAAGCTGAAGACGCTGCACCAAGGACTCAGCCTCCTGGACACCTATTAACTCGACGACTTCGTTGCGAGTCATCGTGTTGGGCTTTTTCTTCCTTTGCTCGCATGAACAAGTGAAAAGCAGAACTATTGCTGCGACCGAAATCGTGAGTGATCTATTCAAAGCTGGACGAAGTGGGGGGATTCAAGTTTCAGGCGTCAAAGCGCATCCATCCCTGACCGAACCGCCGACCAGTGCCACAGACGCGCAACACCTTCAAACTACACATCCACTCCGAAAACTCAAGAAGCTGTCAGGGATTGGATGCCGCGTCTTGTTCTGCATTCTGGGTCTAACCAGAGCTACTCGGGCTACCTACGAGACCTTTCGCCTGACAATTACCGCAACTCAGCCACAAATCACCTGAAGTATCTTCGATTTCATGAAGCACATCCCCACAGAAACTACATGGCGATTTCGATGGTAGGTATCGTTTTAGGCTGATCTTGTGGCGAAGAAATATACAACAAAAAAATGACAACCCACCGCCCGCAAGTACAGCAAGAAAGCGAGGCCAACCTGCAGGGAGTTGAGCGGAGAGAACTACGAAGATCAAAACAGGAATCAGCACCAAGAAGGCGAGCAAAAATACCGCCATTGCACCTACTATAAATCTTTGAAATGCATACCTCTTCACAATCCGAATGAATACCTTCGCTTCTGGACTCCGCTCAGCGACTCCATCCGGATAGCGATACCATGCACTCATAATTTGGCAGAACGTAGAGGTCAGGCGACCCCGAGCGAAGATTAAAACTCTGAATTCAAAAATGAACAGCCAGAGCGAAAGGGGTCGACCTGCACTGACTTGTTCGTCATTTTGGGTTCCTATACATCCCCCGAATGTAGTCTAAAGCTACCGCCAAACCCGTGGGAATGGCGATCATACACAGAAAGATCAGTAACACCTGCATGCTGAGTGGATCCGAAATAATTCGAAGCCCAAAGACGAAGAAAGATGCACAAATGGAGGATGTGTAGATCAAGATGGCTACTGCTGAGGCCGCCTTCGTCCGCAATAGTATCACGATGCTACCAACAACTATCGAGAGGAGCAGGAAACCTCCAGCCCCGTAACCCATGACCGTGGCAATAGCACCTAGAATCACACCTAGAATTGCAAGTCGGAAATACCGTTGTGAAGTTGTCATCGAATTAGAAAAATCGCACTATTAATGACTAAGATTATCAGACGAACAGTATTTATTCGTATCGTCAGGATCAAGCCTTAATACGTCTATCCGGAAGGTGTCCGCGTTGACGCCGGGGGGCTTGGTCCTTGAATTTGCAGGGTTTTACGCTGCCT
Source organism: uncultured Verrucomicrobiales bacterium (assembly GCA_963925135.1). Taxonomy (GTDB): domain Bacteria; phylum Verrucomicrobiota; class Verrucomicrobiia; order Verrucomicrobiales; family Akkermansiaceae; genus SW10. Next base: position 53,472 of record CAWUTG010000014.1, on the reverse strand, counting down.
AACGCCCTCTATCATAGCTTCACCACCATCCGCGTCAATGACCTTTCTGGAGACCCTGATAGACGTATTAAGGAATGGTTTTCATGCCTGATAGACATATTAAGGAATGACTTAGATGGTCATTTGAGCAGCGTTTCAGAGAAAGAGTGTTCAAAAGAACAGTTATTAGGTTGACGAGCCAGGGAGCGCCCTGTTCACTCCCAAACATGAAAAAGGTTATTTCAAGATGCTGTTGGCGTTCCGACCTCTCCGCTTTTCGGGGGCTGAGTGCGAGTCATCGGGCGGGTTTTGAAATTTTCCTGGAGTGGTTTGAAAACTTCCGTCTCCGCCATAACCTTGCAGCAGGAAGGGATGCAGCGACTTTGTTTTGGACTGAGGAGGTCACTGGGCACGGTCGCGAACGGGAAGATTGGCAACTTGACCAATGGTCGGCGGCGATGACTTGGTATTTAAAGTGGCTGGAAGCTTGCCAGGAAGTTGGGGCGGATCATCGAAGTCTGGCGGAGCGGCTGAGAATGGCGGTACGGTCGGCAGGATCTCGGCGCGGTTTGGCACCGCGAACGAAGGACTGTTATGGAGCTTGGGCGGCTCGTTATGGGAATTTCGCGAAGACCGCGGAGGCAGCGATGTCGGTAGGGATGGCAACGCGCTTTTTAACCTCCTTGGTGGATGATGAGGAGTGCGCTTATTGATTCGCGGGCTCCGCCAGCCTGCTCACTCCGTTGGAGCACGTCGCGTTCGCTCCTGTCCAAAACACCTACAAGCCTTCGGTGTTGTTCAAGAGCTTCTGGGGCATGAGGATATTACGACGACGGAATCGAGCGGAGCGAGATGGACAGGAGCGGGAGCGACGTGCTCCGCAGGAGTGTGACTGGGGAGGAGCATCAAATTTATCTGCATGTCTCGATGGGGGCGCATGGGCTGGGGGTGGTGAGTCCGCTGGATGCGGTTGGATGATTCGTGCCATAGAATGGCGCTGTCCCTGCTGATCTGGGATTGGGGAAAGGCAGGTTTCTTTGGACTCCAAATGACTACTGCTAGGAGGCTGAATCGCTTAAGGGAGGTGCCTCTCCCTTGCGGCCCATGGGATGCGCTGTCTACGCTTCGGTCGTGTCGTTCATTCGTTTCCTCCTTTCCTTCACGCCCGCAAGACTCGCTACGAATCGGGTGGCTAGTCCTTATCCTTCCCGGCTTTCGCCTTTCAGGCACTTTCGACGGGGACTTTCACCCCGCAAAAGATACCAAGCTTCGCTTGGCGCACAGTAGCTTAAGGCTCCTTGAGTCACCTCTACCACGACATGCTTGTGAGTGCTGCGGAATTGCGAAATTGAGCATCTAAACCTCCACTGCTTGCGCCAAGAGCGCCGCATACTCATCTGCAGGCAGCTCAAAGCCGCCGAAGGTCCGCAGGTGGTCGGTCATCCATTGGGTGTCGAGTAATTCCACCTCCTCTTCGCGAAGCCACTCCACCAGTTTCACCAAGGCGATCTTACTCGCGTCTGTTTTGCGGCTGAACATGCTTTCGCCAAAGAAGGCCTTCCCGATCCGCACCCCGTAGAGGCCACCTTGCAGGCCCTCCTCGTCCCAGCATTCGAGGGAATGCGCAAAGCCCAGATCAAAGAGTTCGCAATAGCTTTCAATGATCACCGGATCGATCCAGGTCTCCTCCCGGTCCCCGCAGCCCTCCATCACTTCACGAAAGGCGGTATCGATGCGAATCTGGAAGGGATATTTTTTCATCGCCCTTTTTAAGCCATGGGGAATGTGAAATCGCTCATCCAGCGGGATAATCCCCCGCATTTTCGGCTGAAACCAAAAAATCTCGCCATCTTCCGACATCGGAAAGACGCCTTGAACATAGGCGCCTAGCAAAATATCGGGAGGAATTCGTTCCACAGAAGTATTTTCGCGATACAAAGCACCAAATACAATCTACAATTCCGCTCATGAAGATCGACCTCGCCAATCTTCCCGATGAAGGAGAGCACTTTCAGGGAGAAATCCCTTCCGAAGTTTTCGAACCCGGGAAAAGCGACATCATTTCCGTCAGCCCGATAAGTTACTCCCTCTTCGCGCAGCGCTTTGACACCGAGCTCCTTCTCACGGGCGAGGTTGAAGCTACCTTCGAACTCACCTGCATGCGCAGCCTCCATCCCTTTGAACAAACGATTCATGTGCCTGCAGCGGCCATCAGTATCGAGATCAAAAGTGACTCCATTATCGATGCCTCGGATGCCATCCGCGAGGAGGTTCTTTTAGAGCTTCCGACCAATCCAAAATGCGAAGATGGCGACAATCCGGGCAAATGTGAAATCGATCCCAAGTATTTAGCAGTGGACAAATCCATCGATGCTGGAGTAGACAACGCCCCCGCGCGGGAAAAGTCCAATCCATGGGCTGCTCTGGACGCGCTGGAATCTCAAGATTAACCTTCTTACAAACCAGACCAATGGCCACACCAAAACGCCGTACTTCAAAGCACAAACAAAAGCTTCGCCGTGGAGCAAACCGTTGGCGCAAGCCTTTGCTCAAGACCTGTCCTGAGTGCGGTAGCAGCGTCCCCGGACACATCGCCTGCCCTTCTTGCGGAACATACCGTGAGCGTCAGGTGGTTGAAGTCGACCTCGTCTAGGTCGCTTCGCGAAAAGATTTCCAATTTTTATGAGCGCGGGGGAACCCTCCGCGCTTTTTCTACGTGATGAATATCGCACTCGATGCCATGGGCGGGGATCATGCTCCGGGAGTTAACCTCGAAGGAGCCCGCGACCTTCTCGCCAGCAATTCGGAAATCGGGACGATCTTTCTCACCGGCCCTATCGAAGAGCTGAAGAAAGCCGCCCAGGCTTGCGGTCTCACTGATCCGCGGGCCCAGTTCATCGATGCGACCGAAGTTGTTGGTATGGAGGAATCAGGAGCCAAGGCTCTGAGGAAAAAGAAAAACTCCTCCATCTCCGTCGCGGCTGATCTCGTCAAGGAAGGCAGAGCCCAGGCCCTCGTCTCCGCTGGCAATACCGGAGCCGCCGTCGCCGCCGCCACCGTGAAGCTTCGCCTTCTTAAAGGAGTGGCCCGCGCCGGAATCGCCTCCCCCATGCCCAACGAGTTCGGAGTTTGTAATCTTCTCGACGCCGGAGCGAACCCCGAGGCCAAGCCAGCTCATCTTGTGACCTATGCCATCATGGGCAGTGTTTACGCCCGTGAGGTTCTCAAAGTTGCCGATCCCCATGTCGGCATCATGTCGAATGGCGAGGAAGAAGAAAAAGGCACTACCTTCACCAAGGAGACGATGATTCTCCTCAAGCACCTCGTCGACAGAGGACACGCCCCTTTCACCTTCCGCGGCAATGTGGAAGGACACGATCTCTTCCAGACCAGGCTCGATGTCTGTCTTTGCGACGGCTTCACCGGAAACATCGTCCTGAAAAGCTGCGAGGCGACCGCCAAGGCGATGTCCAAGTGGATGAAGGAGGAGTTCAAGAAGAACCCCGTCCGCATCGCCGGAGCCCTCATGGGCAAGGGCGCCTTCCAAGCCGTCAAGGATCGCACCAACTACGAATCCTACGGCGGCAGCCCCCTCCTCGGAGTGAATGGCGTCGTCATCATCGCCCACGGCGGATCCTCGGCCCTGGCCATCAAGAATGCTCTTCGTATGGCCGCCGAAGCCCTCAAGCACGAGGTCAACCCCAAGATCGAGGAAGCCCTGCACGCCGCCAACCTTCCCTCCGAAGGTTAAATCTGCGCCCCTCGCCAGATGACCCAGCGAACTCCGGCGGAGAAAATCCTCGCTCCCTTCACCCGCGTCACTTCGTCGGGTCGCTATGTTCCGGAAGTCGACGGGCTCCGCGGCCTCGCTATTGTCCTCGTCATCCTCTTCCACGGACACCACCTCTTCCGCACCGGCGAGGAACCCGTCACCGCCGCCGCCCTCTCGGAAGCGGGTTGGCTCTCCGTCCTCACCTACTTCCCCAACTTCTTCATCGCGAAGGGATACTTTGGCGTCCAAATCTTCTTCGTGATCTCCGGGATGGTTCTCGCCCTCCCCTTCGCCACCCACTTCCTCCAGGGCGAAAATAAGCCCGTTCTCGGCGACTACTTTAGACGAAGACTCGTCCGCATCGAGATCCCCTACCTCATCACGCTGACCTTCTTCTTCCTCTGGGGGCTCGCCTTCCATGGCGACAGTTTTTCAGAGATGCTTCCCCGCTATCTCGCCGGACTCATCTACTCCCACGCCCTCATTTACGACGGAGCCCTCAACCCCATCCTCACCGTCTCCTGGACCCTCGAAATCGAGATCCAGTTCTACCTCCTTGCCCCCCTCCTTTGCCGGATCTTCTGCCTCAAAAACACAACCCTCCGCCGGACCATCCTCCTTCTCGCCATCGCCTTCATCGACCCCGCCGTCAGCAAGGCCAACGACCTCCTCCCGTCCGTCATCTGGCGGGAGTCCATCCTCGACCATCTCTCATACTTCCTGGCCGGCCTCTTCCTCGCCGACCTCCTCCTTTCCCCGAGAGTCAAAGCCATCCGCACCCACCACACCGGTAATTCCTGGGACCTCATCGGCCTCCTCGCCTGGCCCGCCGTCTTCCTCCTCATGGAAGCCTCCACCCCCGTCAACCTCAAACCCTTCGTCCTCATCCTCGCCTTTCTCGCCGTCTTGATGGGACCCCGCTTTCGCAAAGCCTTCTCCAACCGCTGGGTCATCGCAACAGGGATGATGTGCTACACCATCTACCTCTTTCACACCTTCTTCATCTACAGCATCATTCGACCGATCTTCTTTGAATGGGTCGTCCCCATCATTCCCGGAAACTGGCCCCTCAATCACCTCCTCATGGCCATTCTCCTGCTCTTCTGCATCATCCTGAGCGCCCTCGTCTTTCTCGTCGTCGAAAAGCCCTTCGCGCGCGGCCGCCTCCCGGGAATCTTCCGCAAAAAGCCTCCCGCAGTCTAATCAGCAAGCCTCCCAAAAAAACGCCATCTCCCGGCGCTCTTCACTCTTTTGGCTCTTGGCCTTGCAGTCCAACCAGATCATCCTTCTCCCATGACCAATTTCGACATCCCCGTCGCCCGACGGGGAACGGGTTCCCTCAAGTGGGACCGCCGCGCTGATCTCGATCCCTACTGGGTTGCCGACATGGATTTCACCTCGGCCCCGGAGATCATCGACGCCATCCGCACCCGCGTTGATCACGGAGTCTTCGGATACGCTGTCCCGCACGAATCGCTCACAGAAGCACTGCAGGAGTATCTCCAAAGACGGATGGGCGTGACCACACCGGCATCGCAAATCGTCCACCTTGGAGGCCTCGTCCCCGCCCTCTCACTGGCAGCCCGCGCTTTCGGCAAGCCCGGCGAAAGCCTCATGACCACCACTCCGGTCTACCCTCCTTTCCTAGGAATCCATGATGACGCCTCCATGGAACTCCTGACCACCGATCACATCGACGTCGATGGTCGCGGGACCATGAACTGGGAAGCGATGGAAGCCCAGGTCACCCCAAAGACAAAACTCTTTGTCCTCAGTAACCCTCAAAACCCCCTCGGTCGCGTTTACACCAAAGAAGAGATGATCCAGCTCGGTTCATTTTGCGAAAAGCACGACCTCATTCTGCTGTCCGATGAGATTCACTGCGACCTTATTCTCAACGAAGCCCGCACCCCTCATTTCTCAGCGCTCAACCTCCCCGAGCCCCTGCGCAATCGCTCTATCACCCTCCTCTCGCCCAGTAAAACTTATAACATTGCAGGATTAGGCTACGCCTTCGCCGTCATTCCGAACGATAGCATTCGTCGCCGCTTCGAAGGCGCCCGGGGCCACACCATGGCTGAGATCAATTGCCTCGCCTACTACGCCGCCGAGGCCGCCTACCGTCACGGAGAAGCATGGCGTCAGGATCTTCTCGCCTATCTTCGCACCAACAAGAAACTCCTCACCAAGACCCTTCGCGAAAACGTCCCGGGCCTCAAAGTCCCCGACATCGAAGCCACCTACCTTGCCTGGATCGATTGCCGGGATCTCGACGTCGCGCAACCCATTCAAAAAGCCGAAGCCGCCGGCCTCTTTCTCTCGGACGGCGCCTTCTTTGGACATGGCCGCTGCATCCGGATGAACTTTGGCACCCAGACCGCCCGTCTCGAGAAAGCCCTCAATACTCTCGTCGGCGCTCTCAAGTCTTGATGCCTGCGCTTCAAAACGACATTCTCCCGGCATGAAAGCTTTGCTGCTTCTCTTCCTCCTCTCGTTCATGGCGCCGCTAGTGGCGCAAGAGCACGTCATCCTCTGTGGAGGACCGGCTTGCCGAAAGTGGGAAAACTATCGCGTCGAAAAGGATCGCCACGATCGTTGGTGGGCTAACTTCGTCCGGGCTTCCACCATGCGCATGGATGAACTCCGCAAAGCTAACGGCAATAACATCTCCATCACTTGGATCGTTTACAAAGATGGCTACGTCAGCCGTGGCCGTGAAGACGGAAATCCCTACGCCACTTGGATCGCCGAGCAGGCAGCCAAGCGAAAGGCCAGACTCGTCTGGATCAGCACCGGCTCCGAGGCCATCGCCGCCATCAACGCACGCAGCAACATCAGCACCTTCGACTTCTTCGGGCACTCCAACCGGTTCTGCTTCATGCTCGACTACGGCAGTGACGTCATGGCCGTTAGCCAGGCTTGGATTCACGAAAAAGATCTCGGCAAAATTCGCCGTGGAGCCTTTGCCAAAAACACCTCCTGCCAAAGCTGGGGCTGCCATACCGGCGAGAGTATGAGTGCCGTGTGGAAGAGCAGATTCGGATTCCCCCTCGTTGGAGCCAAGGGAAAGACCGATTACTCCGCCCTTTCCTTTGGACGACTCCCCTCCGTCTCGGGCCATTGGGTCCGCTAATTATTGAACACCTTTTTTCCAGATGACCTACCAAGAACTCGATTCCCTTTACCAACTTCCCCTTTTTGACCTCATCCAGCGCTCGCGGACGATTCATGAGGAAAACTGGCCTGCCGCCGAGATCCAACTCTGCACCCTGATTTCCATCAAGACCGGAGGTTGCTCCGAGGATTGCTCCTACTGTGCCCAGTCAGCCCGCTATAGCACGGACGTTGTGCCCGAGCGCTTGATGGAAAAATGTCAGATCATGGAACGCGCCAAAGCGGCCCGCGAGAGTGGCTCGACCCGCTTCTGCATGGGAGCTGCCTGGCGTGGAGTTCGCGAAGGAACCCAACGATTCGAGCAAGTCCTCGATATCATCCAGGACGTTTCAGAACTCGGCATGGAAGTCTGCGTCACCCTGGGTGAACTCGGGCCGAACGAAGCGGTCAGACTCAAGGCCGCCGGTGTCACCGCCTACAATCACAACATCGACACCTCCCCGGAGCACTATCCGAATATTGTCACCACCCACACCTTCCAGGATCGCCTCAATACCATCCGCCACGCGCAAGATGCCGGTATGGCCATTTGCTGCGGCGGCATCCTTGGACTCGGTGAAACAACCAGGGACCGCTTAAAAATGCTCGAGGTCGTCTCGGAGTTTAATCCACAACCCGAGTCGGTCCCCATCAACTCCCTCATGCCCATGCCCGGCACTCCGCTGGCAGAGCAACAGGGCGTCGATGTCTTCGACGTCGTCCGCATCATCGCTCTCGCCCGCATCGCGATCCCCAAGGCCAAAGTCCGCCTCTCCGCCGGTCGCAACCACTTCTCCGATGAAGCGCAGGCCCTCTGCTTCTTCGCCGGCGCCAACTCCATCTTCTACGGCGATAAACTCCTCACCGCTTCCAACCCCGCCATCGAACGCGACCTCGCCCTCATCGATAAACTCGGAATGAAGCCCCAGGAGCCCAATCGCAAACAGGCAGCACCTAACGCCGACGTGTCACGGCCCAACGAGCCGCAGTTGGCCTAAAGCCCCCCTCACATGAAAAAGCAGACCCTCTTTGCCAGCATCGGCATGGTCCTAAGTATGGCCACCTTCCCAAGGCTTGCCATCGCCCAAGTTCCAGACAACGTCCGGGAAAAAGTAAAAGAGCCCGGCAATCACCAAGCTCAGGCTTTGAACATTTCGTGAAAATCGAAGATCACATTCTCTAAATCGATTTCCACACCACAACGATGAATGACAAGCCCATGGGAAAGTTTGTGGGAGGAATTTTCCTCACCAAAGAATGATCCCTCAATCTCCCATCACCGTCCAAGTCTCCATTAGCGATCAGTCGCTTGAACTTCGCAAGCACGGAGAAATCATCTTCAGCGCCCCGGTTTCCACCGCCGCAAACGGCCCCGGTTTCGAAGAAGGCTCTTACGGCACCCCCACCGGCAGTTTCATCGTTCGCGAGCGCATTGGCGAAGGGGCACCCCGTTGCACCAGCTTTAAAGGCCGTGTTCCCATCAAGGTTTGGCGCGGCGAGGAAAGCGATGACGCGATTTTGAGCCGCATTCTCTGGCTGGAGGGGCTCGATCGTGAAAACTCCAACAGCTACTGTCGCTACATTTATTTCCACGGCACCCATGCCGAAGACCAGATCGGACAGGAAGCCTCCCACGGCTGCATCCGGCTTCGTAACGACGACATGCTGAAGCTTTTCGACCTCTGCCCTATCTTTACGCGCGTCTATATCTCTTAACTCACTATGAAAAAAATCATCGCCTTTGACTGCGATTCCACCCTCTCCGCCATCGAAGGCGTCGACGAGCTCGCCCGTCTTGCCGGTGACGACATTTTTCGCCAGGTCGAGGACCTCACCAACCAGGCCATGGATGGGAAAATCGCGATCGAAGAGGTCTTCGGGAGCCGCCTCTCCCTGATTCAACCCACTCAGAACCAATGCCATCAGATCGGCTTGATGTATCTTAAGAAAATTGAACCCACGGCAAGGGAAACCATCTCAAAACTTCAATCCGAGGGCTGGGAATGCCTCATTATTTCGGGTGGCTTTGCTCCCTGTATCGAATTGCTGGCACAAGAGCTAAATATTAACACCGTCGAAGCAGTCCCCCTTCATTTTAACCCCGATGGGACCTACGCGGGCTTTGACGAAAAGTACCCCACCACTAGGAATGGTGGAAAACCAGAGATCCTTGATCGTATTAGGCATGATTCCACACCTGATAAACTCGTGATGGTCGGAGATGGAGTCAGCGACCTCGAGACCACCCCCGTCGTCGACCAATTTATTGGATTCACAAGGTATGCAGCACGCCCTCAGGTTGTCAAAAATTGCATGTACGAGGCCAAAACACTCGCCGCAATATTAGATATCCTCAAGGGTCGGTAATTTTTCGTAAAAAATAGGTTTTTTAACTTGAAGACTTAACAAAGCGCGATGAATGTCCTGCATGGCCAGCAAGAAAGGAAAACGCTACACATCTGCTGAAAAAGCTGACGTGCTCAATTGGGTAAATGATTACAACGTGAAACACGGTCGCGGTGGAGTCGCAAATGCATCCAAAGAGTTCGCAATCACCCAGCTCACGATCCATAACTGGGTCCGTCAGGGTGGTGCCGCGATGAGCAGCAGCACAGGTCTTAAGGTAGCCCCCAACCATGCAGGTATTCTTCGCGATCTTGCGGATCTCCTCGACGAGATTTCGCAGCGTGAGACGGAATTGGCGAAGCTCCGCAAGGACTACGACACCCTCCGCAAGAAACTGTAGAACGTAATCAAGGGGATACCCCCCCCGTAATGATCACAGTCCCGTGGGCACTCGTGCTCACGGGACTTTTTCGTATCCGGGTATCAGATCCCTCTCAGACCCAGGCGAATCAACTCGGCACTCTCCGCACCCGGCTCGGCTTTCAAAGCCTTGTCCACCGCCTTACGGGCATCAGCCTGCTTGAATCCCAGCGCCATCAGGCCCATTTCCGCATCACGGGCTGAATCGGTCCGATCCTCGGACTGCTCCCAAGTCTGAACCACCCCGACCTTGTCCTTGAGTTCCAAGATAATACGCTCGGCCGTCTTCTTCCCGATTCCCTTCACCGAAGAAAGACCCACGGCATCACCATTCACCACCGCTTGCTTGAAGGCCCCCACTGCGAGACCACTGAGCACGGCCATCGCAATCGCCGGACCAATCCCGCTCACCCGGTCAATCAACAAAAGAAAGACATCCCGCTCTTCATCCTTGGCAAAACCATAAAGAGTCAGTGAGTTTTCACGAACATGTTGATAAGTCCGAAGATCAATTGACTGACCTTCCAATGGATTTAACTGATCATAAGTCGAAATTGGGACAATTACTTGATAGCCTACACCGCCCGCCCCTACGACGATTCTACCTGGTAGTGCCTCCCAAACCTCCCCTTTGATTCTTGCGATCATTAAAAAAACATAAGAGTATTCCACAGCGACGACAAGCCAGGATCATCGAATCCATGAGGGGCGGAGGAGAACTATTTTACTTTTCTTGACCTTTTTGGTTGATAAATTTTAGCAAATTGAGAAGCGTCAGGTTTTTTTCAGTCGCTTTTGCGCCAAAATGAAGCTATGTTCACGTCGTTATGGCAACTACTAAACGGACGCGTTTTTCACGTCGACTTCCTGATCACGTCACCGATGAACTAGTGAATGTTCTGAGTTCAGATAAGAAGCTTTTCGGCTTCAACGAGCTTTTCGAGGACGTCTATGCGCGACTGAAAGAGCGCAATGCAGTCAGTGGTGGCGAGGAGATGCTTCGTCTTCGCGCTTACGAAAAGCTGCAAAACCTGGTAACCCGTGGCCTTGCCGAGAAAGACGGCAAGGAATACCGCGGCCTCGAGCGCATTCAAGAAGCGCATAGTGACAATCTTGCGCAGCAAGATGCCTAGAGATTGAAAATCACTAAATTGGTGCTGGTTAATCCGGCAACGAATTCTTTAATTGCCCGTGTCGACAACGACGCGGGCATTTTTTTTCAAAAAGCCCGAATTCAACGAATACCCGCTCCCCTTCTCGTATCATGTTACAAGATTACCTCCCGGCCTTCCTTCAACTTCTCGCCGCCATTGGCTTCGCTGCCGCCGCTCTTGGATTGAGCGTCCTACTCGGAAAACGTGGAGCCTACAACGAGACCAAGGAAACTCCCTATGAATGCGGAATGCTCCCCATCGGCGAAGGGGCACCGCGTTTCAGCGTCAAGTTCTACCTCGTCGCGATGCTTTTCGTCATCTTCGACATCGAAGTCGTCTTCATGTATCCATGGGCCGTTCAGTATGCCGACCTCATCAAGGAGAACGCCATGGTCATCTGGAGCATGGCCGGCTTTGCCGGACTTCTCGCCGTCGCTTATGCTTACGCTCTTAAAAAAGGAGCACTCAACTGGAAGTCCTAAGGATCAATGATCTTCCACCTCCTCTTTTTCAAACTTAAGCCGGAGGTGACTCAAAGCGGGGTCGAAGAAATGATCCGCTCATCGAGAAGCATGCTGTTGCGGATTTCCGAGGTCCTCAGCGTTCGCTCCGGACGCGCCATTGACCCCAAATCAGAGTGGCCCTTCTTCATCGCCCTCGAATTCGAGTCCCTGGACAAAAAGCGAATCTTTGAAGACGACCCCATGTTTTTAAAGTTCCAAAAAGTGATCGTCTCACAAAATACCTCGGCTTGCTTCCCGATGGACTTTGAAACGGACCCCTCCAAGGACCTCAAATACTCCTGAGCCCTTCCCTGAAGCCCTGCTCATTTTTCAAATACCTGCTCTATACAAGGCTGGTTTTTGGAAGTAGAAGCCCACCATGTTCGCTGGCACTTTCACCGCCCTCATCACTCCTTTTCGTAATGGCGCCCTGGATCGAGAGGCATTCAAGGCCCTGATCGACCGTCAAGTTGCGGCCGGAATCACGGGCATCGTCCCCGTCGGAACCACCGGCGAATCCCCTACTCTTGGTAGCGTCGAGCATCTCGACGTCATCCGGGCCGCCGTAGAATTCGCCGACAAGCGCCTCATGGTCGTCGCCGGATCGGGTGCCAATTCGACAGCCGAAGCCATCGAACTGACCCAGGCCGCCGAAGAAATGGGTGCCGATGCCTCCCTGCAAGTTTGCCCTTACTACAACAAGCCCTCGCAGGAAGGAGTCTATCAGCACTACAAGGCAATCGCAGCCAACACCGGCCTGCCCATCATGCTTTATTCCGTCCCCGGACGCTCGGTGATTGAAATCGGGATCGAAACGGTCGCCCGCCTCGCCACCGACTGCCCCAACATCGTCGCCAACAAGGAAGCCGGCGGCTCGGTCGACCGCGTCAACCAGCTTGTGCAAGCAGTGCCCGCGGACTTTCAAATCCTCTCGGGCGATGATCCCCTCACCCTTCCCTTCATGTCCTGTGGCGCAGTTGGCTTGGTCAGCGTCGCCTCAAACCTCATTCCCGAGGTCATGGTCAACCTCGTCAAGCGCTGCCTCGAAGGTGAATTCGCGGAAGCCCTGGAGCTTCAGAGGCGTTACTACCCCCTTCTCTCCGGACTCATGGGCCTCGATACCAACCCGGTCCCCATCAAGTCCGCCGTTGCCCTGCAGGGATATTGCACTGACGAAATCCGCCTCCCTCTCGTCAATCTCACCGACGAAAAAACGGAGATTCTTCGCAGCCTCCTGAAGACCTACGCCCTTCTGTAGTTGATGAAACTCTCCCGCCTTGCCGATGGATCTCCCGAGATCTTTCACACCCTGCAGGGCGAAGGAGCTTCACTCGGGGCGCCTGCGATCTTCCTCCGCCTTTCATTGTGCAACCTGCACTGCCATTGGTGCGACACTCCCTATACTTGGAACTGGGAGGGCACTCCCTGGCCGCACCAGGACGGCGTGAAATTCTCGAAGGCCGAGCAAATTATTGAGCTCTCACCGGACGAAATCGCCCCCCTGATTTCCAGCTATCGATGCGATCGTCTCGTCATCACCGGAGGCGAACCCTTACTCCAACAGGCCGAGCTCAGCGAACTCATCCCTCTGCTTCCATCGATCTCGTTCATCGAAGTCGAAACCAACGGAACTCAAATTCCCAAGAGGGAATTCGCTGATCTCCCCACCCAGTTCAACGTCTCGCCCAAACTCTCGAACTCGGGCATCAAGGAAGAAGTGCGATTCAAACCCGACGCCTTCCGCTTCTTTAGCACCCGTGAGAACGCGATTTTTAAATTCGTGGTCTGCGATGCCACTGACCTCGCCGAGGTGCTCGACCTCCAAAACACCTTCGAAATCCCCTCCTCGCGCATCTACCTCATGCCCGAGGGGCGCGATGCGGAAACCTTAAAAGATCGCTCACTTTGGCTCGCCGACATTTGCAGGGACTACGGATTACACTTTTCACCGCGCCTTCATGTTCTCCTATGGGGGAACGAGCGGGCCAAATAGCCTCACCATCCAAATGGCCTAGAATCAGGGGAATTCATCTCCCATTCATTCATCTCCCATTCATTTTTCTCGCAACTTTTTGAAACCTTATCGGTTTCCTCCTGCGCAAGGAAAAAGCCATGAATCCTAACCACCCCAACTCAAAACTCCCGGACTTCGATTCCGAACTGGAAAACGATGCGATCTGGGACGTCCTCGCAGAGGCAACCCCTGGCGAAGCCCCGCCCCGCTTCCTTCAGGACACCCTTCGTCGTGCCCGCCTTGAGCCGGCGGCCCGTCCTGGGTGGAGATCTCTGGGGATTCGTGGAATTTGGACCGCCTCTTTGACGACTCTGGGCACCGCCGCCGCCGTCGTCGCTCTCATCATTTCCCTTCCCTCCGACCCCACTCCTGTCGAGCAAACCACGTCGACTCAAACCACCGCACCTACGCAGTGGCTCGAACTCGAAGATGCCCTCGCCAGTGAAGTGCTCACCGAAGCCGCCGAAAACCCCGCCATGTTCTCCGACCAGGAAATCGTCGCCCTCCTCTACTAATAACCCCCCGCCATGCGCCATGAAATTCATACTCCCTCTCATCGCCACAATACCCGCGCTCTTCGCCGCACCCCTTTCGGACGAAGTCGTCCGCAATACCGCCCGCGAAATCGATGAAGTCCTCATCCAAGGGCTCGACGAGCTCAAGCTCAGCCCTAATGCCATCGTTAATGACGCCACCTTCCTTCGCCGCAGCTATCTCAACATCATCGGCCGCCTCCCAACCGAAGGAGAGTCCCGCAAGTTCCTCGACTCAAAAGAAGAAGCCAAGCGCAGTGAGCTGATCGACAGCCTGGTCGCATCCCCCGGACTGAAGTCCCGGATCTTCAATTTCTGGAGTGACCTCCTCCGTGTCAAAACCAACGAAGAAACAGCGGGACTGGGCTGGCACGTCTGGCTTCGCAATGCCGTTGAAGACAACATGCCCTATGACCAAATGGTCCACGCCATGCTCGCAGCCGAAGGCCACGTTGCTGAAAACCCCGCCGCCGGATACTACCTCCGGGATCGTGGCATGCTTCTTGATAACGTCAGCAACACCGTGCAAGTCTTCCTCGGTCAGCAAATCGGCTGTGCCCAGTGTCACGACCACCCCTTCGATGACACCACTCAAATGGAGTATTACCAACTCGCCTCTTTCCTCGGCGGGACCGACTATCGCTTCGATGGAGCCCGCGAAAAAATCCGCAAAGCCGTCGGTGCCACCCCGGATAATCGCAGAGGAATGCGCCCAGGGCTTCCACTCGACCCCAAAAAAGCACGGGAGCTCAAGAAGAAGATGGCCAACCAAATGAAAAGCAAGATGAACGAGGCCAAGGACCTCGCTACCGTCTTCCGTTATCACAATCGGAATGCCTTGATGGACGCTCCGAACAAAGCTCTCAAACTCCCTGAAGACTACAGTTACGACGACGGAAAGCCTGGCGACACCGTCGAACCCGAGACTCTTTTCGGTGCAAAATCCGGAGACCTCGCCCCGGAGAAACGCCGTGAATTCTTCGCTAACTGGACGACCTCTCCCGAAAACCCTTACTTCACCAAAGTCATCGCCAACCGCCTCTGGAAGTATGTCTTCGGTTACGGCCTCGTCGCAGATCCCGATGACTGGTCAAACTCTCCCGACCCGGCCCACCCTAAACTCGTGGCCTACATCGAAAAGGCGATGGTCGCGACAAACTACGACGTCGAACAGTTCCTCCGCATCCTCTACCGGACCCAGCTCTTTCAACGTGAAGTCTCTGCCGAGGAACCCGCCCAGGGATTCTCCTTCAACTTCCAAGGACCGGTTCTCCGCCGCATGAATGCCGAAGAACTCCGGGACTCGTTCGTCACCATGAGCTTCGGTAACGTTGACGGAACCCGAAACTACTCCCTCGCCAAATCGTGGAATGAATACGTCGAATCATTCGACTTCGTCATGAACGTCAACCCCAAGGAACTTCGTGAAATCGATGACCTCGTCGACGCCTCGGAAAAGCGCCGCCGTGACTTTCAGAAAGTCGTCTCCGAATACCGCGCTAAAATGCAGAAAGCCCGTGAGGCCGGAGATTTTGCGGCCATCAAAAAGCTCTCCATAGAGGTCAAGGATCTTCAAAAAAGACAAAACGGAAAACGTGACTACCTCGGAGACGACAGCGAACTCGCTAGGAACGCCCAGGCTGCTGTTGCGCGTCGCGCCCCGAGAGAGCGTTCTGATCAGCCGGAATTTCGACTCCGTTCCTCGGAGCTCCCCATTCCCCAACGCGGAGGAACCTTCGTGGCTGAATTCGGAGGATCAGATAGCGAAAGCCCTTCTTCCGCCCACACCAACGCCACGGTGCCGCAAACCCTGCGCCTCCTGAACGGAATTGAAACCAGTCTTCTCACCTCCAAGAAGAACGCCATCGCCCGTAACCTCCGCCTCCTCCTAACCCCGGAAGAACGCCTGGAATTCCTCTACCTGACCTTCTACTCCGCCTACCCCAGCGCTGCTGAAAAATCAGCCTTCCTCCCCGAAGTCGAAACTCTCGCATCTACCGAGACCTTCGCCCGGGCCATCCTCACCTCAAACCGATTCCTCTTCGTCCAATGAACCCATTCAATCAGCTCGACGAGCTCTCTCGCCGTGGCTTCCTAGCCAATACCGCCCGCACTGCTTTCGGAGTCACCCTCGGTGGTGCTGCTTCCACTTGGTTTCACTCAGCCGAAGCTGCCGAAGCGATCGCCCAAGCCAAAGGCAAGGCCAAGAACGTCATCTACCTCTACATGGCCGGCGGCATGACCCACATTGATACCTTCGACCCCAAGCCCGAAGCCTCAGCCGAATATCGCGGACCTCTCAAGGCCATCTCCACCAATGTGGCCGGCATCCAACTCGGACCACACCTCGCGAGAACCGCGAAGCACGCTGACAAGATGGCTATCGTCCGCTCGATGACGTCTACGCAAGGCGCCCACGCCCAGGGAAATTATCACGTCCACACCTCCTACACCGAACGGGCCTCCATCACCCACCCCTCACTCGGATCATGGGCCAATCAACTGGATCCCTCCAGAAATGGAGGCACCCTTCCTCCCTATGTCACCGTTCATGCTGGCAATGGTCATCCCGGTGCGGGATTCTTCGAGCCCACCTTCGGACCTCTCCCCGTAGGAGACGCCGAGAAAGGACTCCAAAATGCCCGCCGCGCCGCCGGAGTCACCGAAGCAGCCTTCAACCGGCAGATTGCCCTCCGCGCAAAACTTGATGACGAATTTACAGGCCGCTTTGGCAAAGGACAGCGCAGCGTTCGCGCCTACAACGAAATGTTCAACTCGGCGGTCAGCCTGATGACCTCAAAGGACCTCGAAGCCTTCGACCTCTCCAAAGAGTCCAAAGAAGCGCACGTCCTCTACGGCACTGAAAAATTCTCTAAAGGTGTCCTTCTCGCCCGCCGCCTCGTGGAACACGGTGCCCGCTTCGTCGAAGTCCAATATGGCGGCTTCGACTGGCACTCCGACAACTTCACCCAGGCCGACGAGAAACTCCCCGTTCTCGACCAGGCCTACTCGGCTCTCCTGCACGATCTCGAAATCAAGGGGCTTCTTGAATCAACCCTCGTTGTCATCGCTACCGAATTCGGACGCACTCCTAAGATCGACGATGATGGAGGACGTAACCACTTCCCGAAAGCCTTCTCCTTCGTCCTCGCAGGAGCCGGAATCAAAGGAGGCGTAGTCCACGGAGAAACAGACGCCACTGCCTCGAATATCATTAGCGAGAAGACATCTGTTCCAGACTTCAATGCCACCATCGCAGCAGCCATGGGATTGTCCTTTGACCAAGTCATCAATTCTCCGAGCAAGCGCCCCTTCAAAATGGGTGGGAAATCAGGAGCTCCGATTACCGAAATCCTTGCTTAAGTCCTCCCGCTCCAAGGCGCTGACATCTCGAGAGAGATCCCTCAGCGCCCGACTTGAACGAAAAATCGGAAAAGGGAAAATGAACTGATCTATCGCAGAGCAAGACCTTCCTGGGGTCAGCTCTTCCAGCAACCGGCCGACGTTAAGTTCGTGCTTACCGGAAGGGCCTCGTCCCCAAAAAGTTGCCAGTCCTCCAAGCCGGGCAACCCTTCAAATAGAATCTCCAAATTCGTGCTCGTTGGGTTGATTGCCAAAATCATGGGTGGAAAATTAAAGGGATCGGCATCAAAAATGCAACCTGCCCCGGAGTTTCCCCCGGGCTCCAACTCCCCGACTTCATTCCCCTGGCTCTGGTTCGCCCCCATCGCCGAACTGTCTTCGCCACGAGCTCCAATGGCGCTCGACTGCTCCGGAATTGCCAGCATCGGCATTCCATTGCGAGGCATTAACCCCCGCACTCCCCGAGTCCTCTCGAAACGCACCTACGACCAGGGTGTCCCCATCGATCGCCACCGCAGAACCAAATCGATCAAACCCCCAAGTATTTGAAGCTTTCACATAGGCTTGCTGAAAACCCAAAGAAGTTAGGGTCATTGCCACCCAAATGGTGAGCGACTTAAAAATAGTCCTGCTATTCACTCCGTGAAATTCGGACCTCAAGCAAGGTTCAATTTCCTGATTTCGCCATTCCCCCCGTCCACAATGCCCTCTTAAATACGCCTCACAATGGCAGGCGAAAAAAAGCTCACTCCGATGATGGCCCAATACATGGCCATGCGGCGCTCTCTGCCCGATGATATTCTCCTCCTCTACCGGCTCGGCGACTTCTACGAAATGTTCTTCGAGGACGCCAAGGTTGCCGCCGGGATTCTCAATGTTGCCCTCACCAAGCGAAACGACATCCCCATGTGCGGCGTCCCCCACCACGCCGCCCAAGGATACATCGCCAAACTCATCCGCGCCAACAAGCGTGTCGCCATCGCCGAGCAAACGACCGCGCCCGAACCCGGGAAAATCGTCGAACGCGAAATTGCCCAGATCATCTCCGCCTCCACCGTCAACGACCTCACCCTCCTCGACGATACCCGGCACAACTATCTCGCCGGCGTCTTCATCGGAGGAACCGCCAAGAAGCAAAAGTTCGGACTTGCTTGCGCCGACCACACCACTGGTGAATTCACCGTCGCCGAGTTCAACGACCGCCAGCAACTCGAGGACGAACTCACCCGCCTCTCCCCGTCCGAACTCCTCATCTCCGACGAACAGGTTGCCGAATTCGGAGGCCTCAAAAACAACCTCCCCTACGACGGCTACGCCTTCCTCTCTGATCAGGCCCTCCACACCCTGAAGGATCAATTCAAGGTCCAGTCGCTCGATGGTTTCGGCTGCAGCGACATGTCCGCCGCTCTCTCCGCCGCCGGTGGCGTCCTCCACTACCTGACTTACCAACTCCGTCGTAAATGTGACCACCTTCGCGGCATCTCCGTCCGCAACGTCGCCGACTACGTCCTCATCGACTCCGCTTCCCAGCTCAACCTCGACCTCGTTGAATCCCGATCCGGTAAGCAACACACCCTCCTCGGCGTCCTCGACCGCACCTCCACCCCCATGGGCGCCCGCAAGCTGCGCGACTGGATCCTTCACCCCGTTCGCGATCTCCAAACCCTCACCGCCCGACTCGATCTCGTCGATTCCCTCCTCGCCGAACCCTACCTCCTCACCAAACTCCGCGAATCTCTCAAAAACATCCGCGACATCGAGCGCACGACCGGACGCCTCTCCCAAGGCTCCGGCAACGCCCGCGACCTCAAGTCCCTCCAAACCTCTCTCGAACGTATCCCCGACCTCAAGGCTGACCTCTCAGCCGTGGCGGAGACCTCCGGTCTTCACGCCCAACTTCTCACCCAAATTCAGGAATTCCCGGATCTCGTCAAAACCCTCAACACTGCCCTCGTCGATGAACCACCCGCCCAACTCAAGGACGGCGGCATCATTCGCGACGGCCATTCCGAGCCTCTCGATGAACTCCGCTCTGCCTCCCGCAGCGGCAAACAATGGATCGCCGAACTCCAACAATCCGAACGTAAACGCACCGGCATTGACTCCCTAAAGATCAAATTCAACAACGTCTTTGGCTACTTCATCGAACTCACCAAAACCCACGCCGACAAAGCGCCCGATGACTACCAGCGCAAGCAGACCATGGCCAATGCCGAGCGCTTCATCACCCCCGCCCTCAAGGAAGTGGAAGGCAAAGTCCTCGGTGCCGACGACCGCGCCAAAGCCCTCGAGTATGATGAATTCCTCACCCTTCGCTCCCACGTCACCGACCACCTCGTCCCCCTCCAAACCACCGCCTCCGCCCTCGCCACCCTCGATGTCCTGATCTCCTTCGCAGAAACCGCCCAACTCTATCAACACACCCGGCCTGTCCTCGACGAATCCCGCCACCTTCAAATAGTCAACGGCCGCCACCCCGTTCTTGAGCAAACCCTCGTCGACGAAAAATTCGTTCCCAACGACACCCTCATCGACCCCGCCGAATCCCTCTTGCAAATCCTCACCGGTCCCAACATGGCCGGTAAATCAACCTACATTCGTCAGATTGCCCTCATCACCTTGATGGCCCAAATCGGTGCCTACGTCCCCGCCGACCACGCCCACGTCGGCCTCACCGACCGCATCTTCTGTCGCGTGGGAGCTTCCGACGACCTCGCCAAAGGCCAATCGACCTTCATGGTCGAGATGAACGAAACGGCCCTCATCGTGAATAATGCCACCGACAAATCTCTCGTCATCCTCGACGAAATCGGCCGCGGCACCGCCACCTTCGACGGACTCTCTATCGCCTGGTCCGTCGCCGAACACCTCCACGACCAAGTGAGATGCCGTACCCTCTTCGCAACCCACTACCACGAACTCTGTGCCCTTTCCGACTCCAAGGAATCCGTCGCGAACTTCAACGTCGCCGTCCGCGAATGGAATGACGACATCATCTTCCTTCGCAAAATCCTCCCCGGCCAGGCCGACAAATCTTACGGGATCCAGGTCGCCCGCCTCGCCGGCCTCCCAAAAGCGATCCTCGACCGAGCCAAGGAAATCCTGAGCCACCTCGAAATGAGCTCAGCCAAGCCCACCAAGGAAAAGAAAGCCTCTCCCAGCGCAAAAAAAGCGCTTCCGGAAGCCAACTCGCCCCAGATGGACCTGTTCTCATAAAGAGACTTGCGACAACACCCAAACGGAGGTTCTTAGATCCTAAAATAGCCCTATCCCTTTATCAATCTCTGGGCATTCCCAGGAATCATGACCCAACGCAAAGACCACCAACGCGACATCTCAGACTATCTACTAAAAGACAAGTGGATGGGCGCTGCGTTAGCTTACGGTGTTACTTTCACGGCAGGTGCAATTGGGTGTTACGTAACCTCACTTATTTTTGCGACCGAGATGTGCTCGACCTTGAAAATAATGATGCTTTCCATTTTCGGAATATTTTTCGTCAGAATGCAGGGCTAAAAGCAGATTACGAGAGGCCGATGAAGAAACAGCCTCACATTTCACAACCACTGAGTAGGTTTATTGGCATGGATGGCGAACCTCTAACTCTCACGATTGCCCGTCATCCCCCTTTCCTGACTGAAAACTCTAGCCTCTCGTGACATCATGACTATCCTGTGACCCAGTGGCTCAATTCACCTTTCAATCTCTCAATCTCCGGGCGGAGATCGGCGGAAACTCCTACGCCCTCAATTTAGACGGCGAATCAATCATCCTTGATGCGGGAATGCACCCGAAGGAGGAGGGCCAGGATGCCATTCCACGCTATCAACTCGTCCCCTACGATACTGCGGCGGCGATCATCATCAGCCACTCCCACCTCGACCACTTCGGAACCCTCCCTCTCGCCCAGCGCGAACAGCCTTCCGCTCCGGTCTTCCTCACTGCACCTTGCGCCGCTCTGGGCGAGGCTCTTCTCCACAATTCGGTTAACGTGATGAGCAGCCAGCGCGAGGAGCTAGCAATTCCCGAATACCCACTCTACCACCATCGCGAAATCGATTATCTCCGCGACCGCTGGATGCTCCGCGACTACGAGCGCACCTTCACCCTAGACCCTCACGGCGAATCCGATACCGAGGTCACATTCTACGACGCCGGACACATTCTCGGATCGGCCGGAGTCCTCATCGAGAAGAACGGGAAAACCATCTTCTACACTGGCGACGTCCACTTCCAGGGCCACACTCTCATCAAAGGGGCCCGTTTCCCAGAGCTCAACGAACCGGATCTCCTCATCATGGAGACGACCCGGGGAGTCGACGAACGTCCCACCGATTACACTCGCGCGGATCAGGAAGAACGCTTCGCACAACATATCCGCGAGGCACTCGAGGCTGGAGGCTCCGTCCTCATTCCGGTCTTCGCGATCGGCAAGACCCAGGAGATCCTGACCATGATCGACAACTTCAAAACGGATGGCCGTCTTCCCGTGAAGACCCCCGTTTTCATGGGCGGGCTCAGCACAAAAATGACGGGCATTTACGATAGCTTTTCGGACTCGACCCGTCGCCATCGTCCTAACTTTGAAATCCTGCGCGACATGGATGTCCACACTGGAAGTAAAAAGAAGCGTGCGCCCATCGAATACAAGCCGGGAGCGATCTACTGCCTCTCCAGTGGCATGATGAGCGAGAAGACCACCTCGAACATCTTTGCCCGTGCTTTCTTGCAGAACTCGAAGAACTCCCTGCTCTTCGTCGGCTACGCCGAGGAATCCACCCCCGCCGCCGCCATCAAGAGAGCCGGCACCGGAGACGTCGTTCGCTTGGACGGAACTCACAAGGTCCAGCTCAATTGTCTCGTCGAAGATTTTGACTTCTCGGGTCACGCCCGTCGCGAAGAACTCTTGGACTTCGCCGTCAAAGCGAATCCTAAAACACTCCTCCTCGTTCACGGAGATCCTGACGCCATGGATTGGTTTGCAGACAAATTGAAGCCCCTGCTTCCCAATACCGAAATCGTGATCCCGCAACCGGGTGATCTCATTAACTTTTAAAACCGGGCACGGTTTCCTCGAGAATTCCAAGAATGATTTTCTTCTCGCGACTCCCGAGATGGTTTTCCGCTTCAGGAGAAAGAGCGTCACGAAGGTGATGGAAAACGCGCTCGCGACCGGGATCCGGTAATCCTTTGAAAGCCTTCGCATAGATCATGTAGGAACAGCGGTTTTTAAAGAGCCGGGTGTAGAGACGCAAATCACGGAGACTCTTGCCATCTTCATCAAGCACCCCTCCCTTCACAAAAGCTTCAGGGAAGGCTTCGTTCCCCTCGACACCCTTGCCACCGAGCTCAACCTCCCCGGTAAAGAGAAAGGCCGAGACCATTTCCCTGGCCGTGGAATCAGCCGTTTTCCAGAACATTCCTTCGGGAGAATCCAGATCCTCCTCGTCGCCAAACGACTCGTGTGATCTTGGGAGGCTGGTCAGCAGGGGCTGGCTTTCAACTACGATGAGAGCCCTCAATATCTAACACCACTTCCCGAACTGCGCGCACCGTTTGCCCTGCCCTATCAAGGATCTGTGGACGATGCTTTTCCAGTTCTTGTTGACCCGGAAAGTCCAGTCCGAGAAGGGCCCGTCCCACCCGTTCACCGGAGTAGGTATAATTAAAGTAACACAGGCTGGCGAAAGGGCTCACGGCCTTCATAAATGCCAGCAAAGCTCCCGCCCGCTCCGGGAATTCGACCTCAACGAACAGAGGAGATTGATACAGCGAGGGCGTAAAGGGAATGAGCCGGTAGTTCGATTCAGGACGGCCGGTCACATCAACGGCGGCCGTCTTTTGCCGGCCCAACCACTCGGAAAACCCCTCCTCTTCTTTCTCCGGAACATCCAAAGTCAGGACCGGAGTCTGGGGATCCTTCACGGTGCGACCGTATTGGAGATCCGTAATGCTAATCCCGGCGGGGAGATCGGTGAGGAGCTTCACCAGCGAGCCGTTCTCTTCGGGTATCGAGAATTGCCAACTGCGATCCGCCCGGGGATTGATTCCCGCCAAACGCGAAATATCAGTCAACTTGGCGAAGTCCATATTCGCGCCACAGAGGATGGTGAGAACTTTCTCCCCCTCGCCCACATTTCCGGCCCGGTAATCCTTCAGATAGGCTGCCAGGCTCATTGCTCCGCTGGGCTCGGGAATCACCCGGAGACCATCCCAATGCGCCTTAATCGCCGCCGAGACTTCCTGATTGGTCACCGTGATGATGCCATCTAGCTGGCTCCGGCAAATCTCGTAGGTGAGCTCCCCGACTTTGGTCACGGCAGTGCCATCGCAAAAGACATCCACATACGCCAATGCCGTCGGCCCCTTCGCCGCGAAGGCCGCAGACATCGAGGCCTGGTCCACTCCCTCGACGCCAATCACCTTAACCTTCGGCCAGGAGCTTTTCAGCAGTGTGGCAACGGCCGCAGCCATTCCGCCACCGCCAATCGCAACATAGACGCGGTCAAATGGACCCTCGCCGGAGGTGAAAATTTCATCCGCCAAGGTTCCCTGACCCGCCATCACCTTCAATGAATCGTAGGGAGGAATGAAGATCGCTCCCGACTCTTCCGCAAATTGCAAGGCCGCCTCCTGAGCTTCCGAAAAGCTGTCTCCTACAAGCTCAATTTCAACATGATCGCCTCCGTGCTCCAGAACCGCCCGCCGTTTTATCTGGGGAGTCGGCTTGGGCATGAAAATTCGCGCATGGGTTGAGAGCCTTCGCGCTGCCAATGCGATTCCCTGGGCATGATTACCCGCCGATGCCACCACGACCCCACTGGCAAGTTGTTCCGGAGTTAAGCACGCCATGGCATTGTATGCGCCCCTCCACTTATAAGCCTTGATGGGCCCCAAATCTTCCCTTTTCACCCATACCGGGTTGGGAATGCCCTCAACAACCATGGACTGGAGCGGAGTCGCCTCGCCCACCTGATAGACCCTCGCCCGGGCCTGATGAATCTCCTCACGCAGTTCACCTGCTAAATCTCTCTCGCTCACGGGCGTTTCATTACAGAAAAGCTCCTGAATATCACTCTTCAAAAATGCAACTCCCCATACATGCAGCAGCCCCGTCGATCTCCGAAGAAACCAATCGAGGCTGCTGTCCCCCCCAAATTGTGAAAGCCTGCAAGAGTGTGCGCCCATACGACGAGAGTCACAAGCCCCATTTTTAAAATTTACTGGATTTCCGTAAGGAATTTCCCTGTTCAAAAGCCCCGCCCTCCATAGAGTGCCGAGCGAAATGAGCGACGACAACACGTCCCCCCCGTCAAATTCCACTTCCGAAGAATTGATCGCCGTCAGGCGCGAGAAACTCAAGAAGCTCAAGGAGTTGGGCCTCGATCCCTATGGTGCCGCCTTCGAGACCGACACGACCCCCGGTGGCCTGAAAGCCGGATTTTCCAACGACCTCCCGGTGAAACTCGGCGGCCGACTCCTGGCAATTCGTGACATGGGAAAATCGGTGTTCGCAACCCTTGGCGACGCCCACGGACGCATTCAGATTTATCTTAATAAAAAGGAACTCTCCGAGACCGATTGGGCGGCCTACCAATGCCTCGACCTCGCAGACTGGATCGGCGTGCAAGGCGTCACCTTCACCACCGGCAAAGGGGAGCCTTCAGTCAAGGTTGAGAAACTCACGGTCCTCTCAAAGGCCCTCCGCCCCATGCCCGACAAATGGCACGGCCTGAGCGACCGCGAAACCAAGTATCGCAAGCGCCACCTCGACCTGATGTCGAACCAGAGCAGCGCCGATCTCTTCGTGCTCCGCTCCAAAATCGTGGCCGAGATTCGGAACTTCCTTCACGAGCGCGATTACCTCGAAGTCGAGACTCCCATGCTTCACGACGTCGCCGGTGGCGCCGCCGCCAAGCCTTTCAAGACTCACCACAACGCCTTGAACATGGACCTCACGATGCGGATCGCGCCCGAGCTCCACCTCAAGCGTCTCCTCGTGGGTGGACTCACCAAGGTCTTCGAACTCAACCGCAACTTTCGCAACGAGGGAATCTCCCGCCGTCACAACCCTGAGTTCACGATGCTCGAAGCCTACCAGGCATTCGGTGATTTTGAAATCATGGCCGACCTCGTGGAAGAAATGGTCTGTCATCTCGCCGAGAAATTCATCGGGACCCTCCAGATCGAGCACAAAGACGAGAAAGGCGAAACTATTCGCACCCTCGATCTTTCCCGTCCTTGGAAACGCACCCCTTACCGCACCCTCATCAAGGAAGCGGCCGGTGACGATTGGTTCGATCTCTCACCCGATGAACGTCGCTCCAAGGCCCAATCCGAATTTAAGCTCGAGATCCACGACCACCTTGAAGACTACGAGGTGACCCAGCAGGTTTTCGAGAAGCTAATCGAGGAGCACACCTTCAATCCCTGCTTCGTCACGCACGTCGACTCCAAGCTCATCCCGCTCGCCAAGGAGAACCCAGAAGACCCCTCTATCATCGATGTTTACGAACTGATTATCAATGGTCAGGAGATTTCCCCCGGTTATTCAGAGCTCAATGACCCCGACACCCAGCGCCGTCGTCTCCAGGAGCAATCAGGTGGCGAAACCCAGGAAATCGACGAAGACTTCGTCGAAGCCCTCGAGCACGGCATGCCCCCCGCCGGTGGCATCGGCATCGGTATCGACCGCCTCATTATGCTTCTCACGGGAGCCCCGACGATTCGCGATGTCGTTCTTTTCCCGCAGCTTAAGAGAAAAGACTGAAGCTTTGTAAGACTCAAATCCCCCCGATCACACCCAGTGGTCGGGGATTTTTTTCCCAATCCTTCTTGACAAAACATCAAAAACAACATCAAATGATGTCGTGAGAACGACCATCAATATTGACGATTCATTGCTGGAAAGAGCGGCTGCGTTCACGGGGATCGATGAGCGCTCCAAGCTCGTGAATGCCGTTTTTGAGTATTTTGTCGCCGCAGAATCCGCCAAACGCTTGAAGCGCCTGGGGGGCACGATGCCCGATTACTCGTTACCAGATCGGTCGCTCCGCCGGGATCCCATCCAAGCGAGCACTCTGAACGAAGGACCTTGAACTACGATGGCTGTCTTAGCTGATACGAATATTTGGGTGAAGCACTTCCGCTCTGCCAATCCGCTCCTCGGGGATTTGCTGGAGGATAATGAGGTGCTTTGCCATCCCGTGGTGATTGGGGAACTCTCGATGGGAAATCTGGCACAAAGAGAGCTCACCATCCGTGATTTTGAATCCTTGGCACGGCCCCAGGAAGCCTCCTGGGCCGAGACCCGACACTTGGTGGAATCGCGCCAACTTTATGGAAAAGGCCTGCAGTGGAATGATGTTCTCCTGCTCGCATCGTGCCTTATTTCCAATGTCCCGCTCTGGACTCTGGATGCCCGCCTGGCCCATCAAGCCGAACTCGCGGGGGTTGGTTTCAAAGGCTGAGTGAATACGCCTTTGCCAGATCAGGTAAAATCGGGTAATCGACTCATCTCAACGGCAACCCAGCCTTATCTTTTTCTACAATGCTCGACATTAAGCTCATCCGCGAAACTCCTGATCTCGTCAAAGAACGCCTCGCCAATCGTCATGATGGCTCCGCTGATCTCATCGACGAAGTACTCGCATGCGACGAGATCCGTCGTAAAAACGAAACCGAAAAACAGGCTCTCCAATCCGAGCGCAAGAAGACATCGAAGGAAATCGGCATGCTCCGCGCCAATGGCGAAGACGCTTCCGGCATCGAAGCCGAGGTGAAAAAGATCGGCAACGCCATCAAGAAGCTCGACGACGAAGCCAGCAAGGCAGGCAATCGCCAAACCGAGCTTCTCCTCAATATCCCCAATCTCCCCCACCCCGATTGCCCCATCGGCAAGGACGAGGAATCCAATCCCGTCATTCGCAACTGGGGCGAAAAGCCAGCCCTCGTCGATGCCCGTGATCACCTGGAAATCGCCGAGGCCAAGGGGCTCATTAGCTTTGATGACGGTGCCCGCCTCTCCGGCTCTGGATATGCCGTTTACCGCGGAAAGGGAGCCAAGCTCCAGCGCGCCCTCATCCAATTCCTCCTCAATCTTCAAACGGATGAACACGGATACGAGGAAGTGAACGTCCCCCACCTCGTCAACCGCGAATGTATGGAAGGCACCGGCCAGCTTCCTAAGTTTGAAGACGACATGTATGGCGTTGGCAACAACGAGCAATTCCTCATCCCCACGGCCGAGGTCCCCGTCACCAACCTTTACCGTGACACGCTCTTAGCCGAAGCCGATCTCCCCATCAAGCTCACCGCGCAGACCCCCTGCTTCCGTCGCGAAGCCGGAAGCGCCGGACGCGATAACCGCGGCATCATCCGTATGCACCAGTTTGATAAAGTGGAACTCGTCCAGATCGTTCATCCCGATCAATCCTTCGCCCTTCTCGAGGAACTCACCGGGCACGCCGAAGCTGCCCTCCAAAAGCTCGGCCTTCACTACCAGGTCATCGAGCTCTGCACCGGCGATATCGGATTCTCTTCCTGTAAAACATACGACATCGAAGTATGGGCTCCCGGCCAAGGTAAGTATCTTGAAGTCTCAAGCTGCTCTTGCTTCACCGACTACCAGGCCCGCCGCATGAAGCTTCGCTTCAAGGACGCCGAGGGGAAGAATCAGTTCTGCCACACCCTCAACGGTTCGGGCACTGCCCTTCCCCGTCTCCTCGTCGCGCTCCTTGAGCAACACCAGGACGCCGAAGGAAACATCGCCATTCCCGAGGCTCTCCAGCCCTACTTCGGCTCGGCAACTCTTTAAAGACAGTTGAAGGCAGTCTGAATTCCCCAGTCAGACCTCGCAACATCATTACGTCGGCGGAACCGCTCCTACGGTCGGAGTGGCAGACACCCCGAAACGCGAGGACTTCATTTCCATGTATGCCGAGAGCACCACCAGCAGAGTCTCATCCCGTGGCTTTGATGGAACCACTGAGTATCACAACCCCAATGCCCTCGGCACGGATGCCCTGAAGCTCTTCGTTGCCCGGACTGACACCAACATCTTCGAATCGCATTCCTTCCTACGTCGATGAACGCATTGAGTCCGGCCTCGCCAAAACTCTCACCGTTTCAGAGATCACCGCCACCGAATCCCCGGTTTACGGAACCTTTTTCTACCTCCTTGCCACTGAACAACTCCAAGCGCAATGGGACGCTGATCCCTCATTGGGCTCCAAGTCACCCAAAATCACCGGGAAAAGGCCATCGAAGCCAGCTTGCGCATTCTCTTCGATGAAGGCCACGCCCACTGGGTGAAACTCTATTGGGGCGAGGACTACCTTGAAGAGCAAAACTGCTTCTACCACATGCTCCTCATCGGCGGACTCTCTGCAGATTGGGTCGCCAGATTCAGGGAACAAGGAACGATCCCACCCATATTCTGGATCGTAACCACTCTGCAACTCCTCTTGGGTCTCCTTTTTTGTCGACCTTCCTGGAAGCGTTGGAGACGCTATCATAGCTAACGTTAGCCCCCACCCGGCGCCCGAACCGGCCCAAGAGGCACCGAAGTCTGTCAAATTACTTGCTTCCCTGCCATTCGTCGCTAAAACCGCCGCCCGACGTGGCCAACTCACTTAAAATCGCCCTGCCGAAAGGTAGCCTTCAGGAACCGACTCTCAAACTACTCGAGAAGGCGGGCTACAATATCTACACCTCGGACCGAGGTCTTCGCCCGTCCTCTGATGACGACGGCCTCGATATCTACATGATCCGGGCCCAGGAAATTGCCCGTTACATCGATCAAGGATTCATCGACTGCGGAATTACCGGACTCGACTGGGCTTACGGACACGACGTCGATCTCATCGACCTCGCCGAGCTCCCCTACTCCCGTGCTTCAACCCGCCCCACCCGCTGGGTCCTCGTAGTTCCAGAAGACTCCCCGATCAAGACCGTTCAAGACCTTGAAGGGAAGCACATTGCCACCGAAGGAATGGAAATCACCAAGCGCTACCTTGCCGAAAAAGGTGTCAATGCGCACGTCGAATTTTCCTGGGGTGCCACCGAAGTGAAAGTCCCCGACCTCGTCGACGCGATCGTCGATGTTACCGAGACCGGCTCCTCCCTTCGCGCCAACAAGCTGCGTATCGTGGACGAACTTCTCTCCTCCTTTCCTCACTTTTACGCCAGCAAGGCCGCCTTTGCTGACGATTGGAAACGCGACAAGATGGAGCGCATGGTCATGATGATCAAAGGCGCCCTCGAAGCCCGCGACAAGGTGGGCCTCAAGCTCAACCTTCCCGAAGCCTCACTCGAAGCGGTCCTCGCACGCCTTCCTTCCCTGCGCCGACCCACCGTATCGAAACTTGCGGAAGAGGGATGGCTTGCAATCGAGACCATCATTTGCGAAAAGGTCGCTAGGAACTTGATTCCCGACCTGAAAGAACTCGGAGCCGAGGGCATCATCGAATACCCTCTAAACAAAATTGTTTCCTAACTCACTTTTAATCAACCGGAATTGCGGTTTTATAAATCCGCAGAACTTAACTACCTACCACTAAGACTATGGGCAACCTAAAGAAGCGTCGGAAGACCAAGATCAGCAAGCATAAGCGCCGTAAGCGCATGAAGGCTAATCGCCACAAGAAGCGCCTCCGCTACAAGTCCTAGTCGGCTTGCAATTTTCGGTTAGGTAGACCGCCACTCTTCTGCCATCGACACCGCCGGGCCCCCCCGGCGGTTTTATTTTACCTACATCCCAACCATAAGTGGCAGCTATACCAATTTCTTTACATGAAATTACTAGCGAATTGGAAAAGCTAGTCCAGTATGGTCGTGTTAAAGAGTAAGTTATGAAAACGGAATCTGACAGCATCCTTCGGGCCTACATGAACGAGATCGCCAAAACCGACCTCCTCACCATCGAGGAGGAATTGGAACTCGCCGAGCGCATCAAAGATGGTGATGAAAAAGCTCGTGATCACATGATTCGCGCTAATCTGCGCCTCGTCGTCAAGATCGCACGCGATTATTCGAACTACGGTCTCCCCCTCGCGGATCTAATCTCCGAAGGCAACATTGGTCTCATGAAGGCAGTTGAGAAATATGAGCCTGCCAAGGGCGGCAAGCTTAGCACCTATGCTGCTTGGTGGATCAAACAGTCTATCAAGCGTGCGCTCTCCAATCAGAGCAAAACAGTGCGTCTTCCCGTTCATATGGTCGACAAAATTGCCCGACTTAGGAAAATTTCCGCTTCACTCACGGAGGAACTCGGACGGGAACCGACAGATACCGAACTTTCCGAGGTTCTTGGCATTCCCCGCAAGAAAATCGCTATCCTCAAGCAGGCCGCCCAGCGACCTACTTCACTTGACGCTCCCATCGGCGATGAGGACAGCGGTAGCTACGCAGAAGCCATTGGCGATGCTTCGGCAGTCAATCCACTTGAGGCCCTCTCCTCAAAAGAAATGCACGGCGAACTCGATGGCCTCCGCAGCCTTCTTGACAAACGCGAAAGTAAGATCATTGACGCCCGCTTTGGGCTTGGAGGCAAAAAGCCCATGACTCTTGAGGAAATTAGCCGGGACTTTGGTGTCACGCGTGAGCGGATCCGCCAACTCCAGAATAAGGCCCTCGAGAAGATGCGCACGGCCTTGGGAAAGAAGGAAAACCCTATTCCAAAGTTGAGTTCATAATCCATCGGAATCTCAAATTTCAACAAAGGGCGGAGGAGACTTCGCCCTTTTTGCGTGCTGCTTTCCTAACCTTCAAATTGTAGATCATTTCCCATGTCCAAAGCCCTTCCAAACCCCATCGGCCCAGTTTTCTTAGTTTCTCCACAACTCTGGAGCGAGGGAAAACATGCCTCCCGCGAGAGTCCCCGCCTCCGTGTCATGCAACCCATCCAACGAAGCCAAGATGCCCGCGTCCAACGCCTTCTCAACTTCCTCCAACCGGGAACATATGTGCAACCCCACTGCCACCCTCTACCCCATGCCACCGAATCAATGTGCCTTGTCTCCGGTTCGCTCGACGTCTTGATCTTTGACGAGCATGGCTCCCTAAGCGACCGCATTCACCTCACCCCGGACTCTCCTCTCATCGACATCGAGCCCGGCACGTGGCACGGCATGGTCGTCCGCGCACCCGATACCGTCATCTTCGAGGTCAAACAAGGCCCCTACGATCCCACCACCGACAAGACCTTTGCAACCTGGGCTCCCCCAGAGAGTAGCCCGGAAGCTTTTGACTACCTTGCCGGACTCAGCTCCTAGTAAGGCAAGTGCTTCCGCTGATTCACCAGCCAGATGCATTGGTAGGGCCGCATGATGAGTTCCGGAATTGTGGGATCAATCGGCTCGCCCGACATCAGATCCAGCCAGTCTTCCGTGCCGATCAAATTCACACTCGAAATCGGAATCCGCTGCTCCAAATTCGAAACATTGTGGAAACAAAAAATGCTACTTCGTCGGTCAAGAGATTGACGCCAAAAGGCAAAAACCCCGTCATCAAAATGCAACACGAACTGCGTCGCGCTGGGATGAAACGCCTTCTGCTTTTTTCGGATCTCAATGAGCTGAAGCATCTTTCCCAAAACCCGGGAATGAGGCGAATCAGGGTCATCTAACAACCGATCCAACTCGTCAGCATCCCATTGATGCCGATTGATGTGGCGATTGTGGCCGGTCTTTCCCACCCGTTCCAAATCATTCCGCGTCCCGAGTAAACTATGAATATAAAATGCCGGAATCCCTTCCAACGCAAGAAGGACGGTATGGGCACAAAAAAACTGTGCCTCTCCGCCCAAAGCATCGAAGAGACTGATATTGATCTCATAGGGCCGCTTGGCTCCACCCGCCAATGCCCGTTCGGAAATCCGTGCACCCCGTGACTTCATGACCTCGACCAATTCATCGATCTCTTCATCCTGCAATAATCCCTCGGCCGGTCGAAGCCCGATTCCGTCATGCGAAGCAATGAAATTAAAATAAACCGTTCCCGGTTGGGCGGGTGGCATCCGCATTAACCACTGCTTCAAGTGAAAAGAATTTCCCGTTACCAGGGCATGAAGCAAGAGCGGAGGAAGTGAGAAATTGTAAATCCCGTGGGCTTCATTGGAATTTCCAAAGTAAGCGAGATTCTCCTGGTTCGGAATATTGGTCTCAGTGATGATAATGGCATCAGGCTTCACGTGCTCGATCAAGGTCCGGAAAAGACGGACGAGCTCATGGGTCTGTGGCAAATTAATGCAGCGGGTCCCGATCTCCTTCCACACAAAGGCCACTGCATCGAGACGGAAGATACTCACTCCGTGCTCGAGATGGCTCCGGATGATTTTCACGAGCTCCACTAACAAATCTGTCTCGGCAAAATTGAGATCGATCTGATCATGCCCAAAAGTACACCAGACGTGCTTTTCGCCCGAGGGAGTTTGGGTGGGTCGCAGCAAATCGGAAGTTCGCGGTCTCACCACTTCGCTCAAATTAGCCTCCGGTGAAGCCTCCACAAAATACCGGCAGCCCGGCTCCTCGCCATTTTGAAACTGTCCGAACCATTTGTGCGATGCCGAACAATGATTAACCACCAAGTCTGACATAATGGCGTAATTCTCCGCAAGCGCTTCAATGTGCGACCAGTCGCCCAATTCGGGCTTCACCTGATCGTAATCAGAAATGGCAAAACCATCATCGGAGGTCCAAGGGAAATACGGTAGCACATGCACCCATGTGATTGCCTCCCCCAGTCTATTCTCCAGAAAGCGCGACAGTTCCTCCAAAGGCTTGGAACCCTCCCGTTGAAAGGTGTTTCCGTATGTCATGACCGCGATATCATTCTCAGACCAATGGTTCTCGAAGGGAACCGGCTCAAAAAAATGCTCTCGCAGACGCATCGCGTCGATCAAGCGTTCAACAAGTTCTGCATGATCCCCCTCGCCGTAGATGGCGGTGAGGTGCGTTTCAATTCGCAGGATTAATTGGTCAAGCGGACTCATGATTTATGAAAATTCTTTCTGATCTTCTTCAACAGCTTCAATCAAGCGGGCATACACATCAGGCATCGCACTTTGAACCCGCGACCAGCTCGAAATAAAGGGCTTTTCGTGAGGTGAACTCAGGAACATTTTTCCAGCCGCAATGATATTCTCGGCAAACAGCTCCACCGCTTCTTCTTCTTTGTGCACATCGAGATCGAGCCCGTTCATAATGGCGTCGTTCTTGTAACGCTCCACGAAATCCAAAGCATTCCGGTAGTAAGATGCCTTCAACGTCCTGAACATTTCTTTGCTAAAGACCGTCCCCATCACCGCCATTTTACGGAAGAGCAACTTGCAGATATCGATCGACATTTTTGAAAGCCCCTTGGCCTGATCGTCGGTCGAAATGTCCTGGTGCTTGTGGTCGTAAACCTCGGCGATATCGACCTGGCAAAGTTTGTTGTTCGAATAGTTCCGGAACATCTCCGAGAGAGTTCCCATCTCCAAACCCCAATCACTCGGCATCCGGATGTCTGGAATAACGCTCTTACGAAAGGAGAATTCACCCGCGAGAGGATAGCGGAAACCATCGAGATAAGTGAGATAGTCACTCGACCCCGTAACCTGCGCCAGGGAGCGAAGGAGAGGCGTCACCAAGAGGCGTGTCACCCGGCCATTGAGACTGCCTTTCGCAATGCGCGGATAGTATCCCTTCGCAAACTGATAGCTAAACTGAGGATTGGCCATCGGGTAAATCAACCTCGCAAGCAACGAGCGATCGTAAGTCACGATGTCGCAATCATGCAGAGCAATTGCCTCTGCCCGGTCCGTCGCCAACATGTATCCCAGGCAATACCAGACGTTGCGCCCCTTCCCTTCTTCCTCCGGAGCGACCCCATGCTCCCGCAATTCAGCATGCAGCGCCCGCAATCTCGGACCATCGTTCCAGAGTACCCGGTGATGCTGGGGCAGCTCTTTAAAGAATTTCAGAGCCTCGCGATACTGGCTTTCATCTGCGCGATCCAGACCAATGACAATCTGGTTCAAGTACGGAACCTGCTTAACTTCGGCGAGAATCTTAGGCATCGCATCGGTCTCCAATTCGGAGAAAAGCGAGGGCAACAACAAGCCCATCGGACGTTGTTTCGAAAATTTGACCAGCTCGGCTTCGAGTTCGGCGAGCGGACGTTGAGTCAAGTTGTGGAGGGTGGCCACGGAGCCGCCTTGATGGAAATCTGCCATGTCGTTAGGTGTTTGGGTGTGTCGTTATGGTTTGTTAAAATGATCGAGAATTTTTGTCATCGCCTCGGCCCAGCCCCGGGGGCCCGTTTCCTTGGTGCGAATAAACTCCCCGTCTGTTTCCAGAAGGTATCCATCCGGTGAGGCCACAATCACGCCAATGTCAGCCTGATCCAACATCGCAAGATCGTTGGGACGATCACCCAGCGCGATGATGGCATAGTCCTGTTCACGAAAATAGCTAAGAGGCTTCCCCTTATCCGTGGCACCCAAAACATGAAGAAACCTTCCGCCACGCAAAGTCTGAAGTCCACGCTTGCGGATTTCCTCACAAAATTCGTCCTCCTTCTCCGGCGTATCTTCCCAAACCAAAGGCTCGCTGAATTCCCGGTCGGCCGACTTAAACGCTGAAATCCGATCCAGGCCTGTCCACTCCATAATCTGCTCCAACTCGACGTCGGCATACCCCGTGAACTTAAAATCTTCCTTCAACTCAGCCAACACCTTGAAAATTTCTGCTCGAGGGGTGCCATAGACCGTCACCTCGTCTCCGTCGTAAAGCGCCGAGCCATTCTCAACAATGAAAGCGTTCGCGTTCCCAAATTTGTCCCGCATTCCCAGCCATTCCGCCCGCGTTTTACTCGTATTCACCACCAAGGGAATCCCCGCTTCGTCCATCCGGTCCAAAACCGGCAAAACCTCCGCAAAGCTGTAATCATGATGGTCCAAGAGGGTTCCATCGAGGTCGCTGACCACGATTAGCTCCATTTTTTCTTCAGCCATCATCCAGTCTTAGCGGATCCCGTGCCAAATGCGAATCCGACTCTTCCCAATCCTTGCTCTTTCTCGCCCATACGCGACGCTCGGACATGCCTGAGCTTGCCGAAGTCGAACTCGCCCGCCGCCAGTGGGCTGCCTTCCACCACGAAACCGTCACCTCTGTCGACGTCCACCCCAAGGCCCGCATCTACCGCGATTGCCCTTCGCCAGCTCTCCGTATTCTTGAAAAGAAGAAGCTACTCTCCTCCAAAGCCCACGGCAAACGCATGCTCTTCACCTTCGAACCCGAGTTACACCTCGAAGTCCACCTCGGCATGTCCGGAAAGCTCTCCACCTCATCCGCCGACCACGAAGTCCAGAAGCATGACCACCTCATCCTCCGCACAGCCAAGGCCGCCCTCATCTTCAACGACTACCGCATGTTCGGCCGCGTCATGCTGCACGACTGCGCAGATCCATGGTCCGACTTCCCCCCTCAACCGCAGGACTCCAGGTTTTCGCTCGCCCGCGTCCGGAAGCTCGTCGAACGCCACCCCAAGAAGCCTCTCAAAGCCCTCCTCCTTGATCAAAATGCCTGCCCCGGCATCGGGAACTGGATGGCCGATGAAATCTGCTGGCGCCTCGGCCTCTACCCCGGCATCCCCACCGCTCAACTCGATCCCGCGCACCTGCGAAAAGAAATTCGCTTCGTCTCCCTCGGAGCTCTCAAACACGTCACCGAAAAAAACGAAACGGCCTCCACCGATGGCTTCGCCCCCGGAAGCTACGTCGCCAACGTCCCTCCCAAAAACTGGCTCTTCCAACACCGTTGGAAAAAAGGAGGCACCTGCCCCAAATGCAAAACCGACCTGGCCCGCGACACCATCGCCACCCGCACCACCGCCTGGTGCCCCACCTGCCAGCCGGAATAGAATTAAAAGTGTCCCACTTTGACTTCACCCGCGCCATCCAAGGCACGCACAATCTTGCTGGGCCCATCTATTTCGCCACCTTTACCATACGATTTATGCTCATCAGCCGTATCCTTTCGCGGATTGATGATGAAGATGAATTCCCCGCAGTCTTTTCCATTTCGATCATTCCATTCATTGCCGGTTTCATCGGTATGCTTCTTGGAATTGGAAACGATTCTCTTTTGATGGGAGCTTTGGTCTGCGGACTCGCCACTGCCGTAATTTCAGTGACCTTTCTAAAATTACGACTTCGAAACACCGTTATCATCAGCCTTCTGAGCCCCATCCTCTTTCTCGTGACTTGGTATCTTTGCGTCCAAGCCCAATACTTCATCGTCGATTTACTCCTCACCTGACGAATCGCGTCTTCCCTTCAGTCCCGTTTTCGCGTCGATTGACCTTCGTGAAAAAGCTCTTCTTCTGGCTCGCCTCCCTCGGCGTCCTCCAAGCCAATGACCCGCAATGGTTCCGCTACCCCGCCATCTCGCCTGACGGTGCGACCATCGTCTTCACTCACGGCGGTGATCTCTACACTGTCCCCAGCACCGGAGGAAAAGCCTCGCCCCTCACCCTGCATGTCGCTCGTGATTACGCTCCAGTTTGGTCACCCGATGGCACCACCATCGCCTTCGCCTCGAATCGCCACGGCAACTACGACCTCTACCGTATCTCCGTCTCCGGCGGCGAAGCGACCCGCCTCACCTTCCACTCGGGTGATGATATCCCCTCCGCCTTCACTCCCGATGGAAAGGCCATCCTCTTCTCCGCCACCCGTCAGGACCCCGTTAACTCACTCGACATTCCCAATCGTCGCATGGGCGAACTCTACCAGATCCCCGCCAGCGGAGGCCGCGTTTCACAGGTCTTCGGCATCCCCGCCGAGCAGGTCAACTTCTCCCCGGGCGGAACACACTTCCTCTACCACGACCGCAAGGGCTACGAAGATCAATGGCGCAAGCACCACCAATCCTCCGTCACCCGTGACATCTGGCTCTTCGATCAGGAAAAGAAATCCCACCGCCAAATCACTAACTTCCCGGGCGAAGATCGCAACCCGGTCTGGCTCGACGACCAACAATTCCTCTACCTTTCCGAGCAAGGCGGCAGCTTCAATATCTGGCAATCCGACATCGCTGAAGACGCCCAATCCAAACAAATCACGAAGCTCGACAAACACCCCGTCCGCTTCCTCTCCAGATCTACCGACGGCAAACTGTCCTTTAGCTATCACGGCAGCCTCTACCTGATGGATTCGCTGGACGCCGAACCGCGCAAACTCAACATCACTTTACAAGCTGATGACAAAACCAACGTCAGTTCGGTCCAGTTCGCGGCCAACGTCAGCGAAATCGCAGTCTCACCGGACGGCCAGGAAATCGCCTTCATCTCACGGGGCGAAATCTTCGTCACCTCCATTGATTTCGAAGTCACCAAGCGCATCACCAACACTCCCGAGCAGGAACGCTCATTGAGCTTCCACCCCGATGGACGTCAAATCGCATACGCCTCTGAACGCGAAGGGAGTTGGAATCTCTACACCACGTCCATCGTTCGGGATGAGGAGAAAACCTTCTTCCATGCCACCGTCCTCAAGGAAGAGGTTCTCCTGAAGAGCGATGACGAAACCTTCCAACCTTCCTGGTCACCCGATGGCAAATCCGTCGCCTTCCTTCAGGATCGCGTCCAACTTCGCAAGCTCGACATTGGCAACCAACTCATCACCACCCTCCTCGATGGTTCGCAGAGTTTTTCCTACTCCGATGGCGACATCGAATTTGCCTGGTCGCCCGATAGCAAAAACCTCCTTTCAATGCGCCTCCAGGACAACCGCTGGGCCGAGAACCTCTACCTTGTGCCCGCCCACGGACTGGGCCCTGTCCTCGATCTCACCCAAAACGGCTACTACGACACCGCACCCGCGTGGGGGTGGGATGGCGAAGCCATTCTCTGGATCTCAAACCGCCACGGCCGCAAGGCCCATGGCAGCTGGGGTTCCGATCTCGACATCTACACCGGCTTTCTCACCGAACGCGCCTACCGCTACTTCAACCTCAACGAAGCAGAACTCGAAGAGTTTCAGGAAAATCAGGAAGAGGGAGAAGACGACACCCCTCCCAAGCTTTTCGACGGCCCGTCCAGACTCGATCCCAAGGGAATCCTCGATCGTGTCGAACGCCTCACCATCCACTCGACAGATCTTGAAGGCTACGCCCTCGCTCCCGATGGCACCGCCCTCTATTACCTCCTCGAAGATCGCGATGAATACCAGGTCTGGGTCCACAAGCTGTACGAAAAGGAAACCAAACTCCTCGCCAATCTTGGCAAAGCCAAAAGTGGACCTGCCGATCTCATCATGGATAAGGAAGGAACCAATCTCTTTATTCTGGCCAGTGGAAAAATCACCACTGTCGAAACCGAAAGTGGCGACACCAATGATCACGGCAACGGCGGTGAGATGAACCTCGATCTCGCCGCTGAACGATCCGAAATGTTCGAACACGTCTGGCGTCAGGTTCGCGAAAAATTCCACCGCGTTGATCTCCACGGAGTCGATTGGAATTTCTACGGTGAGGAATATCGCAAGCTCCTCCCCGCCATCACCAACAATGATGACTTTGCCGAAATGCTCGGCGAAATGCTCGGCGAACTCGACGCCTCCCACACCGGTGCCTTTCACCGCCCTTCTCACAAAATGGCCGACAGCACCGCCTCCCTTGGGATCTTTGATGACCCCGCCTATCAGGGACCCGGCATCCGGATTCTTGAAGTCATCCCCCGTAGCCCGCTCGACCTGTTAGATCGCAATATTTCCCCGGGAACCATTATCGAAAAGATCAACCGGGAGACCATCGCAGCTGGTGAGAACTACTTTGCCCGCCTCAATCGCCTGACCGGTGAGCGCACCCTTCTCTCTCTCCATGACCTTGAAACCGATGAGTATCGGGAAGTTGTCATCCGCCCCATCAGCCTTGGTGCAGAAGAAGAACTCCTCTATCAACGGTGGCTGAAGCGAATGGAAGCCAGAGCAGATCACCTCTCCGATGGCAAGATTGGCTGGGTCCACATTAGAGGCATGAATGATGGCGCATTCCGTGAGTTTTACTCGCGGGTCTTTGGTCAGCATTCCGCTAAAAAAGCCCTCATCGTCGATACCCGCTTCAACGGCGGCGGCTGGCTCACCGAAGACCTCACCTCCTTCCTCAGCGGCGAGCAGTTCCTCAAGTTCTACCCACGCGGGCAAAAGAACCTCGGGGGCGAGCCCATCTTCCGCTGGACCAAACCCTCGACCGTCATCATGGGCGAAGGAAACTACTCTGACGCCCACCTCTTCCCCTACGCATACAAAGCCTTGGACATCGGAAAACTTGTCGGCATGCCCGTCGCCGGAACCGGCACCGCCGTGTGGTGGGAGCGCCTCATTGATTCCGCCCTCGTCTTCGGCATCCCCCAGGTCTCCACCATCGACAAACAAGGCCGTTACCTCGAAAACACCCAACTCGAGCCCGATATCAAGGTGGCCAACTCACCCGATGATCGTGCCAAAGGAAAGGACCGCCAGCTGGAAGAAGCGGTTACGCATCTCCTTTCACTCCCAGATCAAAAGCCCTGGCCTCTCCCCACAGATCAGGAATAAATCCTATCCCAAGGATTCACTCTTCATCTTGAATCCCGCGAAGCGATTGGCAGCAGCAGGGAGCAGGAGGAGAGTGACGAGCGTGGACGAAATCAAGCCCCCGAGAATGACAATCGCCATCGGGCCTTCGATCTCCCGTCCTGCAGAGGTGGGCGAGAGCGCGAGTGGAAGAAGGGCCAACCCGGTGACGGCTGTGGTCATGACAACCGGAACCACACGCTCCCTCGCGCCCTGAATCACGGTGGCGAGATTCCATTCAAAGCCTTCCTCAACAACAAGATGTTCATAATGCGTCATGAGCATAATGGCGTTGCGAATGCTCAGCCCCAGCAGCGTGATAAAGCCCACCAAAGCGCCCAGCGAGAGCGGCAACCCCGAAAGGACAATGGCATACACTCCCCCGGCGACCGCGAAGGGAAGAATGGAAATCACGAGCACGAGATGACTGGGCCTTCGAACAACCATGGAAAGAAAAATCCCGATACAAAGCAGCGTGATACTGGTTGCGCCCATGAGCTCGCGATGAGTGGTCGCTTCCGCTTCGGCCGTCCCTCCAAAGATCGCGTAGACTCCATCGGTAAGGATCTTCTCATCCGCCAATTTCTTCCGAACCTCCTCAACGAAGGAAGACACCGACCGGCCCGAGACATTCGCCGTGACCACCTGGCGTCTCCGCCCGGTCTCATGGCTGATACTTGCCCGTTCATCGTCCAGGTAAATCCGCCCGAGATCACCCAGCGGAACCATCCCGCCCGAGGCTGTCGAGATCATGAGATTTTGCACCGAAGGGAGCTTCGACCTCGCATCCTCGCCCACCCGAACGTTCACCGGAATAATGCGATCGCCATCGTAAATCTGGGCAATTTCGGTCCCTTGAAAAGCGGTCTGGATCATATCGAGAACCTCCACCGGACGCAGGCCGACCGTTTGCAAACGATCCATCTCCAATTCGATAT
The DNA here is from genome assembly GCA_963925135.1 of uncultured Verrucomicrobiales bacterium. GTDB lineage: Bacteria > Verrucomicrobiota > Verrucomicrobiia > Verrucomicrobiales > Akkermansiaceae > SW10. The sequence goes on along the minus strand of CAWUTG010000014.1, from coordinate 12,700 downwards.
TGATCCCCGGAGCGCGCGCTGTGCCCAAGGCCTGGACATCGATCGCTCCCTCGGTCGCGCTCACGGCGGCCCTGACCCGGTTCGCCGCTGAATCGAGCACATCCAAATCCTTTCCAAAAAGACTGATCACCACCGAAGACGTCTCGCCGCTTAAGGACTCGCTGATGCGGTCTCCGAGGAAGGTGAGCGTTTCCGTTTCACGGTTGGAATAGGATTCCATGATTCCGCGAATTTGCTCCTGCACTGCCGCTTCATCGGTGCCGGGATCGGGCTTGAGATCAATATGGAATTCACAACTTTCCGGACCCCAGGTGTCGACCCCTTTTTCGGATCGCCCGGCCTGCATTTCCACCGTCGCAATTTCAGGAATTGCCAAAAGTTCATCGCTCACCTTCTTTCCGAAACGCATCGTTTCCTCCAGCGAGGTCCCCGGCGTCCCGATTACTTGCACCACAAAATGCCCCTCCCGAAAGGGGGGCAGCAACTCGGTCTCCAGCCCCTTCAAAAGCACCCCGGCATACCCAACACTGACCGCGCCCAGAAGCATCGCGGTGAGAGGGAACCGGCAAATCGTACCGAGAAAGACACGGTGCAAGGACTTCATCCATCCAATGTAAAAAGGATCCTGTCCGCCCTGGGATTTGGAGAGAAAAAGCAAACAAAGGGCCGGCGTCACCGTCATCGCCACAACCAATGATGCCACCACGGCGAGGATGAACCCCACCGCCAGCGGTTCAAAAAACTTTCCCTGCAACCCACTCAAGGCAAAGACCGGGAGAAACACCGCCAGCACGATCAGGGTCGCATAAATCACCGATCCACGAACTTCCATCGAGGCATCCAGGATGACCTTCATTGCCGGGATCTTCTTCCCACGGGTGGCATTGTCCCGCAGCCGCCGAAGGATGTTTTCGACATCGATAATGGCGTCGTCCACGACCACCCCCACTGCCACCGCGAGGCCACCAAGCGTCATCGTGTCCAAGGTAATCCCCGCGAAGTGCATCACCACCACCGCACTCAATAGCGAGAGCGGAATGGAGACAAACGAAATGAAAGCGGTCCGAAAATTCGCGAGGAAGATTAGCAAAACGACACCCACTAAAACACCCCCGATCAACAGTGATTCAGTGAGGTGATGGAGGGCGACCTCGATAAAGTTCGCAGGCCGGTGAAGGCGGTCAAAAAGAGTGACCCCCTGACTTTCAAAAATCGGCTTGAGTTCTTCCAACGCCTGTTCAACTGCTTGCGTCGTCGTCAGGGTGTTTGCTCCGGCCTGACTCGTCATCACGAGAATCACGCCCACTTTTCCGTTCACCATGGCATCTCCGAATTTCGGCATCGCACCCACCTTCACTTCCGCAACATCGCGAAGAAGAATGGCATCCCCTCCCTCGCCCCGAACCGTCACCTTCCCGATCGTCTCGGGATTGGATGGCGGGGTGTTGGCATGAATTGTCAGCCGCTGATTCGCTGTTTCAATGTATCCCGCTCCGCGAATACCGATCGCTCCGGAAGCGGCAGCAGAAATCTCTGAAAGGGTCACCCCTAACAAACGCATCTGCTCCGTCCTGGGAATGATTTGGAGTTCTTCCGCCTCGCCACCCACGACATTGACCTCGGCCACTCCAGGCACCGATTTCAACAAAGGCCGCACGGTCCAATCAGCGAGAGATCTCAGTTCATGCGGAGTAAGATTCTCGGAAATGAGACCGATTTTCAGAAGATCCATCGTCGAGGAAACCAAGGGCGACATCGTCGGCGCCCGCGCCTGGGTCGGAAGGCTTCCCGCCACTTCGGTCAGACGTTCCGTGAGGAGCTGCCGGTCGATCAGAATGTCGGTCCCCTCCTTGAACTCCACATTCAATACCGAGAGGCCTTGAATCGATTCCGATCGGGTTGTTTCCAGTCCGGCGATCCCACCGACCGCCGCTTCGATGGGAAAGGTCACGAGCGACTCAACTTCATTAGCCGACAAACCCGGAGCTTCGGTTTGAATCGTGACCTGCGGAGGCACAAAATCCGGAAAAACATCCAAGGTCGCATGAAGGGAAAGGTACGCCCCATAGGCCATGATGATGGCGGCAAAGAGCACGACCAACCCCTTGAATCGAAGCGCACTGTGAACGATGGAATTCAACATAGGTCGCTTGATTTATTCTTCATCCTCCGCGCCGACCGCAGCTTGTAATTGCTGTGCAAGAATCGCCTGCGCTCCCTGCACGACCATCGGTAATTTGGGGTCCATTCCCTTTCCTGACACGAACCAGCCCAAATCTTGCGGTTTGGAAATATCGACCTGCACTTGCTGGAAAGATTCGCCTGATGTCTTTTGATACGCCCACGCTGTGCCATGCCAATAAACGACTGCAGAAGCTGGGAGAAGGAGACCAGTGACCGGATCACCTGCAGTCTCGATCCGCCCAACCAATCCCAGGCCAATCGGCCACAGTCGTTCATCCAAATCGATGACCCCAATGAAGCCGGGCGATTTTTGCAAACTCACTTTAGGATCCATCCAATAATCCTTGAGCACACTTCGTTGGCTCGGATCAACCGGAGGACTCAGCCAAATCTTACCGGCATCAGGAGGCAGTAATTGGGTCGGCGGCACGGAAACTCTCACCAATGCAGATTGACGGTTCATCAGTGATTCCAGCAATCCTTCATCCACCGTGGGACCACCGCTTCCAGGAATAATCCCCCAGGTCGCCGACAGGGCTATTTTGGCCAGCTTCGCCTGTAAACTTACCGCTTCGAGAGCACTCTCAGCGAGTTCCACTGCATGATCCGAAGAAAATTTCCCGGCCGAGTTGAGCATTTTTAGTCGATCGTATTCCTTCCTTTCCGATGCCTCGGCAAGCTCCGTCACCCGGCAGTCATTCCATTGTTGCAAGAGCGGGCCATGGTCGATGACCTCGCCAAAAGCTTCGAGACCCGGACGGTATTCTGCGGATTTCAAAAGCTCCGTTACGATCCCGTAGCGATTCTGGCTTCCAGCATCCACTTCAACAACAACGCCCTCTTCTGCCCCTCCCGCTACGATGGTGGAACAGACCGGCAGGAATAGAAGGAGCAAGGAGTAATGAAAGATGAAACGCATCGCACTTAGAATGTGTTAGGGATGAGAGGAGCTCGGACCGCATCCTGTAATGCTGCCAAGGATTGCCAGACTTGAGAACGAGCAGCCACGACGGTCACTTCGTCTTGAGCATGAAGAAATTGATACTGGAGAACCGAGAGTCGATTCCCCTCACCCACCTTCAGGAGTTCTTGCTGAACCTTTGAAAATTCACGCGATTTCCCAGCAAGATTGCGGGCCTTCTCCCATTGCTCCAAACTCCCACAATACTCCGCCCAAGCTGAGGAAACATCGGTCAAGGCAGTCGTTTGAATCTCCTGAAATGCAGCACGGCTCGCCGCCAGCTTAGCCCGTGCTTGCGCAATTCCGGCGCGATTCAAATGGGGTAGGACATTGAGCGAAGGCCCCAGGAGCCACTTCGTTTGCCCCTGATCAAAACTGAGTCCCGAATTGAGTCGGACATCTGGATACTGGTTGAGAATTTCCAACCTCAACCCTGCATCCGCCACGGCATAGCCCGCCAATCCTGCCAGGACATCAGGTCGCCTAAGCGCTGCCTGTCGCTCCCAATGTGTCAGAGAAGAAATCGAGGGAACTGCCTCAGGCAGTGGCCGAAGGACGAGTCCGGAAACCTCATTCAAGGGCAACGCAAGCGCCTTACCCAGCGATGCTTCAACAACTCTGACCTGCCGTTTGGCATCAGCCTCATCGCGCTCATAAGTCGCTCGCTCGCGGGCAATTGTGAGCTCCTCCAATCGCCCGGTCTCTCCCAGGATTTGACTTTGAGACAAGGCCGCTTCCCATTCGGAGAGAACGTCCGATAAATCGTGAACTGCCACCAATCGTTCGCGAGCCGAGAGTAATTCGACAGCGGAATTCGTCACCCCCGAGCGAACATCCCAGTGCGCTTTGGAAATCGCTAACGCGGCGACATTGGCTTCCTGGCTTGCCTGAAACGCTTTGGCCGGACGCTTCCCCCAAAGTTCTATCGGCCAATCAACGGTGAAGCCATAGGTCCACGGATCCCCCCCGCCATTGCTGACCGCCTTTTGTAAATCCAAAGCCACGCCAAAGGGCGGCAAGGCATTGGCAACATCGATCGAGGCCTTCGCCGCCGCATAGTCGGCCCGGGCACGCGCCAGGGCCGGATTCGTCACCTCCCCGGCCGCCACCAACATCGGCACCGACCAGGATTCCGCTCGCGAAAGACCTCTCTCCTTCAAGGACGAGGTCACCTCGGGCGACCCAAGTGATTTCCGATAAAAGTCCCCCAGTCCGGCTTCAGCCGAAAGTGGGACTGCCGAATAGTGCTGGCACGCTGAAATGACGACAGCAAGGACCCCGCCCGCGATCAAGCGGGCTCCTCTCACTCCATCACTTGCGATAAGATTGGCCACAACCAAGCCTTTCTAATTCGCATCTGATGATAACACTGTGAGAGAGTTTGAATCCCCCCTTCAGCGCCTGAAATCTTGTCTTTATCCCTGACGGCGCATCCCGATCGAACATCCGACCGCGATTGCGAGAATCACCAGAATCACCACAAAGAACCGGCCCACCATCGAAGTGCTCACACTTTCTTCGTCGAGGTCCAGCTCCAAGCCCAAGGCCTGATCTCCACTCACTTGAATCTCACGAGTGAAGACGACCGACTTACCGGAAGGTGAAATGACTGGATCCAGCATCTGACTCACTGGCTCGGTGATGCGCTGATGACGAATCCACTTGCTCGCAATGGTATTGAGCATTTGGTTTACCTCGGCTCCGTTGCCCTGAATGACATTCAGGAAATCATCTTTCCCAAAATTCAGGTTACCAGCGAAGACCGGGTTGGCATTGGCGGCCACTTCAATTTGGTCGTTCTGTGCATTGCCCAAGGCAACCCCGCGATTATCGAGCCAGAGACGCTGACGACGGGTATTCAATCCCACCACCGCTTGCTGGGTGACGAGATTCTCGAACTTCACGCCCGCATCTTCGTTGCTCGCGGCATCCAGATTCGATCCGTTGTAAACCTGCTCCAACGTCTTCGCAGCCTTGCCCTGTTCACCGGCCTGGAGGTATCCGCTCACCTTTCCAAGACGTCCCAAAGCGCCCTCTTCCTTGCTGGAATTCCGAAGAGAGACCAACTGAAGATACTTCTCCTGCGTCATCAAGCCCTGGTCATCTTGATCTACGAGATCGAGATCACCATCGGAATCACTCAAGGCGTATCCTTCCGGAACAGAGATCACCCAAGTGACGTTCTCAAGAGGCTCACCAATTTTGAAGGCCGTGAGTGCCAGCTTTTCAAGCGAAGCCGCGGTCTGGGTCGTGGCATAGGTGAAACGCAGCTTCGCTTGCTGCTCGCCGGCATCACCGGTGACATGGAAGCGATAGGAATCACCATCCTGAACCACGAGAGCACTTTCTTCGTTCACGAAGACTCCGAAGAGTCTGCTGTTCGGAGGAAGGGTCAGCGTCAGCGAACCGCGTTGCAGCGTTTCCAATTCAAGGTCGGCCTGATTCATCAATTCCCCATAAGGAGAAACCACCGTGAGCAACTGACCCTTCATGACCCGGATTTTTGAACCTGTCAGCACGGCGTGGCGCTTGAGCTTAATCTGCACCGAGCCACCTGCCCTCGTGCTGCGGAAAAATCCAGCAGGTGCTCCACTGCGATCGAGCTGAAAGAGCGCCTTCGGCAAGGCCACCCAGTCGGTCGAGGACCAACCCGGAGCATTCTCAACGACCAACTCCAGGCGAGCCCCGGGACGCAGTGCCAGGAATGATTCCTGTTGGCGCGCTTCCGGAAGAACACAGTTTTGAATCATCGTGCTGCTCTGGTTCTCCTCATACTCGATCCTTACGACGACATCGCCAATGACCCGGCGCTTGAAGCGAATCTGCCAACGGTCCTCTTCGATATTTACGATATCGCGAACCTCCCCACCAGCGGCCCGAATGGTCTGGGCGTCAGTCTCGGAGATTCCGGGAAGTTGGATTTCCAAATCACGCACCGAGGCATTTTCAATTTGCACCCGGAGATCCAAGCGGGTCATGGAACGACCATCACGCAGCTCGACATCAGTCAAGACCTGCGCCGCAATCGACGGATCCAACTGGTCAACCACGAGGCTCAGCTCCCACGATTTTTGGAGCAAGCGGAAGGCGAGCGAACCTTGCTCGTTCCCGCCCACGGAGCGTGGATCGAGAGCGGAAAGGTCCTTCCGTTGATCGACCCGAAGTTGAATGCCACGCCCTGGAACGATGATGAGCTGACCCGACTGACGGTCCGCCTCCTTGAGTTCGATTCTAGGAACAGCCCACTTCGCGATCGGCATCGGGGGAGTTGTTCCGGCCAGCACGAGCGAGAAGACATGTTGTCCCATCGTCTTCCCATTGAGATTCATCACCACCATGGCCTTCCCTTCTTCCACCACCTCCACCCAATGGTTCAGGGCCGTGCCGGTGAGGGATTCCACTTCAAAACCCTTCGGCAAGGGAAAGCTCAAGCGGAACACTCCGGCGCGCATAATGGTCGCGGTCAGATCGGCAGCGAGGATGGTTCTCTCGTCACCAAGGGACAACCGCTGCTCGGAAGTCACGCGAACTTCGGGCGAGACCGGAGCGACTTGCAACTTCAAGGAGGCTTCACCTTTAGCATAACGATAAACCTTTTGAAGAGTCGCGGTTGGCCCCTTTTCACGATCAAGGGGAAGCAAGCTCTGCTCAAAATCAGTGAGATTTACCAGAGACATTCCCTGGGCTTCGTCGCGATCAAGTTGGGCTTCTTTTCCAAAGGCCAGAGCCACCATCCCGACTTCCCCGGCGGAACCGCCGACACGCATGGGAGACACCGTGACTTCCGCAGGCAGCTCGTCGAGTGCCCGCTGGGTTTCGATGAAAATCTGGAACGGCTTAGACTGGAACGGCGCAAGCTCGATGGTCAAAAGCCGTTGCTCGGGATCAAAACGCCACGGCCCAATCAACTTGCTGCTCACATCGCTGACGGTGAAGCCTTCAGGGACAGTCAGCGAAAGCTCTTTCACCTCACCTTGAGCCGGACGAATCCGGATACGGTGAACTCCATCGACCACGCCGGGGCCGGGGATAAAGAGATCGTCAACCTCCGAATAGAACTGCGTCGCCTCAGCCGCAACATCGCGAGCCTTGGGGCTCATCACGACAAACGTCTTCGCTTCGGGGGCAAGCCACAGTTGTGCCGAACTCCCCTTCCCTTCGAGATTCTTCTTTTTAACGGCCGATGGTGAATCAATCGACCAACCGGCGGCTTCGTAGTTCACGGTGAGACTGCGAACCGCCGAGGGACCGGTCAGAATCGGGACTCCCTTTGCGAGATCCACCGCCGGGGCCTGATAAGTGAAGGTCAACTGATGGGTTCCGTCTTCCGTAGCGATCGCGATATAGGTTCCCTCTTCGGTGATCACGCGGACCTTGTCGCCTTTGAAGTCGGTCAGAGTCGCAGGCGATGAAAGAAGAATGAAGCGCTCCCCCTCCTTCGCCGTTACCTGCATGACAGCCTGCGCTTCCAAACGTCGCTCACGAACACTCCAGATCTCGGTCAGTGAGTCCGATGCAAGATCGAGAGCTTTCGCTTGCTGACCCCCGAAGAGCGTCATCAGACCTACGAGAATCATTGCGGTGACACTGCCATTCCCATCGGGTTTTAAATCCTCCGCCTCGTCCTCAAGAACAAGATCAGGCTCCTCCTCACGGCGGAAGAGTTCCTTCCAGCGATCCAGTGATGCCATCACGTTCCTCCAACACAGGAAGAGAATGACCAGTCCCAGGAGTAGGAAGAAGACCCCGGCTCCGCCTACTTGTAGAAGAAGGCCAAAGGAGAGCGTCACTCCGGTAAGCCCGGCCAGGAGCATCCGCCTTGCAGGCAAAGTCCAAGCAAAATACCCGAGAACAATCGCGACCAAAATCATCAGAAATCCAACATTAGAGAAGCCGACTGTCCCAGCTTCGACATGCTCGACCGTGACACTCAGAATCTGATCCGGAGCACTCACCGGCACACTGTAATCAAGAGCACTTGGGAGCTCCATTTGTTGATCAAATCCCTTACTCGAAAGGAAAAGTGATCCCGCTGCTGCGAAGAGCACAATGGCCGCGCCCAAAATGGAAACCCCGGCATCGCTCCGCATCACGAAAGATCCAAGGATCCACGCAGCCACGATTAACGAAAAGGACAGCAAGCCAAAATTCTCAATCCACGTGAAACCATTGGCCGCTGAAAACTTCGTGAGCAAATTCAGACCACCCGAGTTGACCGGCTTCAAAGCATAGCCTTTGTCCGGCTCGATATTCCAACGCGTCATGAGCTGGGTCGTTCCCGTCACCGTCGGGGCAACGACTCGAATCACGTCCCCACTCCCGGCACTACTGGAGCGAATGATGACCCGCACCGGATGATTGGGCCCCACGGAATCAGGGAGCGGAACGAGACGTTTGTCCTCCGCCTTACGAACAGTCACCTGCTTGCCATTAACGGTGACATCACTGATCAAAAGTCCTTCTGGAACGTCAAGCTCGAGCATGCGACTTCCACGGGTCCTGACATCAAAGGTCGACAAGGTTACGACCCCGCCATCGCGCGCGATGCGGCTTGAGAAGTCCGCAAACTCAACGACCTGCCTCGCGGTCTCGCCGCGGCTGAACCATGAAATTCCAGTCTTCAAACTCAGAGGCCGGTTGTTGTATTGCCAGGCCGCCAACGAGGGAGCGTGGGACATGAGACGGTATTCCGCAGGAAGCTCAAGTGGGTCAAGCTTCACGAGATTGTCGCTCGCCAACGTCTCAGAGAGTTCGACCTGACCGGGGCTCACCACCTGGATAAACCCCCTCTCGCCTTGCACCGAAACCGGGGTGAGTTCACCCAGCGTAAGGACATTGTCCGCACCCACGTTCTGTTCATAGGTCACCAGAAGCTGGTAGGTGCCCATCACGGGGCGATGCAGCGGAACCACGAGCGACGTTTCATCGACACGCGAATCGCGGACATCACGACCGTCGACACTCAAGTGTTGGATCCCCACCGGCAAGGTCAACTCCCATTGATTCACCGGAGCGCCGGTCACGAAATAGTTCACGAGAACCGAAACGTAAGCCACGCCTTCTTTGAGTGAGTAGAGATGGAAAACATCGGCCTGGACATTCTGGCTGAGCGCCTCGATCGCCATCGTGGCTTTCCAACTTTCGCCCCGAATACGGAAGGCCTGCTGGAGGTTCGGTCCACGTTTCACCAGTTGAATCAGGGGCATCTCAGCGAGCCCTTCATTCGCTCCCGGGCTCACCCGGAATCCTGGCGCGGCACTGACACCGAGTTCTCCGCGAACGACCTGGCTTCCGGGATAGGACAGAACGGGTAGGGCCCAGTTGCCAGCCTTGGCGGGCTCGTTTCGCTCCAGATGAAACTGCACCAAACGACGTCCGGATACCTCCGTGGCAAAGATGACCTTGATACGGCGACCTCCCTTTTCAGGAGCACTCGCGACATAGTCGGCAACGTCCGCACCCGTGACTGCGACCACGGAATAATCGGCTGGCCCCAGAAGTTCCCACTCCCGGATCGGAGCCTCGCGGACATCGAGTTCGACATCGGCGCGGAGAACGCGATCAGTCTCGGTCAGTTCATAACTGAGCGTTTGGGAAACATTGATCTCCGGCTTCACGCGCTCGGCGGAGATCGTGAAGGCCCGCGTTGCGGCGGGGTAACGGTAGTAGAAGACCTGACGAAGTCCCTTGGGCAAGGCGGTGGCCTCAGGGTATTGATCGGGTGAAAGCTGGGTGAGCCCGGTCGTCTTCATGACCTCGATCCGAACTGCGCCACTATTGTAAACGCGGAAGTATCCGGAATGTCTCACTGCACCAACCGGCGTCAGTCGCAGGGCCTCGGTTTTGACAGGAAGGGTATCGAGTGCCGATTGGGCCCGAATCAAAAATGTCGCCTCTTTCGTGACGGGACGGCTCAAGATAATCTCAAGCATCCGTTCATCGGTCACTTTCCAACTGAGAACGTTTTCACCTTCGACCGCAAGCACCTCGCCACTGCCATCGAGCTTCATGTTCAAGGCATCGAGCGATCCCTGAAGGGTCTTCACCGTGATGCTGGTCATCTGCCGAAGAAGTCCTGCTCCCACCGAGATCTCTCCCATTGCTTCGCTCGTGAAGAAGAGTTTGCCATCGCTCGTTTTGCGCTCGGGCTGCCAGGCGAACTGACAATTGCCACTCGCGGGCAGGAAGCCACGCATCCCGTCCTGATCAGTCGCGGGAATAACCGGGAGAGCTGGATTGAACACAGCGGCCTCATTGATTCCGCTCAACTCGATGGGAACAACCGCACCACTGGCGACGGAGAAATTAATATTCTTCCACTCACCCGCCGTTTGCAAAGGAGTCACGAAGGGTAAATCGATGGGATAAACACCGGGCTTGGTGAACTCGATCTCGTAGCCATTCTTACCCAGCTTGAGACGATAGTCGGCCGTGGCAAGCGGAGAGGTCGGAGCAGCACGTCCGCGGAGGACGTTGAGAGAAATCGGGGAAGTGCTCGCGACGTGAGCGGTTCCGATCAAGCGGAAGCTCGCCGAGCCATCATTGGTATCGATCTGACCCACAAGGCGGGCGTCACGAAATTCAACCGGGAGTGGCTGTGAAGCGGCCCTGGATAACTCCGCAATCACCGAGGCACTCTTGTTCGATGTCATGCGGTCGACACCCTCTTCACTTTTCAGAGTCTGAACGCCTTCGGCATTGATGAGCTTGTGCGCAAGACCTTCGATACTTGTCACCGTGTAGGTCGCGGAAAATCCCGAGGCCGATGCGGGACCATAGGTGGTCAGCGCTTGATTGGTCGGGAGGTCAAAATTGGTGCGCTCAAGAACGATCATGGCCTGAAGATTACGATCCTTGGGATCCATCGGGAGGATGTCCACGAAGCGCTGGGTTCCTTGCTGGCGAACTGACCAGGCTTTCACGCTCTTTCCTTCGATGCGAAGGATGGGCGCGCCCCCCGAGACTTCGATCGCCAATCGATCAGCCTCACCCTGCACGACCTGCACACTCACCGAAGCGGTTTCAAAAATCTTCCCGGGCGAGAAGACGGCATTGGCATTCACTTCGGTGGTGTAAAACAGCGGAGCCTTCGCCTTCGGTGCAGGAGCTTCAATAATAATGCGATGATCCACCGAATCAGATTTCACCTCGACCTTTTCGGGCACTTCGGCGGCGGGCTTGAGTTCGGGGTCGGAGACCTCCTGCGCATTCAGAAGCAAACACAGGAGAAGAGGAATGAAGCGATGGAGTTTCATAGGGAGATCAGGATAGAAGTTAAAAACTTAGAACGTCGGGTGAAGACGATGGGTAAAGGTTTGGTAAAATAGATCGGGGCTATTCGCCGGCTTGCTGGAGCATGGTTTGGAACTCCTGGAAGCGGGTCTGATTGCGGAAGACCGGCTTGAGGAGTTCGGCTTCCTGACGGAGACGCTTTAACTCCACCCGCTCGCCCACGAGGCTTCCTTTGAGTCTCTCGGCAAAGAGTCCCGCAACACTCGCCAGACGAAGTGTGGGATCTGCCTCTGAGAAAGTGGTCGAATCCGACTGATAGGGAATGGTCCAGGTGCGCTCGACCATTTGATTGGTCGCGGTATCGAGGAAGCGAACGGAAACTGTTCCGATATCCCCCCGCCCTTCCGGCAAGGGTTGGAAATGGTAAAGAGCGACGCCACTTTCCTCCGCGGCCATCTCGGCGGCGTCCACGGAGTCATTGCGGAAATCCTCCTTCTTGAGCTGGTGCTTCTCAAAACCATAGAGCTTGAATGTCGAAACACGCTCCGGATTGAAAATCACCTGCACCTTCACATTCTTGGCAGCCGGCCGCAACGCACCGGCGATCTGACGGGCGAAGCCTTCGTCGGCATCTTCCGGGCGATCCAGGAAGTAGTAACGTCCGTCACCCTGCTTCGCCAGAGAAGTGAGGACTTCGTCATTCAGACCATCGGCACCGACGCCACAGGCATCGAAGGCAATCCCGGCATCGCGCATGTTCGAAACCTGCTTGGCGAGATTTTCCGGAAGGGCATCTCCCAAATTGGCGGCACCGTCTGTGAGGAGAATGATACGATTCTGGGCTCCTTCAACGAACTGCTGTTTGGCCAACTGAAGGCCGGACGACAACGCCGCCTCCAAATTGGTGCCTCCTTCGGTGAGTGGACTCGCAACAATCTGAGTAAGCTTCCCGGATTCATTTCCCTTCACACGCTCGGCAAGAAGACGCGGTGTGCGGGCAAAGCCAACCAAGGTGATTTCGTCATTGGCATTGAGTTGACTGGTGAGAAGGGCAAAAGCCCGACGAACGCTTTCGGCACGATCAGCGCGCTCCATCGAACCACTTTGATCTAACAGAACGGTCAAACGAAGGGGGGTTGAAGCATTCCGTCCCAGCGCTGCCGTGCTCATTGCAACCCGCATGAGGTTCCGTTGCTGCATAAAGGGATGACTCCCCTGCTCGATGACACAAGCGACCTTCTCGGCTTGGGTTGGGGTGTCATCTCCGTAGCTGAGCGCATTGACAAACTCCTCAGGGCGAACCTTTTCAGCCTCCGGCCACTG
>CAWUTG010000013.1:0-164378 GCA_963925135.1 uncultured Verrucomicrobiales bacterium | reverse complement strand
CCTGAGGCTGCCGCGCGGATTCATCCTAACGACCCGCAGCGCTTGCAACGTGCGCTAGAGGTGTATCGTGTCTCAGGGAAAACACTCAGTGCGCTGCACGCTGAAGAGGCGGCAGAGCGCCACCCCGTTGTCAGCGCATACTTTGATCACTCAAAGCCGATCGCCCCGCTCTATGAAGAATTCACGATCTGGCGCCGCAGCATCCGCCAAAGCTTCGTCGGACGTGCCAAGTTGGACTTCGATGCCGCAACGGACCGGATTCAGGCCGAATTGATCAGCAGAGCGAACAAAGGGACAAAGGTCCGCAGCTCGGCAATTTTCTCAAGATCAGGCGAGCACCCATTTTTCCTACCACTGACCTTCAAGGTCCCGGTGGAAACCCTCTTCAATTCCAGAACCTATCCCGTCATTTTCCCGCGCGTAGAGCTCAAGGATCGCTTCAATCGTTTCGTCGTTATCCTCATCACCCAGGAATCAGCACGAATCATCGAAATGAATCTCGGGGAAACCTCACTCGAAACTCTTGCCCAGCGTCCGGCAGCCCGCGATCGAAACGGGAGGGAATGGACCCGCGAGCACTATCTCAATCACGGACGCGAGCGGGATCGCCGCTTCCTGAAGGAAAACGTTGCGATGATCGAGCAACTCATGAGCCAGCCCGGAATCCCGATCGAGACCGCCCGAAACTCCAATCTCCTGATCGAACAGGGCGGCGTCGGAGCCCTCCTGCGCTACCGGACCCATCCCAGCCAACCCGGCGACGATGAGTTGGCAGCCTGATCTCCATCCTTACTCTCAGTCCGGGGCCCACGCAGCCCCGGACTTTCAGCTGAAAAATCTAGCCTTGAAATCAGATGCAAACTGAATCACGTTTCCAAATTCAGATGAAAGACGCTGCTCCCGAACAACGCTCCGCACATTGGACCTTCCTGACGAATCACTTCCACATTCTCGTTGTCCTTTCCCGCGAGCCCACATTGCGCATTTCCGACATGGCGATTCAGGTGGGAATCACCCAAAGAGCCGTCCAGCGTATTTTATCCGAACTCACGGCAGATGGTGTGCTCGAAATCCAAAAAGACGGGCGTCGAAATATCTACACCATCAATCGGGATAAAAGACTGAGACACCCCTTGGAAAGCCAGCACAGCATTGGCAGCTTGCTCAATATCCTTTCCTAAGCCTTCTCCGTAGTGAGGCCGTCCTTGACCTTATCAGGGGAAACCTAGAAGTTCCTCCCAGAACGGTCATGGACTACGGAACTCTTATCGAAAAACGACAAAATCGCCTCACCGAGATTGAAGCACTCATGGGCGATCCAGGGTTCTTCAACGAACAAAAGGCCTCGGCGCAATTCATGCGCGAACACCGTGGGCTCAAAAAATTACTGGGCTACTGGAACGAATACAAACAGGTCGAGAGCGAGATCGAAGGAAACGAAGAACTCGTCCGCAGTGACGACCCAGAGTTCGTTACGATGGCTGAAGAAGAACTGCCTGCCCTCCGCGAGCGCCACGAAGTCTTGGCCCAGGAAGTGCAATATGCCCTCCTGCCCCGAGACGAAACCGAAGACCGCGATGCTCTTCTCGAAATCCGAGCCGGGGCGGGCGGCGATGAAGCCTCACTCTTCGCCGGAGAACTCCTCAAGCTTTATCAAAAATACGTCGAAAGCCGCGGCTGGAAATGGGAACACCTTGAAAGCAGCCCTTCTGACGTCGGAGGATTTAAAGAAGTCATTCTGAAGATCACCGGAGAAGAAGTCTTCCGCTACCTAAAATACGAATCCGGAGTGCACCGCGTTCAGCGGGTTCCTGCCACTGAGACCCAGGGACGCATTCACACCTCCACCGTGACGATCGCCGTCATGCCGGAAGCCGAAGAGGTCGACATTCAACTCCGGCCGGAAGACCTCACCATTCAAGCAACCCGTTCCGGTGGCCCCGGAGGCCAGCACGTGAACACCACTGACTCAGCGGTGCAAATCACCCACATCCCTTCCGGAATTCAGGTCAAGTCCCAGGACGGACGCTCACAGACCCAGAATAAGGAAAAAGCTTTTCAGATTCTCCGCGCCAAGCTTTTTGAAGTCGCCCAGCGAAAAGCCCAGGAAAGCTATTCCGCCCAGCGTAAATCACTCGTCGGATCTGGTGATCGATCGGAGAAAATCCGCACCTACAACTTCCCCCAATCCCGCGTGACCGATCACCGCATCAACTACACCTCCCATAATATGGAGGGAATCATGGGCGGCGATATTCATGAATTTACAGACCATCTCCAGAAGGCCGAAATGGAGCAGCGCTTGTCCGAGGAAGAGATCGCCTAAAGGTCTCCACAACTCATTCCCAAGTTATTCACAACCTTTGCACAGCGACTTAAAGCATGACCACCATCCTTGAAGTCCTTGAAAAAGGGGCCCAATTCCTCTCCCAAAAGGGAATCAAAGATGCCCGCCTCAATATGGAGCTTCTGGTGGCACATGAACTGGGCTTGAAACGGATGGATCTCTACCTTCGTTTCGATCAACCGATTTCAGAGG
This sequence comes from uncultured Verrucomicrobiales bacterium, assembly GCA_963925135.1. GTDB lineage: Bacteria > Verrucomicrobiota > Verrucomicrobiia > Verrucomicrobiales > Akkermansiaceae > SW10. Next base: position 161,839 of record CAWUTG010000013.1, on the reverse strand, counting down.
AGCATCTTTCCACATTACGTGAAAACCTTAAAAAACGAGGTCAACACATTCCCATTCAGCACATTAAAGGTGTTATAGACTTCTATCAAGACACCTTTAAGACAGACCGGCGGGCTTTAATCCCCAGACCGGAAACCGAGGAGCTTGTTGAACTTATTCACAAGGCGGAATTTCCAAAACCAGCCCGAATTCTCGACCTCGGATGCGGCTCGGGAGTGCTTGGCATCAGTATCTCACGTGCCCTGGGGCCTGATTGCGAACAACTCGTTCTGGCAGACTTATCCACAGAGGCATTGTCCCTCGCTCAGGAGAACTCCGAGCGGCTCGAAGTCTCCTGCGAGCTCGTCGAGTCCGATCTTTTCTCAGCCCTCACTGGAACCTTCGATGTCATCGCTGCCAACCTGCCCTATGTCGCCGAAAACGTCCGGGAAGAACTTCAGCCCGAGCTACGACACGACCCCGAAATGGCCCTCTTCTCGGGAGCAGACGGACTGGACTGCCTCCGCAGATTTACAAACGAGTGCTCCCCATACCTCAACTCCGGAGGACTCATCGCCCTCGAGGTTGGCTTCGACCAAGGAGAAGCCGTCGCTCAACTCCTCAGAGACGCTGGCTTAATTGAAGTCACGATCGCCCGCGACCTCAGTGGAATCGCCCGCTTTCCGCTTGCCCGAAAGCCGTAAAACCGCCACTTCCTTCCTCCTCCCCCCTTCAAAATTACAGACAACCATGGACAAACTTCTCGTGCACGGCGGAACCGCTCTTTCCGGGGCGATCAATATTTCAGGCTCCAAGAATGCCTCCCTTCCCATTCTAGCCGCCGCGCTGCTCACCGATCAGCAGGTCGTCATCGAACGCGTTCCTGACGTATCCGACACCAACTACATGCTGCAAATTCTGAGTGCTCTCGGATGCGAAGTGGAACGATACAGCGGCACCGTCAAGATCACCGCCGCCAACATTCACCCGGAAGCCCCCTATGAGTTGGTCCGTAAAATGCGCGCCTCTATCTGCGTCATGGGCCCTCTGGTCGCGCGCCTCGGCCGCGCCAACGTCTCCATCCCGGGCGGATGCGTCATCGGAGACCGCCCCATTGACCTCCACCTCAAGGGCCTTCAAGCGATTGGAGCCCACATCGACACCGAGGGGGGGAACATTCTCATGGAAGCTCGAAATGGCCTGAAGGGAGTTGTCGTCGATCTTCGCGGCAAGCACGGCCCGACCGTCCTCGGCACCGACAACCTGATGATGGCCGCTGTTCTCGCCGAAGGAACCACCGTCATCGAATCAGCAGCGTGTGAGCCGGAAGTCGTCGACCTCGCCGATTTCCTCAACAGCATGGGCGCCAAAATCGAAGGAGCCGGCAGCCGCCGCATCACCATTCAAGGCGTGACCTCTCTCGGAGGAACCCACCACACCGTCATCCCGGACCGCATCGAAGCCGGCACCTTTATGGTCGCTGGCGCGATGGCCAGTGACGATGGCATCACCCTCAACCGGGTGCGCAAAGACCACTTAATCGGAGCAACTCAAAAACTCACCGAGGCAGGCCACCTCGTCGGATTTTCAGATTGCGGCACGAGCGTCACCATCCAACCCGGGGACTCCCCGCAAGGATGTGAAATCACCACCGCCCCCCACCCCGGATTTCCGACCGATATGCAGGCTCAATTCACGGCGATGTTTGCCACGACACCTGGCATCTCCATCGTAGAAGACACCATCTTCCCCCAGCGTTTCATGCACTGCGCCGAACTCACCCGCATGGGAGCTGACATCAAAGTCGACAACGGCACCGCCAAGATCCACGGCGTCAAACAACTCAGCGCGGCGCCCGTCATGGCATCAGACCTCCGCGCCTCGGCCGCCCTCGTTCTCGCCGCCTTGCGAGCCAAGGGGATGACCGAAATTAATCGCCTCTACCACATCGACCGTGGTTACGAGATGATTGACGAAAAGCTCCTCCAACTGGGGGCCAAAGTCGAACGAACCCGCGGAAGCGCTTAGTCAAGATTGACTCAAGACAGAGCCCGTTCACCGCCAATCCCACGAGATGAAATCGTCCGCAGATTATGAAGATTTCACTAACATTGATCGCGCCCTTTTTAGTCACCGGCGCCTTTGCGGAAGACTTGACCCTCTGCGTGCAAGATTGGCAGCAATCCCAGGCAGGCAATCACCAAAAAGCACTGGAACTCTGCGCCAAGGGGGTTGAGACGGGGAACCTTTCCAAGGCATCTCTCGCGAGAACCCACCGAAATATGGGGATCTCCTCCAAGGAGGACAAGCAGCTCAAAAAGGCGATTGAATTCTACAATAAGGCTCTGGCTCTGAAGCCAAAGGACCCATGGGATGACTGCATCAACAGGGGCAATCCTTATGACCTTTTGGGAGGAACCGAAAAGGCCTTGAAGGATTACGGAGCCGCCTTGAAAGCCTTAGTTCGCAAACTCGTCGAGGAGACTCTTGAGCAAAGGCATGACCCGAAGAAGGCGCTGGGCATGAGCCTCATCTGAGACCGTCCCCCGCTCGCCTAACTTAAGGGTGATCTGCGGAGTTGGGACTTCATCAAGAAGCACATTTCCCTGCCAGCCCTTCTTGCCAAGAAGCCCGGCGAGCATCGCAAAATCAGATTGCGGGGACGAAACTGAGCCCCAGAGATTCTCGGGCCCATTTCCCCGAACGACCAAAAACCCGCGCGAGGGCTGACTAGTACTGCTCCGGCTTTCAACCCACGCTTTGAGTTCATCATCACTCGAAATAGGAGGGTAAAAAACAATCCGCAACGGCCCGCCCAGTGGATGTGCTGTCAGGTATTCCGCAAATCCCAACGCGAAGGATACCGCCGTTCCACTTTCCCCGTACGGCACCGCCATCAGGAGAGGCGGCTCACCGACTTCCCCGACATCGATCCAAATCGTCTCCCAAAGGAGGCCCTCTTGGGAATCCGCCTGATTGGCGTGAATTCGATAGCCGAGATTCTCGGGACCAAGGCTCCCTTTCACCATCGCGGTAGTCTGGCGGAGCCCCATAATCCCGGCCTCGCTAAAAAAGCCCCGCTCCTTGACCCCTCCGTTGAGCTTACCCAAATAGTCCGCCAATTCGGAAATCGTCACCTCACCTTCGATCGGGCTGTTGGGTTCAGGATCCTCGTTCGCACCTAGGTAAAGCGCGATGCAAATCGACAGCACCAAGATAGCGGGCATCACGGCGATCCCGATTTTAATAACACTATTTTTAGAAGGTTGAATCGGTTCCATTATTTTGAAAACAAAAGGGTGATCTCCTCGGCGGCACGTTCATGGACTCCAGTCCGGCCCAGCTTGGAAGCAGCTTCCAACAACTCGCTTCTCAAAAGCTTCCGGCGGTCCGGGTCCTTAAGATGGCAGCCTAGCCACTTGGCGACTTCGTAGGCATTCGCGTCGGTTTGGATGAACTCGGGCACAACTTCGCGCCCCGCCAAAATATTGATCAAGCCAATGTGCGGAAGCTTCACGAGCTGGCGCGCCATGAGATAAGTCGGCCACGCAACCTGGTAAACCAGGCAATACGGCATCCCGTAATAGGCCGCCTCCAAGGTCGCCGTCCCGCTTGCCACCACCCCGCAGCCCACCGATTGCATCAAGGCCTGACTATCCCCCAATTGAACCTCCACCAAACCCACCGGCAAACCGCTTTCCGAAAGAGCTTCACGCATCACCACTTCAACCTTCGCGCTGGCGGCAGCCGTCGTAAAACGGACTCCCGGATATCGTTGATGTAAAATCCGCACGGACTCCAACATCATGGGAAACAAGCGCCCCACCTCCTTACGACGACTCCCTGGAAAGAGACCCACGACATTCGAGTCGGGCTCGATCGAAATCCGCTTCTCCTCCAACTCGTCAACGAGAGGGTGCCCGACACAGCGACTCCGCAGACCCGCGTTTTCAAAAATTGGCACCTCAAAGGGAAACAGACAGAGCATAAGATCATGCGAAGCCGCAATTTTTGGAATTCTTTTCTGATTCCATGCCCAAACCTGGGGCGCGACGTAATGGACAATTTTCGTCTTGGGAGAATGTTCGGCGACGTCATTGGCCAATCGAAGGTTAAATCCCGGATAATCGATTAAAAGAAGCACATCCGGCTTCCATGCGAGAACATCGGCAACCGTGCGATCAAACCGCTCCTTGAACCAACCGTATCGCCGCAAGACCTCCCAGACCCCCACGACTGCAGCATCATCAACCCAATCTTCCAGGGAATCTCCAGCCAATCCGTGCATCAAAGGACCGCCGAGGCCTCGAAATTCGACCTCGCTCCACTTTTCCTGAAGGGCCTCCATCAGCTCAGCTCCATGGGTATCCCCACTCACTTCACCTGCGACCACGTAAACAGATTTGCTCATCGCCGAGCAGACCCTACTTCAGAAGACTCCAAATCCAAACAGCAAATCACATCACAAGGGCTTGCATCGAAGCGGAGCAGCAGGTAGTCCCTCTTCGCACAGAGTCATTATGTCTGAAAAATCTGCTCCAACACCAGCCCAAGGGCCAAGTCCCATTGGTGAAATTTCCCAGGAACCATCGGCCTTCGAGGCCTTTCTTGATGCCAATCAAAAGCGCCTCGTGATCGTGGGGATCCTCGCCATTATCGGCTTGGTGACCTACGTCATTTACGGCGGGCTTCAGGAGATGGGTGCCAAAAAGGCAGCCGCCGCAGTCGCCGACTCCCGCACCGTTCCTGAATACGAAGCAGTCAGTAAGGAATTTGAAGGTAAGAATGCAGGCGGCTCCGCGCTCATCCTTAAATCCCAGCTCCAGTGGCGCGACCAGCAACAGCAGGAAGCCATCAAGACTCTCGAGCAATTCATCTCAGAGTATCCCGAGCACCCTGCTCTCGGCAGCGCCATGACCTCCTTGGGCTCATACCACCAGCAGCTTGGAAATCTTGAAGAAGCTAAGAAAGCCTTTTCAGCTACCTCTTCCAGCGGTGGTTCCACCAGCTCTCTGGCGCTCCTCTCCCTTGGCGACATCGCCTCCCACGAAGGCGACACCGAAAAAGCCAAAGAGTTTTACAACACTATCATCACCGACTTCGGCACCTCCCACCCTCAGGTGAAGACCCTCGCCGAGCAGCGCCTTAAAATTGTCGGCGTCGCAGCACCTACCGAGGCTGCCCCGAAAACAGCCCAACCTGTTCCAATCCCAGGCGGACCGGCTCCTTCGGTAAATTCCAATCCCATCGTCATTCCTGGAACCAACCCGGCTCCTGCTCCATTCAAGATCACCCCGACTCCGGCACCCATCGTTGTTCCCGAAACAACTGAGCCGGCAGAGGCAACTGTGCCGGCAGAGACAACTGTGCCTGCAGAGACCAGCGCCTCGGACGGCGCCGCTGAAGAAATCAGTGAAACCGTCGAATCAACCGAAGGCAACTGACAGAATTCCTCCTTTTCAAGCGTCCCCATCTAGGACATTAAACCAACAACTCATAATCTAAGACCGTGTTCGAAAAAATCATCAGCAAATCACCTGAAGACGCACCTGCTCCACGCCCGGCTTCTCCAGTTTCCGCCACAAGGCCCATGGAGAACCCATCACGTCCCCAGGCTCCCAGCAGATCAAGCCCAGCCGCTCAGGCTCCCGGCGGACAGCGCAACATTCTCAGCAACGACGTTCACATCAATGGCTCCGTTCGCTTCACCAACGACCTTTTGGTCGATGGCCGGATCGAAGGGGAAATCAGCTCTGATGGAGCCCTCACCGTCGCCGAAAACGCCCACATCAAGGCCGAGGTGAAAACCAAGTCCGTCGTCATTTACGGAAAAGTGCACGGTAACATCATCTGCACCGACCGTGTGGAGATCAAAGCCAGTGCCGAAATGGTCGGTGACGTCAAAGCCGGCACCCTCTCCATCGAACCCGGTGCCATCTTCGTCGGTAAGTCCGAGGTTGGCACCCCTTCCGCAGCACCTAAGAAGGACAACCCTTCTTCCCAGCAGCAAGGAAACGCGAAGAATTCTCAAGGGAACGAGCCCAATAAAGGTGTCGCCAAAGCTTCCTAGTTTTTCTCTTCGTAGCCCATTCCCCCAGTAGATTTTGGCATTTGGATTCTTCAAGGGAAATCAGTCTGGACCGCGGGAAGTCGCGTGTCCTCTCTGTGATCACCGCCAGACGGAGTCTCCGCTGGCGGTTTCGTCGTACTGCAAAGGTTGCGGCGCCTACCTCACCTTCAAGGATGGAAAAATCAAGGCCCGCCCGAAAACGGTCGAGAACCCTTTTGAAAACCGCCCTCCCCAGCCAAAAGTCGAAATCGACTACAAAGAACGGGAAGAACGTTCAGGGCCTTATCTCTCTCGTCCTCCAGTCGTTACGCCTCCTCCAGTCATCACTCCGACAACCGTCGAAGCGGTAGATGACGTCGAAGCGGTAGATCACCCGGAAGATGAGAGCGAAGAAACAGGCATCGTGGAGCTCGCAACCCCTGAAGTAACATCTCCGTCTCCCCTAGTCCCTCCGCGCGCACCAAAACCCATTGAAAGCGCCCTGGTTGAGAAGCCTGCAGCCCGTCCAGATGCTTCCAAGGAAGATTCTCAAAAATCATTCTTAGATAAAACACAATCTTCCAAGCCTCTTAATACCCGCAGAGCCATGTGCTTCGAGTGCGGTGATGCCCACAACGCCAACGCCCTCTCGAATTCCACCCAGTGCCGAAAGTGCGGACGCATGATCAGCTTGTCGAACCACGACATCAAAGGTCCTTGGGACAGCCGTATTCAAACCCGGGGAGACGTTTTCATTCACAAAAAAGGCATTATCACCGGTGCCACGATTCAATGTCACAACATGATCGTTGAAGGCGATTTCACCGGAAGCGTCGAGTGCTCCGGCGACCTCATTCTTCGTCGACATGGCAAAATTATGGGCAAAGTCATTTGCGACCGCCTTCTCGTTGAGCAACGGGCCAAGGTCGACTTCCTCAATCCCGTGGAAACCAACGAATGCCGCATCGATGGTCTCGTCAGCGGAAACATTGCCTGCCGCGGTCGTCTTGCACTTGAGAAAAAAGCCACTCTCACCGGCAATATTAAAGTCGGGACCCTGACCGTTGCCGATGGTGCCAAGCACTCCGGACAGATTCAGATGGGCAGCTTTTAGTTCTGGTCTTGCTCCGGTCGATTTCAGAAAGTCTCGGCATGCCAAAGGCCCCAGTTCTCGACCTCAAAGAAGACATTCTCCGACTCAAAAAGGAGCGAAATGCGGTCATCCTTGCTCACAATTATCAAATCGGACCCATCCAGGATATTGCTGATTACGTCGGCGACTCGCTCGGACTCGCCTACAAGGCCCAAGAAACCGAGGCAGACGTCATCGTATTTTGTGGAGTTCATTTCATGGCCGAAACCGCCAAGATTCTCAACCCCAATAAAACCGTCGTCCTCCCCGATAAAGATGCCGGTTGCTCGCTGGAACAGGCATGCCCTGCAGACAAGCTCGAGGCCTACCTCATCGAGAATAAGGACAAGAATTACTACGTCATCGCCTACATCAACTGCTCCGCCGGCGTGAAGGCTCTCTGCGACGTCATTTGCACCTCGGGCAACGCTCCCCGCATCGTCGAGCAAGCCCCCAAAGACCGTCCCATCCTCTTTGTCCCCGACGCAAACCTCGGACAATGGGTCATCGAGCAAACCGGCCGTAAAATGGATCTCTGGCAAGGCTCATGCTACGTCCACGTCGAGTTCACCCGGGAATCGATCCAGAAAATTAAGGACGAATATCCTGACGCCGTCGTCGTCGCCCATCCCGAGTGCACCCAGGCCGTTCGCCTGTTGGCCGACGAAGTATGCTCGACCGAAAAAATGATCCGTTTCTGCCGGGAAACTCCCGCCAAGAATGTCATCGTCGTCACCGAGTCAGGGATGCTCCATCGAATTCAAAAAGAAGTCCCAGAAAAAAACCTCATTCCCGGACCCACAGACCACTGCGCGTGCGCTGATTGCCGCTACATGAAGATGAATACCTTGGAAAAACTCCATGCCTGTCTTGATAAGCTGGAGCCGCGAGTGGTCCTCCCCGAAGACGTCCGCGCCAAGGCCGAGATTTCACTCCTTCGCATGCTGGAACAATCCAAATAGGAACTCTTCCCGCATAAGCCCGGCAAGCCCCCGAACAGCATCACGTCCATGAGAATCCCCCCGCTCCTCCTGTCGCCCTTTCTGCTCCTTCTCACTCTCCAGTGGGCAACAGCAGCCCCAAAGATTGCCGATCAGGTGATTACCGAGCTCAACAAAAAATCACCGAAACCTGGAGTGAATCCTGCTTCGATTCCCAATCAATAATCTCTCTGAAAAACAACATGGAATTCATCAAAGACATCCTCTTCACCCCATTCTCCGGCGGTCTCTTTCTCGGCCTCCTCGTCGCTTTCTTTACCTGGAAATCAGGGTTTGCTGCCAAGCGAAATTTGAAGCGCGAAATGAAACGGGTAGAGCAGGACAGCAAAGAACTCCAACAGCACCTCAACATCCAGCTCAAGGTCAACGCCGAGGGCAATGACAGCCTGCAGAAAAGGCTCGAAGATCTCCGCACTCAAAATGAGAACCTGCGCGTCAACCTTTCCACTCTCCAGCATAAGCCCGGTCGGGCCGAACTTCGACAGCTGACCATCATCGAGAACGCCATCGGTCTCATGCGCGAGCAGGCCCCTGGATTTGCCCAGGCATGGGAAAAGGCGATCCGACAAGCTAAAATCGAATACGAAGCCAGCGAAGGCGGCTTGAAAAAGTTGGTGCGCCGGGTTCTCCCGACGATCGGAACAGCGGGAAGCCGCTCCAGCGACGAAGGCAACGAATCCTAGCTTGCAGACGCGACCCCGAATCCGCAGCACGACGCTCCTGCGAAGTTGACTTCAGATAGAGCCTACCCAGCTTGGGAGGACGACGGATCAGTAGATATCGAATTGCTAGGATCCACTGAGTTCAGCGCCTACCATGAACTCAACTCGAAACTCGCACTCCATGCCGACTTCTTCTGGACCAACTGGAGCGTCTTCGAAAGCCTGGACCCCAAGGTCCATCCACTCATCGACCCCGCTCTCGCCAAAGAGGAAAACTGGGATGACAGCGTGCGAATCTCCATTGGCGCCACTTACCAATATAATGACCGCCTCACTTTTCGAGGGGGATTGGCCTTTGATAAAAGCCCGGTCACTGACTCAAATCGGACCCTCCGGATTCCCGATGCAGATCGTGTCTGGGCCTCCATCGGCACCAGCTATCAGCTCAATGAAAACTTGACCCTCGATCTCGGATACACCCTTATTTTCGCAAAAGATGGCAAGATTGGACCTAAAGCTGCCGGAGGAAATTCAGATCTATTTTTGGGCACTCTGAGCGGACGGGTCGATCTCTTTGGAATTGGCTTGAGTAAAAACTCCTAGAAAGGCCGGCAAGGCCGTAATTGAGAAGCATTCTGTGAATTAATCTCGGGACAGTCAGCCGTCCCAATGCTACCATCTCCCAAGATCCAACGAAGGGCCTCTACCCCCGATAATCTAATGGCACGCGCATCTAATCTCACCATGTGTTCCTTCTGTGGCAAAAGCCATTCGGAGGTCAAAAAACTCATCGCAGGCCCTGGCGTCTATATTTGTAACGAATGTATCGATGTCTGCTCCACCATCCTGCGCAAAGAGCTCGCCGGGGAAGATAAAGGTTCCGACGACATTAGCAGCCTCCTCGAAGATGGCGTGCCTATTCCCGCTGAAATCTACGCCCATCTCAATGACTTTGTCATCGGACAGGAAGACGCCAAAAAAGTCCTCTCCGTAGCCGTTTACAATCACTACCAGCGACTCCGCCAACACGAGGCTGCGGACGATGAATTTGCGGATGTCGAAATTGAAAAGTCCAATGTCCTCCTGCTGGGACCCACCGGATCGGGAAAGACCCTGCTCGCCAAATCCATGGCACGCCTTCTGGATGTTCCCTTCACGATTGTTGACGCCACGACCCTTACCGAAGCCGGCTACGTCGGCGAAGATGTTGAGAACATTATCCTGCGCCTTCTGCAGGCATCTGACTTCGACGTCGAACGGGCCGAGCGTGGCATTATCTACGTCGATGAAATCGATAAAATCGGTCGTAAAACTGAAAATGTTTCGATCACCCGTGACGTCTCTGGCGAAGGAGTCCAGCAAGCTCTCCTGAAAATTCTCGAAGGCACCGTTTGCAACGTCCCCCCCCAGGGTGGACGTAAGCACCCGCAGCAGGAATACATTCAGGTGAATACTGAAAAGATCCTCTTTATCTGCGGAGGAGCATTCGTCGGCATGGAGGACATTGTCCGCCGACGCCTCGGAAAACGCGTTCTCGGATTCAGCAACGTCCCCTCGGAGGAAACTCCCGAACAAGAAGAGATCAGCCTTTTACGCCAAGTGAGAGCTGAGGATCTTCTGCACTTTGGTTTGATTCCCGAATTCATTGGACGCCTGCCTGTCCTGACCGCTCTGCGTAAGCTGACCGAGGAAGAACTTGTTCAAATTCTCACCGAGCCAAAGAACGCCCTCCTCAAGCAGTATCAGAAACAACTCTCCATGAATGGCGTCAAGTTGGACGTCACCAAAGGTGGACTCGTCGCACTTGCCAAGCAGGCCATCGAACGGGGTACCGGAGCACGGGCCCTCCGCTCGATATTCGAGAGACTGATGCTCGATGTCATGTACGAAATCCCTTCGCGGGAAGATATCGGCTCCGTTGTCATTAATGAAGATAGCGTGAATGGCGATAAACCACCGGCCATGAAAAAGAAGCGCTCCAGCGCCGCTTAAGTTACAGCTCGGAACTTGAGGGCTTCCCTCAACCCACTCATTAAGAGGGACCAAAAGGTTCCTCTTTTTTTGTCGGCGATCGATTCAGAATCTAGAATAGATAAACTGAATAACAAGAGAACCTAACTATCAAAATAGCCGAAAAACTCCCGGAATCGACGAATAAAAACACCCATAAAAAAGCTTTATTTACCAAAACTTTATGATATCAAGTGTAAAAGGTTGAATTTCACCTCTTGTTGCTATGAAGATCCCGAAAATTTTCCTTTTCGGCCTCATTGCCGGATCCACCTTGGCCCCGGCGGCTCCTATCAGGGATCTCACCCTGGCCACTCTGGAACACTCATACCTCCTCGACTCCGATGAATTCGACGCCGACCCTGCCACCAATAGGCATACCGCCGAAACCACCTTTGACGCATATTTTGAGACAAGCGCTGCTGAGCCCAACCACGGAGGATGGTATCGCGTGGCCTATCGCCTGAAGGACGAAAACGGCACCCTCCTCGATCTCGTCAATGGCGATGCCGCCCACCCCACCCAGCCGAACAAATGGGCTTACTCCGATATCGGACTCGTCTTCATTATCGGCCCCGGAAGCCAGGACCTGACGTTTGAAGCATTTCCCGATCCCGTCGCAACACTGGAGAGTAAAACGCGTCACCAGGTCGAGGGCTATCTACAGGTCCGAACCTCAACAAATCCGGATGTTTGGGAAAACGTCACCTACCCACTAGGTCCGTTTACCATCAGCGAGCGCATCTCCACCCCTCTCAGCCAATTCCTGCATTTTACCAACACCGTAAGCGGGGATGCCGAATACAACGCCCCTCCATCAATACGACTACCTCCTCCAGGGAACCGCTGATAAGATCTGGCTCGTCGATCACTTTGGCGATCGGCAACTCCTGGAGCAGGGACTTGGCCTCGCTTTAGGTTCCGTTTTTGAGGTCACGGGCTTCACGGATGTCACCGTTCCCGCTGGTTTCACCGGCCTGGAATTCATTCGCATCGAAAGCGTTGTCACCCCGCTCGCCAGTGATACCGACGCCAACGGGAACCTTCTTGATGACGGGTGGGAAAACGTCTTCTTCGGCGATCTCGGGGTTATTGGTCCCTTCGATCCCCACCCTGTCACTGGTCACTCCTACCTGCAATACCACCTCAGCGGTGCCGATCCCCGATCCGGATCCCTCGCCACTCCGATTCTCAACCTCATTCCCGACGGTATCAATCTCGTGTGGGTTCCTGCTGCCACAGCCTACAATCTTCACTTCACCTTCCCTGCTGAATTTCAGGATCGCTTTGACTTCGCGCTGGAATCATCCAGTACTTTGGCAGGCTTCACAGGACCAGCGAACACAGGTGCCCTCGTTGAAGTCTCACCCGGAAACTACCGCTTTAGAATCAAGATCGCAGAATCTAATCTCGATACCAACTTCTTTAGAATTGGTATCTCTTTGAAGAATTAGGAACCCATCGTTCCCAACCATTCGTGGAAAGCTCCTTCATCGATTCCCAGCTGGATCGCGACTTTTTCACGGTCTGCGAGAATCGCCAGACGCTCGGGAATCTCAACCGAGCCCACGCCCAGCTCCTCTTCCATAACATCCAGGAACTTGGAAGGATGGGCCGTTTCGAGAACGATCGTTTGGGCCTCCGGATGATTCTTGCGCCACGCTTCCGCAGCCAGCCAACCGACTGCACCATGAGGTTCCAAAGTATAACCGGTCTCCGCTTTAATGCGGCGGATCGTTTCACGGGTCAGGGAATCGTCGTAGGAAAATCCTGAGATTCGCGACTTCATCCGCTCCCACTCGTTCCCAAAAATATTCTCCATCCGGGCAAAGTTGCTGGGAGCCCCGACATCCATTGCATTGGAAATCGTGGCTACACTCGGACGTGGACGATATTCGCCAAGGTCAAGATACTCCGGCACCACGTCGTTGCGGTTTGTCGCCGCCACGAAGTGAGCCACGGGCAATCCCATCTCTTCAGCAAGAAGTCCTGCCGTCAGGTTTCCAAAGTTACCACTCGGAATCACGAAGGTGGGCTTCTCACCTTCTGGAAGATGCCGGGCCGCGTCGAAGTAGTAAAAACTCTGGGGAACGAGGCGCGAGATATTGATCGAGTTTGCCGATGTCAGATTCATCGTCTCCGACATCTCGCGCATTAAGAATGCCGACTTCACCAGCCTCTGGCAGTCATCAAAGGTCCCATCGATTTCCAAAGCGGTAATGTTTCCACCAAGAGTCGTGAGTTGCTTCTCCTGAAGTCCACTCACCTTCCCCTTGGGATAGAGAATCACGACACGGGTTCCCGGAACGCCATGGAAGGCACTCGCCACCGCTCCACCGGTGTCCCCGCTCGTTGCAACAAGAACGGTCAAAATCCCGTCATCGTCACGAGTCAGCCAACCCATCAAGCGGGCCATGAAGCGAGCACCAAAATCTTTAAAAGCCAGAGTGGGACCATGAAAAAGTTCCAGGACATGTTCCCGTTCTCTCACCGTGACAAGGGGCGCTGGAAAGTTCGCGGACTCGTGCACCATCTCCTCAAGCTTCTCTGCCGGAACACTGTCACGAAATACTGCCCGTGCAATGTGCACTCCCAATTCAGGAAGAGTCATCCCTCGCCAGTCAGCCCAAAATTCAGAACCAAGCTTCTCGATCTTCTCGGGCATGTAGAGCCCATTATCTGCCGGGAGCGACCGGAGAACAGCCTCCTTCACATCCACAAAAATGCCCGGGCTCTTGGTGCTGTAAAATCTTTGGGACATACCCTTTGTTAGGAAAGAACTTTGACGCCTTCTTGATTCACCTTGGAAACGTAGAGTTGGTTCCCAAGTTCGATCTTTGTGAAAACATCAGACACGGCGGCACCCACTTTACGGGCGGACTCCTCACCTTCACAAAGCGCAAAGACACTGGGACCAGCACCCGAAATACTGAAGCCGAGAGCTCCTGCTGCCATCGCTGCGCGTTTGGCCCGATAGAACTCGGGAATCAATTTTTGGCGACGCGGCTCGGCAATGACGTCATGCACCGAGCGACTGATCAAGCCGTAGTCTTCCTGAATGAGCCCACAGATCAGACCACCGAGGTTTCCAATCTGTTGGGTGACATTGTGAAGGGGAATTTCGGTAGGAAGAATCCCCCTTGCCACCTTGGTTAAAATTTCAATATCAGGATGCACCACTGCAGCCCAAAGATTTCCAGGCACCGGAAGCTGGGCAATATCCAACTCTTCGTTGTCGCGGATAAAGACAATCCCGCCGAGAAGACAGGGACCCACGTTATCGGCATGCCAAGCACCATCAGCACTGGCCTCGCCCGTCATCGCAAATGGCAAAAGCTGTTTCTTGGTCAGCGGCTCGCCAATGAGCTTATTCACGGCATAGGCTCCAGCCACCGCACTCGCGGCGCTCGACCCCAGACCACTTCCAAATGGCATCTTTTTGTGAATCTCCAGTTCGATTCCGAGATCCAGCATTCCAAGGTGTTTCAGAAGGTCCAGAGCAGCCACACCCGCCGTATTCTTGTCAGCCTCAATAGGAAGTTTCCCATCGTCACCGGTAATCTTGGTGATCCGAAGTCCGGGTTCCGATGACATTCTCGCAACGACTTCATCGCCTGGTTCGTCAATTGCGAAACCAAGTACGTCGTAACCGCACGCCACGTTCGCCACCGTTGCCGGTGCGAATACGCGAACCTCCTTGAGTAATTCCCTCTGCATGAGGTGAGGTCGGTATCAAATGCAACCGCTACGAGCAATCCTTACATCAGACGTGAAAGCTCTAAAGCAGTTTAGTAAAAGATGCGTAAGCTTCGTCCCAAGCGCCGGAATCACAGGGTTTGAACGATTTCGTCTCGAAAGACTTCCGGATCAACTCGCGCCCTTCTTGAAGTGACCCAATTGCCCCGCAAGCCAGCTTCTGCATCATGAGGTTTCCTGCTGCAGTAGCTTCATAGGGGCCCACAATAACAGGCCGGTTGATACTATCCGAAATGCTCTGATTGAGCCTCCCATCCTGACCACCACCACCGATGATGTGCAGGACGTCCACTCTATAGCCGATCAGCTCTTCAAGTCTCGAAAGGACAAAACGAACCTTCAAGGCAAGGCTATCGGTGATGAGTCGCAAAATCTGCGACGGAGTTTCCGGAACCGGCTGGGAAGTCTCACGACAATAATCCTGAATCATTCCGGGCATGTCCCCCCTCTTTGAAAAGCGTTCCTCGTCTGGATCGATCAGAGAATGGAAAGGCTCGGCGCTCCGCGCCATCTCGGCCAATTCTCCATAGCTCCAGTTTTGCCCGGCCTCACCCCAAACCCGCCGACATTCTTGAACCAACCAAAGCCCGTTGATATTTTTCAACAAGCGGATGGTGTCACACACTCCCACTTCGTTCGTGAAATTATACTCCGCGGCCAAGGGATTGATGATGGGCTCGTCAATCTCAACACCCAGAAGTGACCACGTGCCTGAACTCAAGTAAGCAAATCGCGTGTCAGGAGCCACCGGAACCGCCGCCACCGCCGAAGCAGTATCGTGACTTCCCACCGTAACAACCTCGGTATGTGCGCCAAGTCCGGTCTCCTTAGCGATCGTTTCCAGAACAGGCCCCAGAGAAACCCCGGCATCAATCAATTCCGGAGCGAGCGATTCAGAAAGCCCGATACCCGCAAAAAGTGCCTTGGACCAGGCCTTCTTGGCCGGATTGTAAAGTTGGGTGGTGCTCGCATTCGTGCGCTCGCAAAACGCCTTTCCCGTCAGCCGTTGATTGATCAAATCCGGGATCATCAAAAACTGATCCGCCATCGACATGACACTCCCCGGATCAGCGATCTCAGCCGCCATCTGGAAGAGGGTGTTGATCTCCATGAACTGAATCCCCGTCTTTTCAAAAATCTTTACTTCCGGAATCTTGGCGAACACTTCCTTCATCGCCGCCGAATTACGGGCATCACGATAGTGCCGGGGTCCTGCCATGAGCTTCCCCGAATCATCAAGAAACCCATAATCGACGCCCCATGTAGCAACCCCAATCGAACGAATCGGCTCGGCACCGAAATGCTCAACCGAAAGCTTGAGACCTTCGAGGATTCCGGTCCACAGACCTTCGAAATCCCAGAACAAGCCCCCCTCCTTTTCGAAAGGCGTGTTCTCGAAGCGATTCATTTCCTGAAGTGACAAGCGACCGTCTTGTACGACTCCGGCGATCACCCGGCCACTGCCGGCTCCAAGATCAACGGCAAGATAAACAGAAGGAGCATTCGACATAACTTACAGCAGGTTCAGATCCGCCATGGCCTTCCCATGGATTTCCAGGAAGCGAGCACGGGCCCCGGGGACTTTGAGATCCTCATTCCAATTAGGAATCATTTCGGACATCCGGGCTTGTCCTTCCGGATCTTTCAAAAGTTCCGGTAGACACTTCTTGATGCACTCGAACATCACCTGGGTCGAGATCGAGGCCCCTGGCGAAGCTCCCAGAAGAGCCGAAATACTGCGATCTTCACTGGTCAGGACCTCCGTGCCGTAATGCACGATTCCTGGTTCCTCTCCAGGCTCTTGCTTAATGGCCTGCACCCGGATTCCAGCATCAATCACCTCCCAGTCGTCAGATTTGGCATCGGGATAGAAGTTATAGAGCTCCTGCATCCTCGATTCCTTGGACTGAAGTCCTTGTTGAACAAGATATTTGACGAGATCCAAATTGTGAATGCCAACGCGCATCAGGGAAATGATGTTACTCGGACGCACCGATAGCGGGAGGTCCAAATGACTTCCGCCGTTGTGGAGGAACTTTCCTGTCCAGGCTGCGAACGGTCCAAAAAGAAGATAACGTTCCCCGTCAATGACACGCGTATCCAGATGCGGAACGGCCATCGTGGGAGCTGCTCCAAGAGCCTGCCCGTAAACTTTGGCAGTATGCTTGGCGACGACCTCGGGATTCTTTGTGATCATCCACTGTCCTCCAATGGGGAAACCACCGTAGCCTTTGACTTCGGGAATTCCAGCCTTCTGGAGAAGAGGCAGCGAACCACCACCCGCTCCGATAAAGACGAAGCCCGCTTCGATTTCACGCTTCGTGCCGGTGTCTTCATCACGGACTGTCACCACCCAACCTGTACCCTGCTTCTTGAGACCGGTAACGCGATGTCCAAAGTGGGCCTCACAGTTCTCCTGCCCGTCGAGCCACTCACAAAAATTACGGGAGATTTCGCCGAAGTTCACATCGGTGCCGCCATCCATATAGGTCGCGCCAATCGGCTGATTTTCATCACGACCATCGACCAACAACGGAGCCCACGAGCGAATCTCTTCGCGATCCGTCGAATGCTTCATCGGCTCAAAGAAATGATGCCGCTTCAGCCCCATATACCGCGCCTCCAAATACGGAAGCTGTTCCTCGGTGTGGACGAGCGAAATATGAGGCAAGGGATTGAGACACTCACGCGTCTTCTTGATGATGCCCTTCCGGGCTGCGTGTGCCCAAAACTGCAAGGAAAACTCAAAATCCTCGAAAACTGAAATCGCCTTGGAAACATTCACCGTTCCATCCGTCTCCATATGAGGGGTGTAGGAAAGTTCACAGATTCCAGCGTGCCCCGTGCCGGCATTGTTCCAGCCATTCGAGGCCTCCTGCGCCGGCTGATCCGAGACTTCAAAAAGTTGAATGGAAATGTCGGGCTTCAGCTCCTTCAGCAGGACCCCAAGAGTCGAGGACATGATGCCGGATCCGATGAGGAGGACGTCTGTTTTCATAGGCGGAACAATGAGATCTTAACGAAGGAAAGCTTCGTGCAAGCCACCATCGACCGCAAGAATCTGTCCGGTTGTCTTAGAAGATGCCTCACTCAGCATAAAGAGAATTCCGTTGGCCTGATCACGCGGAGTAATCGGCAACTTGGTGAGCGTCCGGTCGGCGTAGAATTGAGCCAACTTATCACGCAGCTCTTCAGTATCCTCATCCTCACTAAAAGGAATGTCGTACTTGGTGAGCGAAGCGATCACCCGGTCACGCGGGAACATGGCACTTCCTGAAACGACAGTTGCAGGAGCCACTCCGTTCACGCGAACGAGCGGAGAGAGCTCAATCGCGAGCTCACGGAGAAGATGATTCGCAGCAGCCTTGGAGGTGTCGTAAGCAACACTTCCCTTCTTGGAAACCACCGCATTGGCGCTGGTCGTCACGACCATGCTCCCACGAAGTCCTTGTTCCTTCCAAATCTTGGCGGCCTCATCAGCCACGAAGTAGGGCCCGGCAACGTTAATCCCAAAGGTGAGTCCCCATTTATCGTCAGGAATGTGGCCGGTCTTGTCAGGCGGGACGAAGATTCCAGCGGTCACGGCGATGTGGTCAAAGCCACCATAAGCGTAAACGACATCTGCAAGCATGGCCTTGATGGCATCACGATCAGTGACGTTGCAAGCCAGTCCAATCGCATTTCCACAGCCGGAAATCCCGGTTCCAGCGACTCCGATTCCCTGACCCACTTTCGCGATCAATTCATCGGCTGTCGCCTGGGCATGCTCGGCATTCAAATCGGCACAGACAACGTGCGCCCCCTCGCCAATCATGACGTGAGCCACCTCCTTACCAATGCCGCTTCCGGCACCAATGACGACCACTACCTTGCGGGCGAACTCACGTTCGACCGGCATGCGCTGGAGCTTCGCTTCTTCGAGCGCCCAGTATTCGATGTCGAACGCTTCTTTCTGGGGAAGACCGATGTATTCATCGATCGCTTCGGCACCACGCATCACCGAGATTGCGCAGTTGTAGAACTCAGCGGTCACACGGGACTCACTCTTGTTCTTGCCGAAGGCCACCATGCCAACTCCAGGAATGAGAATCACGGTGGGATTCGGGTCACGCATTGCTGGCGAGTGAACCTCCTTGTTGGTCTCGTAGTATTCCGCGTAATCCGCGCGATACTTCTCAAGTCCGGCCGAAAGCTTGGAGCGAAGAACATCGAGTCCTTCGTTTTGAGGATCCCAGTCAACGAAGAGTGGCTTGATCTTGGTCCGGAGGAAGTGGTCGGGGCAGGATGTTCCGAGTTCCGCAAGACGGGGTGCCGCGTTGCTGTTCACGAATTCCAAGACCGCATCGGTGCTCTCGATGGTTGCGATAAAGCGATTTTGCTGACTGACCTGGCCACGAAGCCACGGCACCAAATCACTCACAAGTTCGCGCTTCTTCTCTTCCGAAAGTTGGGAGTATTTCTGGCCTTCAAAAGTCTGCTCACCCTGATCACGCTCTTCGATATAACGACCCGCCCGCTCGATGAGGTTCAGCGTCAACTCGTAGCATTCCTTGTCATCGTCCGCCCAGTTAATGAGACCGTGCTGCCCCATGTTGATACCCTTGGCATTGGGGTTCTTCACGCAAACGTCCTGGAACAAAAGTCCAAGGTCAAAGCCCGGACGTTGCCACGAAGTGTAAACGATTTCATCGCCAAAGATTTCCTTGGTGATCGCCTCCGAATTCTTTGTCGCACAAATTGAGATGAAGGCATTTGGGTGCATGTGGTCGACATGCTTGCAGGGGATAAAAGAATGCAACGGCGTGTCAATCGATGATGCCCGTGGGTTCAGATTGAAGGTGGTGTGACGGTACATGTTCACCATATCGTCCTCGATCTGGGTCTTCACTCCATTGGGAGTGGTGTTGTGGTAAATGTCCTGAAGCGCGATGAGCTTGTCCTGATAGAGCGAGGAAAAGTTCTCCACCTTTGAGGTACGGAGGTCACCGCCCGATCCCTTGACCCAGAGGACTTCGGTATCCTGGCCACTCAGGGGATCTTTTTCAGTCGCCTTCGAAGACGTATTCCCTCCCCCGGTGTTGGTGATGCGCTGATCGGCACCGAGAATATTGGAACGAAAAACAAGGCGCTCCACGGGGCTCATGTTGGCGACAGTAGCATCGTCCCAGTTGTAATTTACGTGACGGTAGTCGGATGGTTCAAATGACATTTGATCGATTGTGATAAAGTTGGGAAATTGAAGGAGTTGAAAAATTGTTTAAGCGTATCCGCCGCCTGCGGTGATCCCGAGCGCCTTACGACGGGCACTCCGTTCGGTAGAAATTTGTTCAAGATAGCCAGTTTCGCGGAAGGCCAGCAGAGGGTCGTCAGCAAGACCCCCTCCGCGACGCCACTCGGCAATCGCTCCTGTGACGTCGGTTCCGAAGGCCTTCTTCAAAAGCCGCTCGGCATCGACAATTTCGCCCTTTTCTTGATGACTCACCAGTTCTTCCTGATCAACGAGGGCAGCCTTCACATAAAGCTCTTGAGCCGCCGTGACGGTCTCGATCATCGCTTCCATCTTCGGCTTTAAATTGTGCGACTGATCCACCATGTATTCGATGGCTGGATACTTGCCTCCACAAGAAGCGGCATAGCTGTGAATTTCGTTAAAAATACGGAAAATTTGGTAAGGGTCGATGGACCCCAACGTGAGGTCATCATCAGCATAGCGCCTATCGTTGAAGTGGAAGCCCCCGAGCATCTCCTCATCGAGAAGCCATGCCACGATCTGCTCGATGTTCTGGGCCTGATAATGGTGACCAGTATCCACCAGCACCTTGGCCTGCGGCCCCATCTTCTGGGCGTAGAGGTAGGACATGCCCCAGTCAGCGATATCGGTGTGGTAGAAGGCGGGCTCGAAGGGTTTGTATTCCACCAGAAAAATTTGGTCTTGGGAGAGGTGCTGATGAAACTCCCCGAGTGCATTCTCCAAACGACGCTTCCGGGCGCGGATGGAATCCTGCCCCGGGTAGTTTGTGCCGTCGGCCATCCAGAGTGACACCACGTTGCTACCGACCTCCTGGCCGAGCTTGATCGAATCGATGACATGTTGGGAGGCTTGCTCGCGAACCGCGGCATCCGCATTGCAGAGACTCCCGAGGCGATACTCCTGATCCTGAAAGAGATTGGGATTCATCGATCCCAGCTGAACACCGTGCTTTTTGGCAAGCTCGACGATCTCAGACGAAGCGACCCCTTCCTCAAAATCCCAGAGAATATGCGTCGCGACCTTGGGGCAGCAGCCCGTGAGTCTGTTGACCTCGCCGGCGTCCGCCAACTTGTCGGCCAGATCAATTGCAGCCCCGTCCTGAAGAAACTTACCGAAGCGAGTGCCGGTATCCGCGAAGCCCCATGAGGGAAGCTCTATTTGAAAATGATCAAGGGCACTCGTGACACGCTGGAGAGAATCTTCGTTCATAGGGGAAAAAGGTTTGTCTGCTTCGGCTATACTTTGCTTTCTAGGCTTCAGCGACGTGAAAAAAAGGGAAGTAATTCCACCCTGTCTGTCAACTTAAAACGTTTCTTATCTTCTTCCTAACCACCCCCTTTTCGCGGTGCAACGCGTCACCGACGACAACACCGCTGACGACCTCCCTAATCAGGAGATTGTCAACAAGTGGTGGGCCGACATGGCTGACATCATGGAGACGCACCCCGACAACTCGCCGGTCTCCACTCCCCTCGAACAGGTCTTCCATCTCGACTAGCCTTCCAACTGTTCCCTCATTTCAAAAAACCACCCGTCCTCAGATCAGCCAACACGTCTTCCGAACTCCTCGGAAAAAACTCCCGAAACAACCAACTTTTTGGCCCCCTCAACGCCGCCCACTTCTCCGTTCCCGGCCCATATCTAAGCCCCCTCTGGCAGAACCGTCTTCCCCCAACGCGCACCCTCTCCCCACAAAAGTGGCTCCAGCTCATCCAGTAATCACCGATCACGCTCCGCCGCCCCCTTCTGGCCCTTGTTTCGCCTCAACTCCTTGCTGCCGGTTGATAGTGCGAAGCCAATGGCCTGACCAATCTCAACCTGTCCGATTTCAGCTTTATTCATGGTGTAGATGACCTTACGATCTTGTGCGCAGAGGCGGCGGTATTTTTCACTCAGAGTCAGTTTGTCGTAAAACCAGACTAGAAAAATCCCCGCCTCTGTGTCCCCTAAAATTTATTCGCTAGAATTCTGAAACCGCCGAGCTCGCACCAGCTCCACCCCCTCCGGCACTTCGATGAGAGGCTCCTTGCCCTTCTCGATCCTGACTTTCACCAATCCACCAGCCATGGGGATCGCTCCTTCAGCCCATTCGAGATCACCGAGATTGGGAACCACCCGGACCTTCTGATTCGAAATCACCTCAATCCCTAAAACATGGCGATTCAGCCAAGCCGTGGGCCCACTTGCCCAGCCATGACAGAGGCTGTGACGGAAGTTTTCATAACAGTAAGCTCCGAAGTCACCGTGAATGTCCTTTTTGCCTTCCGGGACGATTTCGGTAATGCCTGCCGAGCCCGGAACCCACTCGATATTAAAATCCTCCCAGAATGAGGTCGCGCCAAGATCAATCATGGCTCCCCAATATTCCCGAATGAGCTTTTGCGCTCCCTCAAGATCTCCCGCCGCCGCCATCGCTTCCAGAACGTAGTATCCGTAAAAGGTCGAAACATTCTTCGAGCCCCCGACCTTGAGAACTTCCTGATTTACTTCACCTGCATCACGTAAACCGGCGATCGCCAGCAAGGCCGCTGCCTGTTTGGAGCCATTCACGCCGGGAATGTGCTTCCTCATCTTAGCCGAGGAATCGGCCAAGGTCTTCGCGAGCGCAACCTCGCCCAGCGTCGACATCAGCTTTCCGCCTTCTTCCAAGGTCATCACCATCAAAGCTTGCAGCCCGGCATGAATTGCCTCGGGATTCTCGGAACTCGGCCAATCGAGAAAGCGGTGCCCATCGAGTTTCTCACTCCCCTTTTCATCAACGTAGGTCGCCAGCTTTTGAAGAAGTGCCTTCAAATACGCTCCGTGTTTCTTGAGATACGCGGCATCCCCGCTGTGCTGATACCACTCGGCGTGCAGGAGAACCCACCACATCGAATACGAGCTAATGCCATTCATCCACTCACTCTGAGGCGTGATGTCCGCGATTAAATCGAGACTATTGGGAACAATCTCATGGAGCCCGAAGACGGTCCGAATGGTCCGCCATTCCGGATGCATATCCCCCACCCACACGAGTCGGTCACGCTTAATACCATCCCATAGATAATCCTGCATATTCAGGTGAACGGTCCACGCTCCCACTTCCCAAATATGATTCAGGCGTTCATCACTCGATTTAAATGAGCCCGCGTACGAGATATCCCGTACTTCTAACACAGCCCGAATCTCTTGAATGACCACCTCGCGCTCAGCCTGCTCGAGATCGATTCGCACAAAGCGAAATCCCGTCGAACCAATCCGGCGTTTCCCGAGCCACGGCAAGTTCACCACTTCCTCGCGAATTGAGTGATCATTGGTCGCCCCCTTCTCGCCAACGGTTGCCATCACCTCATTCACACTCTCACCAAAGCGAACCCGAACAGGCACCGGAACTTGATCCGGAACTTGATCCGGCTGGATTCCGGTGAAAATTTCGACCCCTCCCTGAAGCTCCACACCGAAATCCAACACCACGGATCCCCCGCTCTTAAGAACGCAAACCGGATTCGGCCGTCCCAACACCTACTGCCCTGGGCCGGGTTTTAAAAGATTTTCGACCCCCTCGAGTCCGGCTTCGGACTTCCAAACGACACGACGGGGGGTGATGTGCCAAATGCCCTGACCCGCTGCGCGAGCCTCCGTTGCTTTTTGAACAAAGTCAGGCAATTCCGCCATGACCCCTTGATGTAACAATACCGCAAAAACCGCTGATAAGAATTGTTTCATTCCATAGCTGTGAAAGCGCAGAAATGAGATTGCAAGCACAGATCAACGCACCGGTCCAATCGATTCACGCTCAATGAACTCGGTATCAAACTCCGCCCTGCGTGGAGCAATCGACTCCTCCCCTTCAATCCGGGAGAGCAGAAACTCAACGGCCTTCGCGACCATGGCATCATGTGGCTGGGCCACCGTTGAAAGTGAAACCATCATCTGCTCCGCCAGCGGAATTCCATCAATTCCCACCACGGAAACATCACGAGGAACCTGCAGCCCCAGATCCTTCGCCGCACGCATCACTCCGATCGCAGTCAGATCATTCAGCGTCACCACCGCCGTGGGACGGTCAGCTTGATCGAGAATTTTTCGGCCGACCTCCCGTGCCTCAATCACATTGGGACCGCAATCCACGATTTCAACCTGACTATCCGAAAACTCCTGGATCACCTTTTGAAAGTATGCCGGCCGACCACCCACCCGCTGACCGGTCGAGCGAGCCGCCAAAAATGCAAAACGCCGATGACCCAAATCGTGCAACCTCGTTGCAGCAACCTTAAGTCCGGTTCCAAAATTAGGGATCACGGTATCGACCGGAGCTTCTTCAGCCCCGGGCATGGCGAGCGCCACCATCGGAAATCCCGACTTCCCAAGCCGATCCAGAAGAATCCGATGCTCATCAAGATTACTGACAAAGGCAACGACTCCGTCAACGTTCCGATGGGCAAAGTCCTCGAGCAATTTCTTCTCCCGCACCAAATCAGTCTGCCAACTCTCAATCACCAGATCATACCCTTTGGCCTCAACATGTTTGCCGAAAACCTTCGAAAAGTTGGTATAATAAGGATTCTCCAAATCCGCCACCAGGAGGCCTATCGTATTGAAACGACCCGATTGCAGCGCCACCGCAGCCCGGTTGGGACGATAACCCAGCTTCTTGGCCGCCTCAAACACCCTCTCCTCGGTCTCCTTCGAGGCCCAGGAATTAGGACGACGATTCAAGATTGTCGACGCCGTGTTCACCGCCACTCCTGCCAGCTCCGCAACATCCTTGAGCCTGATTTTTCCGCCTGCCATCACAGCGGATGTTAGAGAGACATTCGATGAGTGCAACTATTTGAAAGATACCAAGAAGCGTTTCTTGTAATATTGTTGACCAATTGAGCGCAATTCCGGACCCTCCGCCCAAGGTATAGAAACCAAACTCACACCATCATGGCTGACACCGAAAACAATCAATCGAACGAATACGAGCGGACTCCCGTTCCAAAGAAGGCACTTAAGGGTCCCGGGAAATTCTGGGGCATGTATGCAGGCGAGCACGCCGCTGGAACCGAATTCATGATCGGGCCCCTCTTTCTTGCCGCTGGAGCCAGTCTCTCAAACCTCCTCGTCGGATTACTCATTGGTAACATTCTTGCCATACTCACCTGGCGCTACCTCGTCGTCCCCATCGCCATGAACAAGCGGATGACGATCTACTATCAACTCGAACGCATCGCAGGAGGAAAGGTCGTCAAGATTTACAACCTCGTGAACGGACTCCTCTTCTGCTTCCTCGCAGGCTGCATGGTCACCGTCTCGGCCGCTGCGATTGGTGTCCCCTTTGGAATCTTCTATGACACACCCGCCGAAACCTTCGGCCTCGGAGCGCCCTCATTCACGATCCTTGTTTTGGTTGTCGGTTCAGTCATGGCCATCATTGCCGCTGCCGGATACGAAACGGTCGCCCGCGTCGCAAACGTCGCAGCACCGTGGATGATCGGCGTCTTTGCCGCCTGTGGATTCGTCGCCCTTTATCAAATAGGTGCCACCTCCGACGCTTCACTCAGTGATGGGAAGTTCTGGACGGATGCCGTCGCCTTCGTTCAAGAGAAAAATGGACCCGGGGATTTTGGATTTTGGAAAATCGTCATCTTCTCCTGGCTCTGTAACGGAGCAATGCACTTCGGAATGGCCGACCTCTCGATCTTCCGTTACGCCAAGGACAAATCCTCCGGCTGGGCCCCTGCCATCGGCATGTTCCTCGGTCACTACATGGCTTGGATTTGTGCCGCTCTCTTGCTCGCCGCGCTCATCCATACCAACCCCGCTGAAACCCTCAACAGCTCTGGGCAAGTGCAGGCCGATCCCGGTCGCCTCGCATGGTATTCTCTCGGCTGGGTCGGCATCGTCTGCGTCGTCATCGCGGGATGGACGACCGCGAACCCCACCGTTTACCGTGCCGGACTCGCGTTCCAAGGCATGGTTCCTGGTTCCAAGACCTTCACCATGACTCTCGTCGCTGGCATCGTGGCGACCATCGCCGGAATCTTCCCCAACCTCTCGGGCCAACTTCTCGGCTTTGTCGGAGCCTACGGATGTGTCCTTGGACCCATGGGAGCGATCCTCTTCGTCGACTTTTGGTTCCTTCGAAAAGAGAACAAGGATGAACTCGCGACCCGCACCGGAAGCTCTGCCAACTGGATCGTCCTGGTCTCATGGCTCCTCCCTGTCGCCATCGGGCTACATCTCATCTTCCGCGAAGGCGCCTTCGCCGCCTTCCTCGTCATTCCCTGTTGGATCGGCGCGGGCGTCCTCTACTTCGTTCTTAATAAGTTTTTCAACAAAGCCTAACCCTTCCCGCCATGAACAAATTTCTCAAACCTATCGCCATCATTGGCCTCCTACTCACCGTAGTCCCTCCCATTCTCCTCTTTATGGGAGCCTGCGACTGTCTGACCACGACCAAGAACATCATGTTCGCCGGGATGATCATTTGGTTTGCCGCAGCCATCCCATGGCTCGTCTTCCGAAAACCTGAGTTCGACGACTCAACCCAGGATCAAATTTAGAAACTGATCCCCAGAGCTACGAAAGCCCCCATCCCACTCCCTCATGATCTCCCTGAAAAAAGGACTCATCTTAGGGCTCCTTTCGTCATCCCTCAGCGCCCAGGTTCCCTGGCCCGCGACTGATGGATTGGGACGGAGCCTGCCTCTCCAATCAGAAACCGGCCCCGTCAAAAAGAACCGCACTGTTGGAATTTTCTACTTCCTCTGGCTGGGAGGGCACTCCACCAACGGGCCTTTCGACCTCACCAAAATCCTCGCAACCCCGGGTGCCAAGATGGCGGCACCCGGAACATTCCACCACTGGGCCGAACCGGAACTGGGGTATTATTATTCCCGCGATCCCTTCGTCCTTCGTCGGCACGCCACCCAGCTCAGCGAAGCTGGCGTCGACTTTGTCGCCCTCGATGTCACCAACGCCTACGTCTATGACCGCGAAGTCGATGCCCTCTGCTCCACCTGGCTTCAAATGCGCAAGGAAGGCCTGGAAACCCCGCAGATCACCTTTCTCACCAACAGCAACCACGAGCGCACCGTCGCCAAAATCTTCAACCGGATATACCAGACCGGACAATATCGGCCCCTCTGGTTTCACTGGCAGGGCAAGCCCCTCCTCATGGCCAATCCCGAAGGCCTCACCCCCGAACAAAAATCCTTCTTCACCCTCCGTCGTTCCTGGGCCTGGTCGAAGGGACACAAGTGGTTCGGCGACGGCAAAGACCGTTGGCCCTGGCTCGACTTCAGCCCTCAAACTCCCGGCTGGCACACCCCTGGAAAGCCCGAATTCGTCGCCGTTGCCGTCGCGCAACACCCCATCTCCAACATCGGTCGCTCCCATAAGAACCGCATGCAACCGGCACCTGACAAAGTTCAATCAAACGAAGGCCTCTACTTCCAGGAGCAGTGGGATTCCGCCCTCAAAATCGATCCGGAAATCGCCTTCATCACCGGCTGGAACGAGTGGGTCGCCCAGCGCTTCATCAAGAAACCGGGCGAAGGCGCAGGCCAAATGCTCGGCAGAAAACTCAATCCCGGCGAGTCCTTCTTTGTCGATTGCTACAACCTGGAATTCTCCCGCGATATCGAGCCCATGGAAGGTGGCTACGGCGACGCCTACTACTATCAAATGATCGCCAACATCCGGCGCTTCAAAGGAACACCCCCACTTCCCCCCGTCCCCTCACAACAGCCTCATCGATTCCGACCAAAACCCCAAAACGGGATGGCTGGGATACGACTACTTGATCAACCGGGAGCGTAAAGCTGACGGAACGACATCCCTCGAAAAAATTGGCCCCAACGGTCCCGAAGGAACTCCAACCTTCGTTCCCTGCGCCTTCGATAACAACATGCTCGAACTCAAAATCCCTCTCCTCACAGAGTGGCAAAACAAGCCTCTCTCATTTGACTTTCACGCCTCCGACAACGCCCCGTTCGACGACTCTTATTTCACCAAAGGCGATCACGCCCCCGACCGCCGCTTTAACTTTCGCTTTCAATCACAGTAATGAAATCCCTCCTTCTCTCGCTTGCTCTCGCGGCCCTCGCCCACGCGCACACTACCACCAATCTCCAGGTTGAGCATCTCACCAATCCCGTCGGGCTCGATGACGCCCAACCTAGATTCTCTTGGGCTCTCGCTGGAAACGAAAAAGGACTCTCTCAGTCCGCCTACCACTTCATTGGTCTCGTTGGCAACGACATCCTCTGGGACTCCAAAAAAGTAAGTTCCTCCCAATCCTCCCTCATCGGTTCATCGTGGAAAATGCCTTCCTCGACGAAAATCAGCTGGAAAGTCCGCACCTGGAATCAGAATGACAGCGCCTCCGAATGGTCACCAATCCAGACCTACACGACCGCGCTCATAGGATCTGAGCCGACCGCACCTTGGATCTCCTTCAAGGACGACTCAAAGCTCCACGATCAACGCGAGCAACTCTACCTCCCACCAGCCCGCTACTATCGCACCACAGTCAATCCAAAGAAAAAAATCACCCAGGCCCTCGCCTACGCCACCGCCTTGGGCATCTACGAACTTCATCTCAACGGAAGAAAAGTAGGCGACGCCTTCTTCGCCCCCGGCTGGACCAACTATACGAAACGCGCCTACTACAACACCTACGACCTCACCGACCAACTCCAGCAAAAGGAGAACGTCCTCGGCGCCGTCGTCGCGGATGGCTGGTATGCCGGCTACATCGCTTACGGAAAATTCGTCGGATACGGCCCCTACAAAACCGGCCGCAACACCTACGGAAAAACACCTGCCCTCATGGTTGAACTCCACCTCACCTACGAAGACGGCACCACCGAAACCATCACCACCAATCCCTCATGGAAAGTCACCACCGGTCCGGAATTCGAAGCCGACTTCCTCATGGGCGAAGGTTACGATGCCCGCAAGGAGCTCACCGGTTGGTCCTCCCCCGGATACGATGACTCGAAGTGGGAATCCGCCATCCTCGCCCGGGACAACGGATCCACCAAAGCCCTCTTTATCGACCGCTTCGTCAAAGAAGAGCGCGAGTTCGGCTTCGTCAAACCACCCGTCCTTCAAGCCTACCCCGCCCAACCCGTTCGCATCACCCAGGAACTCCCCGCCCAGTCCGTCACCGAGCAGGCCCCCGGCGTCTTCATCTTTAACCTGGGGCAAAACATTGCCGGCAACATCCGATTGAAAGTGAAAGGCGAAGCCGGACAAAAAATCACCATCCGCTACGGCGAGATGCTCCACCCCGACGGTCGTCTCATGACCGAAAACCTCCGCGCGGCCCGCTCCACCGACACCTACATTTGTAAAGGTGACCCCAAGGGCGAAACCTGGATTCCCCGCTTCACCTTCCACGGCTTCCAGTTCATCGAAATACGAGGAGTCTCCGAGAAGCCTGATCTCTCCATGGTCACCGGATTGGTCCTTCATTCCGACACCCCCATGGCCTCCGGATTCGATTGCTCAGATCCCGTCGTCACCAAGGTTTTCCAAAACGCCGTGTGGACCCAGCGCGGCAACTGGATCGATCTCCCCACCGATTGCCCGCAACGTGACGAGCGCATGGGCTGGACCGGTGATGCCCAAATCTACGCCGCCACCGCCGCCTATCACGCCGACGTCGCCGCCTTCTTCAAAAAATGGCTTCGGGAACTCGAAGACTCCATGACACCCGAAGGCTACTACCCCAGCTACGCGCCCTACCCCTTCGGCCACGGCGGCGCCGTCCACGCCACCGCTTGGTCCGACGCCGGTGTCATCGTCCCTCACGCCCTTTGGAAAGCCACCGGCAACCCCGCCTTCTTCACCCAACACTGGCCCGCCATGACTCGCTTCATGGACGCCCGAAAAAAGGCCGACCCCGAACTCAAAGGCACCGCCTTCGGAGCCCCGTGGGGAGATTGGCTCAACCTTGACGATCCCACTTCACACGAATACATCGACAATTGCTACTTCGCTCTCATCGCCATTCAAATGTCCGAAATGGCAACAGCCCAAAACAAGACCGAAGAAGCTCAAAAATACCGCAACTGGGCAGAGACCCTTCGCAACAACTTCCGCGAAAACTACCTCCTTCCCGATGGCGAACTTAAGATCAAATCCCAGTCCGCATACGTCCTCGCCCTCGACTGCGGCATCCTCATCGATCCAGCCATTCGGAAGAAAGCCGGAACACGACTTGCCAATCTCATCAAATCCCGCGCCAACCAAAAAAACACCGGCATGACCACCGGCTTCCTCGGCACCAAGCCCCTCCTCCCCATGCTCACCGACACCGGCCAGCACGACCTTGCGCTCAAGCTCAGCCAGAGTCGGCTCTATCCCTCCTGGGGATACGAAGTTAAAAATGGCGCCACCACCATTTGGGAACGCTGGAATTCCTACACCGAAGAATACGGCTTCGGAGGTCCTGACGGAGAGCTCAATGCCTCCATGAACTCCTTCTCCCACTACGCCTTCGGTGCCGTCACGGGTTGGATGATGTCCGATCTCGCCGGTATTTCTCCAGGCGAGTCTGGATATTCCAAGATCTCTCTTCACCCGCATTTCCCGTCGAAGGAAGCCTATCAGCAAGATCCCAACACCCTCACCTGGGTCAAGGCCCACCACGATTGCTCCCACGGCCGCATCGCCATCCACTGGAAGCGAAACGACGACGGCACCTTCCTCTACCAGGCCACCATCCCGCCCAACACCACCGCTGAGCTCACCCTTCCCGGTCACGACCTCATCAAGATCGCACCCGGATCCCACGAGTTCACCACTCGCTAACATCCCCTCCCGGCGATGCAGCTCCTCTTAGTTAAAACCTGTCCTCTTGTCGGGAACCTCTCCGCTCTCGATCACAACAACAACGGCATCAGCGACGTCTGGGAATCGCGCTATCCCGCCTCGGCAGCAGAGCCTTCAGTCGAGGATGACATTGAGTTCCTCCAAGGCACCAACCCGCGTTCTCTAACAGACAGCGACAACAACACCCTTCCCATCATCGCTCAAAACCGTTTTTACCGGCTCACCATCACCGGCACGCAGGGCTCTGCAACTCTCACCTACGAGATCGTTGACACGCTCTCCGACGACACCCGTTACTAACGGAACCTTCGCTCTTGGCGCCCCCGTTCCATCAGAGTCCCGCTTCGGCATCATTGCCAACTCCTCGGGCAACACCCACTTCGACACCCTCCGCCTCTACAAAACCAGCGACCCTGCCGTCCCCATCTGAGTCACCTCCACCCGCTCGAATCCAATCCACCGCAAAGGTTGCCGCCGCTTGCCTGATTGGATCCAGCCGCAATCGTGTCGCCGTTTCATTGACCCAAAGTGGAGCCGCTGAAACCTCAAACGCCACGACCTGCCAGTCACCATTCCCGGTATAGGGAACTGCCAAACGACGGGTGCCCGCGAAATTGTCAGCACCTTCGATTCCCCAGAAAAGCTCCACGTCACGAATCGACGAAGCCTTCATTCAAACCACGATTTCTGAGATCGAGGCCCCGTGGAAACGCAATCCGGCCACTCTAAAATTGGGATCTTCGGTCACTGCTGTTCCTTGCACCAAGCCGGAGACGTTGCGCCCCAACCTTCGAAATCTCCGGCGAATTCAAACGCAAGATCTGAGGCCGCCAGCGGATTTCTCCCCGTCCCACTTTCAACTAGATCAGAAACTCCGTCGCCATCGCTATCGGCGACCGCTAAAGTTAACGCATACATCTGCGCCCTGTTTTCACTCCCGCCCACCCGGACCGTGTAGGTACCGGCCGGGAGAATCGCAGTCGTGAAATCCTCGGCCAATCCAAGTCCCACCGCATTGACATCATGCAGCAGGATCCCGCCCACATCAAAGACGCGTAGCGAGAGATTCGATTGAGCCAAGGCATTGAAGGAAACACTTCCCCCACCCTCGGGAACATAAGTGTAGGACGGTCCTCGGGGCTCGAGACGGAACCCGACTGCCGAAGCCCCATCGAGGGTGAATTGAGAGAAATCTGAATCACTCGTTCCGTCGATCGAAACAAAATTGGCTCCCGCTGAACTGACGCTCAGATCGTTCGCGTCTAAACCGACGCCAAGAGTTAAACCCACCTCTAACAGACCCAGCGAATGAGCACTGTCCCGGGTGTCATTTCCCCTGTTTTTTTCCAAGGCAACTCCATACTTTCGGTACAGCGCGAGCAAGTCATCAAACTGCGGCCCATTCGCATTGCCCCCACTGCCACACACGACTGAAAGAGAACAATCGCCATTGATCTCAAGATGTCTCAACCCGAAACCGTACGCATGTTCATGACCTACGATGAGTTTCAAATTAGCGATTGTCCAGTGACGCGATCAAACTACTCTTGGGATTTGGGTTGGTCGCCGGATCAGTAAAGGTCGCCGGAAGATTCGTTCCGTCGGGAACAATACTCCAGGTGATTTTGATCGGAGAACCAAGGCCCGTTCCCGGCGTCTGCACCGTGGTTCCCACCCGCAGGCTATCCGTTGTATTCGCAGCCTTCATCACCCCCGAAACCAGCAAAGCAGAGGAGCACAAGACGTCTCCTGCCTTGAGTGAGTATTAGGTCAGGAAGAGGAACGAACATCCCCGAAAATTAGCGATGCCCCGTGAACAGGGAAGGTTTCTTATTCTGATAGGCTCGAAGCTTGCAAAGCGATCGAAAGGCGACATTTTAAAGCGATGAAGAAAGGTTTCTTTATTTCAATCCTTTGCGCCGTCGCCGCTCCGGTCTTCTCTGCGGATCGCCCAAATATCGTTTTTATCGTCGCCGACGATTTGGGCTGGGCTGACACGACTCTCTACGGACAGAGCAAGCTCTACAAAACTCCTAACATCGAACGTCTCGCCAAACGTGGCATGACCTTCTCCCGCGCCTACGCGGCCAGCCCGCTCTGCTCTCCCACCCGCGCCAGCATTCTCACCGGACAAACTCCAGCCCGCATTGGACTCACAGCCCCCAACTGCCACCTCCCGCCCGTTCATCTCAACGCAAGCCCGGGGGCCTCGGCCCCTCCGGGAAGCAAGTCCATTCAGCCCAACTCCAGCACCCGACTCCGGACCGATGTCCCGACTCTCGGCAAGGCATTGAAGAAAGCCGGATACGCCACCTCGCACTTCGGAAAATGGCACCTCGGACCCGAGCCCTTCTCTCCCCTCGAACAAGGCTTCGATATCGACATTCCACATTGGGCCGGACCCGGACCGGCAGGCTCTTTTGTCGCTCCCTGGAAATTTCCAGATTTTGACCCAGCCACGCCCAACGAACACATCGAAGATCGCATGGCCAACGAAGCCGTCGCCTATCTCGAAGCGAATAGGGACAAGCCCCTCTTCCTCAACTACTGGATGTTCAGCGTCCACGCTCCCTTCGATGCCAAAAAGGATCTCATTGAAAAATACAAAGACCTCGTTGATCCCAAAGACCTCCAGCGCAGCCCAACCTACGCCGCCATGGTCGAGTCCATGGACGACGCCGTTGGCACCCTCCTCGACACTCTCGACCGGCTCAAAATCGCCGACAATACCATCGTCATCTTCTTCTCCGACAATGGTGGCAACATGTACAACGAGATCGACGGAACCACCCCTACCAGCAACTTCCCCTTGCGCGGAGGAAAAGCCTCCATGTACGAAGGCGGCGTCCGCGTTCCCATGATCGTAGTCTGGCCTCCAAGAATTGCCGCAGATTCCAAAAACGACGCTCTCGTTCAATCCACGGACTTTTACCCCACTCTTCTTGAGATTCTCGACCTCCAAAAAGAAGAAGGCCAAATCTTCGACGGCGTCAGTATCGTTCCCGCCCTCGAAGGAAAACCTTTCTCCCGCGATGCCATCTTCACCTACTTTCCGCACAACCCACCTGTTCCTGATTGGATGCCCCCTGCGATTTCGGTGCACCACAAAAACTGGAAGCTCATTCGTGAATTCCATCAGGGCAACAAGGGGGCTCATCGCTACCGCCTCTACGATCTCGAAAACGATCTCGGCGAAACAACGAACCTCGCCGCAAACCATCCGAAACTCGTCGAAGAACTCGACGCCAAAATCTCAAAGCATCTCACCGATACCCAAGCTGTTGTGCCCATTCTCAATCCGACCTTTGACCCGGCAAAATACCGCCCCGAAATCGAAGGCGTGAACAAAGTTCGCAACGCTCCAAAGCCGAAAGCCAGGCCAAACGCGCAAGACGATCCCTCTGCCCCCTGGCTTCAAGGGTGGAAAGCCCGTAATAACACCGCCACGGTCAAGGATGGCATCGTCACCTTGAAAGCCGTTGGTCAGGATCCCTTCCTCGGAGTGGGCGCTGCCCAATACAAGGGCTCTGCCAGCATCACCATCCGCGCCAAGGCCCCAAAAGGTGGATCAGGCAAAGTGACTTGGGCCAATGGTTCGCCAAAAGTGGGCTCCGTTCCCTTTGAACTCAAAGCCAACGAGTGGTCTGAGATCAGCCTCAAACTTCCAGCCGAAGGCAGCCTCGGAATTCTCCGGGTCCACCTCCCCGCCAGCGGACAGGCGATTCAAGTCGATGCCATCACGATCTCATCTGCTGACGGTAAGACCACCCAAACCTGGAACTTCTAACTCAGTTCCAGCCCCTTCATCGTGCTGGTGGAAGAGGCAAACTTGTTGGCATCGATACCCAGACGATGGAGCATTGAGAGGTAGAGATTCGGCAGCGGGTAATTATTGACCTGATCAAAGGCCAGATGCTGCCCATGCTTGAAGCCTCCACCTGCGAAGAGAACCGGCAGGTTAGTCGTGACGTGTGAAGAGGCGTTCCCCAGATTACTGCCATAGAGAACCATCGTCCGATCTAGCAAGGTCGATTGATCCTCCGGAGTCCCCTTCAGTTGATCAAGGAGTCCGTTGAGAAGCTTCATGTGTTCGGTATCGATGGTTTCCAATTGCGCCATCTTTTGGGGATTCTTCCCGTGGTGGGAAAGATTGTGGTAACCATCACTCACGGTCTTCCCGTCCACCACGATGGCGGGCGACGAAACGGAATCTAACATCAGGGTGATCATGCGGGTCGAATCCGTCTCGAAGGCAAGATGTGCCAATCGATACATCAACTCGGTTTTCTCCATATAATCAACCGGATCTTTGGGATCTGACGGCTCCTTCGCATCCGTCTTGGGCTTGGGTTTCCTTTCCCACTCGCGCGACTGCTCAAGCCGGACTTCGAGTTCACGAATTCCCGTGTAGTATTGATCAAGGCGTTCACGATCACGGCTGCCGACCTTCTTTTGCAATCCCCTAACCTGCCCCGCAACGGCATCCATCATGGATTTGCCCAAAGCCAGCTTGCGTTGTTGTTCCGCAATCTCCTTCGGGTTGCCTTGGAAGAAAAGCTTCCGATAAAGACCCGCCGCGCTCTGCTCGGGCGGAATCTGAACACCGGAGCCCGTAAAAGATAACGAGCGCCCATTCCCCCTGACGTTGACGCCAAGAGTCAGGGACGGAAAACGGGTCAAATGCCCCATCCGTTCGGCGACGTATTGATCGAGTGAAATGGTATTGCGGAAGCCACTGCTCGCAGGACGAGGCGCTGCGGTTAGAAAGCAAATGTCGGCCGGATGCCCGCCATCGACATCCGGGTGCGACACCCCACTGAAAACCGTAAACTTGTCACGATTGGCTGCGAGCTGTTGAAGATAGGGTGAGAGGTCATAACCAAACCCGGAGGCTCCGGGGAAAAACTTTTCAGGTAACAAACCCAAGTTATTACAAATTCCCAAAAAGCGGTGCGGAGCAGTCAGCGGTGCCGTCTTGGCAAAGGCCGGCGACATCGAGTCCAGCAACGGAAGCCCGAGAGCCACCCCCACCCCTTTCAAAAACGAGCGACGGGAAAGATGACGTTGGGTAGAAATATAAGGGACTTTCATGGGTGCCGGAAGGTGTGCTTATTTGGAACGGAACAAGGAAGATTGAACGACTTCGTGAATGAGCGTGCGGAGACCATACCCTGATTCTTGGCACTTGTTGAGGATTTCTTCGAGAGTCACACGGTCGCTAAACCGCACGGGCGTTCCTGTGGCGTAGGTGATCAGTTGATTCGCCATGTTTCTGGCAATCGCCCGTTCATCGCGAAGCAACAGCTTCTTAAACGACCGGATCTCTTCAAACTTTTCTCCGCTTGCCAACTCACCCGTTGCATCGACCGGCAAGCCTGGATGAAATTCGAACGGCTGACCGTTTTTCCCGTATCCAGCTACGGCATCCTTCTTGTCTCCCAGCGCCCGGTAGTGTCCCCGCCACGCTCCCAGAATATCGAATGATTCGAGCGCGAATCCGGGAGGATCCATTTTCGAGTGACAGCTATTGCAACTGGTCGATTCACGATGCTTCTCAAGTTGCTCTCGAATTGTCTTCGCACCTCGAATATCGGGCTCGACTGCCGGAGTGCCCGGCGGAGGCGGAGAAGTTTTCTGGCCCAAAATACGTTCCAGAATCCAGTTTCCCCGCAAGACTGGAGAGGTCGTCGTGCCATTCGCCGTGACCTTTAAAACACTGGCCTGCGTCATCAGTCCACCTCGTGGTGAATCACCGGGCAACTGGACTTTCTTGAGCGCAACTCCATTCACACCGGGAATACCGTAGTGCCTGGCAAGTCGCTCGTTCAAAAAGGTGAATTCACTATCGATCAGGCTACGCGCAGGCAGATCCTCTTTCACCAGTTCCTTGAAGAAGAGATGGGTTTCATCGAGCGCTGACTCCGTCAAAAGGTCATCGAGATAGTAGTCAGGATAGAGGGTCGAGTCAGGCGAAGTCGCATTGATATTTTTGAGATCCAACCATGAGTCAAGGAAGGCCTCGATGAACTGATCAGACTTCGGGTCGAGGAGCATCCGCGCAGTCTCGTGGCGCAGTGTTTGGGAGTCTGTGAGTTTTCCCTCATCGGCAAGGGTTCGGAGTGAACCGTCGGGAGAAGAATTCCACAAAAAGTAGGAAAGCCGGGATGCCAGCGAATGCTCGTTCAAGAGGCCCACCGGCTCCTCTAAACAAAGAAAACCGGGAGAACAAAGAACGGCGGTGTAGGCGGCGATCATGGCCTCGGAAAAGGTGCTTCCTGTCGAAAGCGCAGCGTCGGCCACTGGTAAAAAACGTTCGGTATCCTCCAGTGTCGTTGGGCGTCGATACGCTTTGGCGAGAAAGTTCGAGAGAAGCCGTCTGGAATCTTCCGGGATATTTTGGGGATTAAAAACACCCTTTTTAGGCACCATCTTGGGAGGATTGATCGAGTAGGATTCGAAGAGCAACTGATGCCCTGCCGGCGGCCAAATGTCATTGAAGGGCCCTTCAACTTCCAGCCACTGATAAGCCACCCCGGGAATTCCTTCCGGAGTTGCGAGAGGATTGTGAAACGGTCCCGGAGGCCTTGACCGAAACAAGCGGGCGGCATCCGGACCGATGATTTCACCCCGTCTCAGGTAGGACTCAATCTCAACCACCCGGGCCTCCGGAAAGACATCGACCGACACCAACTTCCGCTGCGAGCGTTGGGAAATCGCGTAAAGACTGACCGGTTCATCACGTCTCCCCGGAAAGGCCTTCTCGCGATCGGCATCGATGAAACTTTTTCGCACGATGGCTCCGGCGGTATAAGAATAGGCCTTCAAGCGGAGCTTATAGCGGCCATCAAAAGGTGTCCAAAAGCGATCAAAGCGTGGTTGAATCGGCTCGTAGCTACTCGCCATCACCCCCAAAGCTTCGCGCTCCCGCGTCTCCGGGTCCTTGGCCCCCACGGTCAGGGGCAGCTTCCGGGACATCACATCCGGCTGAGCCTCGGTTCCCAGCAGAGGAATCATGGAGCGATAGGTCGAATTGTTGAACTCATTGAAGAAAATCTTCCCCGTCATCCCCGGTTGCTCCCGGGCATAGAAGCGGGACACCTTATTCTCGTGTTTGCCATTTCCCGGAACGATGACAGCGCGAAGAGCGGTATCAGCGGCGTCCATGTAGCGGGCCATTTGAACATGCGAGATATCGAGAGCTTCCCCGGATTTGGGAAAGCGATGAGCCTCCCCGTCCTCGGGCAAAATATCTTTCAAATCGAGCCAGGGAGCCGAGAGTAAATCACGAACGGTATTCTCATACTCGAAGCGATTCAAGCGGCGCCACATCGAGCGCCCGTGGATACGGTCCCTCGCCATCTCAACTCCGGTCACGGCATCCGAGATCGCTTTCAAAAACGGATCCTTCTCTTCAATGGGAGGTGCATTTTTCTTCTTCGGCGGCATCTC
Organism: uncultured Verrucomicrobiales bacterium; assembly: GCA_963925135.1. Taxonomy (GTDB): domain Bacteria; phylum Verrucomicrobiota; class Verrucomicrobiia; order Verrucomicrobiales; family Akkermansiaceae; genus SW10. The sequence goes on along the minus strand of CAWUTG010000013.1, from coordinate 123,741 downwards.
CCCCGCAGCAAGCCTATCGTGAACCATGATCCACGTTTTCATGCCAGCAGGGTCGTCGAGCTTCAGCGAGAGAGCTTCCAGATCCAACTCTCCTTTTTGGGTCGCACTGTCATGACACTCGAAACAATGGTTCTCCAAAAAAGGAACTACTTCTACCGCAATCCGGTCATCAGCCCATAACGCCGGGGCCATCGATTGAAGACAGACAAGAAGGGCAATTTTAGGTAAAAACAAAGGCATCCCGGCGAGGCATTTCATTACGAAACTCTGGAAGCTTATTCTTTCAGCAACAACGCTCATCAATTCTGCACCACGCGCAGTCTCATAAACCAACGTTGTTGACTTTCAACATCGGTCGGAGCCCTCCAAGTCTCCAGCACGGTGCCGTCGCCATTACTCACGCGGGAATGACGCACCGCACCCTCGCCGTCCCAAGAATTGAGATCCGCCGAAAATTCGACGACGTATTGAAGGTCAGCGACTCCCGATGGACGATTGAATGACAAGCTCAAGTAGCTCCCCGGGATACCGTTGATGACCAAAGTCCCCGTCGATGCCGTCGGACTATCTTCCAGAGAGGGCTGGAGCGGATTCGAGCCCAAGGCGTATTCCAGGAGATTATTCAAACCATCCCCATCCGGGTCCTCCGTGGGCAAAGTGCCTTCAGGCAGGCCCGCGCTCTCTGCCCACGATTCAAAATCAAGGTGATCATCCTCACCCGGAGTCCCGCCAATGACACCACTGGGTCGCCACGCGAGAGGATCGGCATGAGCCGCAGGAAGAGTCGCGCTGACCCGCTCCAAGGTGAGACTGTATCCCTCTCCATTCGGCTCGGTGGGCCAAAGACCATCCGAGCCGTAGATAAACTCGATGATCGGCGTCCCATTCCCCAGTGAGAGTTTGAGATTTTCGCCACTGCTGAGCCGGTCATTCAGATCCCACTCTCCGGCTACCGGCCTTCCATTTCCGTATCTGGATTTAAATGCCGCAAGGTTCTTCACCACAACGAGAAACCCCCCTGGCGCCAACACCGTTCCATCAGAAAAATCGAAATCAATTCCCTTGGTAAAACGAACCCCGGTGAGATCTACGATCTGGCTTCCAAGGTTGTGAAGCTCAACGAATTCAAAATCCGATGTCACCCAGCCACTTGCTTCCTCGGCAGGTGCCGCGCTGGCAGGATCATAGTGGATCTCTGAAATCCTCAGACTGTCCGCATAAAAACTCACATCGGGAGAAGCCGCTTGAAATTCGACCGGATCCGACCAATGGCTCCACCGCCCTTCGCTATCCTGATGCCGCACCCGAGCCCGATAAAAACATCCTTCCCGGGTGGCAGTAACCGGAAAGAGATAAGAATCACCGAAGGCCTCCAAACGTCCGGACATGGTGGGATTCTCGATTTCATAAATGAAGGAATCGCCTTCGAGATAGTTGGGGAAATCTGAGTTATAGACCTCGGCAACCCGCCACTCCATTGCGGAAAAGGAAGTCGCCGAAGCATAGGAGCTGGAAGTGAACAGGAGATCGTTGGTGGGATATCCCGCAGCCCCCGTGAAGGTAATAACGGGCGTGGCTGGAATTTGATTATTCTGGGTCAGGAGATTGCTCTCCATCCAACTTCCCCGGGACACCACGTAGTTCTTAGCCACGTTGATCATCCCGCTGAACTCATTATCTGCCGCGACATCATAGTAGCGATCCGCGGTCGTGATCCGTGGATTATTGTCCCAGAGTCGACGATCTGCACCGACCAGGGAGGGCGCCCCCGGAGCCCAGACATCCCGGACATTTTCGTCGATCACGTGATGGGCCTGATCATTGTTGTAGAGGAGATCCATGATCTCGCGAACCCGGTTCTGGTATTCAGTGTTGAATGCCGGATTTTGGGCAACCTTCGTTTTAAAATCATGATTTCCTGTGCCAAACATGTTGTTAGCCCAGGTCAAATCAAGATCCCAGGGCACGACCTGAAATTTGTCAGTCTCGGGGTTGTGGTAGTAGAAATAATTCTTCCCGTTCGCGATGTCGTAGTGATGAATTCCTTCCACGATCGTCCGGTAGCTAAAGTAGCTTTCGAGATCAAAGTTGTCCCGCCACCACTGCTCGGTCGGAGTCGAATTCCGGTATCCACTGATGAAGTTGGCGACATCCGATCCGTCACTCACTGAATAAGGCCCCTGATTATTAGAACTCCCGGCATGCCCCTCAATTTTGTAGAGGTTCCCGTCGGGAAGGCCGTGCTCGTCAAGATACTGCCCATCGAGTTGTTCGATCGAGAGGAACAAACCATAGTAGTCACCCTCGTATTGGTTGGCACCGGACTCACTGGCTTCATCAATCACGTAGAACTGATTGTAGTGGGTATTGCTGGAAGGCAGCCCACAGAGATCGAAGAAGCGAAAGCCTACCCCTTCGAACAACCCCTGCTCTCCCCGGTGGTTAAAATTCACCTGTTGCACGATGGATGAAAAATTCAGCTTATTCCAATCCGTTTCATAGCGCTTCCCATCACGACCTCGTGCCTCGAAGCGGTGACCGCGGGGGAAGTCAAACTTCCAAAAGTTCTTACCATACTGGTATCGATGAACCCCTCCTCTGGGACGATACTGAATATGATCATACACCTTGCCATTATACACCATCGTACCGGGCCAGAGATACTCCGACCCCGAGTAGCCACCGAACTGGGAATCATCAACCCACTCGTTTTCACTCAAGAGGAAATAAGTCGGGATACTCGACATCAACTCACCAGGATAAGTCGTGGCCGAATCGCCCGAGCGGATCACACCACTCCAGTCCGGCGGCCCATCATAGACAAAGTAAGCAAAGTTCGGCTGCGGATCGTCCGGGTAAGGAACCCTCACCCCTGCTCCCGGTGTATCGCTCACGGAAATACGATACCTGACCAAGCGTCGATGACTTTGCAGGGTCGCAGGCAAGGTCACGCTAAAAAGTGAATCGTTCGCTAGAAGATCACCATCCAGACCATTGTCCGACATTGGCACAGAGGTCCACTCCGCAGGATCCTCGAAGCGGGGATCCGGATTGGCATTTCCGTTCGTGCTAAATTTCAGAAAACGGCAGAAGTAGTCACCGGGCTCAACCAATTGGTATTCCAAAGTAACGGCAGAAACGCCATCGGGATCGGTAATCTTGGCGGATACGACAACGGCGTCACCTGACTTCGGTTCCTGTGGAAAATGATCCACCTGACGGATCTGCGGTGGTGAATTCAATGCGAAGGATGAATTTGCAGCCCCGGGAGTTGGGCTGAAGTCGTCACCAGACGCGCTTGTCCCTGTTGCCAGTTCTGCATCGATGGAAAAGTCACTGCTTCCAAAAGTTTCGTTGATCCCATGGATCGCAATGACATTGGCTCCCTCCACCAGGTAGGCAGCCGTCCCGGAGATCGAAAGCGAAGACCAGGAAGCTTCGTGACCATTCGCAAAATTTGCAGGTGGAGGAAATGCAACCGGCCCGGCATCGACCGAAAAGCGACCAACCTCAACCCCATTGAGATACACCACCGCCCCATCGTCATGGTAGCACCCCAGGGTCAGGGCATTGGGAATTCCACCGGGCGCAATCGTGAATTCTCTACGCAGGAAAACGCTGAAGTAACCATTCTGCATGTCATCAAGAACGGTCGCGTCATCATTGTCACCGTATCCGATCGGAGTAACGCCACTCTCCCACTGACCATCAACACCTTCATCGTAGCCATTGTCCCACCACTCCTTTCCTACCGCGTCAGCGGAAGGATAGGTCGATCCCTTGCGATAGCTCCACGACATCGCCGGACTCACCAGCGTAACCGGACCTCCTCCACCGGAGGTCGTCGTGGCAACGGGAAATCCCGATGCCCGCCAATTTCCGCCGAGACCATTGTCCAGAAATGGATTGATCAACTCGATAGAAGGACTCGCAGGAGGAGATCCCATGTCATCTCCAACCGTTGGCCAGGGAAATCCCAGCTTGTAATCGACCTCATCAACAACCTTACCAAGTGGATCCGCAAGCACGACATCCTCCCCCGAGTTTTTAAGCGTCGTCCCATTTGCAAAGGGCCCCAGTGCGCCCGAGAATCCGAAATAGCTCACCATCGTTGCCGGATCCTCAGCGACGACAAGATAGCCCCCCGCTTCCAGAACCGTTCCTCCCGGGAAGACAAACTCGACTCCCTTTGAAAAATAATAGCCCGAAAGGTCGACCGGAGATTCGCCAGGATTGTGGAGTTCGACAAACTCCGCCCGAACGGTTTTATCATCCTCATCGTAGTGAATCTCATTGATCACCACCGGGGGAGCCACGAACACCGGCGTCGTGAAAAGTTGCGGCGATGGAGCCCACGACTGCCCGGCAATATTCTCCGCACGAGCCCTAAAATAGTAATTGGTATTTGGTTGAAGATTCCCTGCGAATACTGAAAAAATCCCGTCTTGATTCCCGGTAGGAAGCGAAAATTGCCACGATCCCGCGTCAACACCGCCATCAACCGTGCCATAGAATAAGGTGACCGCGGGAACATCCCCTCCGGTATCGAGAACTTCCCCGTTTAAAGCGGCAAAGGTCCCGTTGACACCTGTCGCAACCGACGTGGTGACGGAGGGCAAGGAAACCACTGTTGTCAAAAAACTTTGAGATGCGGTGGCCCAACTCGTTCCCGCCATATTTGTGGCCGAAGCTCTGAAGAAGTAAGTCGTGCCCGGCTGTAATCCGGTGATCTCCCCACTCGAACTCCCGGTCGCGAGGCCCAAAGACAATTGGGAATCCCAAACACTGGTCCCGGCGTCATCATCACCATAATGAATTACCAGTGAAGGAATCTCCCCTCCTGTATCCGTGACCTCTCCTCCAATCACGGCAGTGGCTCCCGAGACATCACTGGCGGTAAGATTCGCAACCTGGGGCAACAAGGGCGGGGTGAGAAAACTTCCGCCCGTAGTCGCCCAATTTTCACCCACTGGATTACTGGCGTAAGCGCGATAGAAGTACGTCGTGTTCGGAGACAACCCGGTCAGCCCAACGGAAAACGCGCCCGGCGAAGCTTGGGTTCCGACCGATGAACTATTGCTCCAGGCTGCCGACGTAATTCCTTCGTCCTCCGTCCCCCAGTAGAACGTCAAGGCAGCGACCGCCGCGCCGTCACCATTATCAATCAGGTTGCCATTCAAGGTGGCTGATGTCCCAAGAACATTCGAAGCCCCTGTCGTTTCCACTTCCGGCAGCCCGGGAATCACGACTGCCTCAACAATTTGAATACCAGAAATGGCATTGCGATCCAGACTCCCTAGCGCGCCGGTTGGAGATAGAATGAGCGAAAGTGAGCCTCCACTCAGCCCTTGAAAAAGAGCATAGTTTCCTTGCTGCGTCGTGTCAGGATTCGCCGAGGCCACCTGCTGCTGGAAAGTGACCGGATTTGAAATATTCGTATCGTCCTCTCGCAAGCGAAAGGTTCCAAACGGACCGGTAAGATCGACATCTTCCGAACTCCGGTCATGGCTTACGTATACGTAGAGGTCATATGAGCGATAGGGAATCCCGGTGAAATTGATCGTGGAATCAGTCCCGTCATTGTTTTCGGAAATGAATCCCTTCAGCAGAGTTCCGTTGGCATCTGCCGGTGTGCCTCCGAGGCTCCATTGCTCATCGGCAGACCAGGTGATCCCAGCTCCACTATTTCCTCCCGCCTCGTCGCTGAGATTGGGGAGGGAGCCCGCGTTCCCGGCGGCGTTGTTCCAATTCGACTGACTCACTACCCCCGCACTATCTCCGAATGCGAGATCAGCATTCGCCTGTCCACTTCCGAAGCTCACCCCGATGGAGCCGCCCATCGCGAGTGAACCGGCAAGCCCGGTTAGGATGCCCAAAAGTAGAAATGAGGGGTTCATGAGCGGGAACCTTAACCAATGCATCCCTACTTGGAAGGCTGCTCTTTCCCCTTTTGCCAGACCATTGGTCCGTTGTTCAAAGGGCAGACCAAATCCTCAATTCCATCTCCATCGAGATCAACGAGCTCCAGTCCTCTCGGATCTCCACGCAAAAGAAGGCCACTCTGATGGGACTCAAGCGGGACAAATCCCCGCGCTCCATTTCCAAGCAAGGCAACACCCACACCACCCGCATAGGGTCCTGTCTCAAATTGTGGATTGTAGAAATTTTGTGAGAGAATCAGGTCCTGATTTCCATCAAGATTCAAATCCTTGATGACGATTCCTTGAACCGGGGCAATTTGAGCGGCACGGGGTAACGCTTGAAAGGTGAACTCTCCTCCCCCGCCATTCCAGAGGATGCCTGATTCAAGATTTTCACACTGAAATTTCTGAGCCTGTTCAAGTCGATCTCTCGGATAGATTTCGTCCAATTCAGAGCCCGCAAAGGCGTGAAATGTCTGAAACTTTTTCGCAAGGGAAGGCATCGCTGCGGTCGAACAACTTTTGCCACGAATCGGGAAAAGGGTCTCATTCTCGAACTCCGCTTCGATGATATACGGAACTCCATCGCCGGTGAGATCACCGTAATAGATCAGAGCGGGATGTCCCTCGCTCGCATGATACTTGGTATTTAATCCGAAATTCCCAACCACAAAATCGAGATCACCGTCGCCATCGAGATCGCTTTGTTGAATACGGGTCCACCATCCACGTCCCCCTGCCAGTTTGTCTGGAATTTCCAGTTGCCCCCCTTCATTTCGGAAGTTTAAAACCGAACCCCATTCGCTGACAATTACAAGATCGTCAAGCTGATCACCATCGACATCAGCCCACACTGCATCCGTCACCAAACCGACATCGTCAAAGAGGCCACCACCATCCACAAATCGGACAGCTCCCCCCTTCTGGGTTTCATTCACCAGCAAACGACTGGTTGCCGCCAGGGGATACTTTCCAGGGATGACACGACTTCCCACAAAAAGATCCAAATCACCATCGCCATCATAGTCCGACGACACTGCGCAAGAACCGACATCCCGAAATGGAGGGATCTCGCCACCTCGATTAAAACCTCCCGTTCCGTCGTTGAGATAAAGTCGATCGGCCAAGGCTTCCGAGTTTGCTTCATCCTCGTAGCTTCCACTCGCGACATAGAGATCAAGATCTCCATCGCCATCGACATCAAAAAAATGCGCCGCGGCATCCTCGGATACAGAGGATGCGACAAGATCCGGACAGGCAATCGGCGTGAGTCGACCACCGCCCTCGTTGCGGAACAACCCGCCGGGAAATCCCGAAGCTCCCCCGTGAAAAAGATCTGCGTCACCGTCGCCATCGACATCCGCCCAAACAGTGGCGCGACCGAGCTGGGACAGCTTATGAGGAAGGAGGGGCTGCAAGGAAAAATCATCAAAGTCCGCTTCGCGATGCCACACCCCTGACACCAAGCGAGGTGACTCAAAGTAGGGCTCCGACCCGGATACCGGCATTGAACCCGTTCCAATTTGCGTCACCGTATAGCGATGCCCCGCTTTTAAATTTTTAACCACTTGCACCCGCCCGTCCGGCCACTTGACTTCCAATTGCCCGACCACGGAGTGCTCGCCAAGTCCGAAGGTGATCCCAGACGCCGTGGTGGTGAGGTAGCCACTGGATGGACGAACGGTGGCCGTTTGAATCTCCCCCCCCGAGCGCAAGATCAGACGGGCACCCGCCCCGCCGGTGTTTCGATCCGTGCCCTTGAGATCCACCCGGACCAGAGGCTCCGAACTTTCGTTTCGGTAAATTGAAACCGGCTTTCCAATATGAGTCACCACGAGGTCAAGATCGCCATCCCCATCAAGATCCCCACAGGCGATCCCATGACTGACCCCGACATCATTCAGCCCCCATTCATCCCCTCGCTTTTCAAACTTCAAATCTCCGACATTCTGGAAGGCCAAATTCTCCTCAGGGCGGGGAGGAGTCTCCTTCCAGACATCCCAAAACGTCTGCCCAATCAAATCCTCCGTGTTGAGGGTGTAGTCTGAATGATTGAAGGAACGAATTGCTCCGTTTGTGACGAAGAGATCCTGGCGACCATCGAGATCAAAGTCAGCAAACTTCACTCCCCAGGTCCAATCGGTCTTGGCAATCCCCGCGAGCTGCCCGGCTTCTTGAAAGGGCCCCATCCCGGTATTCACCAACAAATGATTCCGCATAACCTGCAGAGGCTTGATCGATTTCAACAACTTCTGTTGAACTCCCATCTGCCCCATCCCGACCTTCTGTTTGTAATGGGTGGTGAAAGCCATATCGGCACAAAATAAATCATCAAAACCATCGCCGTTCACGTCGGCTGAATCGGATCCCATCGAAAACCATGCGGAATGAGGCAGGGCCGCCGCCGCGAGGTCTCGAAAGGTTCCGTCACCCATATTTTTAAAAAGACGGTCCGGATCAGAGAAATCATTTCCGACATGCAAATCCATCCAACCATCGTTGTCGATATCCCACCAGGTGGCACTGAGACCAAACCCTTCTTGATGGATCCCCGCCTCACGGGTGACATCCTTGAACCGGGGCAAGCCCCCCTTCCCGCCATCATTGCGGAGAAGTAAATCCGGGCGCCCCACCGTATCCATCGTGTATCCACCGGAGGCAACGGTCTTCAGTTTGAAGTAGCGGGAAAACTCCTCTTTCACCCTGGGCGTTCCATCCGGCCCATTCTCAAAAGGAGGAGTGGCAGGACGGCCACCCTCACGGTAATATTGGTTGGCCAGAAGGTAGATATCCAGATCACCATCTTGATCATAGTCACACACCGTCGGCATCAGAAACGCATCCACTTGAGTGAGACCACACTCCCCGGCCCGATCAATGAACCGCCCTTTCCCGTCATTAATCAACAAAGACGGCGCCGCGTCATAATTGCACACCAACAAGTCGATATCGTGATCACCCTCGATGTCCACCGCCACCGCTCCCGCTGCCCACAAATTCTTGCCAGAAACTCCGGAACCTTCTGTGGCATTACGAAATTTCAAGGTTGCTCCATCTTGAAAAAAGAGCTGATTCTCCTCCGCTCCCTGGGTGAAAAAGAGATCTTGAAAACCATCTCCGTTGAAATCAGCCATCACGACCCCGCCGCAGGCAAACCCGCTATAGTAAAGACGGGCCAAGGGATGGTCCTCCCGCAACGGATTGGAAACATCAACCCCGCTGACCTCGCTCTCGAGCAGGGAAAATAAAGGAGCCCCCTCCGGACGTTCATGTCGGACAGGGAGGAGTGTCTCTTCGAAGGCCGGGGCGCTCACCGGCACTTCCACGGATCCCTCTTTCTCATCGCATGCCGTGAGGCTAACCAATAAGAAAAAGACACTGACCAGAATCCCTCCCTGCTTTAGATTTCGCAGCTTCATTCGCCTCTACTGGCTGGGCCTCACCCGATAGAAAATGCGGGAGTTCCCCGCGAAATTAACACCTCTGAGAATGAAGGACATGGTCGAATCAGTCGCGGTAATTTCGTCTTCAGCCTCGAGCCAGGTGGCCTCGGTCAAATCCGTACTGCTCTCGATAATGTACTTGCGCCCATTCACGGCAGTCCAAGTCAGCTCGACAGTGTTCGCTTCAGGATCGGAAACGATCTTGGTGATCTCAAGATCAGCGGATCCCCGATTGACCAATTGCAGACCGGATAGCGGGCCACGATCTACTCCAATCGTTCCGGCATTCACGACCAGGTTCAGGGTGGCCGCCGAGAGTCCCGGGATGATCATAAAGTTGCCTCGATCGTCGAAGCCTTCGCCATTGCTCGCCACCTGTTGCATGAAGGTCACTGGATTCAAAATATCCGTATTGATTTCACGCACCGTGAATGCGGGAAAAGCGTTATTGGCCTCGGAGATATCTGCTGTTTCGGCGCCACGGTCGTGGTTAAAATAAAGCACCAAATCATAGTTAGCGTAGGGAATATCTGAGATGTCGATGGTATTGTTTCCATCGACATTCTGAGTCGCAAACCAACCTGTTAGCAGGATGCCATTTGCGTCGGCGGCCGGCCCAACAACACTCCACTCCTCGTCCATTGCTACGCTCACCATCGCTCCGGTTGTGACTCCGACCTCATCAATCAGCGCGAGCTCAAAAATAGCGGGTCCCGCCAGATTATTCCAGTTGTCCTGCGGAAAAGCGCCTGCAACATCACCTGCAAAAAGGGTGGCATCTGCACGTCCGGCACCCAAGTTGAGACCAATCCCACCATTATTGAGAGCATTGTCGCCATCAGTCAACGGATCCGAGAGATTGCTAATTTCCCAATCATCCCTCAAAAAATCTCCGTCCGTATCTCGCAAATTTGGATTCGTGCCAAGGGTATTGCTTTCCTCTCCGTCGAGCAGTGTATCGCCATCGGTATCATCGTCCAAAGGATCGGTTCCGGTTGCATTCAGATCCACAAAGTTGCCATCGTCGGTCTCTACTCCATCGAGAAGCGTGTCATTATCACTATCATTATCCTGAGGATCAGTGCCCCGGGCCTGCTCATCGAGGTTCTCAGAATTATCAGAATCCGGATCTCCTGCCGGACCATTGTTGACGTCCAAGCCACCATTATCAAAGGGACTCAAGAGATTGTTCAGCTCCCAATCGTCCCTCAGACCATCGTCGTCCGTATCTGCTTGATTGGGATTTGTCCCCGTCAAAGGATCGTTCACCGACCCGCTATTATCCTCAACCCTGTCCGACAAAGTATCGCCATCGGTATCAGCCATGGTGGGACTCGTCCCACGGTCATTCACGCCATTCCAGTTACCCGTTCCCGTCTCCACCCCGTCCAGCAAAGTGTCGTCATCACTATCATCGTCAATCGGGCTGCTTCCTTGCAAAAGCTCCCGTGAGTTGGGGGACCCGTCGCTATCAGGATCACCGGCGGCACCATTGTCCGGATTACCCACCTCGTTGTTATTGTTCGGATTCAGACCGTTATCATCGGGATCCAAGCCGAACGCTGTCTCCCAGGCATCTTCCAGTCCGTCACCATCGGCATCGCCTGGGGTAACATTCACAATTTGAATTCCTGCGATGGCATTCCGCTCCAGTGATCCGGGACCGCCCGCACCTCCAAGATCGACCGCCTTCATCACGATCCCAAGGTCAGCAACCGTTAAGGCCGGAAACTTCACATAGTTTCCGGAATCCGTTGCGGAGGTCGTCTGCGGCACAAAGGTCACGGTCGCCGCGATATCCGTGTCGTTCTCAACCGCGGTGAAATCTGCGAAAGCACCGTTCGCCTCCGAAAGAATGACGTCTTCCATAGCTCGGTCGTGATTCACATAAATATAAAGATCGTAGATTCCGAATGGGATCCCTGTAATCGTAACGGTCGAGTTATCTCCATTCGAGTTGTTATCCGAGACGAAGCCGTTCAGAAGTTTACCATCCGGTCCGCCAGGGACAGTCCCGATACTCCACTGTTCGTCAGTCGCCCATGAAACCTCGGCCGTTGTCCCACTGCCCAAACTATCCAGAAGGGCCTGCGGACCGCCTGCGCCTCCAGCCAGGTTGTTCCAGTTGCTCTGAACAACCACCCCCGCCGATTCAGCAGGGTCCAAGGCAGCGTCGAGACGCCCCGAACCCAGGTTCAGCCCGATCGATTGGGCGCTGGCGGGAGAGTGAGAGAGGACTGGCAGCAGTGCTAGGATGGCAATTCGTTTGAGGTTCATTGGCTTACGTGGTGTTTAAAGTGATGCCGTGTAGAACAAAAAATTGAAAACGGGCTTCTATTACGACACAGGTGCCGCGTGCTCAGTCCAGAGCGTTCCCAGAAACGCCCTCAAAGATTCTAGGAGCGGCGACGGCGGCCCAGAAGGAGGAGACCCGTGATCACCCCCATCAATGACACCGATGGCTCGGGCACCTGCACCAGTTGAATCCCGGCAATTGCGTTACGGTCAATTGACCCTGGGCCAAGGTCGACGGTGAGCAACTGGAGATCGACGGTGCTATTCGTGAGGTTCGTGAACCTAACATAGTTTCCCGATCCTGAGCCAGAAACCGTCTGGGGAGAATAGGTAACGGTCGCAACTGTCACATCCGTGTTGTTTTCGATTGCTGTAAAATCAGGGAATTGCCCGCCTCCCTCGCGGAGAATGACGTCCTCCAGATTCCGGTCATGACTGAGGTAAACGTAGAGATCGTAGATCGCGTATGGGACGTTCGAGATCGTGATTGACGAATCATCGCCCGCGTTCTCTGAAAAGAATCCATTCAAAAGTGAACCGTCGGGACTCCCGGTCGTGTCTCCCACGCTCCATGCCTCTTCAACAGCCCAAGCGACACTGGCACCACTGGGCGTTCCTGAATCGCTATTCAGGACCACCGGCCCCGCATTACTTGTCCCGGAAAGATTGTTCCAGTTCGACTGCGGGACTACCCCGGCAACATCATTTGCAGCAAGCGCGGTATTCGCTCGCCCTTCGCCCAGATTAAGACCAATGGAGGCACCTCGGGAAGCAACCGCGGCTCCTCCCAGCAGGCAGATTGTCAATAATTTATGATTCATCGTTGTGAGTTGGAGCGAGCAGATCGCCTAAACGCATGCTCAAGTGCGACTACTGCTAGCAGAAAAATGAACCTCCCTTCAACCTTTTAATGCGATTATCAAAAAACCTGTCATAAATCACCCCTTCTTCCAGCGCTTTCTGTATGCCCCGGGCGGCATTCCCATAATGGTGGTAAAATGCTTGGTCATCGCACTGTGATCGAAAAAGCCCACCTGCAGCGCAACTTCAGTCACGCTTAGCCGACTCTCTACTAGAAGTTCGCAGGCTTTCAGAATCCGGAACTTCAAAAGGTATTTCTGGGGACTGGTGTTGAAGGTTTTTTGAAACTTCCGCTCAAACTGGCGAATCGATAAGCCCACCAACTTCGCTAGTCCTGCAATGGGAATCTTGTCCGCATAGTTTCCCTTAAGAAACTCCGTCGCCGGCAACATCTCCAGATACGGCGTAATCTCAGCCCTCGCCCCCTCGTAACTTCGCACCATCCCGCACAAGCCGGCAACCTTGCCCTCCCGATCGAACAGCGGGATTTTATCGGTAATAAACCACTCCGGCTCTCCCAGTCGATTGGGAAAAACCTCCACGATACCTGTCAAAGCAACTCCGCTTTCAATTACCAGCAAATCGTCCTGGAAATATTTTTCGGCAAGCTCCACCGGAAAGACCTCCCGGTCAGAGAGACCGATGAGTTCCCCTTCGTCCCGATACCCGCAACGTTCAACAAAGGCCCGGTTTCCCCCCATTAACCTAAGGTCTCTATCCTTCACAAAATAGAGTAAATTGGGGAGATACTCAAAGAGCTCCCGAACGCTTCCCGGCCTCAAGCTCTCCTGCCACGCCCGCTGATCAGCTAAAGAAATCATGTCGCTTTTTTACACAATTTAATACGCCTCGCTACAAGAAAAAGTTGAATAGACGCCCTAGTATCGCTCAGTAACTCTTTAGCCTATGTCAGATCAACCTCTTCGTATCGCAATCGTCGGCCTCGGTTTTGGCGCCGAATTCATCCCCATCTATCAGCGCCACCCCGGAGCTGAACTGGTGGCAATTTGCCAGCGCACCAAGGCCACCCTCGATGAAGTGGGCGACAAATTCGGGATCGAGAAGCGCTACCAAAGCTACGACGACCTCCTCGCCGATCCGGACATCGATGCCATTCACATCAATACGCCCATCCCCAATCATGCTGAACAGTCCATCGCAGCCCTGAAGGCCGGAAAACACGTAGCCTGCACCGTCCCCATGGCGACCTCGGTCGAAGATTGTCAAACAATTGTCGAACTCACCCAGTCCACCGGTCTCAAATACATGATGATGGAAACCGTGGTTTACGCCCGGGAATTCCTCTTCATGAAGGAACTCTACGACAAAGGTGAACTCGGCAAACTCCAGTTTCTCAAAGCTTCCCACCAACAGGACATGGACGGCTGGCCCGGATACTGGCCCGGCCTCCCTCCCATGCACTACGCCACCCACTGCGTCGGACCACTTCTTGGCCTCGGCCGACATGAAGCCGAATATGTTTCCTGCTTTGCCTCCGGCACCATCCGCAAGGAAATGCACGAGTGCTACAACTCTCCCTTTGCTGTCGAGAGCTGCCACATCAAGTTTAAGGACACCGACCTCTCCGGTCTCGTTTATCGCTCGCTCTTTGACGTGGCCCGCCAATATCGCGAATCCATCGAAGTCTATGGCTCCGAAAAAAGCGTCGAATGGCCCCTCATCGAGGGTGAGCCCCTCGTCCTTCACACCGCCAAGAAACCCGAACCCGAAATCCCGTCGCGTATCGAATCTCCAGACTACGCCCACCTCCTGCCCGATGAAATCGCCCCCTTTACCACCGGCGGCGTCTATGGTGGCGAGAAAGGCGAGGAGCACCGCAGCTTTACCCAGGGAGCTGGACATGGCGGTTCCCATCCGCACCTCGTTCATCAGTTCATCGAGCTCCTTCACGGGCGTGGTGAAGGCTATCCCAACGCCATCCAATCAGCGAACATCACCTGCACCGGCATTCTTGCCCACGAATCCGCCCTCCAGGGCGGAGCCCTGATCCTCCTCCCTGCATTTACCCACGCCTAACCGCACCCCTATGAAAAGACTCGTTCTCATCCTCCCTCTCCTCTTGCTCGCGGCCCTTGGTTTAAAAACCGAAAAGCCCGCTCCCGTCAAAGAAGGCCCGCTCCGCATCCTCTTTCTCGGGCACGATCAAGAGCACCACAACTCCAACGCATACTTCCCGATGCTCTCGGAGGCTCTCGGTCGGGAGGCCATCTACTTCGACTACCATACTGATGTCGAAGAAGCCCTAGGTGATTACGATTACCTTTCCCGATTCGATGGTGTCCTCCTCTACGCCAATCACGAAACGATCACCCCCCAACAATTCAACAACCTCACTCGCTTCGTCGAGGAAGGCGGAGGATTCATCCCCGTTCACTGCGCCAGCGCATGCTTCAGTAACGAGCCCGGATTCACGAAGCTTGTCGGCGGAAAATTCGCCCACCACAAAACCGGTGAGTTTCAAACATCGATCATCAAACCGGATCATCCCGCGATGAAAGACGTCAGGGATTTCTCTGCTTGGGATGAAACCTACGTTCACTCCGAACAAACAGACGACCGCAACATCCTCATGGTTCGCAAGCCCGGGGATAATGACAACATCTCCGAACCTGAGCCCTGGACCTGGACCCGTAAAGAGGGCAAGGGACGCGTCTTTTACACGGCCTCCGGGCACGACCAACGCGTCTGGAAACTCTCCGAATTCCACCAACTTCTCAGATCCGGCATTCTCTGGGCTGTCGGTGATGAACGCCTTGCCTCTTACCAAGAATTCACCTCGACACGCACTCCTCTTAAATACGAGAAACGCGAGAACATCCCCAACTACGAGAAACGCCCCGAGCCACTCCCGTTCCAGCTCCCGCTCTCGCCCGAAGACAGCATGAGCTACACCCAGGTCCCGGTCGGCTGGAAGTTGGACCTCTTCGCCTCCGAGCCCGACATTATCAACCCCATCTGCATGCAGTGGGACGAACGCGGCCGCCTTTGGGTCCTCGAAACCATCGACTATCCCAACGAAGTTCGCTCGGAAGAACCCGGCGATGATTCCCTCAAAATCCTCGAAGATACCAACGGTGACGGCAAGTGCGACAAGGTCACCATCTTCGCCGATAAGCTCAACATCCCGACCTCGTTCACCTTTGCCAACGGAGGGATCTATCTCCACCAGGCCCCACACACTTTCTTCCTAAAAGATACGGATGGTGACGATATTGCCGACGAAAAGAACATCGTCCTCAGCGGCTGGGGCACCAACGACACCCACGCCGGACCGTCAAACCTACGCTACGGAATCGACAACCAACTCTGGGGAACCGTTGGCTATTCCGGCTTCGCAAAAGATGACAACCGCTTCGGCATGGGTATTTACCGCTTTACCAAAGACCTCTCAAAAATCGAATTCCTCCACCAGTTCAACAACAACACCTGGGGACTGGGCTTCAACGATCAGGGCGACGTCTTCGGCTCCACTGCCAACAACCACCCCTCATTCTTCGGCGGCATTCCCGCCACCGTCCACCCCGGAGGAAAAGGCCTCACCGCGACAAGTATCGCCAGCACCGAGATGTTCCAGCCCATCACTCCCAACGTGCGCCAGGTCGATGTCTTCGGCGGCTACACCGCGGCAGCCGGACATGCCTTCGCCAACTCCGAAAATTTCCCCGAATCATGGCGCGGAAAAATGGCCTTTGTCAACGGCCCCACCGGCAACCTCCTTGGTAAATTCGAAACCGTCCAAAACGGCGCAGGCCACCTTTCGAAAAACCGTCATTCCTTGATTGCCTCTGCCGATGAACACTTCTCCCCCATCGCTGCCGAAGTCGGTCCCGATGGCAACCTCTGGATCGCAGATTGGTATAACTTCATCATCCAGCACAACCCAACCCCCAGCGCTGCGAATGGAGGCTACAAAGCCATCACGGGCAAAGGAAATGCTCACACTAATCCCAACCGCGACCGCTCCCATGGACGGATCTACCGCCTCGTTTGGGAAGGCGCAAAACCATCGGACATTACTTCACTTCAAAACGCCTCGACTGAAAAACTCGTGGCCGCCTTGAGTGACTCCAATCAATTCTGGCGCCTCACCGCCCAGCGACTTCTCGTCGATGGTCACAAAACTGAAGCCGTCCCGGCGCTCGCAAAACTCCTCACCGGAACCGGCCCCGGAGCCATTCACGCCCTTTGGACAATGCACGGTCTGCAAAAACTCGACCCGGGAGCCTATCGTCTCGCCCTCCTCTCGAAGGACCCCGCCCTCCGGAGAAATGCTGTCCGCGCCCTCCCGGCCGATCAGACCGGAGCGAACCTCCTCTTCGAATCCGCCGTCATCAATGACCGCAACCTCGAAACCCGTCTCGCGGCCTTTGTCGCTCTCTCCCGCATCCCAACCACAGACGCCCTGAAACAAGCCATCTCGGGACTCCTCCTCGATCCGGTCAACCAGAAGGACGAATGGCTCCTTGCCGCCCTCAAAGCCGCAGCGGCCAACCACGGCGTCAACGGAGACACCGAGATGAAGCCCGGCCCCGACCTTTTTGCCAGTGCAAAATGGAACCCCGTGACCTATGGAGGGCAGGCCTTCTTTCATGACGAAGAGGGAAACATGCACATCATCTCGGGCAAAGGCGCCGACGCTTCTTTTGCCACCAAAATGAACGTCAAGCCCAACACCGAGTATCGCCTGCAAGCCCGCGTCAAAACCGAGAACATCAAGGGCGCCATCGGAGCCCTCCTCAATGTCCACGAGCTGCAAGGATCCAACCGCGTCCTCACAAAAGCCCTCAAAGGCAAGAACGACTGGACCGAGCTCTCCGTGGACTTTAATTCCGCAGGACATCGCGAACTCACCTTCAATGCCCTCTTCGGCGGCTGGGGCCAGTCAACCGGACAAGCGTGGTACTCAAAGGTAGAACTCCACGAACTGATCCCCGTTCCCGTCGAATCCGCCACCGCCGAGAAGCAGGAACCCGATTCCGCCCGCGGCAAAAACATCTTCCTCACCCATCAAACGGCCGCCTGTAACCGCTGCCACCAGGTTGAGGGTCAGGGAGGAGTCATCGGACCGGCACTCGATGGCATCGGAGGCCGCAAAGGAGCAGACTATCTTCTGCAATCACTCGTGGAACCCGGAGCCGCCATCGCCGAAGGATATCCCGGCGAAGTTTCGCCTATGCCACCAATGAACCTCCTACTCACCGATCAGGAAATCGCTGATGTTCTCGAATACTTGAAAGCACTGAAGTAAGAGGACTCGTCAAAGGCCAATGAATGGACTAAAGCTCCTTCGTCAACCGATGTCCGACTTCCAACCAATTGACCACGACCGCATCGCCAAAGCGGTGAAGGAAATCCTCTTCGCCATTGGCGAGGACCCTGACCGCGATGGCCTTCTCGATACTCCTCAACGCGTCGCCCGCATGTATGCCGAAATTTGCGGGGGCCTGCGCGAGGATCCCAGCGCACACCTCGACACCACTTTCGAGGTCTCGCATGATGAAATCATCGTGGTCCGGGACATCCCCTTCTTTTCAATCTGCGAGCACCACCTCATCCCCTTCTTCGGAAAAGCCCACGTGGCATATCTTCCCGAAAAAGACGGAGGCATCACCGGTCTCTCCAAGCTCGCCCGCCTCGTCGACGGCTACGCCAAACGGCCGCAGGTTCAGGAACGCCTCACCTGCGAAATCGCCAACGCAATGGAGAAAAAGCTCCATCCACGTGGTGCCGCCGTCGTCCTCGAAGCCGAACACCTCTGCATGTCAATGCGTGGCATCAAAAAGCCCGGTGCCAAAACCGTGACTTCATCCATGCGCGGCATCTTCCGCGAGAACCCCTCCTCCCGCGAAGAGGTTCTCAATCTCATCCTGAGAAGTCCATCCTAGGCTTCCAGCGGGGGCTTCCCCCCTTTCTAGATCGCAATTAGTTCGGTGGTGGCTAGTCTTCCTGCATGGACCGGAAAAGCTTTTCGAAGTCACTTTCGGCGACTTTCATCTTGAGTTCGGTATGTCCCCTCTCTGCCCAAATACAGAAAGATGAAATCACGAAATTTTTGGAGGAAACAAAGTCGCCCTCTTTTGAATTCGTCAATGCCACCTTCGACGAGGCCGTTGAATTTTTACGCCTCCGCTCCCTCGAACTCGACCCAAAACAAAGAGGTCTCAACCTCCACTTCCTTGGTAACTCCGAGAAATTTCAAAAAAATCATGCTCACCAGGATGGGTGAGCACGCCATAACTTTCAAAGCACTCTTGGATCTCATCGCGAAGGACACTGGCTACACCTATTCACAAAGATTTGGAGGCATCGTCTTCGCCCCCAAAAACCAACCGGTCACCCCCACTCCCAAGGCTCACAAAATCGAGCCAAAAAAGAGCGCGGAATTGCATAAGAGGGCCATTCCAGAACTCTCCTTCAACAACTCCACCCTCCGTGAGGTCGCCATGTTTCTCACCCTGCGAATTTAAACGCTCAACCAAAAGGGCGGAGACTTTGAGTTCCCAATTCCCCCGGGGCTTAAGAAGAAACATCCCGTCATCGCAAGCTACTCTGCTCGAAATGTGGCGGTAGACGACATTCTCAACTACCTCTGCCAACAACTTGAGTTGGATTACGAAATCAAAGACCGCAAAGTCATCCTCAGCGCCTCAAAAGTGAAGAACCGTTAACTTAACGCTCCAAGAGAACCTCGTCACCCAGCACAACCATCTCAACAGACCCTTTCAAGGTTTTGTTGAGGAAAGGCGTATTCGAGCTCTTTGACTTCATAAACTCCTTCGTGAAGGTCGTTTCTTTCTTGGGATCAAAGACGAGCAAATCCGCAGGCTTCCCTTCGGCAACCTCCGCCACCTCAAGACGCATCAACCGTCGTGGTTCGGCGGAGTATCTCTTCACGATCAAATCCCAACCGAAGTCGCCGTTGCAAATGAAGCGGTCGTGCAGCGAAACCAAGGCGGTATCAAGTCCAGTCAAACCATTGGGAGCGTCGACAAATGCCTGTGATTTTTCAAACTCGGTATGCGGAGCGTGGTCGGTTGCGATGAGATCGAAAACGCCTTCCTTCAAACCCTGCAGCAAGGCTGCGTTATCCTCGGCCGTCCGCAGCGGAGGGTTCATCTTATAGTGCGTGTCGTAGTTGCCGATGTCTTCATCGCGGAACATCAAGTGGTGTGGAGCAACCTCGGCAGTCACCTTTGCGCCACGCGATTTCCACCACCGGATCGTCTCCATCCCAATCGCCGAACTCACGTGCTGAATATGCAGATGCATTCCCGTGGCGTGCGCGATGCGGATATCACGATCCATACAAATCTCCTCGGCCAAAGCCGGAGTCCCTTGGATTCCCAAGCGATAACTCACGGGCCCTTCATTAAGAGCCCGTGGACCTGCCAGTTGCGGATCTTCGCAATGGCTCGCAAAAAACATATCGAACTCCAGAGCATACTCCATTGAGCGCTTCAACAAAGCAGCATTCGGCACGGCATCGCCATCGTCTGTGAGCATCAACACCCCGGCCTTTTTCATCCCGGCAATCGCGGCCATCTCATCACCCTTGCGACCCACCGTGATACAGCCGGAGGTCAGCACCGGAATGCGGCACTTTTTCCCAATCTCCAGCACCCGGTTCACCACTGTTGGTGAGTCAATCGAAGGCGCGGTATTCGGCATCATGACTACGCCTGTGATTCCCCCGTTAATCGCCGCTTCCGTTCCGTCGAGAATGGTTTCCTTGTGCTCCTGGCCGGGCTCACGAAAGTGAACGTGGGCATCAAACATCGCCGGCATGACAATCTTCCCGGCACAATCAACAACGCGCGCTCCCTCGGGAACATCCATCACGCCAACCGCTTTAATGGTTCCGTCAACAATCCAAACATCGGCCCGCTGGGGTGCGGCATCTTCTGTGGCGACTTCTCCACCTTGTAAAAAGAGATTCATGAAACTTGTGGTTTGAGGTCGTAAAGAACCGACATCCGCGCGGCGATTCCGTTTTCAACCTGCTGGGAAATCAGGCACCGTTCGTAGTCGAGAACGCCATCGCAGAGTTCCACTCCACGATTGATAGGGCCGGGGTGCATCACGTAGATCCCTTCATCCGCAATACGCTTGAGGCGCTCCTCGGTGATCCCGTAAACATTGTGGTATTCACGGTCACTCGGAAAAAAGGACTGATCCATCCGCTCTTTTTGCACGCGTAGAAGATAGACCGCATCAGGGCCCCACTTCATCGCCTCATCGTAATTCGTAAAGCGCTTGAATCGAGTCTGTGGCACCAAACTCCCCGGACCACAGAAAGCCACCTCCACTCCCAGTTTGTCGAGAATTGTACTCGTCGAGCGAGCGACCCGGCTATGCAAAATATCACCCATGATGACGACCTTCTTACCGGCCATTTCGGGATAAACCTCGCGGAAGGTGAAAGCATCTAACAGACCTTGCGTTGGATGGGCATGCGCTCCGTCGCCGGCGTTGATGACCGAAGCTCCGGTCTGCCTCGCGATTGCAGCGGGCTGCCCCGCAAGCTTGTGGCGAACCACGATGTAGTCCGCCCGCATCGCCTGTAAGGTATCGATGGTATCGCGAACTGATTCCCCTTTCGTCACCGACGAATGAGGGACGTCAAAAATCGTCACGTCTGCGGACAGGCGCTTCGCCGCGACCTCAAACGAAGACAAGGTCCGTGTGCTGGGCTCATAGAAAAGCATGAGCACCGTCTTACCTTTGAGTGCCGGCACCTTCTTCACCGAACGGGTGAAAAGCTCCTTAAACGGCACCGCCTGATCTAAGAGGTGAATGATTTCCTCGCGATCAAGAGAGACGATATCCAGGAAATCTTTGCGGGCCATAGGTCGTTACGATTTGGTAATAATTTCGACCGCATCCTTGCCGTCGGTCTTCTTCAGGCTCACCACGACATGATCGAGGCGGGCCGTTTCGAGATACTCCCCCACATAGGTGGGAGCAATGGGAAGTTCGCGATGTCCACGGTCGATCAAAACCGCAAGCTCAACCGCTCTCGGGCGACCGTAGTCGAAGAGCGCGTCGAAGGCCGCACGGATGGTGCGACTGGTAAAAATAACATCATCGACGAGAATCACGCGGGACTCATCGATAGGAAAATCAATCTCGCTACTCTGCAGCTTGGGATTGCTCGAGAGGTGAGCCAGGTCGTCACGATAAAGCGAGATGTCGAGAACACCAAAACGGACTTTTGCCCCCTTAGCGCGCAGCTCATCAGCCACCCGTTCGGCCACCTCATCTCCCCGGCTCCGGATTCCGATCAAATCAATCGTCTCCTGCCCGACTGCTTGAAATATCTGGTCGGCAAGACGGCTCACGGCCGCCGCGATTGCCGATTCATTCAGTGCAAGATTCATTCTCTGGATTGGGGGACGATAGTAAGGAAGCGACTAAAAATGCAAGCGTCCAATATCAGCCCGGCGCTGGCTTCCATCGAAAGTGACTTTGGCGGCTTCGGCGTGGGCCTTTTCGACCGCCTCTTCCCGCGTCTCACTCCCGGCCACGATCGCAAGAACCCGTCCTCCATTGGTCGCCCAATTTTCGCCCACCTTTTTGGTGCCGGCATGATAAATACGGGCATTCTGGACATCTCCCAGCCCCGAGATGACATCACCAGCTCGCGAGCTCTCGGGATATCCCGCAGAAGCCAGAATGCAGCACACCGACCAACCTTCGTTGAAACTCAGCAGTTCCGGCTGAAGATTCCCTTTCGCTCCTTCGAGACAGAACGTCGCCAAATCACCGGAAACGAGAGGCATGACAGCCTGACACTCGGGATCACCAAAGCGGCAATTGTATTCGATGATTTTAGGCCCATCGGCGGTGAGCATGAGGCCGAAGTAAAGGAAGCCCTTGTAGTTCAGCCCGTCTTTTTCCAATCCGGCAACGGTCGGAGCGACAATTTCATCATCGATCCGCTTCATGAGTTCAGGATCAGCCAACTGGCGACTCGCCACCGCACCCATTCCACCGGTGTTCGGACCTTCGTCCCCTTCCCCGATTCGCTTGTAGTCGCGGGCGGGCGTTAAAATCAAATAATCCGGTCCACTCACTGCCGCAAAGATCGAGATTTCGGGGCCCATCAGACATTCCTCAACAAGCAGACGTCCGGCACCGAATCGACGCTCGACGAGCACCTCATTGAGAAAGGCGTCTGCGCTCTCCTTGTCGGGACACACGGCCACTCCTTTTCCGGCAGCGAGGCCGTCGAACTTCAAAACGGTGGGATACTTCCCGGCGATGGCTGCCTGGGCTTCTTCAAAGTCAGCACATCCAGCCGCGGCCCCGGTGGGAATGTCGTGCCGCAGCATGAACTCCTTCGCAAACTCCTTGGATGCCTCCATTTGAGCCGCCGCGAACGGAGGACCCCAGCAAGGAATCCCAGCCTCAGCACAGCGATTCGCAAGACCCTCACCCGTGACGAGATAGCTCTCCTCACCCGCAATGCAGAGATCAACCCCGTTGCCGGTCATCCACGCGATCAAGGTATCGAGATCATGGGCATCGACTTTTCCGGCGTGCTCTAGTTTATGAATCGCTTCACTTCCGGGGAAACAAAAGACCTCGGGTGCACTCCCCGATTCACGGAGGGCCCGAATGAGGGCATGTTCACGGCCACCTTTTCCGACAACGCAAATTTTCACGTCGCTGGGCATAGCGAGCCTGGAAGTGATTGGCAAAAGCGAATGTCATTTTCTGTCAATCTCACCGCGAACACCGGTAGCGTGAGCAAAGCTCGATGGCCGACAGGCTCAACAAGAGACTCGCTGAGGGCTCTGGCACGAAAACCACCGCCGATCCCGTCCTTAAGGTGATACTCTCGCTTCCCGACCCCGTCGATCAACTGGTCATGGAGATTACCCCATCCGTAATTCCGAGACTCGCGAAACTTTCAATGAATAGCCCGGAGCTGGCTATTTCACTTTCTCCAATGCCTCAACTGTCCAGACCAGTGGGTAAAGTCGCTCCCAATACCACAGCTTCGCAAAATAGAATCCCACCGGAGCCGCCGGAAAGTGAGTCCCGTTCTCCGTCAGCAGTCTCAAATGATCCACTGCCCGTTCCACTGCCCGCCCGTGTGCCCCGGTTGAGAGAGCACTCAAGGCGAGGGCTGTTTCTTCGATCGAAGTGGGCTGAGTGGGATCCCCTCCGCTCCATCCACCATTCACGGACTGGGTCTTCACCAACCAAACAAGCCCGCTTTGATGCATTTGTGCAGCCAGATCAAACTCAAGATCAGCGAGGGCAAGGACCACCATCGCGGTGCCGTAGGTCTGATTATTTTCGGCTTCGAGATACTGATTCCCGAACCAAAGCGGAGTCCACGAGCCATCACATGCCTGGGTCGATTTCAAATATCGAAAGATCCCTGCGACCGCCTTGGAGATTCGAATTTGGAGGGCGGACGTCATCTGCGGATTCCAGATCATCAAGGCCCGAAGAGCGTGGGCCGTAATATCCGGGCTGGAACGATCAAAAGGCAGGGCTCCCCACCCGCGACAAAAAGTCGGAATTCCTCCGTCGCGATTTTGCAGATCGAGAAGCCACGTTACTCCGGCCGCTGCGCGCTTTTGAACCTCCCGATCCTCGCTGGCGAGGCGATGAAGAGCTAACAAAGCCCCCGATGTGTCATCGGCATCGGGTACGCCTCCACTAAGATCGGTCCAGGCCCACCCTCCGGGAGGTGAAATGGTAAAGGGATGAACAGTCCGGTACTGTTGCTCCAGAAGCCAGGTGAGGATCTGGCAACGATCCTTCTCAGGAAAGTCGGAGGGAGCGCATTCCGAAACTGTCAGTGACTTGACCGCCAGGGTCGTCCCCCAGGTTGCCAAATTGGTGTCTATCGGCCAGCTGCCATCACGCCGAACCGACGCTTTGATAAACCCAATCGCCCTCGAAATGACCGGATGGTCTTTCTGATCAGCTCCGGCAAGGGCCATCGTAACAAAACTGGTAAGCGGAGTGGCTTCAAGATAGCCCCCGCTTTCCGGTTGGATCTCCGCCAGGATTCGGGACACCCGCCTCCAGGTCAGGGCACGAAACGGTCGAAACAGAAAGAAAGGCTTGGCATGGTAGTGCCGAGCATAGCCGATGGCAATAAGCGCCGGCAGGGCGTAACTCACGACAGGAAGTTTAAGCGCGCCATACCACCTTCGGGGAAACGCAGCTAACTCGAATGGCAGGGCGAGCACGCGACGCCACCCGTCCCGTGGTGAAGCACCAAGACGCCCACATAAAGCGCAGGCCATGAGGATGGGCACCGAAAACGTCTTATCCTTGCCATATCGGGCGATGACCTTGCCCTTGATTTCGTCTGGATCAAGACTGCCCACGTGGGCTCGAATCCAATCTTCGGCATCAGCGATGACGTCTTCAGCACCAGAGAGCAGCGAGAGGGCCGACCACGCAAGCAATGTGGTCGAAATATTACTAAAACTGATCGAGGTATCCCCCCAGCCCCCGTCTCTATTTTGGGTCCCTCGCAACCAATCACAACCGCCCTTGATGAACCCAGCATGTTGGTTGGGATCGACAAAATGAAGGGCGATCATAGCCGTCGCCGTCGAGAGGGCACTACTCGAAAGCTCGCCGCTCCAATACCCTTGTTGATTGCGCTCGGCCAGCAAAGCGGCGCGGGCATTTTCGAGAAATGTCTTCACATGCTAAGATGCCCCAGTGCCAGGAGACCATAATAGGTGTATTCCAAATCCAGATCTTCGTCATTCCAGGTGCCGTGGAATCCCCCTGCGGCCGTCCATAAGGTATCGATAAAATCGAGACAGCGATCGACATGATCCGGGAAGGGGACCTGCAGACCATCGAGAGCATGCAAGGCCACCGCGGTTGAAAGAAGATCCGGCATTGGTGCTCCGGGAAAAGCGGCAAACCCGCCCTGTTCATGCACCGAACCCAGAAGCCAGCCCGCCGTAGCCGAGGGAACAGCCTGGCGAAAATTCCGGTAGAGAGACACCGCTGCCGCAGTCGCGGGAACGTTGGGAACCGGGATATTGCGATCATTGGCCCAAGCCCCATTTTCCGAGGCTAAAGCGGCAAGGCTTTCCTCAACAATTCGGGCCGAATCGGGAGGTAAGCGCCCGTGGTCACTGTAGGCTCCATATGCCAGAAAAGCTCCGTAGCTGGAGCCAAAAGAAGCATCAGGCGATTGATTGTAACCACCGTCCGCACTCGTCCGATAGGTCGCTTCAAGTCTGGACAAAATGCTCTCGATCCCGGGCCCGTTCTTCTCGAGAGCCGACCAGGCACGGGCGAGACAGCAAAGATGAACAAAATCAAGATTCTCCCCGGCCCCGAATGATCTGAGATAAGATCGAAGGCTCTCCTCAGGCAATTCCGCCTGCAAAGCCGTAAGAGCATCGATCCCAAAGGAGGTGTAGTAAAGATCGCTATTACCATCACGATCGCAAAACCCGCCGTCATCGTGTTGCTGGGATCGGACAAATTTTTCAATGAGTTTTGTGGCACCACTTCCCAACACGGCCGGCGCGAGTCGCGCGACCTGGAGCATTTCAAGTCGGAGTGACATGGTCTAATCGCGCACCCCGTTCTTCACTTCAAACTCCCGGCACCAGCCCTTGATCTCAATGTCATTGAAAATTTTTCCAAGGACCCGGCGCAAGAGCCCCTTTAAATTGTGGTTTTCAAGATCGCGCAGGCAGCGAATAGCCGCCTCTTTGTAGCTTTCCAGAAGAGTCACACAACGGTCATCAGCCTTAAGATCGTGTGCGAGTTGGCGCACACGATCCAAAGTTGCTTCGTCGATTTGAATTTCGTCAGACCATAAGGCCGCCATGAAATCCTTGTCCTCACCCTTGGCTTTCTCATGAGTTGCCGAAAGGAGAATACTAGGGCGCATCGCACCGGTGACGTTTTCCCCGCTGTCAGCGGACAAATCATCCATATCATCGCGGATTTGATAAGCGATTCCTAGTGCCTCACTATATCCGTGCAGTGTTTTGCTGACCTCGGTCAACTTGCCCGCACAGGCGGCACCCAGTTGCAATGCAACCTCGAAAGCAGGAGCCGTTTTCTGACGGAAAATTTCCAGAACCTGGGAGCTTTTCAGCGGAGCAGGCTTACGCGTCCAAAGAAGTTCCGCCCCCTGCCCGCGACAGAGTTCGCGCTGTCCCTGTGAAGCAGCCAAAAGCATTTGAGCCTTGCGTGTATCATCAACACCGCACTCGCCAATAAGCCGATAACCCTCACCGAGAAGGAGGTCACCAACATTGAGAGCTACCGCCACGCCATGTTCGGCATGGAGCGTTTTTTCGCCATATCGTTCGTGATCCTCATCCTCGATGTCATCATGAATCAAGGAAGCCTTGTGGAAACATTCCACCGCGAGTGAGAGCTTCTTGATATCGTCGGTGAGTTCACGCTCGCCCTTGTCATCTCGCAAAGCCTGGAATGACGCTACCGTTAAAAATGGTCGCCAACGCTTTCCGCCACGGGCGAGCCAGTCACGGGCTATCGCTTCAGTCTCGCCCTCTGCCGGCCCCATGAGGGAGTCGATGGCATCGGGCGAAAACCATTCGCGGACTTCATCATGCAAAGCATTCAAATTAAGACGGCGGGTCTTGTCTTCACTGCTGAGATGAATGTAATCCCACACCCAATCGATATCGACGGTAGTGTTGATGCAGTCGTCCTGCAAAAGCGGAACTGCGATGGAAGGAATGGCGGCCGCTTCAACATAAGGGAAAGTACGTTCCAAGACAGGAAGACAACTGATCCCCACAATGGCCTCGATCTTGCCGGTCTGAATCAGCGACATAACAATGGCTGATCCTTCGGCCACGAGGACCGCATATCCCAGTCGTTCGGCTTCGTTCTGAAAATCCTGAATCGTGCAGAGGCCACATTGTTTACAAAGGAGGCCAAATTCATCGAAGGGTGCCGTGCACTTGTCTTCCACGCGTAAGCACTTCGGCATGAGGAGCAAACGGCGTTCATAGGGAATTGTGGCCATCGTTTCCCGCCACATTTCGTTGTTTAGGCAGACTGCTGTGTAGTGAAGATAAGTCTCGGCCGTGCCCGTCGCTTCAAGGATCCGCCGGGCATGCACCTCAAGCTCGTCCTGCGGCATCGGAGGGACGGGAACATACTCCTCCACATAGGACCGGATCGCCTGGAGAATGAGATCCCGTTCAGGTTTTGTCTGGGGAATATTCTTCTTCGGCGGACGAATAATGGTTGAACTGGGAGCCGCCATTTTTGGAAGCGGAATCGAAGGAAGGTCGTATGTAGACATCTGAATTTATTGGTTGGCCGCGAGGGCTGATTTGGCCTTGGCGGCCGCGATCTCTGCGCGTTCCGCAATCTCCTGTGGGGAGGGAAGGTTTTCTAAAACATCGGCTGGGATCATCCCGTCACTGGCCAATTTGATGAGACATTTTTTACGCTCTGAAAGTGCCTTGTCAGGACTGCGTTCTTTTGAGAAGCGGGACTTTGCGTCATCGCTACGACGTCGAAGGCTTGAGTAAATATCCCCACCCAACAGCGAGGAAATATCCACCTTCATCTTCTCCCGCTCCAGATCCTGGTCAGAAATAATATCGCCATTGATGGGACCACCGGAATACTTGGGAAACATGATCGCCACCTCTGGGCAGACGCGGGAACAAGCGGGACAATTCGTTTTACAATTATCATTGTTCTGAACCTGGATCTTGCTCTCTTCATCGACTCCATAGACATCGAACAGGCAGAAGCTCAGGCACTGCATGCAGTTGGTGCAGCGATCATAATCAATGACTGGAAACCATGGCTTCCACTTGCCGGGCTGGTTCATCTCACGTCCCTCACTCTCGAGATAGCCTTCGACCAATTCGAGAATCTCCACCCCGCCCAGACCAGAAATATCACGAGCGGTAAGATCAATCTTTCCAGCCGCATCTTCAATCAGGGGCGAATCCCCACCGAAGTCTGCGATCACGAGCAGACGATGGGAATTAGGAGATAAAGCAGCTCCTTGCGACTCGACGACCCGCGTGACCGCGAAGCCCTTGTCAAGGAGACCACTCATCACGGTGAAACGGAGATCAGCGGAAAGAGGATGGCTGTGTCGACCTTCGTAAAGGATGACTTCAAGGGGATGGGCTTCGTTGCTGACCATAATACTAGGATGAGGTGAGAGCTTGAGTGGCTTCGTCAATCGAGAGTTCGCGGAGATTTACAATTTCTACGTTCCCGTCCGGCAAAGCAGAATCGGCAGCATGAAAGAGCCAGCGAACGGCCCGCGGGAAACAGGCCGCAATCTTCACTGAACCGTCTTTGGCCTGTTCTGAAATTTGCTTGAGACGGGGATCATTGCGGGCCGACATCTCACAGAGATCGGAAACGGCCTGCAAAGGAACAGAGGATTCGCAAAGATTTGCCAAAACGCCATTTTTCACATCGGCCGGAAGGGCGTTGGCGTAGGCGCAACGGCAATAAATCACAGGAACTTGGGAGTCAGGCATACTAAGATTCTTGAGCGCTATTCTTAGGAAACCTTCTTTTTCTTGGCTCGCTCACGATCCAATTCTTCGTAGGCCCCAAAATCATGATACCAGTATTTCTTGGCGAACTTATACATCCAGTGCTTTTCGGGGATGGGGTCACCTTCCGTCAAATCCTGACTGCCCCGGGGCGTCATGAGTTCCAGTTCCGCCATCGCCGTTTTGCGAATCGTCGTATCGCTGGCTCCGTGTTTCTCGACGAGGGCCTTCACAAGATCCGGACGTTCGAGAACGACGCATCCGCGGGTGTGCTTCGCCGTTGTTTCGCGAAAGTCCTTGAGGAAAACTGAATCCTGGAAGGACTTCACAAGTCCCCCCTGATCTTTGATATTTTCGGTAGCGAACTGGATAATGGGACACGGTTCAACTGCCCCGCCGGGTGAAATGTGATGGCTGATACCAGTGGCCATGGGACAGAGGGCATTCCCCTGGCCATCGTAGTAGGCATCAATGAGTGCCAGGGGGAGTTTGGCACGCATATCGACCACGAATTGGCGAACCTTACGGGCTTGATCAGGACGTAAGGCGAGTTCTTCGTGAATCTTGGGCCCCACGGGACGATAGGTGTGATACCAGGCGTAGTGAACTCCCCGATCGATGAGCTTTTGCAGCCACTCTTCGGTAAGAAGATCGTCGATATTTGTCTGACAAAGACTCGTCGCAACTCCGGTCAGAATCTTGTTCTCAATCAGATGGTCGAGCCCCTTGAGGGTGCGGGAAAGAACCTTGGGCTTACCCCGGCGCTCGTCGCTGGCGACTTCACTTCCCTCGATACTTACCAGAACAGTGCTATTTCCGATTTCCCGAAGACGCTTGGCGACCTTGTCCGTAATCAATTGCCCGTTGGTGAAAATCTGGAAGAAGCAATCAGGGTGCTGTTCTAGAAAACCAAGGAGCTCCGGGTACATGAATGGCTCTCCGCCTAGGATTCCAAAAAAGCGATTCCCATGGGCCTTGGCCTCGTTAACCAACTGATTCAGGTCCTCCAGTTCGATCTTCACCTGCGGCTTGTCAACATCAACCCAACATCCCTGACAACGGAGATTACAGCTATTGAGAATGGAAATGTAGAGGAAGGGCGGAAAATAGTCTCCTTTCTTAAGGTCTTTCTTAAACCGTTGAACCGAAAGCATCCCCTTCCAGCCAAAGTTCCAAGCGAGCTTCGCGAGAAGCCGCTTGTCTGTGGTTCTAAAAACACGGGAAGCAAGACTAAAAAACATAATAAATTTTCACGATGACACCAACCATTCAGGAAGATGGCTGAGAAACGGAAGTTGCCATTCTATACGTGCGGGTGCCATCAGGATTTCTAGATTTCTGGATTTTTATCTTCATGAGCTACCAACGGAGCCGCCGCCGAGACGCGATGAGTGGGAACCGGTTTCCCGGGCTGAAAGGCCTCGGAGTGAGTGACTTCAAAATGAACCCCGAAGCGATCACGCAGAATCTCATCGAATGCTGATTCACAGGCTCGCTTCAAATCACTTGCATCACATTCAGCACGGATATTAAGCAAGAGCTCGCCATCCTCTATGGGCTCCAGTAAATGGTGGGAAAGCTCGGGCTCTGCGTCATCGCGGACCAAATTAATGGCCGCAATTTCATATGGATCCCCAATCGGAGTCAGGGTCATCTTTAGGTGGGCAATTGTCACCTCGCGCCCCGCCAGGTTCTCACGAAGGAGTCCTGCCAACTCTTTAAGAAGTCCGTTTCCATCGATCTCGTCATCCCCAGCCTCAATCCTAAGGGTCGCATTGAGCCAACCGAGAAGCGCTTCACCGTCTCCGTATTTGGCGTAGTCGATATCGAGATACCGGCGACTGTCCATTTCCTCTGTCAAAAGGCATTCGAACCACTCTTCCAAACCGGTTCCCTCGCGCGCCGAGACTTCAAACAAACGGGCCTCAGGAAATTCGATCTCCAGCGCATTCTTAAGCACCTGCAACTGATCTGGAGAGACCGAATCGACCTTATTAATGACAATATGGTCAGCCTCCTGAAGTTGCTTCCGGTAAATATAGACGACATTCGCTGAAAACTTGCGTCCCTGGTCGTCAAGTCCCAGCACCCGCAGCGCCCTGGTTGGATCGACCAATACGCTGAGCGGAGCAACCACGTACGATTCACCATAAACTTGCTGCAGCGGAACGCTGACCGTCGCGACGAGATCCGTGCAACTCCCCACAGGTTCGGCGAGGAAGACATCGGGAGCAGCCTGCAAGGGTATATCGACAAGATGCTGTGCTGCTTCCACGAGTGAATCAAAGCGACAACAAAAACACCCCCCCGAAATTTCCTCGACCGGAAATTGATGGGATCGGCCAATTGCGGAATCGACAAGACCACCTCCTTGGTCATTGGTAATTAGACCTACTTTTTGCTTTTTACAGTCGCTGATATAACGGGCAAAAGCTTGGATTGAAGTGGTCTTCCCGGCACCGAGAAATCCCCCGATCATAATGTAGCGGGCACGTTCTTTTTGAGCGGTCATAAAGTCTCTGAATCTGCGGATTTTTCCTGCTCGTGCATACGCCGAATGATCCCGTCAAGATACTCGATGTATCCGTGCACATCGAGACTTTGCGATTCTGGCTCCCCTTTGACAGCATAGAGCCATCCATCTACGTATGGTGAGGTGCGAATGATGCACGCATCTTCCAATAAGACGGGATTTCCTCCCGCGAACACCCCTTCCATTCCACAAAAAATATCACTCGCTGCCTTAAAGCCTTCCACCGAGCCAATTTCATCCCCTGACTTCACCAAATCTCCGACCGCGACTCGAAAGTCAGCCTCAACAAGCTCACCCAACATGCGGGTTGCAAACTTCGTGAATCCAACCCGCCATTCGCCGCTTTTCTGCGGCGACATCCAGTAATGGGATCTCGAATAGCGAAACGATTCCGGAAATCTCGCCGAAAACCGAGAGTGCTTATAACGAACAAAGTTCAAAGTCATGCTAAGCTTGCGTATTCCCTGCCAACTCGCAACGGAGAATGAAGCGTAAATTACAAATCAGTGGAATCATCTCTCTTTTGAAGAATAATGAGATGTTTTTTCACCACCTCCAGATCAATCGTCATCTGATGGAGTGATTTCAGACAAATCGCTTGGGTTTCGTCATTGCCCAAGTGGGGAACGACCGGGTGAATCTTCATAAACTGGAGTGCAATTTGCTTACACGCCTCCTGAATTTTGCCAATCGCTTCCTCTTGATTCATTACAACCAAGGAATGACAGATCGCTTAAAAATCGGCCAACGAAATTTTTGGAATCCCTGCGCTTGAACTCGACGAACCGCGCCCCAATTCATCCCTCACCTCCAGCAAGGCGTCGAGGAAGGATTCCCATTCTTCTGCACCAGCATCCGGGAGGGAACTAATCCGCAATACCCGGCCCATTTCCTCGAAACTACACCCCATGGCCTGCATGACTCGAGACGGGTCCCCCTTTCCCGCGCTGCACGCCGATCCGGTCGACACCGCGAAACCACGCCTCCCCAACCGCGTAAGCCAACGGAGATTCTTGTGTTCGGGCAAAACAAACATCGAGGTGTTCGCCAACCTGGGCACTTGAGCTCCCAACAGCTTGACCCCGGGAAGGCATTCCACGAGATCCGCTTCAAATTGATTCCGAAAAATTCCGCTCGGCATGTCTTTGCGGTCCATCAGAGCAGCCATCATGGCCGCGATGGCCGGTAGATTCTCAGTCCCACCGCGGCGGCCCCCTTCCTGCGGCCCACCCAAACGCCCTTGAAAACTGCTCTCTTCAGGAATCAGCAGAAAACCCACTCCGGGCGGACCGCCGAACTTATGAGCACTGACAGTGACGAAATCACACTCCGCCAGTCCCTCCAACGGTTCCTTACCCACCCATTGTGAAGCATCACAATGAAAAAGGATCTCCCGCTCCCTGCACACGGCGGCAACCTCACGCCAAGGCTGCAGCACACCCGTTTCGTTATTCGCAGCCATTAGAGAGACAAACCCAGCTTTTCCATCATCAACGACGGTTGCAAAATTTTCCAGATTGAAGACGCCGTCCCCTGTCACCCCAATCTGGTAAAACTCCTTTCTTCGAAAAAGAAAATCGGCGACTTCTGATACGCTCGGGTGTTCGATGGCACTGGTCACAAAGGCCAGCTTACTCTCCTCGAGCAAGCTGGCAGCATGGTTTAAAACAGCATTATTAGACTCTGTTGCGCCGCTCGTAAATACGATCCTTCTGGAAGGGCAATCCAAGGCCTCAGCCAGCGATTCCCGGAGGTCGTCCAGGATCCCTCTTGCTTCCACTGCCTCAGGATAAAGGCTTGAGGGATTGTGCCAATGCTGTCGGGATGCCGCCAACCACGCCTCCACGGCAGTTTGCGAAAGCGGCGTGGTCGCATTGGCATCAAAATATAGATCCGTCATCATTCGTTCCAATAAGACCTGCATTTTGATCGATTTGAGAATGCGAACAAGAGAGGAGTTTGCCCCAAGCTCGAAATCACCCTTGCTAAAAACACCGGCCTCCCTCCAAATAAAGACTGTTATGTCACAATCTCCCGCACTTGTCGTTCTCGCAGCTGGAATGGGAAGCCGTTACGGCGGCCTCAAACAGATGGATCCCATGGGTCCTCATGGCGAGACCGTCCTCGACTACTCCGTATTTGACGCCATTCGTGCCGGATTCTCGAAAATCATCTTCGTCATCCGCGAAGACTTTGCCGAAGACTTCAAAAAGAACGTCGGTGACAAATTCTCCAGCGTCGTCGATGTCGCATACGCCTTTCAGAGCCTCACCGACCTTCCGGAAGGATACCATCTCCCCGTAGGCCGCGAAAAGCCATGGGGCACCGCCCACGCCGTCCGCGCTGCCCGACACGAACTCGACCGACCTTTTTCTGTCATCAATGCCGATGACTTCTATGGCTCCGACGCCTACCAGCAAGCCGCCAGCTTCCTCACCACCACTCACGCGAATGATGGCAAGGCACACTACGCCCTCGTAGGCTACCACCTCGTCCGCACCCTTTCCGATCACGGGGCCGTCAACCGGGGCATCTGCCAAACCGCCAATGGCCTCCTTCAAGGAGTGCAGGAAGTGGTCGATATCTCCCGTAAAAGCGAAAAGGAGATCGAAGGTCGCGCTCTTGATGGGAGTGCCTGCCTCATCGAAGAAGACGTCATCGTCTCCATGAACCTCTGGGCCTTCCCTCTCAGCTTCATCAACCAGATCGAGACTCACTTCACCCGCTTCCTCGACGAAAAGGGCAGGGAACTCAAAAGGGAATGCTACATCCCGACCATCGTCGACGACCTCATCAGCGGAGGCGCCATCGATTGCCATGTGCTTGAAACCAACTCTTCCTGGTTTGGGATTACCTACCCAAATGACAAACCCCACGTTGTCGAAAGCATCAAAGCCCTCGTCAACGCTGGCTACTACCCCTCGCCGCTCGTTTGAGCCGGCTCTCATAAAAAAACAGCGTAACTCTGCGGGTAATCCTGCAACCAACGCGCGCGCCCTCGAAAGATCAGATCCGAGGCAATAGAGAGCAGTCATTCTCTCAGAATGATCTCCTTCCCAGCCACGAATTCCAGCCTTCTGCAATTCCCTGGTCACCGGATGCAGCCTCAGGGAATCGGTTTCAAATGATGGTATCGCCAGCCCGGCAAAACCGCAACTCTCCCGCAAATCCCCGGAACTTGGCTCATACGACAAAACATTTTTGGAGGAGCAGGACAGCATCGCAGCGCTGAACAATGACACGAGGAGCTTCATCACAACCAAGAGCCATAGCCCCTCACCTTCTGACTGAAGGGAACCTCCGGCAACCTCATTTCTGAAAAATCACCCAAATTTCCCCATCTCAGCGTTGGTCACAAACCTTATGAATTCATTCAAAAGGTTCGGTGTTCGCCTTGATCTGAGAAAATATCGACAATTTTCTTTTCAAAAGCAGGTTACCGGAGGGGCCCTGAAACCTTAAATCCTTCAGAAAAGTCCATCTCCCGTATTGGCGAAGTCCCTTCAGCGGATAACCTCACCCATGGCAAAATCAGTCCGCGAGTGCGAGGTAACGCGATGGAATGACAGCGGGAGCGAAACCTGTCAGGATTTCGTCGCAGTTGAGGAACCTCTGCAAGTCGTGGTCGATGGCCGTCCTCTCGCAGTTTTAATGCGGACGCCAGACCACGATGAAGTCCTCGTCATGGGCTTCCTCCTCACCGAGGGCATCATCTCCACCGCCGACCAGGTCCGCCGCATCGACCTTGAGGCCAAAGACAATCATGCCCTCGTTTTCCTCATCGATGATCACGAATGCGATTGGGAACGCCTCACCCGTCATCTCTTCTCAGCATCCTCGTGCGGGCTCTGTGGCAAGGCCACGGTCGATGCCATCCTCCAAAATCATCCACCCATCGACCATCACCTCGAAATTAAGCGCGAGGTCATTTTACAAGCTCCCGCCAAGATGCGGAAAGCGCAGGAAAACTTTCAATCCACGGGGGGAATTCACGCCTCGGGCATTTTCTCCCAAGGCGGAGACCTCCTGGTGCTACACGAAGACGTGGGCCGTCATAACGCACTCGATAAAGTGATCGGAGAGGGACTGATGAAAGACCTCAATTTCAGCCAGTGCTTCCTCCTCGTCTCCGGGCGCATTTCCTTCGAACTCATGCAAAAAGCAGTGGCAGCCCGGATCCCGCTCGT
This sequence comes from uncultured Verrucomicrobiales bacterium, assembly GCA_963925135.1. Taxonomy (GTDB): domain Bacteria; phylum Verrucomicrobiota; class Verrucomicrobiia; order Verrucomicrobiales; family Akkermansiaceae; genus SW10. The sequence goes on along the minus strand of CAWUTG010000013.1, from coordinate 87,963 downwards.
GGCGGGAATCTCAGCCCCTTCCTCCCTTGCCGTCGAATTCGCGAAGGATTCAGGTCAAACGTTGATTGGCTTTCTTCGCCCACCGTCGATGAATCTCTACGCCGGAAAACTCTAACTCTTCCGCCGTCCTGGCGACTTCTTGGCGGGTGCACTTTTTTTCGCCCCGGAGAATTTACGAGCACCCTTTTTGGACGCCTGCTTGTGCGCTCCCTGCTTTCTGCTGGCGAACTTTTTCTTTCCAGCAAATTTCCCTCCTGTCGATTGCTCCTTGGTCGCAAATTTTTTCTCCGGTGTTCCTCCCACCAACTCGGTGATGGTAAAGTCTACTTTCATGCCGAGACGGTCAACGGCATCGACCACGACCTTCATGCGGGAACCCGCTTGCAGAGCCTGGCCACGGCTATTGGCGAAACGATTGGAATTGGGCTCGTAGAACCAACGTCCTTCCGGGAATCCTTCCCTCTTCACCAAGCCACGTTGCAAAATATCGGTGCACTCCATGAAGAGCCCCATCGCACGAACTTCAGTGACGATGGCATTGAAAACCATCGGCGTCTCCTTTTGGGAATCCAACTCGAGCCACTCTAACATTTTCATGCGGCGGCTTTCCGTTTCGGCATCCGAACTGGTTCGCTCCGTACTCGAAATATGTTCGGCAATTTCCACGCAACGTTTGGAGTCCGGGGTGCGGTCAATTCTCTCCGGTCGATTCATCAACAAAGGCTGCAAAGCCCGGTGCATGACAAGGTCGGCATAACGACGAATCGGGCTTGTGAAGTGACAGTAGTCATTCTTCGCAAGTCCGTAGTGACCATCGGGGGTCGAGAGATAACAAGCCCTCTTTAAACTCTTGAGCAAACCCACTTTGATGGCAGGTTCCTCGAGAGAACCTTTGGCGTCCTCTAACAGTTTCTGAATGTGCTTCCGGTTCGTGAGATCCCCAACTTGATATTCATACCCGCGGGCCATTTCGGCAAACTCATTGAGCTTGTCAGGATCGGGATCTTCGTGGACGCGGTAAATCGTCGGACGGTTCGAATTCTTCACCGCACGGGCCACGGCCTCGTTGGCGGCGAGCATGCATTCCTCAATGAGTTGGTGACTCTCGTTGTATTCCTCACGGTGGTATCCCGTCGGGACGCCTTTTTCATCAAGAATGATACTGACCTCGGGCATCTCAAGATCGAGCCCTCCATTTTCAAAGCGGCGCTTACGGAGAAGCGACGCGAGCTTCCACGCTTCGTGAATTCTCTCGCCTAACTTCCCGCCACTTCCGGGACGCTCCAAAATCTGCTGGGCTTCTTCGTAGGTGAATTTACGGGGCGTGCAGATCACCGCATCGCAAAACGAGGCTTTAAGCATGCGCCCCTTCTCATCGAAGTCCATGACTGCGCACTTCGTGAGTCGATCCTCCTGGGGAACGAGGGAACAAATTCCGTTACTCAATTCTTCCGGCAACATGGGAATAACGCGATCGACAAGGTAAGTTGAATTCCCCCGCTCTCGCGCTTCAAGATCGAGCACGCTTTCCGGTTTCACATAGTGGGAAACATCCGCGATGTGAACCGCGAGCTGCCAGCCCTTCGCGGTCTTCTCGACCAAAATGGCATCGTCAAAATCCTTCGCGGTCATCGGGTCGATCGTGATGACGTCACGCTTTCGCCAATCTTCACGACGGGCGATTTCGTCCGCAGGGATTTTCATGGAAATGACCTGGGCCGCCGCTACGACCTCGGGCGGGAAGCTCTCATTAATGCCGTGCTGCTCCACGATGGCGAGGACATCGACCCCGGGATCGCCGGGCCAACCGAGAACGGTCACAATGTGACCCTTCGGAATATCCTTCGCCTTCTCCCACTCGGTGATCTGCACCGCCACCAACTGACCGGCTTTCGCATTGAGCGTATCGCCAATGCGAATCGACGGCGGAAGTCGTTCGTCATTCGTTCGCACCGAGGGATATTTCCCGTTCTTAATGAAAATTCCCGTCACCTTGCCGGAACGACGTTCCACCACTTCGATGACACGTGCCCTGAGGTCGTTGTGCTCGCGGGATCCCCCGTCATTCTTCACGAGGCGGACGCGGACGATGTCGCCATCGAGCGCGGTGTCCATCGCCCGGGGCGAAACATAGTAGCGGGAGGGTTCCATCAGATCGATCCCCGTGGCGAGGTTCCCCTCGTCTGTCTTATCAGGGAGAAACCAGCCATGGCCGCCGGGACTCAGCTTAATCTTCCCGACCAAACCATCCCGCGAGCGTCCCTGATGCCCGATGTGATACCGGCCCTTATTTCCTATTGAAATCTCGCCCTCTGAAACCATCTCAGCGAGAGTATCACGAAGCTTTTTGCGATTGTTACTGGTCACTTCCAGCTCACGGGCAAGCTCGCTCTTGTTGAGCGCTCTTCCGCCTTCTTTACCCAAAAGCGCCGCAATCCGCTTTTTCATCTCCTCTGCTTTCGCCATATCTGTACTGTTGTCACAGTTTTGCGATCGAACAACCACCGATCAGAATTTGCTGGTAATTTCAAAAAATAGAAGCATCTTGTAATGACAATGTAGATTCCAAGAAGGCTTTGATTGCCAATTGCCGGAAAATGGCTTTAGTCTGATCTACACAATCCTTAAAAGACATCCACACAATGAAACTCACCTCCAATCTTTCCCCAAAACGGCGCGGATTCACGCTTGTCGAACTCCTTGTCGTGATCGCGATCATCGCCGTCCTGGCCTCCCTTGGTTTCAAGGGATACACCATGGCCCAGGAAGCCGCGAAGAAAACCAAGGCCACCGCTTGTATCAACCAGTTGGTACAGGCATCCGAGGACTTCTACAACGAATTCTCACAGTTGCCTCTCGGCAGCACCGCTGACAGCGACAGCGAGCGCCCCACCGACAACCAACTCATGGCCCCTCTCGTTGGCCTGAAGAGCGCCATCGAAGAGAACCCCAGGGAGGAATCCTTCTTCAAGTTCCAAAATGCCAAGGGCAAAGGTAACGATGTCTATGACGGACTTGATCGTGATCAAAGCCGCGCCGAACTCTACGGACCTTGGAAAAACAAAGAGAAGAGCGACCGTTACTACATCTGCGTTTACAACTACGATTACGACAATGAGCTTCGCGAGCCCAATGCCATTGGCAACGAGCTTCACTTCGAAACCAAGGTCCTCGTTTATCATAAAGGTAAAGACGGCAAGACCGGCGGCAAAGCGAACCGCGACAACGTTTACAGCTGGCCCAAGTCCAACTAATCAATCTTCCTCACAATTTCAAACCCAGGCTTCTCACTGAGGAAGCCTGGTTTTTTTATGCCTACATACAGGGGACCAGCACGCCATCGCGCATCCCGTGGATCTTCTTCTTGTCGGCCGGAACGATCGTCGCCAGACAACCTCCGAGCTTGGTCTTGCCCGATGAATCCACAAAGTAATAGGGGCATAGCCTGACACGACCAAGCATGATGCGGCGCTCGCCGGTTTCAGGGTCGAAATAGGGATGCTCGATCAGCTTGGTCTCCTGGAACTCTTGCACCATCCAGGGCTTGCTTTCGAAGTCCGCCTGGGCTTGGGAAATGGCACCTGCCCACTCTTGCGAGGACACATCGTGCCCCATCGTCACGCCCCGGGAACCCCAGGCCATCTCATTGAACCCGCTCACTTTCAGCACCAAGCGGCGGTCCTTTTGGCTAAACGCCCCGACCTCGTCCCAGGAACTCACCTCGAGCCTCGGTAAAGCAGCATGAGGCGGGATCTCGCCGGGATCTACCACCCATCCAAAAGGAATAATCTCCTTCAATCGCCGGAAGTGACTCCCGCGAAGCTCTGATTCCCAGATCTTCCTCAATGAAGGTGACCAAAAGAGCGCCAACCAGAGCTTTTCCTCAAAATGGGGCTTAAAAGGAGGGGTGATTCTCCCTCCCGCTGCCAAGGCCTTGGCCGCAGAGATCGATTCCCAATCGAAAAGCTCGAAGAAGCGATAGGCATCGCGATCTCCCGCCTGCCATTTCTCCGCTTCTTGAACAGAAAATTTTTCGCCCAGCTGCTTCGCCAACCAATCCATTTCAGGGCGATAATCACCCGATTCCTCGGAAACCAGGATATCCGCTCCGCCCTCAAAAAGGGCCCCAAAGCCCTCGAGCATCCCGTTTGCTCCGCCAAAAATATCAAATCCGCCGGCCGCATAAGTCTGACTCAGCCATCCCAGCGTTCCAATTCCGCCCGGCACCCCGTCCAACTCGGATGCTACAAAGCCATCCTCGGTCAGTAAAAGATCGGGCCGAATCACCCTCGGGCCCACTCCCCGTTGCGAATCCAGAAGCTGATACTCCAACATCCACTGCGGTTTCCCCGCATCCAACACCTCGGAAATCCAGGCCGGCCGGGTTCCCTCCGAACTCTGGCGGTGGAGCTGGTCACAAACCTGCTGGAAGCGATGAAGGGGATGCCCTAGCCCGGTCAGCAGTTTCTTCTGCGCCTTCGTCAGGACAAAAGGCTCCGGCGACCAAAGCCATTCACGGTCGGAAAAGAAGCCCCCTTTGGGAGCTGCCTTTTTGAGGGCATCGAGAGTGAGTCCAGCCACGAGATAGAAATCTAACAACGGTTTGCCAGACATCAACCCCGGGGATGAAAGTTTCGCAATGCGTGAGCGTAACTGCTCAAGCCGAGACTTTTCCATTGTCCTTAGCCAAATCCCGCGTATTCAACTCCCCGCCACATGTTTTTTCTCACCAAAATGTTCAAGCTCCGGGATAAAGCCAATCCGGATGAGGAAAAGCCCTTCCTCGACCACCTGGAAGACCTGAGAATTATGGTCACGCGAATCGCGATCACCTTGCTGATCGCGACCCTCGCCTGCTTCATTTACAAAGACCAGCTGATGAAGATCATCAGAAAACCTGTCGAACAGGTCTGGGTCGACAAACATGAAGCCACTCTCCCCAAAGATCTCGGCATCTCGCTCGAAGACTGGGAAACAGCACTCAGCCTCTCCGAAATCGCGCCCCCTCTCGGCCAATTCGACCCCGCGCTCACCGAGCATTGGTGGAAGGAAGTCGGGGATGATCGCACCCGCACCATCACCGAAGCCGCCATCGTCTATCGCGCCGCCGATAAGCTGAAGGAGGAAAAACGAAAGGCCTTTATCGAAACCCTCCCCGATGAACGGGAGGAAGTTCGCACTCTTGCCCTGGAATTTCTCAAGAGTGGTCCCGCCGCCAATCTTAATGCCGAGGGCAATCTCCGCTTGATGAGCTCGCTCAAGCCGACCGAGACCTTCATGCTCACCATGAAGCTTGCCTTCTTCGCCGGCCTCATCATCTCGTTCCCCCTCGTTCTCTATTTCCTGCTTCAATTCATCGTTCCCGGCCTCAAGGATAAGGAACGAAGGGCCCTCTGGCCCGCCCTCGCCATCGGCTTCGGACTCTTCTTGGGCGGCGTCCTTTTCGCCTACTTCTACGTTCTCCCGAACGTCCTCACTTTCTTCTACGAATGGGGTAAGGAAATGGGCATCTCGAACGATTGGCGGATTGGTTACTACATTTCCTTCGCCACCACCTTCGTCCTGATCTTCGGTGTCGCCTTTGAGCTTCCCGTCGTTGTCATGGCTTTCGTGAAGATTGGTCTACTCAGCCACAGCATGATGCGGGAGACCCGTTCTTACGCTATCCTCGCGATTTTTGTCATTGCCGCGCTCATTACGCCCACCCCGGACATGATGACCCTTTCACTCCTCGCAGTGCCCATGGTCATCCTTTACGAAATCTGTATTTGGCTGTCCTACTTCCACGAGAAGAAGGCCAAAAAACTGGAAGCCGAGGAAGAAGCAGAGCGCATGAAACGCCTTCTCGCCGAACCTGATCCCGAGCCCGATCACAGTGACGACTATCATGATGATCATGATGATCATGATGATCATGATCACATGGATCTCACCGAGGAGGATGAAGGCGAAGACGTATCAGATCATCACGATCACGACGACTACCGGAATTACCCCGGCGAACACCATAGCCCGGAGGAAGAGGATCCGAACTTTGATCCCCTTCTCCCTGACGATGAGATTCCCGACGCTGAAAAAGACCGCGAGTGATTCTGGTCAAGACTCCGCTTTCCGCCTAGGAGTCTTGGCATGCAATCAATGACTGGCTTTGGCCGCTCCGAGCACGCCACATCCGACTTCACAGCCCGCGTCGAGATCACCTCGGTGAATCGCAAGCAAGCGGACATCGTCTTCAACCTCCCCCGCGAACTGGGCGAGCTCGAGAGCGACCTCCGCAAAACGGTTCTCCAGGCCATCTCCCGCGGCCGCGTCAACGTCGCCATTCATCTGGAGCGTTCCGCCACCGCACCCAAACCTTTTAATCTCGATTCCGAACGCGCCCAGGCCCTCGAGGCCGCCTTCACCGAACTCTCAGATCTCCTCAACCGCCCCATCAAGCCGGAAGCCCAGGACTTCCTGAGAATCCCCGGCCTCCTCACCTTCGAAGACTCCGGCCTCGATCAAGACAATGCCCTCGAAGCGATCTTACCCGCGCTCGAGGGAGCCCTCGGGCGCCTTCTTGAGATGCGCCATTCCGAAGGACAGGACCTGAAATCCGACCTGCTGGAACGACTCACCATCATCGAAGACCACGCAAGAATCATCGGCGAAGCAACTCCTCAGGTCGCCACCCGCCACCGCGAAAACCTTCATCAACGCCTCCGGGAAGCCGAAATCGAACTCGATCTCAACGACGAACGCCTCCTCAAGGAAATCGCAATCTTTGCCGAACGCTGCGACATCTCCGAAGAAACGACCCGCCTGGCCTCGCACATTGGACGTTTTCGCGAATACCTCGACCGTGACGAAGCCGTCGGTCGCCCCCTCGATTTCCTCTGCCAGGAGATTAACCGCGAATTCAACACCATCGGCTCCAAAGCAAACGACTCCGGCATCGCCCAGAACGTGGTGATGGCGAAGACGGAACTCGAAAAAATCCGGGAACAGGTTCAAAATATTGAGTGATAACTTCCGGAGTCCGAATTCCCCTGCTTCTCAGTGCCCTGCTCACAGGATTTTGCTTCCTCGTCCCCATCGGTTGCCGCAGCCCTGATTTCACCAACACAAGCCTGGGCATCAGCAAAGTTCTTATCCCGAAGGGGTATCACGGTCGCAAGAAGGATCGGGGACTGCGGCCACGCTACATCACCATTCACTCGACTCAAAACCGCTCATCCGGAGCCGGAGCACGCACCCAGGCCAAACTCAGCCAGCGCGATGGACTCAAGTCCAAGCACAACTCTCTCGGCTACCTCACCTGGCACTTCACTGTCGACGATCACTCGGCCTACCAATCCCTTCCCACCTTGGCGTGTGATCCGCTATTCCGACAAAAAGGACCTCGGGCGCAAAAACTGCCCTCACTTCCTCCTCGATAACGGCAAACCCGGACCCAAATGGCAGCCCTTCCCCCAAACGGTGAAATCCTACCTCTAGACGCTCTTTCCAAATCGCCTGTGATTGGCTATTCCAACGCCATCAAGATTTCCGAGTCCATCTTTACCGCCATCGATTTCGAATCGGCGGGCACCGCCAAAGGACGCACCGATGCGCCCGTCCAGATCGGATTAGGGAGCTGGACGCTGGAGCTGGACATTCACGAGCCCATCGTTTCATTCCTACAATGCGATCAGGACATCACCTGGTCCGCCCGCAAGGTCCACGGCATCACCACTGACGACCTGCTCGAAGCGCCCTCTCTCCTTTCCCTGTGGCCGACCCTTAAAAAGCAACTGGGTCGTGGTCCCATCGTTGCCCATGGCCATGGCACCGAAAAACGCTTCCTTCGTGCTTTCCCCGGCCACCGCTTTGGCCCGTGGATCGATACCCTCCAGCTCGCCCGCGCTGCCTGGCCGGATCAACCCTCCCATTCTCTCGGCGATCTCTGCACTTCGCTCGGACTCCATGGCTTCTCCGACCACGCCCCCGACCGCAACTGGCACGATGCCTTGTATGATGCGCTTGCCTCCCTCGCCCTTCTCAAGCACCTTGTCTCCGAATTCAATCTCGCTGACCAACCGGTCGCCGTTCTCCTTAAACCTGACACCACTACCTGGCACCGCCTCCGTCATTCATGAACTCCGTTCACGTGAGCCTCGGCGCTCGTTCCTACGAAATCCTCGTCGCCCCCGGCATCCTCGCCGAGGCCGGACCGCGCATTCAAACCGCTGGCCTCAAAGGCCGCGCCGCCATCATCACCGATAGCAATGTCGCTCCTCATTATTTAGCGACGGTGGAGGCCTCACTCGCCGCCGCAGGTTACGAGACGACCTCTCACATTTTCCCGGCTGGCGAAGGATCCAAATCCCTCACTGAAACCGAAAACCTCTCGCGTTCTCTCATCCAGGCCGGACACGATCGCTCGTCCTTCGTGGTCGCTCTCGGCGGCGGAGTGACCGGAGACCTCGCAGGCTTTGTCGCTTCCATCTTCTACCGGGGCATTCCCTTCGTCCAAATCCCCACCACCATCGTCTCGCAAGTCGATTCAGCCGTCGGAGGAAAGACCGGCGTCAACGCACCCGAAGGCAAAAACCTCATCGGTTCCTTCCACCAACCACGGCTCGTCCTCATCGACCCCGACACCCTCCTCACCCTCCCCGGACGCGAGTTTCGCGAAGGCTTCGCCGAGGTCATCAAGCACGCCGCCATCCGCGATGAAGCGATGCTCGCCGATCTCGAAGCTCTCGACCCACTCAATCAAAACGTTCCCTCGGAGCTCATCGCCCGAAACGTGGCCATCAAAGCCCGCGTCGTTGAAGAAGACGAACAGGAAACCTCCGGCGTCCGCGCCCTCCTCAACTTCGGCCACACCATCGGTCACGGTATCGAGGCTTCCGTTCCCTACGGAACCCTCCTCCATGGTGAAGCGATCTCGCTCGGAATCCGCGCCGCCCTTGCGCTCTCCGAAGATCACGCCGGCCTCCCGACCGAAGCCAGCGAGCGCATCCTCAATCTCCTCAAGCACTTCCAGCTCCCCCTCATTCTTGCGGACGACATCCCGACCGACACCATCCTAGAGAAACTATCGCGCGATAAAAAATTCTCGGGAGGCCAGCGAACCTACGTTCTCCTCGACCGACTTGGAAACGGCATTACCTGCAACACCATCCCGCTCGACGCCATCGCCCCGATCATCGAATCCCTCCGCTCATGAACCTTCACATTTACACCGGCGGATACGTCGAAACCAACGGCTTCATTCTCGAACTCGAGAACAAGGAGTGCATCGTCATCGACGCTCCTGCCGGCATCACCGGATTCCTGAGAGAAAAAAGCCTCATTCCCAAACACCTGCTCCTGACTCACCAGCACTTCGATCACGTTGAGGACTGTTCCTTGCTGGAAGAGGCGGGTGCCCAAATCTCAGCCTGGGCTGCCTACGCTCCAGACGTGATCATGGAAAAGCGCGTTCAGGAAATGGGGATCCCCGTGAACATCCCGCCCTACCAGGTCCACACCGTTCTCGAAGGGCAAACCACCTCGGAAGTTGCAGGGCTCCACTTCGACCTCGCCCACGTTCCCGGTCACTCACCTGAGTCAGTCTCCTTTCACCTCGTGGCCAAGGCCATGCTCTTCGCTGGCGATGCTTTATTTAACGGCAGCATCGGACGCACCGACCTCCCCGGAGGGAACCACGAGCAACTCCTCGACTCGATCCGTAAAAATCTCTACACCTTGCCCGATGAGACCGCCGTCTTTCCCGGTCACGGTCCCCAAACAAAGATCGGACGCGAGAAGGCCAGCAATCCATTTTGCCCGCAAAACTAAGCCATACACACCCACACCATGACCCGACGCCTGATCATCTCTCTCTGCGCACTCTCCCTCCTCGCCCCCGCCTACGGCATGGGGAAGAAGAAGGACAAGAACACCCTGACCTTCCACCTTCAAGGTGACCAAACGGACGGACCAAAAATGGTCTTCCCACTCCCCATGGGAAATCAAAAAGGCTTCTTCAGAAAGAGCCCGCTCACTTTCACCAAGGAAATCCTCGCCTATCAGCCATTCTTCTCGGATGACGGAACCGCCGGAGCAACCTTTGCCTTTTCGCAAGGCGCATCCACCCGTATCGCAGCTCTCACCACCCAAAACCAGGGCAAGTGGATCGTCGCCATGCTCAACGGACGGCCCGTTGATTTCGTTCGTATTGATCGACCGGTCCAAGATGGCCGACTCGTCATCTGGCGCGGAATCAAAGAGTCTGAAATCTTCGCGTTCGATTACGTCATCTCGCATATCGGCGAAGATCGCAAACAATGGAAAGCCCGCCTCAAGGCTCACGCCGCAGCAAAAAAGGCCGCTGAAAAAGCGGCCAAAGAACGCCAAGCAGCCCGTAACCGTCGCAACTAATTTATGAAGTTCCTCGCATCTCTCCTCCTCACATTGGGTCTGGCGGCGGCCGAACCCCTCAAGATCAGCCTTCCCACTGACAACCGGGCCCTCCTCGAGGGAAGCCCCGAAGATTTCTACATGTGGGTCCCCCGGACTTTTGAAAAGGAAGTCTCCCGGCCGTGGACCGCCGGCCAGTACGGATTTGTTCGTACCGTGATCAGAACAGAAGGAGAAGGAGTCATCGCCACCAAGTTCCACGAAGGCCTCGACATCAAACCGACCAAGCGGGACAAGAATTTCAACCCGCTCGATGAAGTCCGCGCCATCGCCAGCGGTGAAGTGGTCCACGTCAATAACAGCCGTGGGGCAAGCTCTTACGGAATCTACATTGTCGTGAAACACGACTGGGGATACGGCCCCTTTTACAGCCTCTACGCGCACCTTGCCACCACTGCTGTTGAGAAGGGCCAGAGCATCCTCGGTGGCACGCCACTCGGAATCATGGGCTACACCGGAGACGGCATCAGCCGCGACCGTGCCCACCTCCACCTTGAACTGTGCATGATGGCGACCGAGAACTTCCTCGACTGGATCGGAACCAATGCACCTCACGGGATTTACGACGGGCGCAATCTCATCGGGATCGACGTTGCTTCCCTTTTCATCGCCGGAAAGGAAGGTGCCGACCTCACCATCCCCGATTTTCTCAAAGGAGCCTCGCCGTATTTTAAAGTCTCCATCCCCCGGGAAGACGAATTGGAAATCGTCAAACGCTACCCTTGGCTGAAGCGTGGAGATCACGACGCCCCCAGTCCCGGTTGGGAGATTTCCTTCACCGACTCGGGCATTCCACTTTCCGTGACACCCAGTCACCGGGAAGTCTCCAAGCCCATCGTGACCTACGTTCGCACGACCCGCTCTAAGCATGAATACTACACCCGGGGCCGACTCACCGGGGCCGGACGACAGGCCTCCCTCACCCGGGACGGATTGAAATTTATCGCCTTTTTCACCAACGAATACACCAAGCCCGCTCCAACCGAATCTGCCGAAGATGACTCCTGAAGAAAAACTCACCGCCCTTGGAATTGAACTTCCCGCCGCTGCCGCTCCAGTCGGCTCCTACGTGAACGCCGTTCGCTCCGGAAACCTCCTCCATATTTCCGGAGGACTGCCCATCATTGGCGACCAAAAATTCCTCGGGAAAATCCCTTCCGAGTGTAACATCGAAACCGGCCAAAAAGCCGCCCGCACGGCCCTCATCACCCGCCTGGCAGTCATTAAAGCCGAACTTGGTTCGCTCGATCAGGTCGCCCGCATCGTTTCCCTCAGTGGCTTCGTCAATGCCGAGCCCGATTTTACAGCCCACCCCCAGGTCATCAACGGCGCTTCAGATCTTCTTGTCGAAATTTTCGGCGAAGCCGGAAAGCACTCCCGGGCTGCCATCGGCTGCTCCTCACTTCCCCTGGGCGTCTCAGTCGAGATCGGCCTCGTGGTGGAGGTGAAACCCTAATTTCATGGAGATCCCCGAAAGTATCACCACACCCTTTGCGTTGGAGGACTTTGAGGAAATCATCGACGTCCGCTCTCCCTTGGAATTCGCCGAGGACCACATCCCCGGAGCCATCAACCTGCCTGTCCTCAGCGACGCAGAACGGCACGAAGTTGGTCTCTTGAATGCCATCAGCCCCTTCGAAGCCCGCCGACTCGGAGCGACCCTGATCACCAAAAACATTCACAAGCACCTTTCCACGACACTCGCAGATCGACCCGCCAGCTACGACCCGCTCATCTACTGCTGGCGCGGCAACCTTCGCTCGAACTCCATGGCCGTCATCTTCCGTGCCATCGGATGGCGCTCCCGCGTCGTCCAAGGTGGATACAAGGCCTGGCGGAAGTGGCTCATGTCCGATCTTGACGCCACCATCGGGCCCGATAAGCCCGAACTCATCGTCCTAGGGGGCTTCACCGGTTGCGGGAAAACCCGGCTTCTCCAGGTCCTCGAAAAACAAGGAGCCCAAATCCTCGATCTCGAAGGGCTCGCCAACCATCGCGGCTCCATTCTTGGAAACGAACCCGGCAGCCCTCAACCCGGCCAAAGATTTTTCGAATCCCAACTTTGGAAAGCCTTTCGTAAATTCGATCCTTCCCGCCCCGTCTTCACCGAAGCCGAGTCCAACCGCATCGGCCGCCTGCAATGCCCGCCTTCCTTGTGGCGACGTCTCGGCGAAGGCCGCGTCGTCCTCGTCAATCTCCCCCTCAAAGAACGGGCCACCCTCCTGGCTCAGGATTACCAACACTTCATCACTAATCCTCAATCCCTCAAAGATACCCTCGATGGACTTCGCCGCCTCCGTGGCCATGAGCAAGTCGATCGCTGGCATCAACAAATCGACGCCGGAGATTGGCCCTCCTTTCTCCAGTCCATCCTCGTTGATCACTACGACCTCGCCTACCGCCTACCCGGCTCGGAAGAATCGGTCTATCCCAAGCCCTCCCAAACCTTAGAGATCCCCTCGGCCAACTCCGCAGACTTCGAAAAAGCCGCCGCCGATCTTATCGCGCAATATCCATGATCGACGCTCACAATCATCTCCACGATCCCCGCCTCACAGGTCAACGGATGGAGTTGATCAGTGACATGAAAAAGGCCGGGGTCACCGCCTGCGTCGTCAACGGAACCTCCGAAGAAGACTGGCCTGCCGTCGCAACATTAGCCCAAGAACATCCGGGCTTCGTCATCCCCTCCTTCGGACTCCATCCTTGGAAGGTCGCACAACGTTCCCGAAATTGGCTCTCCCATCTTTGCGAATTTCTCTCACGCCATCCCCACGCCCCCATCGGCGAATGCGGACTCGACCGCTGGATGGAATCGCCCGACCTCCAAGCCCAACACGAAGTGTTCCGGGCCCAACTGAATCTCGCCGCTGAACTCGACCGACCGCTCACCATCCACTGCTTGAAAGCGTGGGGACCTCTTCTCACCGAGCTACGCGAAGCAAAAACCCTCCCAAGGTTTCTCCTCCACTCATTTGGTGGATCACAGGAAACCGCCAACGAACTCCTCAACCTGGGGGCTCACTTTTCCTTCTCGGGATATTTTCTTCATCCACCAAAAGAAAAAGTCAGAGCTCTCTTTGCTTCCCTCCCCCCCCATCGAATCCTCGTCGAAAGCGACGCCCCCGACATGGCACCCCCTCAACCCGAATTTCCGCTCGACGACCTCAATCATCCTGCCAATCTTCCTTTTGTTGCACGTAAACTCTCCGAGATCACCCGGCTCCCGGAAGCGACTTTCAGTGACAACGCAAAACACTTCTTCTCTCCGGCAATCGCCTAAATTCACTGTTGAAAATCTCGCCAACACCCATTACTCACCTGTCCGAAAAATCTATGAGCAAACGCGTTCTCCTTACAACTACCTCGTTCCAGGACACCCCCGGAACTCACCAAGACCTTCTGAACTCCCAAGACTGGGAAATCGTCCGCGCCCGCGGCCCTCTCTCCGAAGCCGAAATGCTGGAACTCGCCGGTGAGTTCGATGCCTTCCTTTGCGGAGACGATGCCATCACCGCCGCCGTCATCGACAAATCCCTTCCCCGCCTTCAGACGATCTCCAAATACGGCATCGGCCTCGACAAGATTAACGTCGACTACGCCACCGAAAAGAAGATCCCCGTTCTCTTCACGCCCGGCGTCAACCACACCACCGTCGCCGAACACACCTTTGGACTCATCCTCGGCATCACCAAGGACATCCAGGCCAATGCCGTCGCCGTCCAAAATGGCGAGTGGGTCGCCGGTTGGAAAAAGCCCGTCGGCAACGAAATCATGGGCAAAACCATCGGCATCCTCGGCCTCGGACGCATCGGTAAAGAAGTTGCCATCCGTGCCAAAGCCTTCGGCATGGAAATTATCGCCTTCGATCCCTATTTCGACGACTCCTTCGGTGAGCAATACGGCATCAAGCGCTGCGCCGACATGGACGAAGTCCTCCAAAACTCCGACGTAGTCTCCCTCCACTGCTTCCTCACCAAGGAAACCGAGGACATGATCAACGCCTCCAAAATCGCTGAAATGCGCGACAACGTTGTTGTCATCAACTGCGCCCGTGGCGAACTCGTCAACACCAACGACATGGCCGCCGCCCTCAAGTCCGGCAAAGTCGGCGGATACGGAGCCGACGTCCTCGACGCCGAGCCACCCGCCCCCGATCACGTCCTCATCGGCGCGCCCAACTGTATCATCACCAGCCACATCGGCTCCCGCACCCACGAGTCCGTGCAACGTCAGGCCAACCGCTGCCTCAACAACCTCATCAACTTCCTCGCCGGAACCGATGACGTCCTCTGCGCCAACGGCCTGTTGAAATAATTTCCAGATAGAAACATCATGAGCCTCGACATCAAACCCGCCTCCTCCTGCGCCTACGACATCGTCTCGATGGGCGAAATCATGCTCCGTCTCGATCCCGGTGACGGCCGCGTCCGCACCACCCGCACTTTCCAGGCCTGGGAAGGCGGCGGTGAATACAACGTCGCCCGTGGCCTCCGCCGCTGCTTCGGCAAGCGCGCCGCCGTCCTTACCGGATTCGTCGACAACGAAGTCGGCCGCCTCCTCGAGGACCTCGTCCTCCAGGGCGGAGTTGATACCCAGTTCATCAAATGGGCTGACTTCGACGGTCTCGGCATCGCCGCCCGCAACGGCCTCAACTTCACCGAACGTGGCTTCGGAGTCCGTGCCGCCAAAGGCACCTCCGACCGCGGCCACACCGCCGCGAGCCAACTTACCATCGAGGACTTCGACTTTGAGCACATCTTCGGCACCCTCGGCGTTCGTTGGTTCCACACCGGTGGCATCTTCGCGGCCCTCTCAGAAGGCAACGCCCAGCTCACGATCGAAGCCTGCAAGATCGCCAAGAAGCACGGCACCATCGTTTCTTACGATCTTAACTATCGCCCGAGCCTTTGGAAGTCCATCGGCGGACAAGCCAAAGCCCAAGAGGTCAACCGCGAGATCGCCAAGTATGTTGACGTTATGATTGGCAACGAAGAGGACTTCACCGCCTGCCTCGGCTTCGAAGTAGAAGGAGTGGACGAAGAAAACATCACCGGCATCGACGTCTCCAACTTCAAAAAAATGATCGAAAAAGCGGTCGCCGAGTTCCCCAACTTCAAGGCCACTGCCACCACTCTGCGCGAAGTCCACAGCGCCTCCGATAATGACTGGGCCGCCCTCGCCTGGCACGACGGTCAGTTCCACAACTCCGTCAACCGCGAGCACCTCGAAATCTTCGACCGCGTCGGCGGTGGCGATTCCTTCGCCTCGGGTCTCATCTACGGCTTCCTTGAATTTAACGACGCCGCGCAAGCCGTCGAATGGGGAGCCGCCCACGGCGCCCTCGCCATGACTACTCCAGGCGACACCACCATGGTGACCAAGGAAGAAGTTGGCAAACTCGTCGGTGGAGCCTCTGCCCGCGTCGACCGCTAAGCACGACCGCGCTTTCCTCGCGCCACGCCTGTTCTCAACCAAAAGGGCTTTGGAAATCCGAAGCCCTTCTTATTGCATTTCACAATAATCATACTTTAACCTTTGCGTTTTCATCTTTTAGACTATTCTAAACCCATGAGAATCACTATCGAGATGGACGACGACGTTCTCAAAAACGCTATGATGCTAACCGGTGAAACCAAGAAGGGCCCTGCCATCACCAAGGCTGCCTCGGAATTCGTCCGTCGTGAGATGGTCCGCAAATTCGCCAATATGGTCATGGAAGGAGAGTTCGCAGACTATCCGATGACCAACGACGAGCTGGAAGCAGTCGATCGCTAATCCCTTGTCGCCATGGTCATTATTGATACCAGCGCATGGGTAGAATTTTTCCGCCGGGACGGCGACCACTTCATCAAGCTCTCCGTGAAGGGCCTCCTCGATTCCTTCGAGGGGGCTCTTTGTGGTCCCGTCGAGATGGAATTCCTCGGCGGTGCCCGGCCCAATGAAATGAAGGCCATCCAAGGATGGTTCGACATCATGCCCTACGTCCAGAACGACCAAACGATCTGGCGAAAAGCCGCAGACAACTTTTCAAAACTCAGGGCTGCCGGATTCACAGTCCCATGGAACGACATCCTCATCGCAACGATCGCCAAAGAGAAAGGCGCTGCGGTTTACGCTCACGATAAGCACTTCCCCATCCTCGCCAAAGAACTGGGCATCATTCTTTACACCCCGGGTTACAACGGAATGTTCAATCCGAACTGATCGTGAGCCAGTCGCCTGACTCCACGACCCGGTATCCTTCGACGCCCTTCAGCCATTCGTAAATCCACACTTCAGTGGGTTCGCCGGCGATCCTCACCTCAGTGCGCACGCGATGATATTCGCCAAAGCGTTCATCCCCTTTGCCGATGCCTTCGAACTCATCAAGCTCCTTTAAGAGCTCTGCACCGACTTCGTAAACCTCCCCCTTCACGACGCGATCTCCGCCGAGAACAAGCCCGGGATACCAGTCAATCTTCACCAGCGTTCCGCTGACTTCGGCAGCGCCAAGGCAGCGGCCATCTAACATCCGCCAATCATTCGAAGCTCCTTTTCGGAGGGCTCCATAGACAAACAAAAGGCTACTCATCTTCTTGCAGGAGATCCCAAATTTGAGATTTCAAGCCATCCAGTCCCTCCTCTTCCATCGCCGAAATCGGGATGATGGGAACCTTCGGAAAACGATTTTTGAAAATCTCCAAATTCTCAGCCGACGCCTCAAGATCCATCTTGTTCGCCACCACGGCCCAAGGAAACTTCGAGAGATCCTCATCATAGAGTTTAATTTCGGTCCTCAAGGTCTGGATATCCTCGATCGGATCGCGTCCTTCGCTTCCTGCGATATCCACGACGAAGAGCAAAATCCGGCAACGGGTAATGTGTCGCAAGAACTCGTGACCCAGCCCCCGGTTCTCATGTGCGCCCTCAATGAGTCCGGGAATGTCCGCCATCGTAAAACGATCCTGGGCATCCATACTCACCACGCCAATTTGCGGTGTCAGCGTGGTGAAAGGATAAGAGGCAATCTTCGGCTTCTTCGCTGAGAGTTTGCTCAGAAGAGTTGATTTGCCCGCATTTGGAAAGCCGACGAGCCCCACATCGGCAATCCGACGGAGCTCCAGATAAAAAATACCAGTCTCACCCTCTGTTCCAAGCTCACGCTCCTGCGGGACCTGGTTCGTCGGTGTTCGAAAATGGAAGTTTCCCCGCCCACCCTTTCCGCCGGTCAAAAGCACAAGCTCCTCACCGTCCTCGGTCAGGTCGGCCACGGGAATGAGTTCGACTCCTTCTTCGCTTCTCTCCATCTGAACCGCTTCCATCACATCAGATGCAGGACAGCGGTAAATGACGGTCCCGGGAGGAACCCGTCCGATCTTGGTTTTACCATTCTTTCCATGACGCTTATAGGATGCCCCGTGTGCTCCATCCTCCGCAAAGAGCTTGGGATCGTAGTGAAAAGAACGAAGGTTATCGGTGTTACGATCAACAATCAGGATCACCTTCCCGCCATCGCCGCCGTCTCCGCCATCGGGACCACCACGGGGCACAAATTTCTCCCTTCGGAAGCTCACCAGGCCATGTCCGCCGTCACCGGCCCGGCAGTCTACGCGAATGTGATCGACGAATGATTTATCCCTTTTCATGAAATGAGCTTTCCAAATGTGTTCATAAACGAGACCTCCAGTGCGAGGGCCTCCACCACATTGGTTTCAAGCAAGCGGCGCAGCTCCTCCATGGCCGCAACCCGCCTCAATAGCACGTCTATTTCTTCATTGGCGACGGCTTCAGCCATAATCCCGGCATATTCTGCAAACTCAAGCCCCGTGCCCCCCGCTTTTTGACGTAAGAGATCCCCGACCCAGGCGTGAATCGTTTCGATGAGCTGTGACCGCTCCGAGAGATAGTCAGCGGAAGCCTGGGCCTCGTAAACCTTCTCGCGATCCTTCAACCAATCCGACTCCACCACCTTCTGATACTTCGCCTTCTCTTCCTTGAGAATCGCATCATAGCCGGACTGAATCTCAGCCTTCCGCTCACGCAAAAGCTGCTCTAAACCAGATTTCACCAGCAATCCGGACTCCAGTTTCCCCAAGCCATTTCGAGTCACCTCTTCGAGCAAGGGAAGGATGCGCGTCACCAATTCGGGACGTTCAGTCGCCGAAGCCGGAGCCAGGGAAAGATGGACGCAACGAGACCAAATTGTCGGCAATAACTTCTCGGGAGCACTCGACAAAAGGAGTAACAAACTCTCACGTGGAGGTTCCTCCAGCGTCTTCAAAAAAGCGTTTTCAGAGGACTCGTTCATGCGATCCGCATCAACAATCACCCCGATCTTCCAGGTCCCTTTCGGAGAGGACTGGTGCATCATTTTTTCAAGATTGCGGATATCCTCGACCGCGACCTGCCGGGATTTCGAACGGGGACGAACGATGCGGATGTATTCGCCCATCAAGTCATCGAGCTCGGGATCAACCTTCTCTACCGGCTCACCCCAAAGGTCCGCCTCATCTTTCTTCCCGTTCAAGAGATCAGCCATCTTGGCTGCCAGCTTTTGCTTTCCACTGCCACGTGGTCCGGTGATGAGAAAGGCGTGCGCCAGCCTCTCCCGCTCATGGGCGGCAGCGATCAGGTCAAAGGCTTTGGCAACGGTGAAGGCCATGTCGTGATTTAATCACCCCCCGCGCCGGGAGCAAGTCTAGTGCTTCGCCGCTTCCCGTAAATCCGCCAGAGTTCGTTGGAAAAGTTCGCTTGGAGGCCCCATCGGTTTCCCATCACACTCATCCACCCAGGTCATCAACCTCGTCGAACTCGTCAGCCAAATCTCCCCGGCTTGCTCCAGGATCGACAACGGCCACCTTCCTTCCGCAAACTCTGAATTTCGCTCCAGCAGGACCGCTCGCGAAACTCCGGGCAAACACCCCGTCTCCAGGGAAGGCGTGTGCACCACTCCGTCGATCACGAAAAAGACGTTCGAAATACACCCTTCGCAAAGTTCCCCCTTCGTATTCGGGCGAATCGCTTCCTCGACACCGGAATTCCGCAACACCGTCATATTCTCAGCATACGAGCACACTTTCGCGCCCGCCAGAGGGCTCATCTCATTGATCGGACTCGTCGATGTGACGACCCTGCAAAGCTTCGGTGAAGCAGGCAAGGCCACGGCAGTAATTAAGACATTCTCCGAAAGAGTCAGGCGAACCCTCGCTTCTCCAGTCGTTAAATCATTCGCTTCGAGGACCGCCAAGATCCCCCGTTCGAGAACCTCGGGATCCGGGACAGAAGTCGCCAGCTTTGCGGCAGAGTTCAGCAGTCGTGAAAAATGCCTCGCCCAAAAACACACCCGGCCATCGAGAGCCCGCATCGTTTCAAAAACGCCCTCGCCACGAAGCAGCCCGCCATCGAAAGGCGAGACCTTCACTTCGTCCTCCGCGAGGAGTCGATCATTCCACGAGACGATCATCGACACCTTTTTAGCCACGGGCTATCAAGCCCGCAAGCCTTGAACTTCCTCGCCCACTTTCATCTCGCCCGCACCACTGACGCCTCTCGAACCGGGGCCCTGTTTCGCGATTTTGTCGGAGGTCCCCGCGAAAGCCTTCTCGAAACATATCCCGAGGCCCTCAAATTCGCCAACTCCCTGGATTCATAGACAATCAGGTTCCTTCCACGACACTCTTCACTTCTCCGTTAGAGAGCCGTGTTGTCAGTTGATCGCCCTTTTTGAGCTGCGCTGCACTTTTTACAATCGCGCCATCGTGATCAAAAGTGATGGAAAAGCCTCGCTCTAGAACATTCGCTGGTCCCAGCGCATCCAGAAGAGAAGAAAGCCGCTCTATTCGATTTTCTTTTTCTTTCAGAGCATTGGACGCGGCAGTTAGAAAAACGGTCTGCCGTTCATCAATTTTTTCCTGCCTCCGCCTGAAAACCTCACGCGGATGATAATGTTTCCAGTTCGTCCGATAGTTGGAGATCAAGACCTCCCGTTCACGAAGAGAATGATCGGCAGCGTGGCGAAAGCGATTCTTGAGCTCTTCGATCAAAAAAGCAGGCCCTTGCAAAACCCGGTCTGGTGACTGTCCCAAAATCCCCCGCTCGTAATAGTCCAGTTGATCAGCCATCCGATCCAGACGGCCTTCGACAACTCTCGTTAAACGGTTGCCCAATCCCGTGATCCGGTCCCGTAATTCGACTTGATCAGGAACGACCAATTCGGCCGCAGCACTCGGAGTCGGAGCACGAAGATCCGCCACAAAATCGGCAATCGTAAAATCAATCTCGTGTCCCACCGCGCTCACCACCGGTATCGGTGACGCCTCAATGGCCCTTGCCACAATCTCCTCGTTAAAATTCCAAAGATCCTCCAGGGAGCCCCCGCCCCGTCCCACAATAAGAACCTCGGGCTGCGGCAAGCCCATCGATTCCGTATTCCCGGCACATTGGATGGCGTGGGCAATTCCCCGCTCAGCCCCCTTCCCCTGCACCGCAGTGGGAAAGAGAACAACTGTCAGCCAGGGAGCCCGGCGACCCAATACATTCAACATGTCCTGTAACGCCGCGCCCGTCGGAGAGGTCACAATCCCCACCACCTTGGGGAAGGTCGGCAAAGTGCGCTTTCGTTCCCGGGCAAAGAGCCCTTCCTGATCCAACTTCCGCTTGAGAGCTTCAAATCTGGCTTGCAGATCACCCAGGCCAAGCGCTCTCGCTTTTTGCACAATGAGCTGGGTACTTCCACGGGCCTCGTAAAAACTTGCCTCACCAAAAACCTGGACCTTGGCCCCATCTTCGATCACCTCCGCACCAGTCCGGCGGCGGGCTCCAAACATCGCACACGAAATCTGTGCCGAACCGTCTTTGAGTGAAAAATACCAATGACCACTCGCCTGCTTGCGCAGATTGCTGATCTCTCCTTCGACCCAAATCTCCCCGATTTGAATCTCCAACAGATTCCGGATTCGCCGGGCCAATTGAGTGACTGAAATCGCCTGAACTTCGCTCACAGTTTGCTCTCTTCGTTGCTATTCAACTCCGCGAAAACCATCTGTCCGGCACTGGTCTGCAGCTTGCTAATCACGGTAACATCCTGGGTGGTCCCCATTCTATTAATCGCGTGATTCACGACAATCATCGTTCCGTCCGGCATGTAGCCCACCGCTTGATGGTCATCCTTGCCAGCTCTCACCAAGGCAAGCCGAACCGATTCACCGACCACCACCGAAGGCTTCAGAGCATCAGCAAGATCATTCAGGTTCATCACATCGGCTCCTTGGAGATGGGCCACTTTGGTCAAATTTTCATCCGTCGTGATAATCCGGGCACCCAGCAATTTGGCAGTCTGCACCAATCGTCCCTGAAAAGAATCATCCTCCGCCATCCCCCGGGAATCTTGAATCGAAATCGGGACCGCTGGATTCTTCTGCAACAACTCCAAAATTTCCAAACCACGTTGCCCACGCTGACGTTTGCCAGCCGATGGTGAATTCCCCATCACCTGAAGTTCCTCTAACACAAATTGGGGAATCAAGAGGCGTCCGGTCAAAAAACCTGCCGACATCAGGGCTGGAAGCCGTCCATCCATAATGACCTCACCATCCAGCAAGAGGGGTTGCCCCGAGGTCGCGTCCTGGCGAAAACGCACGTAAGGAATAATAAACGAGAAATCCTCCTGATTACTTCGCAGCGCGAGAACCGCGCCCAAGAACGCCAGACTTGCATAGATCGTCACATTCAGCGCCAGTGCCAGCGACTCGCCCAGATCCTCATTGTTCAAAGGCGTGATCGCCAGTTTCACAAGGTCCGAAATCCCCACCCGATTTAAAAGAAATGCGCAAATCAGTCCGACCGCGATTCCAAAGGTCGCGGTCGAAAACCCCCTTAAGGTGGAATCCTTCATCAGGCGCTCCACGACAATAAAGAAGCCTCCCACAATCAGCCCTCCGAAGAGCCCGGCCCACAGTGGAATATGGGGGTTGCTAAGCGCGATCGCCAGTCCGGCCAACTCGCATAGGACCAGGTAAGTCAGGCGAGCAACATTGACAGAAGCTGGGGAAGGTTTCATTTAAGATTGTGACTATGCCATCAGACTTGTATCGCGGCAAGATCTCTAGCTGCCCTCGCCTGGCCAAATGAGTTCATCATTCACCTTCGCCTTTTTACCGGTGATTTCGTCTCCAATGTCCTTGGTCGTGATGAAGAGCATGAAGCCGATCAACACCAGGGCACAGGCAGACTGAACCACCTCAAGAAACTTCACCGGAAGAGGCTTACCACGAATCCACTCCGTCATGGCCATCACGATATGACCGCCATCGAGCACCGGAAGTGGCAGCATATTGAGCACCGCGAGGTTGACGTTAAAGAGAACGAAGAACGCGAGGACCCGGAGCCAGCCGTGATCTTCCTTGAGCAGGAGAAACTTGGTCTTGGCAATTCCAATTGGGCCGGCCAGCTGATCGACGCCGACGTGGGAGTTCGGGGATGATACCGTTTTGATGGTGATCCACATCGTTTTTAAGCTGTTTCCAATCTGTTGCAGTGGATTGGGGTGAATGATCTCGGTGCTGAACATTCCCTCGTTATCCCATCGGATGCCGATCATGGGATCTTCGTAATAGTCACCCAAGGGCTTCAAAGGAGTCATCTTGAGCTGAACGATGGCGTCGCCCCTCTTGACCGAAATTTCGCTTTCTTTCCAGCCGTTCTCCTCAAGTAACAACCCGACCCCGGCGGGGCTGTAAACGGTCTTACCATTCACCGCGACAATCTCATCCCCGGGCTTCATGTTCGCCCGTTCGGCAGGCCCTTTGACACCGTTTTTGTCGGTAATCATTTCCCCGACAATCGCGGGAATGTTGGGTGCGATTCCGACCTGGGGCAGTGCGCGGCGCTTCCACCAGTCCGTCTTCTCGATATCAAACTTTGATTCGATCGTTTGAACTTTCCCATCCCGCTCGATCTCGAAAGTCACGCCATCCCCTTCGGTCAGCATGATGCGGGTCCGAATGTCGTCGAAAAGTCCTCCAGCAAACCATTTTACAGGCTCACCTTCCACTTTGAGGACCTGATCTCCTGCTCTCAATCCCGCTTTGTCAGCAGGGCCCTCTTTCACCACAGCGCCGATGACATTGGACTTAATGGCATCCTGGGGTTTCCCCAGCCCCCACACCGCAAATGCCGCGATGAAGGCGAGCGAGAGACTGAAAAATGGTCCCGCAAAAGCCACGATGATCTTGTCCAAGGGCGAAACGGGTGGGAGCTCATCATCTTTGCGATTCTCTCCTTCGACGGACTCCATTGTGACCATCTGCGGCAAGGCCACGAAGCCTCCGAATGGCAACCAGCCGAGACCGTATTGAACTCCGTTGATTTCCTTCTTCCAAATGGGTTTTCCGAACCAAACCTGGAAGCGGTCAACTTGTAATCCACGCCAGCGAGCCGCCAGGAAGTGCCCGAGTTCGTGAACGAAAATAATGACGTTGAAAATCGCAATAACAACGAGCAGGAGGAGGATACTATAAAGGAAATCGATCATAAGTGATGTCGCTGCGCGGAAGCTAGACCACAGTGGCCATGGGTGCCAGTGGCATTTCCAATTTTGCAGCCTCTCTCATTTTACCCCCAAAAGCCCCTTTTCACGTCTTCGGACCACCCTTCCGGCGTTGCAGTAGAAACTGCACCGCTGACCACAATCCCGAAAAACGGAAGGAGGAGTCGAGATATTGCTCAATGACATAAAAGAAGAAGTAATAGAGCCGGGCCGAACTCCAGATCACGCAAAGAAGCGCCACGACACGAGGCCAACGCTCGTCCAGCACCACAACCAACACGGAAGCCGCGAGGAGAATGAGAAAAAAGAGAAGACCTTTCACCACGATCCATCGGGGCGAAAGATCGTCGGAAAGCTTCATTCCCAGGACAGTAGCCTGCTCTAACTCAACCTCACGCTCTGTTTTTTGCTCAAACGGAGAATCTGTCCGGCCGAACCTTCGAAAGCTACCGTGGCATCAATCAACCTCTCTCCATCGAGCTGAATGGCGCCCGTAGTGATGAATTGCTTGCGAAGTTCTCCGTTGGATTTTTCGATCTCAAAGACATCGCGGAAGACCTGCGAGACGACCTCCAGCACATTTCCTTGCAAAGAATCCGCTGCGATTTCAGGAAGATCGGCAGCATTGAGATCGCGCTTCGAGAAGCGGGTTTCCCAGTCGGCACGGGCAGCGTGGCCTTCTTCTTCACTGTGGTAACGGGTCACAATGAGGCGGGCCAATTCCTTCTTGGACTCCATGGGATGCAGTGAGGCATCGCGGGCCTGCCCCAAGAGAAGAAGGTAGTAACGATCCATCAGCTCATCGCTGATACTCATGAGCTTACCAAACATTTCGATGGGGGGCTCGTTCACGCCGATGTAGTTGTGGGCGCTCTTGGACATCTTTTTCACGCCATCGAGCCCCTCGAGAAGCGGCATACAAATGACCGATTGCTGGGCTTGCCCCTCCTCTTTCTGAAGATCACGACCGACCAGCATATTGAAAAGCTGGTCCGTTCCACCGATCTCGACATCGGATTGAAGCTCTACGGAATCCCAGCCCTGCATGATGGGATACTGCAGCTCGTGAAGGCGAACTTCCGTCCCCTTCGCGACCCGCTCTTTAAAGTCCTCCCGCTGCAACATCTGCTGCAGGGTCACCCGTGCATTCAGCTTCAAAACCTGCTCGTAGTTCATCTGACGAAACCACTCGCCATTAAAAACGATCTCGGTTTTCTCGCGATCCAGCACTTTAAATGCTTGATCGGTGTAGGTTTCGGCATTGGAGAGAACTTCCTCGCGGGTCAGTGGAGGACGCGCCGTGCTCCGGCCGGTGGGGTCACCCACGGTGGCGGTGAAGTCTCCAATCAAGAGAATGGCGTGGTGCCCCAACTCCTGAAATTGGCGAAGCTTTTCGAGCGGCACGGTGTGGCCGAGGTGGATATCGGGCGCGGTGGGATCCACCCCGAACTTGATTCTCAAAGGGCGGCCCTCCTTCAGTTTTTCATCCAGTTCTTTTTCCGAGAGAACTTTCGAAGTTCCTCCTACCAGCTGGGCCAGGGAAGGATGGGTGGGGCTAGGACTGACTGCGTCGCTCATGTGGGCGTGAGTGAAGCGGGGCACGGCAGGGATTTCAAGTATTGTGGCGGGATTCTCGCCTTTCCCAGTCCCTCAAAAGTCGATTCACTGATCCCGTGCCGGAAAACCCCTATCATCCTCCCGGCGAGGAAGACGTTCCCGAAGATCTCCCGCCAACGCGGGTGATCTTCTTCGGTCGCGCCAATCTGGTGTTTGCCGCGTTGGGATTTGGCCTCCTAATTTATGCCAAGGCCACCCGCAAAAGCGGCTTTTCCTGGTCCCTGTCAGGAAAGGTGCAAATTGAAGCCGACCAGCTCAGCCAATATCTCGCAACTAATCAGAACTGGGTCGAAATCGAACAATATTACCGGGCATTTGAAGGCTTTCTCATTCTCTTACCCGCGATGTTTCTGGTCGCGGGAATCGCCATGCTGGGCCGGACACGGTGGAGTGTTGCCATCACTCATGTCGCGTCGGGCCTTGCCATTGCTTGTTCTGCGGCCTTCCTCGGGATCTATTTTACCATCATCAAGCAAGGAGTCTCCAATCTCTGTGAATCATTGGGAACCGAAGTCCGTGATCCCGTCTTCGTCACCTTCCTCGCAGGGCTCATCGGCACCATCGCCTATTCACTCGTTCAACTAGGGCTGCTGACCCGTCCCGTCGTGAAGAACTACTTGGAGCGTATCTAAACAGAGAAAATAAAAAGCCGTCCCCGTTTGCAGAGGACGGCTTTTCGGAAAATTGGGGTGATCGACGGGACTTGAACCCGCGACAGCCAGAATCACAATCTGGAGCTCTACCAACTGAGCTACGACCACCGTCTTGGTGGGCGTAGCGTAGGAAAAAAGTCCGGGAGATCAAGAGGAGATTTTCGAAATTTTGAGCAGGGTCCGATTGAACCGATGGGTTGATAGCGGTTTATCAAACTAATCCCTCATTAAAAATGATCTCCCCCAACCCCCTCAAATGAAATTAAACACTTGAAACTCCTGAACCAATTACCGGAGATCTCAATTATTTTTAAACTTTCAAAACGAACGACCTTAGATTTCGCCATGGCGCTCTTTTCAGCAGCACTCATCATCGGGCACTCTCGAGTTTCTGCAACCGAAGCGCCCTGGCTTCAAATTATTGAACATCCCGTCGCTGGTGTTCCCCATACCACTCTTGCATTTACATCGAACGATGAACTTTCCTACCACAACCCAACCCGTTTCAAAGCGCCGGTTTTCAGGGCGTCATCAAACTACACCCCTATCGCCTCGAACGGCGAGCGATCAAAAGTTGCCCGGTAAGTTTGTGCCGGTCATCTCCGTCAAACCCCGATCGGGTGCCAGGTGGTCTTCACCTCCTGGAAGTCGAGGATGTGATATGGGCTTGGCGTAAGCACTTGATCTGCCTGCAAGGAAACCCGCTTCAGATTTTCCGAGGCTTCGAGCTCAGCGAGGCGGTGATCGCCGCTGTCGTCCGAACACAAAAGTAAGGCGTTCACGTCCATGTGCTTCGCGAATTCCGGGATTAACTCAACCCGGTTTCCGGTGAGAATGTTGATCACTCCTGCTGGAACGTCCGAGGTTGCGAGCACTTCCGCGAAGGAAATCGCGGAAAGTCCCGAAAGAACCACGCAAGAATTCCCACCCACAATGACGGGCGCGATAGCCGAAACCAATCCCGCCAGTCCAGGTGCTGAAGGAGCAATGACTCCGACCACTCCGGTCGGAGATGGAGCTGAGAAATTGAAGTGCGATGACGCCACCGGATTCACACTCGAAAAGAGCGCCTGGAATTTGTCACTCCAGCCCGCGTAGTGCACGAGCAAGTCGATGGCAGCATCGACATCAGCTCCGGCATCCTTGAGGCCCCGCTCGGTGAGTTCTTCGACGAACTGGGAGCGTCGGCCCTGGAGGACTTCAGCGATCCGGTAAAGAATCTGCCCTTTCAAATAAGCGGTGGCATCCGCCCATCCTCCGGCAGCCTTGCGGGCTGCGACGACGGCTTCGCGGAAATCTTTGCGGCTCGCGAGGGCGGCATTGGCGATGAGTTGGCCTTTATCATCACGGATTTCGAGGATGCGTCCGGACTCGGTGCGGGGAAACTTTCCTCCGATGAAGAGCTTGTAGGTTTTTGGAATTTTCATGTTCGCTCAGCTGTTAGAGTTCAAGGTTGCAGTAGGCGGCAAGTCCGTGGAGCCCGCCTTCGCGGCCGATTCCGCTCTCCTTATAACCGCCGAAGGGCGAAGTGGGATCGAACTTATTAAAGGTGTTGGCCCAAACGACACCGGCATTCAGCGAGGTCGTCATTTTGAAAATCTTGGAGCCTTTGTCGGTCCAAACTCCCCCGCTCAATCCGTAGGGAGTGTTGTTGGCTTTCGTGATCGCCTCCTGCGGAGTGCGGAAGGTTTGGATCGCAAGAACCGGCCCGAAGATTTCCTCCTGCACGATGCGATGGCTCTGCGCGCACTCGGTGAAGAGGGTCGGCTTGAACCAATTTCCCTTGCGAGGAAGGCGACCTTCCGGTTGCCAAAGACAGGCCCCTTCTTTTTCTCCGGCGTCGACGAGGGCCTTGATACGAGCGAGCTGCTCGGGCGAGTTGATCGCACCGATGTCGGTATTTTTATCGAGTGGATCTCCTACGATGAGCGTTTCTATTCTCTTCTGAAGCTTACGAATGACTTTGTCAGCGACGCTCTCCTGCACGAAGAGTCGCGACCCGGCGCAGCAGACGTGGCCTTGGTTGAAGAAGATGCCGGTAACGATACCTTCCACCGCTTCATTGATGGGAGCATCTTCGAAGACGATGTTGGCGGCCTTGCCTCCGAGTTCCAGAGTAAAGCGCTTTCCAGTGCCAGCGAGGGAACGTCGGATCGATTTACCCACCGCGGTCGAGCCAGTGAAGGCGACCTTGTTGACATCGGGATGCTCCACGAGAGCCTGTCCGGTCTCCCCTGCCCCGGTAATGATATTAACGACACCGGCAGGAAGTCCGGCATCTTCAAAAAGCTCGGCAAGTTTCAGCGCGGTGAGCGGAGTGGTTTCGGCAGGTTTCAGGACAACGGTATTTCCGCAAGCGAGAGCGGGTGCGATTTTCCAGGCTGCCATGAGAAGCGGGAAATTCCATGGAATGACCTGCGCCACGACGCCGATTGGCGAGGGCGTGGCGCCGGGAAAGGCGTAGGCCAACTTATCGGCCCATCCGGCGTGGTAGAAGAAGTGAGCGGCGGCCAAGGGCACATCGATGTCGCGGCTTTCACGGATCGGCTTGCCACCGTCCATCGTTTCAACAACCGCAAACTCGCGAGCCCGTTCCTGTAAAAGTCGGGCGATGCGGAAGAGATACTTCCCGCGTTCGGCGGCCGGCATCTTGGACCAAACAGTCTCGTAGGCTTTGCGAGCGGCTTTGACCGCCAGATTGACCTCTTTTTTGCCAGCCAAACCAACGGTGGCAATGACCTTGTCGGTCGCGGGATTGATCGTTTCGAACTGCTTGGGGGCCTTGACCCACTTCCCTCCGATAAAAAGGTCGTAGTGGTCCCTAATCGAAAAGTGGTCGGCGGACTCCGGCGCAGGCGCGTAGCTGCCGAGAATAAAATCGTGTGAACTCATGGACTTAGTCTTGCGTAAAATAATCGCCGCTTTGGTAGCGACCGGTCTCCTGTTTGCGGATTTGCATCAGAAGGTCGTTGGTGAGTGAACTGGCCCCAAAACGGAACCACTTGTTCGTGAGCCATTTCTCGCCGAGCACTTCCTTCACCATGACGAGGTATTGCAGGGCGAGCTTGGCATTACTGATGCCGCCGGCCGGCTTCATTCCGACCATCCGGCCGGTCCGTTCGTAGAAATCTTCGATCGCCTGCAACATGACCAGGGTGACGGGCAGAGTCGCCGCGGGCTGAACTTTGCCCGTCGAGGTTTTGATGAAATCAGCTCCGGCGGCCATCGCCATGTCGCTGGCGTAGCGAACATTGTCGTAGGTGGTGAGCTCTCCGGTTTCGAGGATCACCTTAAGATGGGCCGCTCCGCAGGCTTCCTTGACGGCAGCGACCTCGTCGTAAATGGCACGGTATTCACCCTGGAGGAATTGTCCTCGCGAAATCACCATATCGATCTCATCGGCACCCTCGCCGACGGCATAACGGACTTCGGCGAGACGTTCCTTGAGTCGCATTTGTCCGCTGGGAAACTGGGTCGCCACGGCCGCGACTTGCACGGAGGAACCTTCGACCGCTTTCGCGGCAACTTTCACCATGCGGGGATAGACGCAAACCGCGGCTGCCGGACCCACGCTGGGATCGCCGGGAAGCGGCTGCATCGCTTTGACGCACATTTGCTGCACCTTGCCCACCGAATCAGCCCCTTCGAGCGTCGTCACATCCAGCATCGTCACCGCCAACTTGAGCGCCGACATCTTGGTTTCCTTCTTAATGCTGCGGGCACAGAACCGCTTGGCCCGCTCTTCGACCCCGATTTGGTCGATGGCAGGAGAATCCCGTCGGGCAGGAAATGGCAGGGCGTCAACTTTCACGATCGCGAGACTAGGAAGTCCCTTTTGAGAGAGCAACTTTAACCGTGACGGAACCAAGGTGGATTCCCCAAATGGAGATGAATCGCGGCGGATTTGGCCTCTCTTCTTCCAGAAAAGCCCCCTCCGCAACCTCACCCAGTGAAGCCTTCACATACTCCACCACCACCTTCGTCTCATTCAGAGCAGCATCCAAAACCGCCAAATTATCCCCCAACATCCGCGGAATCGCCCCCTCCGCAAACCTCTCCTCCCGCCTCGACCCATAATTATCACTCTTGGTATCTCGTTGAAAAGCCACCCACTCCGGCGGACAAAGTGACTTTACCTTCCCCTCCTGAATATTCCGCCCGATCTCAATATCACTCTGCGGATACCGCCACTCCCCCAACATCTTAAGCACCTTCCGCGCTCCCTCCCCAACCAGTGCCAGATCGGCGGACGCACCGTCCCCATCCTCGGCTCCCGCTGGCCCGAATATGGCTTCGACGAATCCTTCCTTTCCGCCACCTACTTCCCACGCGCCGCTTTCGAGGGAGTCCGCACCTTCGTGAATTGGAAAAACCACCAGCTCAACCAATGGTTCGCCCTCAACATTAAATACTGCACCTGGGCCAATCCCAACTCCGAAACCCACCACTGGGGCGATCCCTGGCCGGATGAGGAATTGGCCCTTTGACTTGCAGATCAAACCAGGATCGAACGAGGAATCTTTGCACATTGAGCATTGTCCGTGTACTATTTCGCCGGAGTTCAGCCCGCCAAAAGCAGCACGGGCAACATTCTGAGATAAAGCATGCCCCATCACAAACATACCTGGCCGAGACTTCCCGGAGTGAAGCACCGGGTGGCTTGTCACTTCTGTGATACCCTGCACGATGTTCTCCTTGTGGACGAAGGCTTGGCG
This sequence comes from uncultured Verrucomicrobiales bacterium, assembly GCA_963925135.1. Lineage (GTDB taxonomy): Bacteria > Verrucomicrobiota > Verrucomicrobiia > Verrucomicrobiales > Akkermansiaceae > SW10. Next base: position 57,022 of record CAWUTG010000013.1, on the reverse strand, counting down.
GCACACTGCAAACAATGCCAAGCCGTCCTCTACCGGAACCGGCCCGATAGCATGCATCGCGCCATCGCTTTTGCGATTACCGCGCTATGCCTGATTGCCCTCGTGCTCATCTTTCCTTTTATCACCATGGATGCCCAAGGGAACATCAGCTCAATCTCGGTCCCCGGTGCCCTCGGGATGCTTTGGAACCAAGGGGGACCCGTCATCGCGATCACCGTCGCCATTTTTGTGATCGTTCTGCCGGCAACCCTCATCTGCAGCCTCCTTTATCTTTGCATCCCCCTCTCGCTCGGCACCTGTTTACCCGGTTCTTCCGGGATCATGCGATGGTTTCTCTCCATCCAACCATGGGTGATGGTCGAGGTCTTTTTTCTTGGAGCAATCGTCAGTCTTTTGAAACTGGTAAAGTTGGCAGACGTCGAATTGGGGATCGGATTTTGGGCCGTCGCCGGTCTCATGCTTTGCATTGCCGGTGCCGTCGGCGGCATTGACAAGATCGAACTCTGGGACCGGATCGAACTCGCCGAGAGTCGCAGAAAGGTGAAAGCATGAAGCCTGCTCTTGATGAAAATCTGGCAGCCTGCCACACCTGCGACAAGGTCTCGGACCTCTCCCACCATCATTGTCCCCGATGCGGAACTCCGCTTCACGGACGTAAGGTGGATAGTATCCAACGGTGCCTCGCCTTGAGTTTTGCAGGGATCCTTGCCTACATCCCAGCCAACCTCATGCCCATCATGCTGGTGACCCAACTAGGCGTAGAGGAAAAAAGCACCATCCTGGGAGGCGTGGCCACTTTCTGGGAAATGCACGCTTACCCGGTCGCGATCACCATCTTCATCGCCAGTGTCATGATCCCCGGGCTGAAGTTTTTAGCCCTCGGCTTTCTCTGCGCAGCCGCGACCGGAAAGATCAAAATGGACCCGCCCTTCGCCAACAAGATCTACTGGCTCACCGAACTCGTGGGTCGTTGGTCCATGGTTGATGTCTTCGTGGTCGCCATCCTGGTCGGCCTGGTTCACATGGGCAACTTAATGACGATTAGACCCGGCCCCGCCGCCATTGCCTTTGGAGCCATGGTGATCCTCACCATGCTCGCGGCCCATGCTTTCGATCCCAAACTCATCTGGGACCAGATTCGTAAATCACAAAACAATCCTCTTTCGAAATGAACGATCAAGACCCAGAAATCCTACCGGAAATCCGACGAGGCAGCCGCTTCAACCGAGTCTGGATCATCCCCATCATCGCGCTCCTGCTGGGCGCGTGGCTCGTGAAGCGGAATCACGACGAGAAGGGCGAAATCATCACCCTGCACTTCGAAACCGCCGACGGGCTCACCGCCGGCAAGACCGAAGTCAAATGTCGGAACGTCAAAGTTGGTATTGTTGAGGGCATCCGCCTGACCGATGATTTGAAAGTCGAAGTGGAAGTTCGCATCAAACCGGACCAGCTCGACCTGGTGAGAAAGGATTCACAGTTCTGGGTCGAAAAAGCACGTGTCCAGGGTGCCTCGATTTCAGGGCTCGATACCTTGATCAAAGGAGCCTTCATCGGGCTCGACCCGGGAACGGGATCGCGAGGTGCCCGCGAATTCAAAGGGCTCGAAACCCCACCCCTCACCCCGGCATCCATCGAAGGACTCAGGTTGATCCTAACCGCCAAGGAACCTGGCTCAGTCACCATTGGCAGCGGAATCTATTTTCAAAACAACCTCATCGGGCGGGTCGAGAGCCATACCTTCCATCCGGAAACCAAGACCGTCGAATTTGGAGTCTTCATCAAGGAAAGCTTCAGTAATCTCATCACCACCAATTGCCTCTTCTGGCAGAATTCCGGCATTTCCCTGCACGTTGGCGCCGATGGATTCGATCTCGACCTCCCCTCTCTCGATTCTCTGGTCGCGGGAAGAATTTCCGTAGGAGTCCCCAAGGGAGTTCCCCCCGGAGACCCGGTCACCGACGAATCCTCAATGGCACTTTTTGAGAGTCTGGAGTCAGCCAATCAGAGCAACTTCATGGGAGGCGTGGAGCTCTTGATCCTGATTGATGAATCACTACGGGGCCTCAGTGTCGGATCACCGGTCGAATACCGAGGCCTTAAGATTGGCCGGGTCGGTCGCATTTCTTACGATCTCGTCAAGGGCGCTGACATTGAAAACATCCCGGTCCTCATTCAACTCGACGACCGGCTCATGGCAGCTCACTTCCCTCCCAGCATCCTCGACGAAGGACAGGGCGGTCTGGAGAAAGCCCTCAAAAAAGGACTCAAGGCTTCCCTGAAATCAGGAAATATTTTGACAGGACAAATGTATGTCGATCTCGACTATTATCCTGAATCTCCGATCGACGAAGCGATCGTCGAAGGCGACTATATCGTCCTCCCTACCATCCATACCGGACTCACTGGACTTCAGGATAAAGTCGCCAACCTCTTGGATAAACTCAACGGAATGGACCTCGATGGTCTCATCGCCAAGATTCAAAACACCTCGGACGAAGCAACCGAGACCTTGAGCAGTATCAATCTCGCTGTCTCCTCCAAAGAAGGAGTGATTGCCGATGCCCAAACCACTCTGCAAGAAATGACCGCAACGATGAAGGGGATCAATGAGCTCCTTGGCGCTGATGACACGAAGCAAATCCCAGCCGACTTACGGAAGACCCTGGCCTCCATCAATAAGTCCCTGGAACCACTCTCCAATGATGGTGCCATCTATGGTGACCTAAAACGCACCATGGAAGAGCTGAGACATGCCGTGAGATCCATCGACAAAATGGCAGGCGAAATCTCTGACAAACCGAATTCCCTTCTTTTCGGAAAGGATCCCAGCAGTAACAAAATCCCACGCGCCCGTCGCTAACCCCGCTCCTTCTCATGTTGAAACCAACCCTTTTTCTCGTGGCGCTCTTCGCCCTCACTTCCTGCTCCACCCATCGGAATTTCTATGTCCTCTCGCCCGCCGGCAAGGCTCCTTCCAGCGGCGGGATCGGGATCGGCGTCGGCCCCGTCGACATCGCCAACTACCTCACCGAACGCCCCTACATCGTTTTCCAAAGTTCTCCCAACAAGATGGAGATTTCCGACCTCCACGAATGGGCCGGCGATCTCAACAACGACTTCTCCCGTGTCCTGGCCACCAATCTGGGTCGCCATCAAGGGACCGGAAACGTTCGCACCTATCCATGGGATCACGAGGGCGACCTTAAGTATCAGATCACGCTCGACGTTCGCCAATTCCATGGAACTTCAGAGGGCGATGCCATTCTTGAAGCCTCGTGGCGCGTTTACCGCTTACCTGAAAGCCGCCTCGTCACCAGCAAGACCACCACTCTCCATGAACCACTGCAAGGGGATGGATTCGAGGCTCTTGTCGCAGCGCAAAGCAGGCTAATCGACAAACTTGCCCAGTCCATCGCCAAACAGCTGTAGATTCCCCCTAGGCCCCTCGCACGTATTCTGACGCTCATTGCCCTGCTCCGTGTTTCCGTTGGAGCGCAGGACACCCCTCCGACAGAATCCATCGAGGAACCTCGTCCCCAGACTACCCTTGATCGCAAGCGGGAGGCGCTCTCCCGCATTCTTCTACGCAAGGAATCCATCGACCCTGAGATCGCCGAAATTCGTGAAGAACTCGCCAGCGGAAACGTCCGAAAAAAACGAAATCCGAGCAAAACAAGGACTCAAAGAAAATCGCGGCCCTTCAAATTGAAATCGACGACATTCAACGCGACTCGCCTACCTTCCTGGAATCCTTCTCGCAGTTCATCCCAGACTTCTTCCGCAGCCGGGGTGCGCACCTGTTAATGGCCATCGGAGCCACCCTCCTGATCATCCGGATCATAGACCGCCTCATGATGCGGGCGGGTCCACGAAACCACTCCCGGGAGGAAACCTTCCCCGGCCGCTTGATTCACCTCTTCTTTATGGTGGCCTCTTTCCTGGGCGGAGTGATTGCCTTCATCTTCACCCTCTATCTCGCGAATGACTGGCTCCTCCTTGCCGTTACCCTCCTCTTCCTTTTTGGCTTCGCCTGGACCGGAAAAAACACTATTTCGCAGTTTTTCGAACAGGGGAAATGATCCTCAACCTCGGCCCTGTCCGACAAAATGAACGAATCATCTACGAAGGAATTCCCTGGAAGGTTCCGAAGGTCAATCTCTACACCTCGCTGATCAACCCAGCCCTTGAGGGTGGCGAGATCCGGCTCCCGATGAGAGATCTGGTCACTCTTCATTCACGCCCCAACGGAGAAGACGAACTGTGGTTCCCCTGCCGGAAAGACGACTGGGTCCTTCTCAGCGATGACACTTTTGGCAAGGTCCTTCAGCAGACTCCCGACTACGCCCACATCGTCAAACTCGGAGGAACCCGCAAGGTCATCCCCACCGCCGAGTTTCTCAGTCTCCAATCAGCACGGATGGATCATTCCATTCACCCAGATCACAGTCCACCAGGCTGAGGCTCCTTCAAGTGAGCCAGACCACCCTGCATTACCTGTTCTTCCATAAAGATCGCAAAGCTGAGGTTACGATTTGGCCGGAAGGGTGAATTGTTCGGTGACCGACCGGATGTGGATATCTTGCTGGGGAAATGCGATCTCGATCCCGGCTTCGCGGAAAGCATCGTCGATCAAATAATGGATTTCACTCTGGCTGGAAATGAGATCCTCAACACATCCCACAAACCCGCGAACGGTGAAGTCCAACGTGCTGGCTCCGAAAGCCGTAAACAGAACATCCGGCTTGGGCTCGGCGATGACCTTGGGGTGGTCATCCAGGATCTTCTTCAGAATTCCCGACGCCTTTCGGGTCTCCGAACCATAGGCGATCCCCACCACCAGCTCAAAACGTAAAACCGTGTCCCGCAACGTCCAGTTAACGAGTTGGCTTGTGATAAACTCTTTATTGGGGACCAGAAGCTCCCGATTGTTAAATTGCTGAATCGTCGTCGCACGAATGTTAATCTGCGTCACCTTTCCTGACACATCCCCTACCGTAACAACATCACCCAACCTGACCGGACGCTCAAAGAGCATGATGATTCCAGCCACAAAGTTGGCAAAGATTTCCTGCAATCCAAAACCAATTCCCAAGGTGATCGCCGCCGCAAGCCACTGAACCTTCCCCCACGTAATCCCAATATGTCCCAAGGCGAGAACAACTCCAATCAAGACGATCAAATACCGCGCCGTTGTCGTCAGGGCGAAGTTTCCTCCCGGCCCCAGATTGATACGATTAAAAACAGTCAGACTCAATAAGCTTGGAATGTTGCGAGCGGCCACAAAGGTAATCATCGCAATCAAAATGGAGAGAAAGATATCCTGCAGGGTGATCCACCCCACACCCGGATCAGCGGAATCGGATTCCAGGTCCTCACTGATTTCACTCTTAGATTCAGCCTTCTCCTTCTTCTCATCCGTAGCTTCCTTTCCCGGATCGCTTTTCGATTCACCGGTCAATGCCGACATCCCGGGCACCTCAGGAGTCGAAGATCCGGAATCAACCACCACTTCGGAATCCTGCCACAGCTGAACCTTGTCTAAAACCGAAAGGGCCGGCAGAGTGCTCGACCAAACTCCCCAGATCGCGAAGAACACCGCAAAATAGACTGAAAGCCTCACGAGCTGGATCGTTTGGACTTCGACCTCAACCACATTGACGGCCTGTGCCTTGACCTCATCCAGACTTGGTAAATCAGCCTCTTTTTCCGGAGTGGCTTCATTACTGGCCCGTGCCCGCTCCCGCTCGGCCAGGGCCGCCTCCCGGCGGCGAAGCGCCTGCGATATCGCGAGCCTTCTCCGGGACACCAAGATCCAACGATTAAAAAAGCGAATGACCAGAAAGGCCAAAAGTAACAATCCCAGCGTGGCAATAATTTGCCCCCGAAGCGTTAGGACTGAGGCGAAATATCCCAGTCCGGCTCCAATCGCTAGAATAACGGGAATCCCGATCGCCAAAAAATAGGCCCCCCGCTGAATGGTGGTCAGCGCGACACTCCCTTTTAAGATCGAACGGGAGGGATGGAGCAGGCGGTGAATGAACCAAAAGGCCAACACCATCGCCAACATGAAGACTAACCTTCCCGAAGAGTGATTCGTCTCAGATTTAATCAAAGCCCCGAACAGAAACGCAAAGGGTGCCCCAATCGGAAGCAACAGGGCCACGGTCCGATTGGTCAGCTCGGCTTTGGTCGATTTGACTTTGAAATGGGATACAAAGAGGCCCTTCTTGCGGGAGAACTTCAGAAGCAACCCGAAGATGAATAAAAAGATTCCCAGGTTGGAAAACCCATTGGTCGGCACTCCGGAGTCAACAATCAGAAAGTAAGCGACAAAAACGAGAGCCGGGAGCCCCGAGGCTAGAAGCACCGAAACTCCTATTGTCTTAAGAGTCGGGGTAATACTGGTGCAATTTCTCCGCAAGGCCATCTTGCAGGAAGCGTCCAGAATCTCGAGCAACTTGCGCCGCCGTAGGAGGACGCACAGGAAGAGGAAGATTAGTAAAATACAGAGCACCATGTGCTTAAAAAAACCATCCTTTACCCCGTCAAGACCCCGCTTCAAAACATCGGGAGAAAACAAGGCAAGGATCCTCCCCCATTCGTCAAGGGGCTCTTTCAATGAAAGAGGACGGGTGCTCTTGATCCAAAGAAGGCGTTTATCAAGAAACGACGAGTAGTCGGTGATCTTGGCGATTGTGAGCTTGGAAATCCTTGTGGCATCCCCCAGTCGTTCGCTCAGGATTTGGTAATCCTTAATGAGTGAATTGATGATTTCACTCCGTTGGTTCAAAAGCGCATCAACATCGCCCTGCTGAATTTTCGGATGTTTCTTGAGCAGGGTTTCGATCTCTGCAGTCGAAATGGGTGGCCGTGCGAGACGATTCTGAAGCTCGGCTTCTTGAATCTGAGACTGGACTGCCAGCTCAACATTCCCGCGGAGCTCGTCGCTCAAGACCGACACCGCTGGAAGGCGGGTCCTTTGGTTCCTCAATTGAAGACCAGTCTCACTGTCAACATTAAGGTTGGCTCCCTCCAACAGCTTAATGCGTGCCTTGGCCTTCTTGGACTGATCCGCAATACGTTGTTCGTCATTTCGAATCTTCTTAAGATAGGACTCGGCCGCCTTAAGCTGTGATTCGATCCCGTCCTCGGACAAGCGCCGGTTGTTCAAATCCCGAATCTCATCGACGATCGATTTCAACTGAGAGGCTTCGGCAAACTTAAGCTCAAATTGATCGAGCGAAGCACTGGTCGATTCTGTCTCCTTGGATCGAAGTTCCGAGATCAACTTCGCCGTCACGGTGAGCATTTCATTGAGCCGGACAATCTGCTCGCTTCGCCGGGTAATCCTGCCGGCCAAGGTCTCGGTGCGCTTGCTGTTCAGCACCCGTTCCGCCTCAATCTGGGCAATGGTTGCCTCAAGCAGAGCCTTGTTCTGTTCCACCACCTGGCTCTCAGCCCTGCTCAAGAGATCCGTCCCCGCAACCGGAATCTCAAAATCCGTCAATTCAGCCCGTTTTTTATCCAACAAATCCTTAAGAACAACGTTCCGAGCAGCGAGAATTTTGGGCTCACTTTCGAGCTCTGTCTTTCGGGCCGTGGCGCTCGCAAGTGCCACTTGCAAGGATTCCTGAAATGCCATCTGCTCTGCCAATCCGACGCCTACGCCCGGCAAGTCAGGAACCGTCAACGTCGTCAACGCCCCTAACTTTTTCGTCACCGCTTCAAACTGCCTCTTCGCCTCAAGCGCCTCTGCCGTCAATCTTGCAGACGTTAACGTCTCGTCCCACCGGGCCTGCACCTTGCCATTTTCTTCACTTTCCGGCAATTTCGCGACCGCCTCGATTTGTGCCGAGATCTCCTCTTCCGAGAGCAGCTTGGCGGACAGTGGTAGGGCGAGAAACAGAAAAAGGAGAAAGAGCTTCACTACTGGGAAGCTAATTCAGATTCCCCCAAAGTAAAAGAGCGGTATCCGGGCCTACGGCCTTTTGCCCGGAGGGGCCGACCCCATCGCGTAGAATGTGTTCGGCACCGGAGCCTCGAAATCCATCCTCACCTTCTTCCAGGGATGCTCAAACGACAGCTTGTAGGAGTGCAACGCAAGTCGCTTGTTATCGCGAATCTTAAACCCGTATTTGGAGTCTCCCACAATCGGCCATCCTTTGTCAGCCAGGTGCACCCTGATTTGATTCTTCCTTCCGGTCAAAAGAGTGACCTCCAGCAGGCTGCGCTCTTTCACAGTTTTGATGACCTTATACCGGGTGACGGAAAGCTTCCCGACCTTCGTGTTCTTGGTTGCAAAAACCCGCCGGGCATCATTCTCAGTCAAATAACTGCTAATCTCGCCCTCCGCAGGATCCGGGTGACCATCGACAAAAGCCAGGTACGTCTTCTCGGCCTTCTCCCAATTGTCCTGCAGAAAATGCTTCGCCTCCTCCGACCGGGCAAACACGACAGCCCCCGAGGTGTCTCGGTCGAGCCGATGCACAATAAAGACCCGTTCCCGGGATTTCGGGTTCCCCTTCTTCACGTAATCCATCAACGCGGCATGAGCCGTCCGGCCGCCGTCACGCCCCGTTCCCATCGTCAACAAGCCCGCCGCCTTGTTCACCACAATGATGTCACGATCTTCGTGAATGATCTCCAACCCCATCGGTTGATGTTTACTTTGCCCTGCCATGCCCATGTCTCTATCAGTCCGACCACAATCGTCAATGATACGACACGACTTCTTGAATCCCTCCCCACCGGTGCAACAATCACCCCATGACTCAAGAATTCGACCTCGTGGTAATCGGTGGAGGAAGTGGTGGCTACGCAGCGGCCAAGACCGCCGTTGATCGCGGCTTAACAGTGGCAGTGGTCGAAGGGGCCCGCGAACTCGGCGGACTCTGCATCCTCCGTGGCTGCATGCCCACCAAAGCCCTCCTCGAAACCTCCAATCGACTCCGCGCTATTCGCGAAGCCCATGAATTCGGAATCCAGGTCGCAGAACCCACCCTCGATCTCGATGCCCTCCGCAATCGCAAGACCAAACTCATCGAGGGATTCAAGGAATACCGCGTCAAGGGACTCGAGAAAGGCGACTTCAAACTCATCCGCGGGACCGCCAGCTTTACCTCACCCCACACCATTCAAGTCGAAGGCCTTGGCGAAGTCACCAGTAAAACCTTCGTCATCGCCACCGGTTCGGACGAAAGAATCCCGCCCATTCCCGGACTCCGTGAATCGCCCTTCTGGACTAGCGATGATCTTGTCCAAATGCCTTCCGTCCCAAAAAGCGTCGTCGTCGTCGGCACCGGAGCCGTCGGCATGGAATCCGCCCACCTCTTCCAGGGACTCGGCTCCAAGGTCACCGTCGTCTCCCGACGCAAACCCCTTGTCACCTCCGTTGAACCCGCCGTCTCCGAAGCGATGGAAAAACGCTGCACCGATCTCGGCATCGACCTCATCTTTGGCGAAGGACTCCAGGAAGTCATGCACGGTGAAAACGGCTTCACGCTAAAACTTTCCGAGGGCACCACCCTCTCCTGCGACCAACTCATCATGGCCACCGGACGCGCTCCCCGCATCGCCGGGCTTAATCTCGAAAAAGCCGGATTCGAGCCCGACCTTCGCCGCATTGCAATCGACGAACACAGCCAGACCTCCGTTCCTCACATTTTCGCCGCCGGTGACTGCGCCAGCCCTCTCGCCGTCGTCCACCTCGCCGTCATGCAAGGCGAAGCCGCCGGGGCCAATGTGGACTCACTTCTCAAAGAAACGCCGCTCGAAGCTACCTGGGATTCCCGCCTCGATATGTTCGGGATCTTCACCGACCCCGAGATCGTTCAGGTCGGACTTACCGCCGAGGCCGCCAAAGACGCCGGGCTCGATCCCGTCTCCGCCGAATATCGTTTCGACGATCAAGGCAAAGGGGAAATCGTGGGTGAAAAGCACGGCCTCGTCATTCTCACCGCCGATCGCGCCACCGGAGAAATCATCGGAGCCTCCGGGATGGGCCCACACGTCATCGACTACGCCCACACCATCACTGTAGCCATGTCGCAACGACTCACCGTCACCGATTTCCTCAAGATCCCCTCATACCACCCCACCCTCGGAGAAATCTGGACTTATGTCGCCGAGGAGTTGACGGAGGCCCTCTCCGAGGCGAACTGATGGGCGTAAAAGCACTCTCCGTCCTTCTCGCCATTGCGGCTGCAGCCACCTTGGTTTCCTGTTCTAACAATGCGCCCCCAATCGGAACTACCTCTGGCTCCTCTCCAAAGATTCCAAAGCCACCGCTCATGATTTTTCGGCACCGCTCGAAGAGGCAAAGAAAAACGGGTTCGCGGTCGAAAAGATCATCCGGAATCCCCAGAGAGAGATCCTCCTCCACGCCCGGATAACCCGTTGGGTCACTGAAGAGTTACGCGATTCAACATTCCCGTGGGGATAACCTCTCCATAACGAGGTGGATTATCCGTATGAGAATGTTGGATCCACCTATTCCCCTGCAAGAATAATTCACTCATGATCTCCATCTTGGATAACGGGAAAACCGTTTCACCCCTCTTCCACTGCCTGAAAATTATTACCAACCACCATACTCTCATGAAAATAAATCCAAAAATTCCAATCCTCCTTGTTAGCCTGGGTCTGTCGGCTTCTGCCAGCGCTGCAGTCGCTTTGATCGGTGTCGATTCCACCGCCGGGGCAAACTGGCGTACTGCTGCCAATTTTGAAGCCGACAATGAATACGGCACTTCAGGATACGTCGTCTTCGGACTCAATGAGGCCGATTCGGTCTACACTCAGCCTTTTGACGTCAGCGATGCCAATACCGCAAATGCCTATAACCTCCCCGCCGGAATTACCGTCACGACCGCCGACACCAACATTGGCATGTGGTCCGGCAACGGAAATTTCGGAACAATGGAGGATCCTGGAAACGGAAATACCATCACGATTGCCCCGGTCCTTGCAAACTCAGCTGGACCAAGACAGTTCACCATTTCACGAGCCACTAATAGTGACTACAGAATGACATTCCTGACGGCCTCTGGTGACGGCGAGGGCACCGAGTTCACCCTCACCGTGAACGATGGCTCAGGAGCCGCGACGTCAAACTACGATCACCTCGCGAATGGCCTCGCATACCATGTCTTCGACATCTCAGCGGGCACGAGTGACATTGTCATCGATATCGCCTCGACTGCCCAAAACCGGTCACTTACAGGAATCGCCTTCGATGCCATCCCGGTCCCGGAGCCATCTTCAACGCTCTTGATCAGCCTCGGAATGCTCGGCGCATCCCTGCGTCGCCGTCGCTAAGTTTATGGCCTGACCAAGCAACTCTTATCCCGCCCCCAGTGGATGCAATTCCCCGGGGGCTTTTTTGGGCATCTCTCCCGCCTCGTGATGTGGATCTCAAGTATCAGGTGGTGGACCATAGCTATTCCCTCATTTTTTTAATCCTGATAGCGTTCCCCCCGATCTGAAAATTTTTCTACCACTCCAACCAGCCCCATGAAAATCCATCAACTCACCAGACTCCTGACAGCTTCCTCTCTTCTCGGAGCTTCGACAGTAAGTGCGACCGTTACTTCTGTCGGCGTCGATTCCACCGCCGGCCCAAACTGGCGAACCGGAGCACAACTGGAAACTGACTCGGAATACGGCACGGCCGGATACGTCGTCTTCGGACTCAACGAGGCCGACTCTGTCTACACTCAGCCTTTTGACGTCAGCGACACCAACCCCCTCAACGCCTACAATCTCCCCGACGGAATTACCGTCACGACCGCCGACACCAACATTGGCATGTGGTCCGGCAACGGAAATTTCGGTACAATGGAGGATCCCGGAAACGGAAATGCCATCACGATTGCCCCGGTCCTTGCGAACTCAGCTGGACCAAGACAGTTCACCATTTCACGTTCAACCAGTAGTAGCTACAAAATCACATTGATGACGGCCTCCGGTGACGGCGAGGGCACCGAGTTCACCCTCACCGTGAACGACGGATCCGGGGCCGCGACGTCAACCTACGATCACCTCGCGAATGGCCTCGCATACCATGTCTTCGACATCTCAGCCGGCACGAGTGACATTGTCATCGATATCGCCTCGACTGCCCAAAACCGGAGCCTCATGGGAATCGCCTTCGACACCGACAATATTGATCTCACCGATCCGAGTGACCTCAACTCAAATGGAATCGGCGACAAATGGGAAGAATTCTACTTTGGTGGCGTCGGAATCGTCGATCCCGGCGCGGACGAGGAACCGGACGGGTTGAGCAATTTGAAAGAATGGCAAAACCTCACCCATCCGAAGATCGCTGACACCGACTCGGATGGCCTCGACGATGGCGAAGAAATCAACACTCACTCCACCGACCCCACGAAAAAGGACACCGACGACGATGGCTACAATGACAAGTTCGAGGTCGACAATCTGGCCTTTAATTTCGACCCACTCGTGGATGATTCGAGTGAGGACCCCGATAACGATGGACTCGACAACGCCGCCGAGCTTGTCCACTCGACCAATGCCATCGACCCGGACACGGACAACGACACCATCAATGACGGTGATGAAGTCAGTGGTGCCCTGAACCCCTACACCGGAGATATCATAGGCGTCGCCCCCGGAGATCCTACCAACCCGCTCAACCCGGATTCCGATGGCGACATCATCGATGACTTTGCCGAAATCGACAATGCCAACGGCTTCATCACCAACCCGAATAACGCGGACACGGACAGCGACACGGCCCCCGACAATGCGGAGCTCGTTAACGGGTCAGATCCGACAGACGGTGCAAGTCTTCCGCCTGTCCCAGGCGGCCTCATCAGCGTCGATTTCCAAGGAAGCTCTGAAGGAGCAGCCTTCGCCGGCAACCCCATTCTCATGAGCGGCTACGAAGCTCGCGCTAGCATCATGACTGCCGTGTGGAATGACCTCAGCCTTCCCGGACACCCCAACGTAGCAATCGACCCAAGCTTCGAACTGATCGATGCCAATGGCGACGACAGTGGAGTGACCTTCTCTCTCTTCGGAACCATCTCAAGCTGGACCAACCCCGCTGGCAACGACCCGCTCACCAACGACTATCTCTTCATCAACGCAGGCAACGCCGATCCCAGCGCAACATGGGAGATTTCTGGCATTTCTCCTGGGTCCGATTTCACCTTTTTTGCCTATGGAGGCATCGGCCGTGACATGCTGCTCACAGTCGACACCAATGGTAACGGCGACCTTAGTGACGAAACACCAACAAATGTCGGCGCTGCAGGCTTCGAGTTCACCGGAACGGCTGGTGGCGACGGGAGAATCATTGGATCGATCAACCCCGGCGTATCGAATGAGGCGAACTGGGGCGGCTTCCAGCTTCTCCACGTCGGAGGAACGCTGGGCGGACTCAGAGTCACCGACCTCAGCTACACCGAAGATGATGCCGTCGAACTCACCTGGACAAGTAGCCCTGGCAGAAGTTACGCTGTAGAAGCTTCCTCCGACCTAGAAAACTGGGTCGATTTACTCACCGAAATCGATGCCGCAGTCTCGCCAGCGACAGCCACCACGGTTATTGTCGACCGGCCAGCGGCAAATGAAACGAAGAAACACTACCGCGTTCGCCAGGAGTAGTCCCACCCTGCCCGACTGCCCCTGATTCAAAAAATTGCTTCGCTCGTTCCAGCTTGCGCACGCAGCTTCACACCCACCTCAATGATTCCCCTTTTACGCAAGGGAGCTCTTGCGACGCTCCCACTCCTCGTTGCGACGATGCAACTCAACGCATCGGTCACCGTCGTCGGGGTCGACTCAACTGCTGGTGCGAACTGGCGCACCGGCGCCACCCTTGACGGAGATCAGGAATACGGCACAAGCGGCTATGTCGTCTTTGGACTGGCGGCAGCTGACTCAGTCTACAATGCCAATTTCGACATCTCGGCCGGCAATTCTGACAACGTCTATAACCTTCCTGCAGGCGTTGGCGTGACCACCATCGATGCCAATATCGGAATGTGGTCGGGCAATGGGAACTTTGGGACCCTGGAAGACCCCACGTCGGGAAATACCATTACCAGTGCCCCGGTCCTCGCCAACTCGGGCGGGACCAAGCGCTTCACCGTCACCCGTTCCAACTTCGAAGCTTTCCGACTGACCGTCATCACCGCCTCGGGCGACAATCAGGGCACGGAATATACCGTCACCCTCAACGACGGGAGCGGCTCCCAATCCACCCATTACGATCACCCGGTCAACGGTGTTGCCTACCACGTGTTTGACGTCTCGAACGGTAACTCCGATCTCACGATCGACATTGCCAGCGTCGGTGAGAACCGATCGCTCACCGGAATCGCATTCGACTCAGCCCTCGACATCACTGATCCAACCGACAGCGACAACGACGGCATGGGCGACAACTGGGAAACCTTCTACTTTGAAAATTTGAGCCGCGATGGCAGCGGAGATTTCGACTCCGATGGTCTCATCGATAGAGACGAGTGGACCGCTGGAACATCTCCCGGAGATTCCGACTCCGACGATGACGGCCTGACCGACGGACAGGAAGTGAACACCTACCGCACAAACCCGCTCGACAACGATAGCGACAATGACGGCTTCGGCGATGGCGAGGAAATTTCCGGAGGAACCAACCCCAACGACAACGGAAGTTTCCCTGTCGTAACGGTGGGACGCCCAATACCCGGTTCCCCCAACACGACCCGCGATAGTGTCGTGGTCTTCAACGAGATCCACTATCATCCCGCCGGCGATGATGACACCCTCGAATACATCGAACTCTACAACCAGATGGCCGTCAATATCGACATCAGCAACTGGCGCATCGGAGGGGTCGATTTCGACTTCCCGGAAGGCACCGTGATCGACGCCCGGAGCTATCTCACGGTCGCTAAAAATCCAGGCAACTACCCTGGCGCACTTGGACCATACTTCGGGACACTTTCCAACTCCGGAGAGACGCTTCGCCTCTTCAACAACAACCATGCTTTCCGAACCACCGCAGGAGCAGGTCCGAATGGCATCATCTCCGACTCGCTCGAGGGCCGCCGCATCATGGACGAGATCTCTTTCGGGGATACCTACCCATGGCCCCTTGGCCCCGATGGATCCGGCTCGACCCTCGCAAAAATCGATCCCGCGACAGGCAGTGCCCATCCGCAAAACTGGACCCACAGCTCAGCTCCCAATGGCACGCCCGGGGCCGCCAATGGAGAGACCCTCACCCCGGCGATCGCCTTCAATGAAGTCGCCGCCTCGACTGAACTGGCCTTCCAACTTGAACTCCACAACCACGGAGCCCTGCCCATCGCACTGGGAGGCATGGTCATCTCCTCCTCCAACGCCCTTCATAGTGACTACACCTTCCCGGCTGGCAATCTCGCTTCCGGTGCCTTCACTACAATCGACGCCACCACACTCGGCTTCACCCCTGAAGACAATGACCGCTTGTTCCTTTTTACCACTGGAAAAGCACAAGTGATCGACACGGCACGGATCGACAATCGCCTGAAGGGTCGCAGTCCCGATGGCACCGGACGCTGGCTCAATCCAGACGCGGCCACCTTCGGGAGCACCAACTCCTTCACTGACGAAAGCGCCATCGTCATCAACGAAATTTTCTACCACGCCTACCCTGTCCGCTCGACCCCCGGAACCCCGCCAACCTACGCCAACGTCCAGGTCATCGATTACGATCATGTCTGGCGCTACAATCTTGATGCCGGCACCGGAGGTTTGTCCACCGGTTGGGAAGACACAGCCCACACCGTCGATGACATCCGTTGGTCACAAGGCCCCGGCCTACTCGGATTCGAAACCTCGGCCCTCCCCGAACCCATCTTGACGCCCCTCACCCGCGAATCAAAAATCCCCTACTACTTTGAAACCGAGTTCACCTACAACGATCCGGCAGCCGTCGACCAAATCGTCTTTGATCACTACATCGACGATGGTGCTGTATTCTACCTGAACGGTGAAGAGATCGCCCGGTTCAACATGGATGCGGGACCGTTCACCCCCACCACGCCCGGCATCGGAGTCGCTAATGCCACCCTGGCAACCCTCGTCGTCAGCAACCCGAACATCCTTCAGGGAAGCAACCGCCTCTCAGTCGAGGTCCACCAAAGCACAACCACCAGCAGTGACCTCGTGCTCGGAATTCGCACAAGCTTACGAAAGTTCGAGACCCCCGGCACCCCTTCGACACCCTACGCCGAACACGACGAAGAATGGCTCGAACTCTACAACCGAGGTTCCTCAACGATCGATCTCAGCACCTGGAAAATCAAGGGCGGGATGAGCTTCAACTTCCCAGTCGGCACCATGCTGGCATCAGGCCGCTACCTCGTAGTCGCCAAAGACGCCACCACCCTCGCTCAAAAACATCCGGGAATCACCATCGTCGGCGACTATTCCGGCGAGCTGGGCAATGGCGGTGACGCCCTCATCCTCGAGGACAGCCACGGCAACCCGGCGGATGAGGTCACCTATTTTGACGGTGGCAAGTGGCACGGCAAAGCCGACGGCGGCGGATCCAGCCTCGAACTCCTCGACCCGGACTCTGACAACAACACCGCCAACGCTTGGGCACCGAGCGATGAGTCCGCGCGCAACACTTGGAACACCTTCGTATACGAAGACGTCGCGATCAGTGATGGCATCGGAAACAACGCCTACCATGAATTCCTCATTGCCCTCCTCGACGCCGGCGAATTCCTCCTCGACGACGTCAGCGTCATCGAGAACGGCAGCACCGAGATGATCCAGAACGGAGATTTCGAAAGCGACACCCCGGGCTCAACCGCAAACAAGTGGCGCGCCCTCGGCACTCACGGATCACACGGCAAGACGGTCGTCATCGAGGATCCCGACTCCCCCGGAAACCAGTGTCTTCACATCGTCGCCACCGGCCCCACCGGAGACAAACACAACAAGCTCGAAACCACTTTCGTCAACAGCGAGCAAGTCACCGCCGGTGCCACCTACCGCATAAGCTTTCGCGCCAAATTTCTCAGCGGCAGCAACCAGGTCAACACGCGCCTTTACTTCAACTACCTTCAGCGCACCACCATCATTCCTTCTTCTCAAATTTGGGGAACCCCAGGTATGGCCAACTCAACCGCACTCGGAAACGCTGGCCCCACCTTGAAAGCCCTGGCCCACGCCCCGATTGTGCCCGATGCAAATCAGCCGGTAAACGTCGCCATCGACGCCGCCGACCCGGATGGCATCAATGATCTCACCCTCTTTTACTCCATCAATGGCGGAGCATTCCAGACCTCTCCCATGGCCGCCGGACCAGATGGCATCCGCTACGTTGGGTCGATTCCGGGTCAGGCTGCCAGCCGAATCGTGCGCTTCTACATTCGCTCTCGCGACAGCGCCAACGCCACCACCTTCTACCCGGTTGCCGGTCCTGAAAGCGGCGCGTTCTACAAAGTTCAGGACGGCCTCGCCGACACTTCCGGCACCCGTCACAACTTCCGGGTGATCATGTCCGAAGCAGATCGACAGTTCCTTTTCAACACCACCAATCGCATGAGTAACGACCTATTTTCGGTCACTGTCATCGAGGACGAGTCCAAGGCTTATTACGACGTCGGCCTACGCCTCAAAGCAAGCGCCTACGGTCGCTTTCAAAGCGGACACTATGGCTTCAATGTCAGCTTCCAACCGGACCAACTTTTCCGTGGCGTCCACCCCGGAATCTCGGTCGAACGCTCCCGCCCCTTCCGGGAACTATTCGCGAAGCACCTCCTCACCCGGGCAGGAGGCGGCTACTGGTCCTTCTACGATGACGTCAGCTACGCCATCTCTCCGATCACTGGCGACAGTGGGCCTGCCCTGCTATCGATGGCTCGTCATACCAACAACTTTTTCGACGGGCTTTTCCCGGATGCCGACGAACCCGGCACCCTCTTCAACCACGAACTCCTCTACAGTCCGAACGGCACCACCGGCGGACCCGAGGGGCTCAAAATCGGCAATCCCTACAATCACACCAACGGGCGCTACGACCTGGAAGATCGCGGTGCCGACAAAGAACCTTACCGCTTCGGATTCCAAATTCGCAGCGCCAGAGGTCGTGACGACTACTCCCAAATCATTACCGTCAACCAAGCTGTCGGAAACCTTGAGGGCAGCGAACTCAAGTCCGCCCTCGACCCCATCATCGATGTCGATCAATGGATGCGCACCTTCGCGATGGCCACCCTCACCGGATCGAACGATACCTACGGTCGCGTCTGGGAACACAACTTCCGCTACTTCGTCCGCCCCACTGATCAGAAGGTCATCGTCCTGCAATGGGACCTCGATTCAGCCTTTGGACTGGGATCCAGCGATTCGATCTTACCAACGAGCAACAACATCAGAAAGCTCTTCAACATTCCCCAGTATCGACGGCTCTTCGACGGACATCTTGAAGACCTCGTCAACACCTCCTTCAACACCGCCTACAGCAGCACGTGGGCGAACCATCTCGGTGCAGTCTCGGGCAACAGCTTTAATAGCTACAACTCCTACGTAAACTCCCGTGGAAATTACGCCCTTGGCACGCTCCCTTTCAATACCGTCTTCTCCATCACAACCAATGAAGGTTCCAATTTTTCGGAGAACGACAGCGCGGTCAACCTCGCCGGAAATGGTTGGATCGATGTCTTCACAATCGAAGTCAACGGCGTGGTTCATCCCGTGACCTGGACCGATGCCGATTCGTGGAAAATCACGGTCCCCATCTTCATCGGAATCAACCCGCTCACGGTAAAGGCTTACAACAATCAAGGACTCGAAGTTGGCAACGACAGCATCACCGTCACGAACACTAGCACTATCGATCTTGCCGACGCCTACAACACCATCATTCGGGAACTCCACTACCATCCCGCAGATCCCAGCGCGGCCGAAACGGCAGAGGGATTCCTTAGCGGTGATGCGTTTGAATTTGTCGAAATCCTGAACATCAGCACCACCACCGACGTTGACCTCAGCGGAGCGAGCTTCACTGATGGCATCGGGTTTAACTTCCCTCAAGGCACAACTCTGGCTCCTGCTTCCCGACTCATCATCGCCTCAAATCAAGCCGCCTTCGAGTTCCGTTACGGAACCGGCATTGCCACCATCGCCGGTGAGTATACCGGACAGCTCAGAGACAGCGGCGAGCACCTTCGTTTCGAAGCCGCCGACACCAGCACGATTGCCGACTTCAGCTACGGCGATGAAAGCCCTTGGCCCGATAGCGCCGATGGCAGCGGATACAGTCTGGTCTTTTCCGGCACCGATTACACCTCCCCCCTTGATTGGAGAACCAGCACCACCTTCGGCGGAAATCCCGGAAGCGATGACGGCCAATCGTTCACCGGCACTGAAAACGAACTCCTAGCCTATGCTCTTCAGGGAACCCCAATCCCGACCATTATCGGAGAATCATTTCAGATGAGCTTTCTGCAGAATCTCGTCAGTGATGACGCCCTCGTGATTGCCCAATACTCTTCCGATCTCGTGACTTGGACGCCTCTCACCGCTCCCAACCTCATCTCCAGAATCAACCAGTCCGACGGCACGACCCTCGTCATCTACCAAAGCCCCCTTCCACCTTCAACAAACGGCGTCCAATTTGCACGCCTCCTGGTGATCGCGCGTTGAGATCAAGCGCGAAATTCGGAGGGACGAATCCCGACCCAATCCATGAAGAGATTGGAGAAATGAAAGGCGTTCTTATAGCCCACCATTCTTGCGATCGTCTCGATCTTTTCATCAGTCTCCAGCAACAACTGGGAAGCCCTCTGCATTCTTAAAAAAGTAAGTTGCTGCATTGGGCTTCGGCCCAGTGCTTTTTTACAAAGCCTGCGGAGATGTTCCCCACTGACACATGCCAGTTCGCCCAACTCAGCAAGGGACCACGGGTAATCCAATTTTCGATCAATCATTTGCCAAAGCCTCCAGAGGCGATCGTCGACATGATGAGGCTGCGCAAATCGAAGCACGTATTGGTGAATCAACTCGACCCAATGATGCTTGAGAGCCACGGAATCATCCACCCGGCACTCTGCCAGAAGACCTTCGATGGCCCGCTGTAAGGGTTCGGAGTCATATTCTCCTCTTACCGGTGAAATCGAACTCACAATCGGAGCGATATCCTTCCGCTCTAAATACCGCACCCAACAAAAGACCCAAGGCTTCTTCCCCACGCACTTTAAAGCGTTCGCGACAAACGGAGGCAGCAAGCAAGCTTGCCCGGCGGTCACCCGCTTCCATGAGCCATCAACAAGAATCGCGCCCTCTCCTTCGAGGCAGGCCAACATAAACGTTCCTGATTGATCCGTCCGAATGATCTTAAAAGGGGCATACGCCTCCATGATTCCGGCATGGATAATCTGATGCTGGGACAACAACGGACACACCGGAGCTTCCTGCAACCAGTCCCGACGATCATCCTCATTCACCCGCACGACTCTCACCTTCGTCCTCTCGCCGAGGACGCGAATATTCTTAATAGTCTTCGGTGGTGTTTTTTTTTCTGCCATCTTTCTAAGGTAACGGTTTGGAATTGAATCACTTCATTTGCCACGACACCCGACTATTTTGCGCACATGTGGAAAATATGTATGCAAATGTGGCCCCCTTTTCCGCCCAGTCCGTTAAGGTGGCTCAAGAGAGTCACTCTCACCTCTAACACCACCAAGAATATGCCTAATCCATGGACGGGGATCGGAAACCCCTACACACGAAAAGAAATGCTCGAGCGTCTTCACGACACTCTCTCCAAAGGCGAAGCCATTATTGGTGCCGGCGCAGGAACAGGCATCTCCGCCAAGTTTATTGAGAAAGGCGGGGCCGACTTCATCATCATCTATAATTCAGGCCGCTTTCGGATGGCCGGTGCCGGATCGACCGCCGGGCTCATGTCCTACGGTGACGCCAATGCCATCGCCATGGAGATTGGCGAATTCGAAGTCCTCCCGGTCGTCGAAGAGATCCCGGTCATCTGCGGAGTCCACGCCACCGACCCGCGCCGCCGGATGTGGCACTTCCTGGGACAAGTCATCGATATGGGATTCTCGGGCGTGAACAACTTCCCCACCCATACCATCGTCGATGGCCAATACCGCCAGACTCTCGAAGAAACCGGCATGAGCGTTCAGAAGGAAATCGAGATGATCGCCCTGGCTCACAAGATGGACCTGTTCACTATCCCCTACGTAGTCACTCCCGGAGAAGCCAAGGCCATGGCCGAAGCGGGTGCCGACGTCATCATTGCCCATGTCGGATGTACCATCGGAGGATCAATCGGTGTGACTGATGCCACGGTATCCATGGATAGTGCAGTCCAAGCCACCCAGTCCATTTGCGATGCGGCCCACTCGGTTCGCAAAGATGTCATGGTTCTTTCCCACGGAGGACCCATCCTCACGCCGGAAAACGCCGCCTACGTTTGCGAACATACCGACGCCGTCGGTTTCGTCGGAGCATCAAGCTTGGAGCGTATGGCCATTGAGAAGCCACTCACCGACCTTACCCGCCAATTTAAATCCATTCCCGTCAAACGAATCCACTAACACCATGACGATTGCCGTTTTAGGAACGCTCGACACAAAGGGGCACGAGCACGCCTTCGTTGCCGATTTGATTCGCAAAAAAGGACACGACACTCTCTTGATTGATCTCGGCACCGGGGCCGATCCTCAGATCACTCCCGATGTCACTCGTTTCGAAGTCGCTGAAGCTGTCGGACTCGATCTTCAAACTCTCATCGAGAAGAAGGACCGCGGCGAGTGTGTCGTCGCCATGTCCAAGGCCGCTCCTGTCTTTCTTGCCAAACTTGCTGACAAAGGAAAGATCGATGGCGTCATCTCCCTCGGTGGTGGTGGTGGCACAGCCCTCGGAACCGCAGCGATGCGCGCGCTTCCAATTGGTTTTCCAAAGCTCATGGTCTCGACTCTGGCCTCCGGAAACACCGCTCACTATGTCGGGACCAAAGACATCACCATGATGCCTTCCATCGTCGATGTTGCCGGACTGAATCGAATTTCCAAAACGATCTTCACCCGGGCCGCAGGAGCCATCTGCGGAATGGTCGAAGCACAACTCACTCAAGGGGATGACAAACCTCTCATCGTTGCCAGCATGTTCGGCAACACCACCGACTGCATCAACATCGCCTCCAAGGTTCTCGAAGACGCGGGCTACGAAGTCCTCATCTTCCACGCCACTGGAACCGGAGGAAGAACGATGGAGTCCCTCATCGAATCGGGCATGGTGACCGGAGTCCTCGACCTCACCACGACGGAATGGGCCGACGAACTCCTGGGCGCAACTCTCAGCGCCGGACCAGACCGAATGGATGCCATGAGCAAGGCCGGCATCCCGGCAGTGATCGCACCCGGTTGCCTCGACATGGCCAACTACGGTGAGCGGCAAACCCTTCCGGCTGCGCACGAAAATCGCACGATCTACATTCACAACCCACAGGTCAGCCTTCTGCGAACCAACGCCGAAGAGTGCGCTCAACTTGGCCGCATCCTCGCGGAAAAAGCCAACGCCAACCCGGCACCCACCGCGATCATCAATCCCCGAAAAGCGATCTCGATCATTTCTGCAGAAGGTCAACCCTTCCACGACCCGGTGGCCGATCAGGCTCTCTTTGATGCCATTCACGCCCACGCAAAATGTGAAATTATCGATCTCGATGAAGAGATCAACAGCGAAGTTTTCGCTCAAGCAGCAGCGCACAAACTCCTCGAACTCATCCAATCACAACAATCATAACCCCTCACTCACCATGACCAGACACTTCGGAGTATTTCAATTCAAGGAAGAAGTTACCGCAGAACAAATCGACGAATGCTTCGCAGAGATGCGAGCCATGGTCGGAATCATTCCCGGGCTTCTCAGCATGGAACACGGCCCCTACAAATCAGACGAGGGCCTCTCCGATGGTTACACCCACGGCTTCATCATGACCTTCGACAGCGCGGACTCACGTGATGCCTATCTCCCGAATCCCGAGCACATGAAACGGGTTGAACTCGTGCAACCGCGCCTTGAGCGACTTGTCGTCTTTGACTTTGACGTCACCTCCGAATCATCGGCCCAAGTCTAGTTCCGGCCCATTCTCAACTGGAAGCCGTGTGGATTTTTCGTATGCGCTTGTGGCATAAAAGCCCCTGACAGTTCGTATGAACGCAAGCAACCTTCTCTTTAGACCTATCATGAAAATACTCACGCTTCTCTTCGCTCTCACCTGCCTTTCCCAGGGCGAAAAAATCTCCCTCTTCGACGGCAAAACGCTCGCCGGCTGGGACGTCCGCAAAGGTGACGAAAAATACTGGACCACCCGGGATGGCATGATCATCGGCGGCTCGATGACGGAAATCGTCACTCACAATACCTTTCTCGCCAGCAAGAAGTCCTACGAGAATTTCGAACTCGAATTCGACATCAAACTCGAAAAGGGCACCGGCTTTATGAACTCGGGAATCCAGGTCCGGAGTATCCGCGTTCCAAACAATCACGAAATGAAGGGCTACCAGGTCGATGCCGGCATCGACTGGTGGGGTAAGATCTATGATGAATCCCGCCGCGCCCGCGTGATCGCCGAACCAGTCGACCCCGAATCACTCAGTAAGACCGTCAAGGACTGGGACTGGAATCATTACCGCATCCTTTGCGAAGGACCCCGCATCCGCTCATGGATCAACGGCGTGCCCGCTCTCGACTTCACCGAGCGCGCGCCCGGCATCCCTCAAAATGGCATCATTGGCTTCCAGGCCCACGGCGGTGGCTCCTTCGAAGTTCATCTTAAAAACCTCACCATCGAGGAACTCGCCCCCACTCCCGGCGCTCTCCATTGGGAGACAAAAACCATCAACAAACCCGGCCCACTCACCCCCGAAGAGGAGAGAACGAGCTTCCAAATTGCCCCCGGTTTCACTGCCGAACTCGTCGCCAGCGAAATTGAAGGAGTCAGTAAGCCCATCACCGTGACCTGGGACGCCGCCGGTCGCATGTGGACCACGACCGCTCTCGAATATCCTGTCGACGCCAACGAGAGCAAGGAGGCTGCCGAAGCCCTCTTCGCAAAAGGCGGCAGCGACCAGGCCCTCGTCTTCGACAATCCTTACGGTCCCGGCCCGCACAAGCCCCGCGTCTTTGCCGATGGCCTCGTCATCCCCCTCGGCATCCTCCCCTGGAAAGATGGCGTCCTCATTCAATACGGTCACGAAATTCGCCACTACCACGACACCAATGGCGACGGCACAGCCGATGGCTTCGACCCCATCCTCACCGGATTCGGTATTCAGGATTCCCACCTCTTCCCCCACCAATTCGAGCGCATGCCCGGCGGTTGGGTCTCCCTCGCCCAGGGTCTCTTCAATAGTTCAAGCGTTCATCGTCCCGACAACAAACCCTTCGCCAGCGGAGAATTAAAAGTCCCCTTTATTCACTGCAAACTCGCCCGTATGCGTCCCGATGGTTCGGACTTCGAGATCCTCTCTCATGGACCCAATAACATCTGGGGCTTCTCCCAAACCCGCGACGGTCGCGTCTTCCTCCAGGAAGCGAACGACCTCAGCGTCCCCATCACCGAATTTGAACCAGGCACCCACTACCCCACCGGTTCCCAGGATAAACTCCGCTCTTACGCTCCGCAAATTCATCCTTCCACCGACGGCCCGAAAATGGGTGGCACCGGACTCAGCGGACTCGCCCTCGTCGAAGATGAAAACAGCCCCTTCCTACTGGGCTACCAAGGCGACGTCTTCATCGTCGTCAATCCCATCACCAGCAGTCTCCAAGTCATGACGGTCACCACCAACGAGAAAGGACAATACTCCTATCAGAAGCAGGACGACTTCCTCCTCTCCGGCGACAAATGGTTCCGTCCCATCGCCGCTCACTTTGGACCCGACGGCTGCCTCTATGTCGTCGACTGGTATAATAAGGTCATCTCCCACAACGAGGTCCCCCGCAGCCACCCCGACCGTGACAAGAACCGCGGTCGCATCTGGAGAATTCGCCACCACAGCCAAAAGTCGATCGCTCCTCCCAACCTCACCAAACTGTCTTCGAAAGACGTCTCCACCTACCTCGGCGGACCCAACGCCCTCCTTTCCCGTCTCGCCTGGCATGAGCTTTCCGATCGACAGGATAAGACCATCATTCCCCTCCTTGCGAAAACAATCACCGATTCCCAAGCTACCATCTCCCGTCGCTGTGCCGCCCTCTGGGCCCTCGAAGGAATGAGCGAAATCACCCCAACCATCCTTCGCGCTCTTGCCAAAGACACGCATCCTTCCCTCCGCTATCAGGCCATTCGCATCGCCGGAGAACTCAGCCTTCCCGAAGCCGATTTCCTTGCCATCACCAAGGAGGCGCCCACTGATCACCGCCGTATCCGCTCAGCATTGGCCAATGCCTTGCGCTACCATAATTCAGCGACTCCCGCCATGATGGCCCTCGCCGCCCGTCTCGGAAACGCCCCCCTCGACACCGGTGGATGGGACAGTTACGACCGCACCTTTGAACGCTACCTCGCTCGCTGGGCCATGGAGACCCACCAAGTCGCAACCCAGAAAATGCTCGAAAGCGATGCCGTCAAAGACCTTTCCTCCGAGCAGTTCCTCCTCGCCATCCAATCACTCGAACCAAAGACCGCGGCCTCCCAACTCGCCAAAGCAGTCCCGCGCCTCGGCCGCCCCCTCAGCTCCGGTGAACTCGCGCTCCTCGGCAGCCAACTCAATCAACCGGAAGTCACCGCCGCCCTCGCCAGCATCCTCGCCAACCCCGGGCAGCAGATTTCCCTCCTCAAATCATTCGAGCAAATCGACCCAGGCCTCGCCGCCGATCCCTCGCTCGCCGCCCTCGTTGGCAAGGCCTCCCTTGAACTCTTCCCAAAGGCTTCACTCGAAAACCAAAGCCTCATTATCCGCCTCGCCGCCAAGTTCCGTGTCAAGGAACTCGAAACCCCCATCCTCGATTGGCTGAACGCCACCAAACGTTCGCAACCCGACACCCTCAGCGTCATCACCGCTCTTCGTGAACTCGGCTCCACCGACCGCTCCTTCTTTGAAAGGCATTACCGCTCATCCGTCCCCGCCCTCAAACGCGAAGCCCTCATCTCTCTCGCCTCCTTAAAGGACCCGCGTATCATTCCCTTCTTCGCCAAAGAATGGGACACCCTTCCCGGCGACCTTCGCCAACTCGCGGTCCACGGTCTCACCTCTCAAAAGGAAAAAGCCCTCGCTCTCACGCAAGCCGCATCGACGGGACAATTTAAAGGCCTCACCGCCGATGCCCTCGGCAGCATCGTCGCCGTTCTCGGTGGAAGCCATCCCGACGTCAAAGCACTCCTCAAAAACTCACCTGGCCTCCTTCAGCCCGTCATTCAACTCACCGGAAAGCCCGCCGATGCCATCGACCAGGCCATCACCTTAAAGGGCGCCTTCACCATCGAAACCTGGATCAAACTCGCGCCCGGAATCGACAACAACGATTCCCTCCTCGGCAGCGGGAAAAGCGGTCCCGATATCAACTTCTACGGCACTACCCTCCGCGTTTACGGCGGTTCCACCATCGGAGACCTCACCGTCGCTACCCGCCCCATGGTCCCAAGCCTCTGGACCCACTGCGCCATCACGCGTGACCAAAGCGGGCACCTCAAACTCTTCCTCGATGGTATTCTCGACACCGACAAGGCCCGCCCCTTTAAAGACGACTTCGTCGATCTTAAGATCGGACAATCGAACACCGGGAAAGGATCGGCCTTCCAAATCCGCGAATATCGCATCTGGAATCGCGAGAGAACTCCCGATGAAATCCGCTCCGATTTCCAAACCGAATACACCGAAGAGATTCCAGAGTCCCTCATTCACCGATTCTCCGGTGACTCGAAGGATCTCAAATTCCGTGGCCAGGCCTCTGTCCAGCTCACCGACGATTCCCCCGCCCTCGTCACACCACAGGCAGCCAAAACAGCCCGCGAAAAATTCGCGAAATTCCACATCCTTGCGGACAAGCAAGGAAACGCCAAAAATGGCAGCACCCTCTTCACCACCTGCCTCGCCTGCCACAAAGTGGGCGACACCGGCGGCATCATCGGTCCGAACCTTTCCGGAGCCGGAGCCATGTCCACCGAGGCCCTCCTCCACAATATCCTCACCCCGAATGCCCAGATGGAAAGCGGCTACTATCGCCACGACATCATTCTCAAGGACGGTGGAAAAATCAGTGGCTCACTCGTCGGAGAAAGCACCGACAGCCTCAGCATCCAACCCGTAGGGACCGCCATTCAGGTCATCCCTCGCACCAAGGTGGCTCAACACAAAATCACAAAATCCTCCCTCATGCCCGAAGGGCTCATCGATCATCTCACCCCTGAACAGATTGCTGATCTCTTCACCTATATCCGAACTCTGAAATAACTCACTTTCGTTCAGGAAACGCTCTCCCGAAAAGTCCCGGCGCAATTTGATGGGGTTACACGAAACAGTCCTCATTTCCTGAGATCCTGATCTGCCATCCTATTCCCTCGACCACCCCCCTTGCCATCTCATAGCATGAAGGAACCGATGAAATCCATATCCATCTTGGCGACCCTGGCCGTCCTCGCCCTCTCCCACCCCGCAAAGGCACAGCAACCCACGGAAGACTGCGACCCCTTGGGCAAGATCAATAACCTCCCAAAACTCATTCGAGTTCAGGTTGAGTTTATCGAAATGCCACACACCGCTCTCACCAAGCTCATGAAGGAGCCCCGCAAATCAGCCAACGATACCGACCTCCGCGCGGCCTGCGACAAACTCATCGAAAAGGAAGAAGCCGTCGTTCTCGAAACCGCCTCCATCATTGCCCTCCCCGGTCAAAGTGCCACTGCCGAATCCATCAAGGAGTTGATCTACGCCACGGAGTATGAGCCCTGGGCATTGCCCAATACCGTCCCCATCAGTGGGGAAAGCAAAGGCCCTCGACCCATGACGCCTCCGACCCCGACGGCCTTCGACACCAAAAACGTGGGCACCACTCTCGAAGTGGAAGCACAAATCGACGCCAGTGATCAAATCGTGGAACTCCGAATGACCCCCACCCTCATTTATTTTACGGGATATGAATCCTTGGCCGAGTGGGACATGGAAGAAACCACCGGCGAAATGAAAATGCCCACCTTCTACGTCCTCAAGGTCAAGACCGGCACCACGCTGATGGCAGGACAACCCCAGATGGTCGCCGCTCTTTCCCCAAAAGACATGGAGGGCAATACCAATCTCACCCGCAAGGTCATGGTCTTCGTTCGCGCCGACATCCTCACTCTCGGTCAATAACTCTCACCTTCTCACCTCATGAAACCGCGAAGGTTCTCCGCCTGCGGGTGGATCGGAGCAGCCCTGCTGCTTGCGATCACCCTCCCCTTGTCTGCCGTGACGGGCCCCGAACTCACTGTGCAAGGCCCACGGGGTGGGCGCGCGCAACTCATCATCGAGAACATCGAAGCCGACGTCATCTGCCACCAGGACCT
Source organism: uncultured Verrucomicrobiales bacterium (assembly GCA_963925135.1). Lineage (GTDB taxonomy): Bacteria > Verrucomicrobiota > Verrucomicrobiia > Verrucomicrobiales > Akkermansiaceae > SW10. The sequence goes on along the minus strand of CAWUTG010000013.1, from coordinate 28,488 downwards.
CGCCGAAACCATCCTCACCATCACCTTCCACAATTCGGAAGGAAGTGTCACCGAAGGAGAATTCGCGATGCCCTTGCCGCCCGGATCCACCGTTTCAAACTACGCACTCGATGTGAATGGCAAGATGCGCGAAAGCGTGGCCGTTGAATAAGAACGCGCTCGAAATGCCTACGAATCGATCAAACGGCAGATGATCGATCCCGGCTTTGTGGAGCGGGAAGCGGAAAATGTTTACCGCACTAAAATCTTCCCCATTCCCTCCAAGGGAACGAAGGCTGTCCGCATTGGCTATTGTGAAATCCTCCCCCTCAAAGAGGGTGAAATCTCCTACCGCCTCCCCTTCACCGAAGGAGTCAAAGCGTTCAACGTCAACGTTTCCATTCGCGATTTTGACAACCGATCTCTCACCCTCACCAACGAGGGTGGCTAAAAATTCGGAGAGCACACGGGATCCACCCTCAAGGCCGAAGGAATTCAAACAGTCCTCGGCAAGGAAATCGCGGTGACCTTCGACGCTCCCCGCGAGGCCGGCATCTCCACCGCCGGAAACTATTCCTACCTCCGCGCCCCCCTCCCCGCCGACTTTGACAATCCCACCCCACGGACACCCAGGACTCTCGAAATTATTTGGGATTGTTCCGAGTCCGCCCGCAGCCGGGACCTTAAAAAAGAACTGGCACTCCTCGAAGTCTACTTCACTGCAGTTCCCGATATTGAAGTGACCTTGACGCTGCAGCATCTCACCCGCGAACCCGGCGGCGTCTTTGACATTCAAGACGGCAACTGGGACTCACTCCGCGAGGCTCTCTCCAAGATCCTCTACGATGGCGCCACGAGCCTCTCTTCCATCACACCCAGAGCCGATCTCACCCTCCTCTTCTCCGATGGCCGGGACTCCTTTCCCTCGGCTACCAAGTGGTGGAATCAGCCCTGTATCCTGATCGACAGCCTCGGCACCGCCCTCCCTCATTGGACCCGGCTCGCCAGGCAAAGCGGTGGCGACACCATCAATTTGAAGGCAACTCCCCTGCCTCATCGTTCTTGATCGTTTCGAAGACTACGTGCGCTATCACATTCCCCCTTCCGAGGATGACCTTCGTAAAAAATACGAAGAGAAAATCGAATCGCTTCAGGAAGACGAATCGAGACCCCTCCGCAGAGTGTGGAGCGAACGCAACCAGTGACACCACAAGACATTTCCGTGGCAGGACCATCTTCTCCTTCCGGCAGCGCAGAAGATTTCCATCTGGGAAAATCCCTCGCCAAGGCTCTCGCCGAAGCAGGCGGGATCAGCCGCCTTGGGACCGCCTCCGGAGTGCTCTCTACCGCAATGCCCAAAAGACGACCTACAACACCCTGAGCAGCCAATACACGGACGTCCCCCTTCTACCGGGCGACATGGTCGTGGTCTTCGAAAAGAATTGGGACACCCGATGGGGCTCGGGAGACTCTGATCCCTTCGGAGGACCCACTGAAACCGTCCCGGTCGATCCCAGCACCCTCCCTGCCATTGTCGCGGAAGCCCCCTTCAATCCGAATACCGGAGGAGACGGTGGTGAATCATTGGGAGGACCGGACCCATTTGGTGGAGCCTTACCCACCAATAAGAAACAGGGCACCGTGATCCTCGCCGAAACCGCCTGCGTTGACTCAGCCCGCATGAAAGAGTTCCACAAAGCCCTCACCGATGGTGCCGATCCAATCGCGACCTAGACCCAACTCCGCCAGGCTCCGCGATACCACGATCTCTTCTACCTTGAAGCCTCGGCCATTCTCCGCGAACAAGGCCATGCGCAGCTCGTAACCCGCGTCCTCTCGAATCTCGTCGAGGAACCCAAACCACGCGCCGCCAGCTATCGCAAGTGGGCCTTCGCCCTGGCCCAAATCGGAGATCTCGATCAGGCCGCCAGGATCCTCGACAAAATCGCCCTACTTTACCCGGACGATCAATTGATCGCCCTGGATCAAGCCTGGGTCGCCTGCCAAACCGATCCGGCCAAGGCATCCCCTATTGGGTTAAAGCAGCAGGAGCCCACTCCCAGAGCCTCTATCTCTCCGAAACCGCAGCGGCCTACCTCAACACCGCCCCCCGTGGCCCGGCCTCATTTGACAAGGTCAGTTTCCAGCGCAAGCTCCCGCTCGATCTCCGCCTTGTCATCTTCAACACCTCTGGAATCACCGGTAGCTACCACATTCAAGATCCCGAGGGCTCGAGCAATCCCTATCCTTTCAAATGGGCTCTGTCGGCTCCCCATCGCGGTAAAGCGCGAAGCAAGGAAGGCGCATTTCAATCGGTGTGCCGATCCTAACGCCATCCACCTTGAGCAGGAAAGAGGCCCGATTGGCGCGAGTGTCCTCGGCCGTCGCTAGTCGATCCACAGTTGCCTCAAATGATGAGAGATCGGGCCAATTCATTTTCGAGCGAACGTATTTGTTAGTCGCACGAATCCTCGGAAAAGGTTCGTCTATCGGGCTGGAATTCGACCAATCCTTTCACCAAATTTCGTTGGGGAATCCATGGTTTCAGCCTCATAAAATGCCTAAATCCCAGGAGCACCCTCCACTCCGTCAATTCGATTCGGACGGTCCTGATATACGAACACTTTGATCGCCTTAGCGCGATCAATACTTCCGGCGATACGGCCCAATCCCGCAGCCTTGCGACAGGCGATCGATGCCATCCTGCAGCTTGTCGATCATCTTGTGCTGATCCTTGATCCAGGCCGAAAGGGAATTGCCGAACTCCCCGCTTCGATCCTCTCTCAAAGAAAAAACAAAAGGCCGCCGAGCTCTTGGAGCTTAGCGGCCTTTTGGCAACCCGTAGGGGAGTCGAACCCCTATTGCCAGAATGAAAATCTGGAGTCCTAACCATTAGACGAACGGGTCGTTGTCGTTGCGGACGGGGGGGAATTATAATCGACTGCCGTTCTACGCAAGAAGGTTTTTAAGATTTTTTTTCAACCTCGCCCTGAATCCCCCTCCCGCCTTAACTTTGGCCGTGCAGCAAATTCCCCGTTTCGAAGAAATCGACTACCAAAAAACGCCCATCGGTGACCTGATTCTCCGAAAACGGACCGTTCTCTCTCTCGATAACGAGGAAATCTACGAGATTATCCTCGGAAATGCCTTCCTGATGTCCTCCCTCTACACGGTGGTGGAGCAGGAACTTTCCCGATTCGGCCTCGCCGCCACCATCAAGTCATTCCCCAACGAACCTCTGGACGTGGTCGTGGGTGGCCTAGGACTGGGATACACCGCCAGGGCCGCCCTGGAATTCCCTGAAGTGGGCTCCCTCCGCATCGTGGACTACCTCAAGCCCGTCATCGAATGGCACCAGAAGGAACTCGTCCCCCTCGGCAAAGGCCTCAACGACGATCCTCGCTGCGAATACGTCCTCGGCGATTTCTTCAAACTCTCCCTCGGCGAAGGATACGACGCCAACATTGAGCAATTCCACGCCGTCCTCCTCGATATCGATCACTCCCCCGCCCACCTCCTCACCCAAGACAACGCCGGGTTCTACTCCACGGGGGGACTCAAGGAGTTCGCCAAGAAGATCAAACCCGGAGGCGTTTTCAGCCTCTGGTCCGACGACCCACCCGAGGAAACCTTCATGAACTCGCTTCGCGAAGTCTTCGAATCTGTGGAGACCCACATCGTGCCCTTCCACAATCCCATTCAGGAACAGGACTTCGAGAGCACTGTTTACGTCGCGATTAAATCCCGATAGCGTCCGCGCATGGCAAACATCGGTGAGCGGACCTCCCTTCCTTTTCTTCGAGAAGAAAGCGCGGGCTCAATTTTAGACGGCGGCGAGCTGGGCGAAATTCTTCTCCCCATTCCAGATCGCGTCACGAACTCGCGCGATATGGTCAATGTCTTCATCTACCGCGATACCGACGACAAGCCCATCGCCACCGAAAAGCAGCCCCTCGTCATGCCGGGCAACTTCGGTGTCCTCACCCTCATCTCCTCTAACAACACGGGAGCCTTTCTCGATTGGGGACTCGGCAAGGACCTCCTCCTGCCCTTCAGCGAGCAGCGCAGCCTGCCAAGGCCTGGACAACCCGTGGTGGTCTATGTCTATGTCGACCCCAAAAGCGACCGCCTTGTGGCCTCTCAGCGCATTGCACGCCACTTCCCGATCGAGGCGCCACCCTACAGCGAAGGCGACGAGGTCGAGCTCCTCCTCTTCGGCAAGACCGAGATGGGCTACAAGACCATCGTCGACCGCAAATTCTCAGGACTCCTTTTCAAAAACCAGGTCTTTGAAAAACTCTACTACGCCGACAAGCTCAAGGGCTACGTGACTGGAATCCGCAACGACTACAAGCTCGACGTCTCGCTGCACGCTCCCGGGGTCGCCAAGGTGGATGACCTTGAGGCGCGTCTCGAGAGAGAACTCCAAATGCGGGGCGGCTTTTGGGCCATCGATGACAAGACGCCCGCTGACGAGATCAATGCCGAACTGGGCGTGAGTAAAAAAGTCTTCAAACGGGCCACGGGAGCTCTCTTTAAAAAACGGAAGATTCGTTTTGAGAGCGGCGGTATTCGCTGGATCGCCGACTCCTCAGCGGATTGAGATTTCGAAGCGCAGGAAGAACCGGGCTGCATCACCGGCGAACTCATTGCCCGGTTGCACTCGGGCTTTACGCAAAGCCATCGGCAGACGCCCCAAAGTTTTCGGAAATGCTCATCAAAAACATTCGTCGGATCTATTCGGAACACTCCTCCTTTACGGCAAGGCATTCCGAGACCAAGCTGCCCCCCTACGATCCATGAGTAAACTGGCAGCCCTTCCATCCGTCGAGAAACTCGCCGCCGCGCTTGCGCCGGACATTCCGCTTCCCCGCCCCCTCATCAATCTCTTCATCCGTCGCGAGGTCGACAAATTCCGCCAACTCCTCCTCGCCAACGGGGAGCACACACGCGAGGACATCGAAGCCGCTATTAAGTCCGGACTCCGTGAGTTTTCAAACTCAAGGCTTCAACCCGTGATCAACGCCACCGGCGTGCTGATTCACACCAACCTCGGTCGATCCCCGCTCGGACCCCGGGCCGCGAGCGCGCTCCAAAAAATTGCCACCGGCTACTCCAATCTCGAATTCGACCTCGCCTCCGGATCACGCGGAAAACGGGCGGGCTATCTCGAAACAGCCCTCGCCTGTCTCCTCGAGACTGAAGCCGCCACCGCCGTGAACAACTGCGCCGCCGCCCTCGTCCTTACCCTTCGCACCCTTGTTGCCGAGGGAAAGAACGAAGTCATCGTCTCCCGCTCAGAGCTCGTGGAAATCGGCGGTGGATTCCGCATCCCGGAAATTCTCGAAACCTCCGGAGCAAAACTTGTCGAAGTAGGTGCCACCAACAAAACCCACCTCTACGATTACGAAAAGGCCCTCACCCCGCAAACCGCGCTCATCCTCAAAGTCCACCGCTCCAACTTCTACATCGACGGCTTTGTCGGAGAACCCGACATTCAGGACATTGCCAAAGTCGCTCATGATCACGGCATTCCCTTGATCGAAGACCTGGGATCCGGCGCCATGATGAATACCGATGAACTCGCCCCCATCGAACATGAACCGACCCCCCAGGAATGTCTCCGTCGCGGCATCGACCTCGTCCTCTTTTCTGGAGACAAACTCCTCGGCGGTCCCCAGTCCGGAATCATCGGTGGCCGGGCCGACCTCGTCGCTCAAATCAAAAAGGAGCCCTTCTTCCGTGCCGTCCGCTGCGACAAACTCATCCTGACCACCCTTCAGGAGTCCATCGATCAATACCTCGAGACCAAAGCCGACCCCTTGCAGGCTGATGTTCCCGTCCTCAAGTTTCTTCGGACCGACACCGGGGAACTCACGCAACGCGCTCAAGCCATCATTGATTCACTTCCCGGCCTCGAGTCGCAGGTCTCCATCGCCGAAACCACCGCCCGTCCCGGAGGCGGAACGATGCCGCGAAGCGAGTTTCCGTCGATCGCGCTCAAGATCACTCCGGAAAGCCAGTCCGTTCCCAAGCTCGCCAGGAAGCTCCGACTCGGCACCCCCGCAGTCGTCGGTTACACCACTGACGACGCCCTCTTCCTCGACCTGCGAACTGTCTTCCCGGAGACCGACGCTTTCGTTGCTGACGCAATCAAGGCAGCCCTCTAAACGGAGGGAGCTTCCACTCGCATCAATAAAAAAGCCCCGCAGTCGATGAGACTGTGAGGCAAAATTAAAATAATGGCGGACCGGGAGGGATTCGAACCCTCGATACCCGCAAGGGTATACTCCCTTAGCAGGGGAGCGCTTTCGACCACTCAGCCACCGATCCTGTGGTTCGTCGAACGGGGCGGATATGATCACCTTCTTGTGAATTCGTCAATGGGAAGAATACCTTTATTTCCCTTTTTTGGACAAAGGAATGAGAATTGATCAAACAAGGACGCGGATCCGGCAAATGAGAGCACAAAAAAGGCCGTCTCATCAGAGACGGCCTTCCGAAAAGCATTCAAAAATAAATTACCAATCGACGTTCGATCCACGGGTGTCGATATGAGTGAAGGCGCTATAGCGTCCAATTCCCCCTTTGAAGAGTCCGCGACTGCGGAGTTGGCGTGCCACTGATGCCACCGTGCTCGGAGCGGCCCCAAACTGAAGGTCGAGCGCGAAGTTCTGCATGTGCCAGGATTGGCTCTTCGCTCCAGGACAGCGACGGTTGTATGAAGGACTGCGATAGGCCGAAGTCACTTCTTTGATGGGTTGTCCCAACGTTGCCGCAATATAGTCGGCGGCTTTCAAGGTGCCAGCCATCGCACGCCACATTGATTTTGGCGGGAGAGTATTCCAAAGGCTGCCCTTCGTTTTGGCGTGGGCTTTGATGACCTGAAGAGGCATGACAAACTTGAGTCTCAGTCCGGTGAGGTAGTTCGCGTAGTTCTGAATTCTTTGATCCCCTTCTTTCTTAACCCATGCGCTGGGAAGTTGCCCCAGATCCATTGGAACCGAGTGGCGAAAGAGAAATCCCGAGCTGACCTTGGTGGTTGCCAGCAGGCCGCCAGCGGCAGCTGTCGTGGTAGCAAGGAAGCTACGACGGGTGGATAGAATGGGACGTTTACTTTCGTTAGGGTTCGACATCGCAGCCGACTATGCATAGCGAAATCAAGGAAGCTACCCCTAATTTTATAACGGCATCAACCTGTCCGATCTTACATGATTCTTAAGTTATTTTTTTAAAATCGGAGCAAGTTCTTCACAAAACCCCCTATATGAAGCCCGGAAGTGAGAGATTTGAACCTAAATCCACCTACCCGCTACCATCTTTCTCCGGCCTCCCCCCCTCACCGCAAAGTTCAAGATTTTGCGGTTTGACTTGGTCACCAGTCTGACTAGCTTTCCGCACAGCGTTCAGGGCCTGTAGTTCAATGGATAGAACAATGGTTTCCGGTACCATAGATAGGGGTTCGACTCCCTTCGGGCCTGCCACGCTGAAACCCTTATGGAATAAGGATTTACCAGGAGAAAAAGTGGAATAGGGAGCCGCCCCCGATTCGTCAAAACGGCCCTTTGGGGCCCTTTTCGCGCCAAAAAGTGGTCACCATTTGGGAACACCCCGATCGAATCCCCCGATCATCGCCCAACCCAATGTCGCACACCTCCATCCGAAAATGATGAACGGATGGAAATGGGTAAATGTCGCGGATATTCCTGCAACCGTCGGCATCCTTCGGAACTTCATCACCCGAAGCCATTCCACCTATGCCCACAAAAGCTCCAGCCCCACCGATCCCACGCAACAATCTTCATTTCGAGAGCGCTCCTCCTTAAGAATCTTCCTTTTTACTCGTCATTTCTATTCTGACCGAAAATCCGATTCCTGGAAATGGGTTTCCCGTTTCGAAATTTCACCGCGGATTTTGCGCACAGATTTTCCATCTACCGGAGACGCTTTATTCCCCCAGCTATTTCGAATGTAGGTGCTGACATCGGCAATTTGCTCATCCGTCATGATCGACTCAAAGGCCAGCATTGGAATTTTGGGCTGATACTTTTTTCCGGACACTTCGATCGCGCCCTGCATGCCCTTCAAGACGATCTTGGTAATGATGTCAGGCTCACCAGTCACCCAATCCGACTTGGCCAACGGCGGTCCCATGTCGAGCAAACCACGACCATCTTTGCCGTGACAGGAGAAACAATTCACGAGGTAGATCTTCTTTCCGCGATGATAGCTCTGCAAATAATCATCCTGTAATTCCGGCGGCAGGTCACGGCTCACCTTTTTGCTACCCAGGTAAACTTCACGAATGGCACCTTGTTTTTTGGGATCAGAGATCCCGGAAATCCATGACTCAAGATGGTCTCCGAAACCGCTCAAAAGAGTCGGGATCACGAAGGGCTTCTCTCCCCATTTTAAATACGCTTCCACTAAAAATTCCTGTGCTTCCGACTGGCTGAAATTTGCCAATCGTTGGAACAGGTAATAGGAAGATCCATCGAAGGTTTCGGGTGTGGCCTCAATCAACGCACGCATCAGAGCGTCGGAGTTCTCCAAACGCCACGAGAGGCGGGCGGCGTGCATGGCGAGATCGCGGTCCTTCTCCCCCAAAGCCTGCAGGACATGCTCTTCGGCAACTTCTCCGATTCCTTCAAGCGTCCACAAGGCATGAATTTTGCCCAACGAAGAAGGGCTTTTCCGATAGACCGATTCGATCGCCTCTTTGGCTCCCGCCGGTTTGCGGTCGACGAGGATCCGCTGCGCGGTATCTCTCATCCACGGGTTGTCGCTCGTCAAAGCCTCCGCCAATTCGATGACGCCTGGATTGTGAAAGGGCTTCCACGCGGTCGGCTTTTTGTGCTTGGCAGAGAGTCGGTAAATCCGCCCCAGATCCGGCGGGGTCTCCAAATGATTCTTCTCAATAAAGGCCCGCAAATGCGCACTCATAAAAAAGCGATGCTGGTTAATCCCGTGATACATATCGGCAATGTAAAGGGAACCATCCGGCGCCGACTGAAGATCCACCGGCCGGAATCGTGTGTCGGGACTGGCCACCATTTCCTGGTCCGCATAAACGTTTTGTCCAAAGGGAATTCCTTCCTCCCTCCGAATCTTGATCGCCTTCACAAAGTGCATCCCGGGATCGGCCACGAAGGCATTGATGCCCTCACCGAACTGGTTGCCACGATAGAAGAACTGACCGCATGCCGCCGTGCATCGAAAAGCAAAGCCACCTTCATCGATGTCACAATCCAGGGCCTCATGATAACCGTCCCGAATATCCCGGGAACGTCTCACCGGAAAAACCGGCTGCTCACATGACTTGATGTTAAAGCAATTTGGCTGGATCTCATTATACTCGGTCGCAAGTTGCGACATCCTCAAATCCAGGTTCGCGTTTCTCAAAAAAAAGTTCGGGCTGAAAACCTCGGCCCTCATGAGGGTGTTTTGCTGGCCGTGATAAAGGCGACCATGGTTATCCGCAGACATCCCAAATTGGCCCCGAAACTCGGTCCGCTCGATGAGCCACTCACCATCCACCTCCTGATAGCGGTAGTCGCTTTTGGCATTGTAATACCAATTGTCGATCGCCCGGACCAAACCGTTTGGTTTGTGCTCCACGCTGTGCCCGGTCGAGTATCCCTCATCAACGACGACCGTCCCGCCCGCCTCATCATCCGGACCGACCACGGTATAGTAGAGCTTCTGATCATCGGCCCACAAAATGCCCTCCTTGTGAAAAGCGATCGCCCGGGGCTCCACGAGACCCTCCAAAAACACCTTGGACTGATTCATTTTTCCGTCGCCCGTCGTGTCCTCCAAAATGCTGATGCGACCGAGTTTCTGCAATTCCTTGGTTCCATTGAGATCGTTCATATAACCCACCATCTCGACCACCCAAAGTCGCCCGAGGTGATCAAAGCGCATCACGACCGGATTGATGACCCGGGGCTCGGCGGCAAAGAGATTGAGCTCAAATCCATCAGCCACATGCATCTTGGAAATGGCCTCGACCGGATCGAGAACAGGCCCATTGATCTCGGGGCGAAGGTAATTGGCCTTTTTCGGAAGCTTTTTTTCATTCTCCAAAACCCGGATCATGATCCCGGCCATCTGGCCGCCCAAGGTCAACTGGGCCTTGCTGTCGAAGTGCGTGTTGTCTTCTCGCGTGCTCAACTGGTCGGTGTTAATGATGTGAACATGCTCATCCTGCCCGGCCACGGCCTCCTGCGCGGCCTGCACGGTCTTGGCCTGATCAAAATTCCAGGGAGTCTTTTTTAAGAGGCTCGAGGAGATTCGCCCCATCACGAACGGAAGCCTGGTATTCCCGGTTTGCTTCCGCACATCGGCAACCAGGAGCTTGAGGTTCTCCTCATAGGCCTTGGCCATTTCAACCGTCCCGGAATCCGATTCGCCCTGCATCCAGAGCATGCCGGCCACTTCATATGCAAGACCCGCGTCTTTGAGTTGCGTGCTCGCATTGCGGAAATTACCAATGAACCTTTCATACATTCCCTTCCCCGGAACCCACTGGGTATGAAGCTTCGTGCCGCCTGCCGAAGTCTTGACAAGCGCGATGGTGTGATTGGGATAAGTCTTGGCAAGACGATGGGCAAACGCCATCTCGGGACCGAATTGCTGACGTCGGGCCGTCGCCATCGAGTCCTTCGTCAACTCGACCCACAACTTCTTTTGATTGTCCCAGGTGACGACATTCTTCGGGTGCGAGCGGAACATCGCCGGGAGTTCCTCCCCAAGGCCACAGCCATCCATATTCGACTGCCCCCCGAGCAGGAATAATTTGACGGGTCTCTCGCCGAGATCCACCGCCACGGCCGGCCTTTGGATCGCAATCCACATCATTCCAATCAGAAGCATTGTCGATCTCATCTTTTTCATTGGTCCATTCCTGGGTTCAAAAATTCTCAGTCCCTTGCATAAAAGAAGGGTGGGCCGGCAAGCTCGCGGACCCACCCTTGCTTTGAATTGATTTACTTCTTGAGCAACTCGACCATTGCCTCGCCCATCGCCAGTCCAATGTTCATGTAGGTCTTGGCGTTTCCGTCGTAGTGACCATTTGAGGCTCCGCCCAGGGAAAGGGGATGACTGTAAACGACCGCTGCGTCTCCTTTGTTTGCTTCGGCAAAGGAGTACATGCCATCGATGATGAGCTTCTCGTTACCGGTGGCAGTTTCCTTGTCCGTCTGACCAAGGGTGGCCACGACCATCTTGGCTTCCGGGGCATCGAATTCTTTGCGCAAGGCATTCAGAAGATTGCCCAGGTTCTTCCCATACACGGCAGCGTGACCTTCATTGTAGCGGTCCTTGTCACCCTGCCACCAGAAGAAGCCCGCCACTTCAAATTTGGTCGCCTCGGGATAGTGCTTGGTGAGATCAGCGAGGACCTTCTTGGCGCGGTCGATGTCGCCATCGTACTGCACGCCGGCTTTCCAACCGATAGGCTCGGGCTCGGTCCCCTTCTCCCATTTCAAGGGAGACTCTCCGTAACCGGCATAGACCATGGTCGTCTTGTTGCCTTTTTGATCGCTCTCCTCGTAGTCATAGGAAGGACTTCCGGGAGGGAGGATATCCCACCCCAGGCTTCGGTTTCCAATACAGCTCTTGAGAATAAGAACCGGCTCGTCATGGAGATTCCCCATGTGATGTCCGATGCCAATCTCGGGGCCAATCTTTCCACCCGCGATCGTCAGCCATTCGCTTTTCTTAACACCACCACCCGGTCCGCCACTGCCCATCGTGAACACATTGCGGACATCCTTCCGCTCGGTCCAGTTGCCCGCCTCATCAACGAGGAATGGGTAGAGGCCCTCTTTTTTAACAGCGTGCTCGAGCGTTCCGTCACTGTCGCCGGCCACCTTGCCGGCACCCAACATGTTAGACTGCCCCATGAGGAGATAAACCTTCACAGGCTTGCTAAGATCGGCGGGCTTGCCGTCGGGATCGGGAAGCTCGGCGCATACGGTGCCAGCAAAGCCGACGCTCATCGCAGCACACAGCCTCGCTACGTTTCTTACTTTTTTCATTTCCATAACTATTACTTTCAGTCCTAAGGGCTCCGAACGTTCAAGACGATCAAGAGCTTTCATTCGATTCAATATTCCGCCCCATTCGGAGTAGGTCAATCACTCCTTTTTCGCTGCCGGGTTCTCAATCAAACCCATCGCCTTCTCCGCAAACCTCTCCCCGCTTGATCCACAAAGGTTGAAACAGGTCCGGCGTCGGACGGAAGCAGCGGCTGCCGGTTTTGCCAAAAAGCCTGACCCAAGAGAGGCCGGAGGTCAGGGCTATCGGCCGCGCGATTCACCTCCCCCACCCCGGAGCGATCTCCAGATCCGGAAGGACGCAAAACGAAGCCATCGGGGCTTCACTTCAAGGGAGCTCCCATCTCTTCGGCCAGAGATCTGTATTGCGGATTCTTTTCAGCCGCGCTGGAGATGATTCGCAGAACTCTCCCGACAGTCATCGGTCCCTTCCCTGATTCCTCATCGACCTGTCTTGCCCTGGTGAGGGCGAGCGCCCAACCCTTCCTCACTTCTTCCGGATCATACTGAAGAGATGCCGCCGCATGAAGAAGGGGAATATCCACGGAGGACGGCGTAAGCTGGCGGTCTATTGCAAAATGACGGGCCGTTTTACCCGATTCATATTGCAGCGGCCGCAAAGCAAGAGCCGAAAGCCGGTAAAGCCGTCCATCCAGCGGGGCATCCCCTATTGCTCCCGCTGAAATTTCATCAATTTTAACCCTTAAGGCAAGAGCCTCGAAAAGCGGAAGCTGGTGATCCTGGTCGCTGACCATTTGATAAAGCTCCCTCCCCTTCGCCAATTGCTCGCCGGCAGCAATCAGATGGGGAGACCGCCACCCGAACCAAGAGCACCCCAGCAAGCGGACTCCTCCGCAGATCAGAAGAACGCCCAGAACAAGATAGGGCCATCGCCAAGGTCTGGAAGCCCCGGAATCACTCTCGACCGGATTACGGGAGAGCGAGAAGAGCAGGAGCGACGCCAGATACAAGGAGGGCCGATGCGCGGGTACGTCAAAAAGCCCGTGCAAAGGCACGACCGCGGCCGCCACCAGACAGCCAAAACGTAAGGCCCGGCCGCGCTGAGCCGGCGCTCTGATATCCCCCACCGCACCCCAAAAAAGAAAGCCCACGAGGAGCAGAATACAGAGCGCTGCCGGGATCCCCAACTCGGCCGCGAGCCAGAGCCAGCTACTCTCCGGGTGCAGGGCGACCGACCGATTGACCACAATAGTCTTCTGGCGATATTGCGGAAAGACCCAGCGGAACTGCCCCGCCCCGACTCCGGTCAAAGGGGCCGCCGCGATCATCTGGAAGGTATCTTTGGCGATCGGAACCCGCAAATCGAGATTCTCGAACCGCTCCGCAATTGACGGCTGTGGAACCGGGTTGGATTCGCCCCAGTCTTCCCTGTCATCTCCAGAGAACTTCTCGACCGTTTTTTCAATGCGATCCTTGACGCGAAACTCAGAAATCCCATAGATGCCCGAAACGAGGAGGGCCACGAGGGCAAAGGCTTTCAACTCATCCCGCCCGAAGTAGCGTCGCCCCAGAAGCCCCAGCCAAATGAGGCTTCCAGTCAAACAAAGGACAATTCCGGAGCGGCTGATACTCCAGCTCATGATGGCCCATACTATGACACTATTGGCCAGCAGGAGGATCACCCAACGGCCATGCTCTTTTCCCCGCAATGATTGAAACATCGCTCCCAGTCCGCAAAGAAACCCCATGGAAAGGAAGTTGCTGCTATGGTTCCGGTTCGGGAGGAATCCAAAATTACCATTCCCTTGACTCGCCGGAATATGCTCCTCGAGGCCCTTGGAAACGAGAGCGTAGACCGCCACCCCCAGAACGAAAGCGAAAGCCAGATTCCGGGTAGTCGCCAGGGAAAAGCGCTGACCAAGAATCCACAGACCCACTAAGAACAGGAGGACAAAGGAGAGATGATACTCAAGGGCCGCCTTCCATTGAATCGCGACCAGACCGCCCGTCCCGACACCGAGATCAGTGAACTCCCGACGCCATTCTGGCATCCCAAAAATCCCGACGGGGAGAAAAGGAGCCAATCCGAGAAGGAGAAAGCCCGCCGACAAAAGGCGGGTGGATCTTCCCAGACGAACAACAGGCGGAGCCAGAAGGATCAGAATGCCGAAGGCCAACGCAATGAAGCCCATTCGCAGATCCCAGGGGCCGGCCGATCCCAAAATGATGAGGAAAATGACCACGACCAGAATCGTCCCGATCCAAGGGGCTGACAAATTCCGACGATCAGGACTGCTCAACCGGTTCATGCCTTAAGGATGAACCACAAAAACAAGGAAAGAAAGCCGGATTTCGAGCAAGCAGGACCGTGGAGAGACGGTCCCGGCTCTTCAAACCTAAGGGGTTTGGGGGATGTGTCGCAGGCGAAAAAACTCAGAAGAAATGCCCGGGACCAGAGGCGAAGTGACCTCGATCAACTCACCCGGCAGAAATGGCATTTTGCCCTCGGCCGGGAGGGAAATGTCACGCCAGGCACTCTCATTCCCGAGATCATTGCTCACCTCCAGGCGATAGTTGGTATCGACCGCTTCGTTGTTCCTCGGGAAAGCCAACTTGAACCCGCCCGTGACTTTGGTAATTTCAAGAAACGAGAATCTCCGGTCTGCTGCGTCGCCCGGGTTGGTGCCGGCCAAGTATTCCTCGAGGTTCGTCACCCCGTCGAAATCCGCATCATCGGACCGGCCGTCGTGCTCTGCGGGAACACTGCCCCCCGCAACCCTCGCCGCAATCCAGGAATCGTAAGAATACCCCAGCCGCATCGTCCCCGAGGCTTTTCCATAGTAGTTCCCCGGCTTCAAGCTCACAAAGGCAGGATAGAGTCCGGGATCGACCGGAAGGTTACTTCTCCGGGCGTAAACAAGATCAACAGGCTGCCCCGAAGGAGTCGTCATCACCGAAACCGACTTGGGAGTTCCGTCGGCAACTTGCCGCAAGTCCGAGAGGACGACGGCAGCTTCCAGAGGAGTGATTTCCAGATTCGCCAGGGACTGACCTTCAAATCCACCATCGGAAACCGTGGCACTCACCTGGTATCCGCCGGCGTCAATGGCAGCCCCGGCTGCAGGCGTGGCTGAAAAAGTCCTCACCTTCAAAATGGGAGCAAGCGCTCCAAAGGCCCGGGAACGGGAAATACCCGTGAGATACCGGAGCATTCTTGTCGGGTCCGAATCGGAACCAACGAGCGGAGCCTCCTCTCTCAGCGCAACGTTCATTGAATTGTAGGGCCCCGCTTGACCGATCGGGTCAAACCCCGATGATTCGGTATTGTACGCCACCAGGACCGCAATGGTCCCGGAAAGACTCACCTCCCCATCAAAATCAAACCTCGATCCAAAGGCAATTCCTCCAAAGGGGTATTCACTTCCATCATCGAGGGCTCCCGGCTTCCAGGGAACGAGAACCTCCTGGGTCTTCTGGGCCGCGAGAGTGAGATTACTCCCGTCCACCCGATAAACGATCACCGTCAACGGATGGATATATCCGAGAGGGTTCTCACCGGACAATACCGGCCAGTCCACGGCCTTGGAAAAATTCACCATCGAAATCTCGATCGATTCAAGGAAGCGGTTGCTCCCGCCTAAAACGACTTCATCGCCCAAAGCCTTATTGGTAGTTCCATCAATTCCATAGCTTTGGTACGATGGCGCGGGCACAAGGGGGATGGTCGAGAAAACAAGCTCGGACTGCCTCCGCGGAGTGATCGAAATATTCAGGGAAAGTCCCGGAGGATCGGTCGAAATATTCGGGAACTTGGGCGTCCCATCGTATTCCTGCTCCAGTTGGTTAATAAACACCTGGGCGGGCTCAACTCCACATAACGGAGACAAGGAGGATAGCATGACCAGCCCCTTGAGGGTCCGTCGGAACAGATTTCGAGATGAATAGATCAAAGGAGACATAGGATCGCAGATGGAGGATACGAGGTCGTTAACGACCGCTTTGAGGAGAGAGTTATAAAGGTTATGAGATCCAAACACGCAAGAAGTAAAAAATTTCAAAACCCTCGCTTCCTCGTTTGTAGACAGTCGAGCCCTCCTCTTCAAAACATTGACCTTCGGAACCGCGGTAGGCTGAAGCTCCACACTGCCGAACCAAGGTCACCGCTTCTGAAATCGTCATAAAATACCGGGTCATTTCTTGGTGGGTAATGGTCAACGGCCCACCAGCTTTAATTTGCTTCTGGAAGATCGGGATCACACTCCCGTTGCTACCGAGGACATTCCCGAAGCGAACCGCCGTCAAAATGGTCCCCCCTCCATTCATCGACTGAATGATGAGTTCGCATATCCGCTTCGTGGCCCCCATCACATTAGTTGGACGCACAGTCTTATCCGATGAAAACATCACGCGTCGTTCCAGGTCATGGGTTGCTCGGGTCCGTGTGGCGGTCGGGCCTCAAGGAAGGACATTCAAAATGCCCGCTCCCTTGATCAACCCGGACGCGTTCTTTGCATGATACCTTCCTGGAGATTGGGATCTTCCATCCAGGGTGAGTTTGCGAACCTGGATTTGGCCGTTGAAATCCAGCTCCAAAGTCGCGCCGTCGTGGATGGCGACCTCGGTGTTTTCACCAAGGCTTTTCGCGTGCGCGAGCGCAAGGGTTCCAGCACTGACGGTCGTCGGACCGGAGTAGGAATTGATCCCGGAGAGTGTCCATTTTCCCGCGCCGGATTTGGTGACGGAGGTCAATGCTTCGCCGGTGCGGTCGTGAGGGTCTGCGATCTCACCAGCGATCTCACCGGCACCAGCGGTGTCGCCCTTGAGCACGATACTCTTGTTGGCGCCATATCCGGAAATCAAGATATCGCTGGTGAGTTTGATCAGGCCAGTGCCAGATTGGTCAAAGGTAACGGAGGCATCTTTTCCCGCCAGATTCATGACCCGATCGCTTGATTCACCAGCACCGTTGTAGATCAGGGCACAATCGCCATCCTTGCCTTCCCCGCCAATCACGATCTCGCCAGCCTCGATGTCCATTGGCACGCCCAGACTGCTGCTGGCCATACGCGTTCCTTCGGTGAAGTTGTTGAGAGAAGAGACAATCAAGGTCCCGCTCTCCAGAATCGTCTGGCCGGTATGGACATTGTCTCCCGAGAGTTCGATGATACCGAGCCCGCATTTCCGGAACAGAAACGAGCCGCCGCCGGGACCTTTGGAGTCTGCGAGATTGGCGGAGATGGTGACGGGCTGCGTGGCCATCGCCGTATCGAGCGAGAGAAAGGAACCGCCCATCAGTCCGTTGTCGTTTACAGAACGCGTGAGCTTTCCGAGAAGCGTGCCGATTTGCTCGCCCGTGAATTCGCCAGGGCCACCGACATTGAGACGGAGCGTTGCCGCCTTGTGGATGGTGATGTTTGCGGCCGTCCATTTCGAGGCGTCCGCATTGTAAAGTGCCGCCGCCTTCCTCACGATGAGTGCTCCGGGAAAGACGGTGGTTGGGCCGGCGTAAGAATTCGCACCATCGAGGGTCACGATGCCGCCGGGAACCATGCTGAGGTAGGTGCCATTCCTCCCATACATCGTGAAGCCACCGGGACCCTTCATCCCGCCGGTGATGGTGCAGTTGCCGATGAAGCCGGCGATTCCGTTCAGGGTGACGGGACCGCTCAGGGTGCAATGAAAAAGCGTTCCTTGATTGATGACTACAGGGTTCTCGAGTTCGCGCTCGTTGGACAGTGTGCCGAAGTTGTCCAGCGTGATCGAACCGGTGCCGAGACTGCCGGTGTTTCTCACGTTGATCTTGCCGCCGCTGATGACCGTGCCACCGCTGTAGGTGTTCCTGTTGTTGATTTGGAGGATTCCGTAGTGGACGTCGTGGAAGTTGATGCCGGCGACCTCGGGGTCACCGGAGCTTTGCAAAATCAACGCGTGTGGACCTGAGATGGGCTCGTTGAAATTGATGAAGCAGTTGGGCTCTTTGTCAGGTCCGGCGCTCACCGTGAGCGTGTCCTGGAGCGTGATGGGCACGTTAATATTTACGATGCGGCACTTCGAGGCATGGATCATCGGGGGAATTTTATTGGCAGGTTCTTTCGAAAAAGTCAGACTGTTACCGTTCAAAACTAGGCCACCGGAGCGCTCACCAAGGATGAGTTGGTTTAGCCGGAATCCCGGGCCCAGATCATTATTCGCGGTGCAGGCACCGCCTTGATCGAAACTCAGAATGTAATTCTGCTGACCTGCACTGATGGGCACGGCATTGCCCGACCAATTTGCAGGGGCGCTCAAATTGCCACCCTCCGTTTTACCCCACATAAGAGCGTTCGTCTTGTCACTCTTCACCACGGTGACAGTGACAACCTGCGACGAGCCATCCTGCGCAGTAAGGGAGTAGGATTGCGGCCTGGAAAAATCACGTGCCGTGCCTGAAGTGGGCACGGCCGTGGCGAAGGGCGACAGCGTGAAGGTCGGGGCGAGCGCTTTCACATCGGTGCCTGTCGGCACATACAAGGCAATGCGATTCCGGGACATCGCGGTGGCCCACGCGCCCGGGAGGGTAACCGTGAGCAATTCCTTCGCCGGACTGACAGCAGTCTTTTTCACCGTGACGATGTACTTTTTCGTCGAGCCGTCCCGCGCTCTCACCGTGTAGGTCTGCGGGCTGGAAAAGTCACGACTCATGCCGGACGCCGGAGTGACCGTGGCATCGACGGGAAATTTAATATTCGGAACGAGCGCTGTGACATCTGCGGTGTAGGGAACGGTGAGGCGGATGTCGGCCTTGGAAATATGCGCCGGAGGCATTTTAGGAAAACGGAATTCGCGGATGTCATTCGCAGCTGGGTCAACGAAGGGCATGTCATCCTGGAGGCGCTCGAATGGCGGCGCGCCCAGTACGTCGTTCGCCGTACGCGGGAGAGTCGCCGCTTCGACCGGGTCGATGTATTTCACCAAGTCGCGCATGGCGACGCACTGATAGTTGTTGTCCTTCAAATACTGCATCATCGCCTTGAAGGTCCCCGGCTTCAAGCTGACACCCGGATGTTCCATGTCCGGCACGCCATGAAAGGTCAGCACCACCACCCGGCCCTGGCAGGCCTGTTGCACGGCCTTGACAAAGTTCTCGATCGGAGTCCCATCGGTGATTGAGAAAGACGGCACATCAAGAGGATTGTCGACCGTGGGCCGGTAGGGACGCTCATGACCACCGCGGCCGAAAGTGTAGCCGTGAGCGGAGAGTTTGGGGCAATCATTCCAGTTCACGTTGTAGATCGGCCAGCAAAGCGTCGTCATCCTCGGGCCTCCGTGGGCGAGCACCTGATCCTCCATGGCCACAACAGGCCCATACCCGGAAGAGTGTCCCAATGTGTGATTGCCGATTTCCAAGCCGTCCGCGTGCATGGCATTCATTTGGCGATAGGTCAGATACCAATCCTTGCGGGTTTTGAAGGAATCGAAGTCACACACATAGATGGTCCCACCAAATCCCATCTCCTTGAGGATCGGGGCAACGACCGTCGCATGGCTCGCGGGGGCGTCGTCAAAGGTCAACACCACCAACCGGTCCGGGATGGGCTTGAGCAGAACACCCTTCGGATCGGGATCCACTTGCGTTTGCCCCTGCGAAAAAACAAGGAACGCAAGAGCTACGAGGAAGAGAGGAAAGAGAAGTTTCATTTTAAGGATTAAGTCGCTTCCTTAGGGCGCGAGTCGGAGGCCGACGGCGAACTTGCCGCCGCCGTAAGTTGCTCCGGTTGTAATGAGTCCGAATTCACGGATCGTCGACGTGGCCAGATCTAGCTGAACGAACCCGACCATTTCTGCCTGCGCAACATTGCGGTCATCCTTGTGGTAAAAGGTGTGTTTCATCTTCAACGAGCCACTCAACCGCAGCGTGGCGGTTTCCCCCTCCCCATCAACCGCAATGACTTTGGCCTCGAGTCGCTGGTGATCGAAGACGTTCTTCGAGACGTCGTTGTTTTCGGTAGAGGGATAAAAATGAGTGAGTAACTTGGCCGACACTTCGGGGTCGATCCGCCATTCCTCCCCAACTTTCGCCACGGGCGGACGAAACGCAGCCCACTCTTTGGAGCTCAGCACGACCCAGTTCTCCACCACCCCTCCCCAGGACCCGCCCCCGCCCAGCGCACGCGAGACGAGATGCAAGGCGACGGCGTCATTGGCCATTCCGGTCGGCGGAGTTGATTGCGGTTTCGGTTTCACGAGGGTCTCGCCCGCCGGAACGCCGAGCCGTCCGATATTGCGCTTCAGGGTGGCGAGCAGCTTCTCGGTCCGGGCAGCCTCCGCGACGTGCATCGAATCGATGACCTTGCCATCGGGCGAGGTAAGGTAAACATGCACCGTGCCAGCCGACAATTTTCCATCGAGCGCCCCACGGTAGATGCGGGTAAATTCACGACGCTCCTCTGTGGGCTGCGGTCCCTCGCCGTGGTAATCTTCGTTCACGGCATAGACGGGCACGAAATGCGCATTGAGAAGCTTGATGACCTCTGGCTTCGAGAGCGGACCCGCCCTCATTGCGAAAGCTCCGCCTCAGCACCGACCGAGGTTGATCCGTCCATCGTGGGTGAAGAGAAAGACTGGCCGACGGTGTTTCTTCGCCAACTGAAGTGCGTGCCGGATGTCGTTTGCCCAGCCGATTTCATCGAGGCGCTTTTCCTTTGGCTTCGGCTGTAACGCTGCGATTCGTTTCGAGACCCAGGCGGGCAGTTCGGCGTCGCTGGCGACGGGTTCCTTGGTCTCAGCTGAGGCGCCAAGCGATAAGATCGCCCACACCAAGGTCACGGTGATTGTCTTCCAATGAGATCTGGAGTGCATCACTCTGATACGCTTCAAGATCAGGTATTGGTCAGGCTATTTCTGCCACCACCCCGCTATCACAAAAATTGAAGTCAGTTATGGGAATGGCTTAACCCTTCCCCGGTGCCGCCTTTTTGAGCGAACTCAAAGAACCTTTCATCCTCATCCGAAACCTGGTAGGATGCGGGAAACGATGAAAACCCTAACCCACATCCTCCTCGCGACTGCCACAGTGCTATCATCCTCGACATTACTCGCTGATGAACCGCTCCCACCGGCGGAGCTCGACCGCCTGCTCACCGTGATCAAACCGCAATCGGGCGAGAGCCCGTGGCGCGAGATCAATTGGCTGACCGACGTCACCGAGGCACGCCAGCGCGCGATCGCCGAAGACAAGCCGCTGGTGATCTTCACTGCCGCCGACGGAAGCCCCCTGGGCCGGACATGAGGTGCCTGCACGGGAAACCGCGCCCGGTGGTACACCGGAACCCAAGTCGAACCAGAATACATCAACAAGCACTTCATCCCCCTCGCGTTGGACACCTACTTCCGCGGCAATTCCCACGAGCTCGAATTCTGCCAGTCAGCAGGAGCTGGAGGCAACCACCTCGTTGCCGTGACCGCAGCAGGCCATCCCATCGGCGATGGCAATGGCCACCGCGGGCATGTTCGTTTGCTCGAAAAAGATCTCGCCCCGCTACTCACCGCATTTCGAGAACTCCCGGATAGTGCTCGCAAACCCCGGCTTCCTGATCCCAAATCAGCGACACCCGCAAAGCGCCCCGTTCCAAAAGCCCCTACGAACGGGCTCGTCGTGCGCGGCTATTGCACCTACCTCAAGACCGACGAAAATGGAAAAGCGCAGCGCGCCAAACGACTTTACTATCAGCAAAATCCCGACGCCTGGGCTGCTGAAACACAAAACGACATGCTGTGGCTCACCGAGGCTGAGTGGCGCTCGCTCATTCCAAAAATCGGTGCGACCGGCACAGAGATCATCGTCCCAAAGGAGATCCAACGACGCTTCTTCAGCACCATCGGCATCGACTACATGGAAGGCAGCGTAAACGCGCTGCCACTGCGGGAATCGACCATGACAGTCACCTTTGAAAAGACAGGACAGCTGCGTATCGACGGTTACGGAAAGATGGGAAAAGCCTACACCGATGAATCAAAGAAAGATCCCCGCACCCGAGGCTGCGAACTATCGGTGAGCGGGCGCATCCACTACGATCCGGACAAGAACAAAATCACCGCCTTTAAACTGGTCGGTATCGGCGAGGCCTGGGGAAACAAAATGGAATACACCAGGCGCGAGATCGGCATCCCGGGACCGCGATGGAAATACGGCATCGCCTGTGAACTCGTGACCGGAACAGCGCCTGACGACCTCCTTCCGCCTTATAATATGCTGCACTACGGCGGTAAGACGAAATACTACGGGGAATAACGAGGGCTTTGGCGGACTCACGTCATACTTCCTCAAGCATCGAAGTGGCATCGCCAAAGGTTCCCGGTCGCACGTCCATCTTGTCCATCAAGGAGAGGTAGAGCCGGCACATCTGGCGTTCTGATTCCCCCTTGTAGTCGAGCACTCGTCCGCCCTTGATCCGACCGCCGGCACCACCAAGGATTGCAACCGGAAGCTGACTCGCGTCGTGGTTGCCGGTGAGCATCGAGGAGCAGAACATCAGCATCGAATTGTCGAGTGCGGTGCGTTCCCCCTCTTGGATGGCGTCGAGTTTGCCGGCGATGTAGCCAACCTGCTTGAGAAAAAACTGATTTACCTTGAGCCAGTCCGGGGTGTCGCTATGGGACAAAAGGTGGTGGATCATATAGTCGACGCCGAGATTTGGGAAACGCAGCGAGGAGTGATCGTTGTTCAACTTGAGCGTGCAAATTCGCGTTGTGTCCGTCTGGAAAGCGAGCACCAGAATGTCGCACATGATTCGCATGTGCTCGGCGATGTCCTGCGGGATCCCGTCCGCCGGGCGCGGGATATTCGGTTCACTCAGCGTTGGCCGCCAGCCTTGGAACTCGCCGCGCTTGCCGGCATTCTCAATCCTGGTTTCGACTTCGCGAACCGAGTCGAGGTACTCGTCGAGCTTCCTCTGATCGAGCGAGCTGACCTTGCGTCGCACGTCTTTTGCGTCCTGTAAAACAGCGTCGAGAACACTCTGATCCCCCTTGCTCACGGTGTCTTTGAACAAGCGGTCAAAGGCGAGGGCGGGATACAACTCAAGCGGCGTCGGTGTTGTCGGCGAGCTCCACGAGATGTGCGAGCTATAGAGCATCGAGTAATTCTTATGCACCGATGGGTTCGATTTCTCGCAACCGAGCACCAGACTGGGAACCTTGGTCGAGCGGCCGTGATGCCTGGCCAAGAGCTGATCCACGCTCATGCCCGAGCGGATCTCTCCACCAGACGCAAGCGGCGCACCGGAGAGCAGGTTGCCAGTCTGCGAGCTATGAATATTCCCCTTTTGCGCTTCGGCGTTGTGGAGGCCGCGGATGAACAGCAGTTTCTCCCGGTAGTCAGCGATCGGGTCTAACACTTTCCCCAACTCCATCGCCTTCCCCTCGCCCTTCGCCCACCATTCCTTAGAGTGGAAGCCGTTGCCGGAGAACAAGACTGCCAGTCGCACCGGAGCCTCACTCCCGGGTTCGCGCGCCTTTGTCTCGTCACCCCAGACAGTGAGCGATTCCATCCATGGCAAAGCCATCGTCACGCCCGCTCCACGGAGGAAGGTGCGACGGTTGAAGAGGTGGGATTTTCTTTTCATTATTTTATTAAGTGGTCACGACCGCGGACCTCACGGAACTGACGGCTGCGGACAATTCCTTCGACGATTTGGGAGATCCTAAAATCATTTTCTGCTAGCTGCGACTGGATCACGTCGAGTAAGGGCTCGTCGCTCAAGAGCACGCTGCGACCGAGGGCGTAGCCGAGAAGCTTGCGGGAGAACTGACGCACGAAATCATCTTGGCGTTGGTTGAGAAGATAGTCACGCAGCCCATCGACGCCGGTGAACTGCGTGCCGTCGAGGAGCTTCGCACTTGCGTCGATTGGCAAATCGGCACTGTCTTTCAAGCGGAAGCGACCGATGGCATCGTAGTTCTCCAGAGCAAAACCGAACGGATCGATCCGATCATGGCAGCGCGCGCAATTGGGATCGCTGACGTGCCGTTCGGTCAAAGCGCGCTCGGTGAGTCCTTTCGGAGGAGCATCACTCAAAACAGGAATCCCTTTCGGCGGCCGCGGCAAGCGTTCACCAAGCAAGGTCTCGCTGATCCAGGCCCCGCGCAGGATCGGGCTGGTCCGCGAAGCCCCACTCTGTTTGGCGAGCGTCGCACCGAATCCCAAGACCCCACCGCGCCCTTTTGCACGAACGCCTTCGACCCTCCTCCACCCGGCATCGTCAGAACCGCCGATCGCGTAGTATTTGGCAAGTGTGCCGTTTACAAAGGTGTGGTCTGCATTGAGTAGATCAAGCACTGCTCCGTCGCGCTGAAAGAGGTCAGCGAAGAATCGCACTGGCTCTTCGCCAAGCGCGCTGCGGACAGCGGCGAATTCTGGAAAGTGGCGCTCACTCTTCTCATCGAAACTCTCAAAATCGCGCACGTGAAGCCACTGGCTGCCGAATTCAATGGCGAGGCGGCGCACGCGTTTGTCCTTAAGCATCCGCCGAGTCTGGGTTGCGAGGACATCGGGATTTTTTAATTTCCCGGCAGTAGCGAGCGACATCAATTCATCGTCCGGAGCCGAACTCCACAGGAAGTAACTCAGCCGCGATGCCAGCTCGAGATCGCTCACCGGTGCTGAAGCCTTTCCGGGCTGAGGGCTTTCCAGTTTATAGAGGAAGGCGGGAGCCACAAGAACACGCGCGAGGGTGAGGCGGGCTGCCGCTTCGTGTGCGAGTTCCTCTTTGCGCAGCTTTTTGTAGAGCGATCGCAGATCCAACTTCTCCTTCGTCGTGAGCGGGCGACGCCATGCCTGGCCCGCGAAGGCAAGGATGCTATTCAAGTGGTTTGGCTCCGCTGCGACTCGCTCTTGTTTAAAAATCTCCGCACGCTCCTTGATGGGTTCGCGCATCGGCGTAAAGGCACTCGGATCAGCATCCTGGGTCGCGAATTGCCAAAGCTGTTCGAAGGCATCGACGAGCTGCAAAGCGTCCTCGCTGACGAAGTGGAGTTCGCTCCAGAGCCTATCGAGTTGTTTCGCTTCCGCCTCGTCGAGCATCAGCCGACGCAAGTGGTCATCTTCGCGATAGAAGAGAGTGAGGGTCACCACTTCATCGACCGGAACGATTTTGGTGTAGCAGAGCGCCGCCGGGAAGAGATCCCGGAAGGCCTCGATATCAGCGGCGAGACGGTTCCGCGCTTTGCTGCCGTCGTTGACGATAATAGGAGCCGAGGATTCGACTGGCACTAAGCCATCACTCCACATTTTTTTGCCGCCCGTGGGATTGTTTGAGCCAGCAGTTGGACCGGACGTTTCCACCGGAGGGGTGAAAAGCACGCGCATTTGCACACTCCCCTCTTTCCCGTCTTGCGGATGCAAACTGACGCGGGTGACAAGTTCCGCTCCAGCAGCCAGAGCAGCGGGAATGCGGTAGATGAGAGTCGAAGATACCGTCGCAAGGATATCTCCAGAGACAGCCTTAATGCCAGGCTCGCTCTTTCCCCATCCCAAGGGACCGTTCCAATCGAGAAGGGTCATACGCAAGGCCTTGTCCGCTTCCCCGGCGGGATTTGAAGCAAGTAACACCGCCTGAACTTGAGCAGCGGCCGTCTTTAATTCTGCCGTCGTTTTACCATCGATCACCGCAGCTCGCCAATGCGCCAAAACCGAACCAGGAGGAACCACGCTTTTCGGAGCGCCATCAGTTTCTGATGCACAGAAGTGCCAGACATCGGCATTGCCAAAGGCGTCAGCCAAAGGATTGCTATCATGCAGGCGATCAACCACTTGCTCCGCCAGATCCCAGGAGCGCTTCTTGCCACCAACTTCATGGATCGTTAGCCCGACGACGGTGGAGTCACAGACGTGGTCACGGTTGCGCGGGTTGATCGCAAACTTCACCAAATCGCCGGGCTGCACCGCGAACTCGGTTTTCGGATCAAAGTTCTTTCGGGCACCATTATCGATCGCTCCATGGGCGAGGGTTGCAATTCCAGTCCGGCTCACCAAGTCCACGCGCCACTCGACGCCATTGCCACAACTACCATCGGCATCTACGACCAGCCCGCTGAGGCCAATCTTGCCCGCAATGGGGCTGCGCCAATAGACGATGGCCTCCTTGGTCGGAGACGGATGCACGATCACACTGCGACCGGGCATGTTGAGCGTGCTGAAGCTTATTGCCTTCTTGGAGGCATTGCCAGTGAGGCTGGGCGTCTCTGCCGATCCCCAACCGCGGATCTCGGGGTTACCCGCGACCTTGACGTGTTTTTCGATGAAGTGGCCTTCGGCTTTAGGCAAAACCGATTGCCCCAATTGCACTAACGAGGCCCAGCGACCTGACATGGTGACATCCAGTTCCTTGAGCTGCGCAATCTCATGAACTGGCCTCTTGCTCCGATGAGATTCCGCGAGCACTTCGAGGTAGACGCTTGTCCGACTCAACTCCGTAGCCATGACTTTGTCCACCCGTTGCACCAGGGATGCGGCATCAGTGAGCGAGACCGGCGGATGTTTTGGGTGGACGATCTTCGGGCTTTGCCAGATCGCGATATCTCCCTGCTTCCCGTCCCCGGCGTCGGAGGTATGAAGGAAGAGCGTAAGGTCTTTACCGTCGACGGGAGTCGGTAGCTTTATCCGGAGTTCCTGCGAGGGGACCAACGGATCGACCGGTTCCTGCCACGCCTTGGGTCCATCACGTTTCCCAATGTGACCAACGGTAGTGAATCGCCATAGCGCACCCTGCCAACGGGTGATCGCATCCGTCAGAGTTTGCGCGTCCTCTGGCTTTGACTCACGCCATTGACTACGGATCGGATCCAAGAGTAGCGATGATTCCGTATCGTTTAAAGCTTTCCACAGCTTGCCGAGATACTTCGCATTCACGCCATGATCACGCGCGACTTCTGCAATGTTTTTTCTTCCCGCAAGCAGATCTGCTCGACCTTCCAAAGTCACCTCGAGATAGCCACGCAAGGGTAACACGCCACCGTCCTTCGTATCAAATTTGATCCCCTGGAGGTTGACTGCCGTCCCGCCTCCCGCATTGGAGAACTTGCCATAGAAAGCGCGGATCTCCGCGAGCTTCTCGTCCGTCAAATCGCGACGCGTTGTTTTCTCGGAGAACGCGATTCCGTCAGGGAGGAACACAGCGTGTTTCGAAACCTCCTTCGCAGCATCAAGGTACTTCGTAAACAGCGATGGCGACATCACGAGGGCGGCTCCGGCATTAGTGAAACCTTCGCCAGCGGCCCCATCGACTGGAAATTCGTGGGCCGGATCGAGAGAATCGACCCCGGTAAGATCTCGAAGACTGTAGGTATATTCCGCATTGGAAAGCCGCCGAACAACCACCGGCCCCGGGTCGCCAGCATTGGCCTCGCCAATCTTCCGCAACGTCGAACGCACCCAGGCGAGAATTTCAGTTTTCTGCCCCGCCGATGGCTGCGACTTCTTCTTTGGCGGCATCTCACCAAGTTCCAGTTGCTCCTCGACGAGCTGCCAGATCTTCCCCTCGCTGCGGATCGCCTCAAGCGAATCGAATCGCTCTAGATCCAACTCCCCCTCCTGTTCCTGGGTCGAGTGGCAGTCGAGACAGAATTTCTCCAACAGCGGCCGGATCTCGGCCTTGAAACTCCCGACATCATCTTTATCGGCAGAGCAGGGCAACGGCAGGAACACGATTGCGAAGAGAGCAGCAATCTGACGGAAAGATGGAAGAGAGCAATTCATCGTTATGGGCTATACAATCTCCAATCCGCGCATCGTGCCGTTCGAGGTCGCAAACTTGTCGGTGTCGATTCCGAGCCGGTGCAACATCGAGAGGTAGAGGTTGGCGAGGGGATAGTTGTTGTCTTTGTCGAAGCCGAGGTGCTGCCCGTGTTTGAAACCACCACCAGCCAATAGCACGGGAAGGTTCACGTTGCTGTGTGAGTTGGCGCTGCCCATCGGGGTACCATAGAGAACCATGGTGCGGTCCAGCAAGGATTCATCTCCCTCTTTGGTGGCAGCGAGCGCGGCTAGGAAGTCGTTGAGAGCATCGAATTGCGCCTCTTCTTTCCCCCGCAGCTCGGCAATCGCCTCCGGGCGACCTCCGTGATGAGTGATGTTGTGAATCACCGTCGTGTCGATAAACAGCGAAATAATGCGCGTGGAATCAGTCTCTAACGCGAGCTTCATGACCTCGAACATCAGGCGGGTTTGCGCCACGAACTCCCGCGGATCATCGATGTCGCTCGGCGCTTTCGCATCGATTTTCGGTTTCGGTTTGTATTCCCAGGCCTCTGCCGCATGCAGGCGCTTCTCCAACTCGCGCACCGAAGTCTGGTATTCGTCCATGCGGGACTGGTCGGGTTTGGAAAGCGAGCGATTCAAGCGGTGCGATTGATCGCCGACGAAATCGAGCATGCTACGCCCCTGCCGCAGGGCATCCACATTGGCTTCCACCTCTTCCGGATTGCCTTGGTGAAAAAGTTTTTCAAACAGTTT
>CAWUTG010000012.1:0-4246 GCA_963925135.1 uncultured Verrucomicrobiales bacterium | reverse complement strand
CTCTATCCTCCGAGGCCATCGTTGTTTCTACCTTCTCCGTCGATATGTTGGGGGATTTCCAACCTGATGTTTTGACGGTGACCGACATCGCCGGGGTCATCCCTGCCGCCCAATGGTTACCGGCACCCGGCCTCACCGGTGGTACGAGCGGAGTGGCGAGCGGGGGAATTGGTGGACCAATTTTCGTAGGCTGGGATGCCCCGGCTTCCAGTATCATCGTGGGAAGCAGCTCGTCGCCGGGTGACGAGGATATGATGGAAGGATACCTTTTCGGGATCCAAACGTCGGCCGGGACTTTCCAGCCGGCAGTGGTTCAGGTGGGGACTCTGAATCTCGCAGGCCTAATGTGGGATTACTATGACGTCTACGTTTATAGTGACCAGGGCGGTCTGGGAGTTGCAGCCCCTAATTTGCTGACCTATTCACCGAGTCCGGGATCACCGACCGCCTACAGTCATCTCGAATACGGGGTGGGCTACGGGGCCGGTGCTCCGGGTTACTTGGACAGCCAAATCAATCCGACCGGAAACTATGTGCAGTATTTGGGGCTGACCGCACCAAACTTTTCTCTCATCGCCCAGCCCGGATTGGGCTCTGATAGCGCGGCCATCAATGGTTTCCAAATCGTGGGTCACCGGACGATTCCCGAGCCGTCCACCGGGCTGGCCCTGATCATGGGGGCGGGCTTGCTGGCGATGAGGCGCCGACGCCAGTCCCGGGCTTGAAAAACTTTCCCAGGTAATCCAAAAAACCGTCTTCGGCTGAGTGGCCGATGGCGGTTTTTTACGGGTGAGTTGATTGATTGAAGATCGAAATCCTAACGGCGGCGGCGACGGGCGAGCATGAGAAGGCTGCCAGCGAGAAGGGCGATTCCTGAAGGTTCGGGGATAAAGACCGGGTCGATGGTGTTGAATCCCAGATCACGCAGAGAGAGAATTGTGGTATTGGACACGTAATTATCGCCCGAGCTAAATCCGGTCATGAGCTCATCGTCCAAGGAGCGTCCTAATAAGTCAGTAGCTGCGGGGCCGCCATCGCCCGGATCGCTGTCGAACCCAGAAGAATTTTCAACAGCGGGATTGTCTGCAACTTCGTTCCAATGGCCATTGGCGGTTCCGCCTCCGCCATCCCGCTCGATGGGGACGAAGACCGCGCCGGCATCATACTCGAGTTGATAGGCGGCAAGTCCGTTTGGTCCGACGTAGTGGCCGGGAGTTCCTCCGGCGAGGGTGCGGTCGAATCCAAATTGTGCGTCGTTCCCGGTATCGCCATCGTTTTGAAGTTCGTTCTCTTCCCACAGAGTTCCAATGCCCAGGGCATGCCCGATTTCATGACGCAGGGTGGATGCATGAAGGGCACCTGCGGCAGGATTGGTGTTGAAGGAGGCTTCGCCGGCTACGGCAAGAATGAATCGTTTGTCCGAAGTGTGGGCATCTGCGACAATATTGGATTCGTCGGTGAAAGTAGGACCGGCGCTGCCCAGAGTGATAAATCCACCGCTGGGAGCTGAGTCGAAGGTATCGACGGTGAGTTCGAAGTTGCGGGTGGCTCCGTCCCGGTGGTCGATGATGAGGTCGTCCCAAAAATCGAGAGCCTCTTGAAACATTTGTTGCTCGGCGGCACTGAGGTCACTTTGGGCTTGGGCCGTGAAAGTGACTGAGAACGTCAGGACACCCTGTGAGACTGCCAAGGCTGTGATCGAAAAGATCCCGACGAAAATCGATTTTTTAACCATCATCAAAGGTAGAATCTGGCAGAAAGTGGGTTGTGAGCAAGGTCTCAATTTGAATTTTTCTCTTCTCCAGGCGGGCTCATCCAAAAATTATGGAGGAGGCGGGTGATCTCGAAGAGTTGAAGCTCCGTGTTCCAGCGAAGCTCGAGATTGACCGGTTGTTGTGCTGCCGGGGGAATGATTTTTTTGAGCTCATCGGCGAGCGGGGTGTTCTTGGGAAAGCAGGCGGTGATGGAAGTGGGTGATTCCCGTGATTCGACGAAGCCGAAGTAGTAAGATGCCTGGTCGGGAAAATGGAGCGGGGAGGGTGCTCGTTTCACGTAAACCCGGAGCTGTTGCGCGGTTTCCGGCTTCATTGTCCAGAGGGCTTCCCAGGGCATTTCTCCATAGCCGACCGAGACTTCCCAATCGATGGTGACGCCTCCTTGTGACGGCACAATTTGGAAGAGGAGGG
Source organism: uncultured Verrucomicrobiales bacterium (assembly GCA_963925135.1). Classification (GTDB taxonomy): domain Bacteria; phylum Verrucomicrobiota; class Verrucomicrobiia; order Verrucomicrobiales; family Akkermansiaceae; genus SW10. The sequence continues at coordinate 2,060 of CAWUTG010000012.1, read as the reverse complement.
CCGGTTCTCCTTCCCTGGCCGTCGCCAGGACGGCGTAAATCGGCACGCCTTGAAAGGAGGCGGGCTCCGTTTGAAAAATTTGGTGGAAGCTGCTGGAGGGTTCGATGCCGGGGCGGGCATAGAATTCTTCCATTTGTTCGAGGTGAGACAAACCTCCTCTGACGTAGCGGCAACGTTCTTCGTTGGTCGGAGCGGTCATGAACCCTCGGATGACGGATTCGATGGCTTGGTTGAGATCGGCGGGGCTGGCGTTTTCGATAAAGTCGAGAAGGTCTGTACTTTCGGGGGCCCGGGGGCTGGTCATGGGGTCCTTGGTATTGATGACTTTGAAGGCAATGGGAATGGTGACGAAAGCAAGAATTAGGAAAAGGAAAATGACGGTGCGATTCTTTCTGCTTTCCGGGGCGGGAGCGGTCCAGGTCATTTCCGGATCGATCTTCGTTTGGTCGCCAGGGACATCCATGCTTGAGGCCTTGCCCCGCTGGTTGGTCAGCTCACTCCGCTTGCGCAAACCTTCCCGTTGTTTGCGATCGAGTTCCGACTCCGGTGGCAGGTCTTTCATGGGGCGTGAGGAAAGCCTATTTGGGTGGAACTGTCACGGTGCGAGTCTCGCTAGCGGCGAGGTTGGGAGGTGGAGGATGTTTGAGGCTCTGCGAAAAAAAGGTGCAATTTTTTGCAGGCCGTCTACCTTCTCAGATTGGAAGAGGTGCTGAAGCCTTTTCCTCAAACAAAAAAAACAATGAAAACTACATTCACGATGATTGCTGCCATGGTAGCTTTCACTGCGGGCGCCATTGCGGCTCCTGCTGTGACCACCGCCCCTGCAAAGGTCGGTGCTGTTGCTGAGTCAAAGACCGTCACTCTCGAGGTGACGGGTCTCCGGTGAGCCTCTGGTTGTCCAAAAAAAGTGCAGGCTGCACTTGAAAGCGTCAAAGGAGTCTCCAAAGTTGAAGTCGGTCCTAAGACCGGCACGAATGCAACAACCACCGTCACCGCCGATAAAGATGTCAAAGTCGCCGATCTGATCGCGGCTTTGAAAGCCAAAGGCTACGGAGCTACCGAAAAAGCGGAAGCGTAAGGGACTCTCTCAAATTTCCCTGAAATCCACGTTCGTCATGACGACGGCGTGGGTTTTTTTGTGTCTGCGATCGAGCAAGCCACTGGTCCTCAATTACTTTGACACCTTGTTTCCAGAATTCTAGGAATGGCGATCGAAACTTCCGGCGCAGTCACTTGAATCTGTAGTGCTGCGGTTGCGAGAAACGACACGATTGAATCCCTCAAAGAGCTGCATGGATGACTATGCTGCTCTTTATTGATGGTGTCGAAGTCGATACCCGGAGCGGGTTGCCTTCCTCGGTGACGATGACCTTTAATGGTCTATTGGAAACCGGGCGGACGGGAGATCGCTTCTGGGATGGCGTCCTCGACGATGCCGGAATTTGGGACAGCGAAGTTTCGGCCCGTCAGGTTGCGGCGATTCACGGCCTGGGGGAAATTCCAGGGCCTTGGTCTGAACGATCCTGCCATCGATACGATCGTGGCGTTTTCCTCCCTGGGACAATCCCACACCGTCACCGGAGTCACCTGGGTGTATGTGAGTGGCCTCGCGGGTGTGACGGGAAGACCAGTGGAAGCCTCGCGGGGGAGGACGCCTCGATCGTGCTCGATAGCGCGACGGGTCGGGGTGTTCAGGTTTCAGACCGGCCTCTCCTCCGGTGGTGGTGAATTCAGCCGCAAGTGATGTCATGGCCACGTCCGCGACTCTCGCTGGCGAGGTGACTGACACGGGTGGTGGAACGACAACGGTGACTCTGTATTGAGGAAATAATGACGGGGGAACGACACCGGGAAGTTGGGACAATTCGATTTCCCTCGGGGAGCAGAGTTCGACTTTTTCAACAGCTCTCTCAGGGCTCTCCCCGCTTACAATTTACTATTTCCGTGCCTTTGGTGAAAACAGCGGGGGAAGTACTCGGGCAGATTCATCGGGGAGCTTCACGACCTCAGATTCCAGCGATTTCATCATCAACGAATTCATGGCAGCGAACGATGGCGGC
>CAWUTG010000011.1:0-95508 GCA_963925135.1 uncultured Verrucomicrobiales bacterium | reverse complement strand
CAAGTTTCATAGTATTTCTTAATGTTGGTTTTGGGTTGTTTGAAGAACTCACTTCTGCGGAACCTCGATCGGAGCTGGGTCCGGAGCGGACTGTGCACCACTGTCACAACAAGATGCGAAAGCGAGTGCGCCGAATCCGGCCACAAGAACAACGAGTTTGGTAACTACAGTCATGAATTCATTCAGTTGGGTCGGCAAATTGCAAAGCATCTCCCGTTCCAAGTTGCGGGGAGAATACGGAACTCCCTTCCCCTTGCAAGTGGTTTAAGTCCGGTTTTCTAACTTTTTTACTCTTCAGATCACCGTAAACAGAGGATTGCATCAGAGAAAAACCCAGTTATCGTCGGCACCCCATGATCAGTCAACCTCATGTTGCCATTGTCGGCGCTACCGGAGCGGTAGGCCGGGAAATGCTCGTTTGCCTCGAAGAACGGAACTTTCCTCTCTCAAAACTTACTCTTCTAGCCTCGGCCCGCTCCGCAGGACAGAAGATGACTTTTCGTGGCGAGGACCTCACGGTTCAAGAGCTCACAGATGACAGCTTCGCAGGAATCGACATAGCTCTCTTCTCGGCAGGTGGCGGTATCCCCCTCCACTTCGCCCCTCTTGCGGCGGCCGCCGGATGTCTCGTAATCGATAACTCCTCGGCTTTCCGGATGGATCCCGAGGTTCCTCTGGTCGTCCCGGAAATCAATCCAGCCGCAGCTGCAAACCACCCGAAGAACATCATCGCCAACCCAAATTGCTCGACAATCATTACCCTGATGGGTCTGGCCCCTCTCCACCGCGCCTTTGGACTAACCGGAATCATTGCCTCTACCTACCAGGCTGTTTCTGGTAGCGGCGCCCAGGGAATTATTGAACTCGAAGGCCAAATGAAGGCCCTGGTGAACGGAACTCCCGTTGAGAAAAACGTCTACCCTCATCAAATCGCCTCCAACGTGATTCCCCACGTCGATGCCTTTCAGGAAAGTGGCTACACCAAGGAAGAGCAAAAAATGCTCCATGAAGGTCGTAAAATCCTCGAACTCCCAAATCTCAAGGTGACCTGCACCTGTGTCCGGGTTCCGGTCATGCGTTCCCATTCTATTTCAGTCACTGCGATCTTCGAAAGAGACCCCACGGTCGAAGAAGCGCGGGCCGCTTATCAAGACCAGGCCGGCGTGGACTTGGTCGACGATCCAGCCAACGGGCTCTACCCCGTCCCACTGGGAACAACCGGTCAAAACAACTGCCAGGTTGGTCGTATCCGCAAGGATCAGGTCCTGCCCAATGCCCTCGCGCTTTGGGTCGTGGGAGACCAGGTCCGCAAGGGCGCAGCTCTCAATGCGGTTCAAATTGCAGAGATTCTTTAACAAGTCTCACTTTTACGACTAATATTCCCCCTTCCCAATACGTCTTTATTCTGTGCTTCATTACCCTTGCGACTCCATCTTGAGTTTTCCAGTTCACTAAACGCACGCCTGCCCAACACACCTCCATGGCCGAAGATCTAATTCCTCAAACCGAGTTTGTAGCACCGTCGCTTGAAGATCTAGCGCCCTTGTTTCCTGCCTACGAACTACTGGATTTTATTGCCCAAGGGGGAATGGGTGCCGTCTATCGAGCCCGGCAAAAGTCGCTCGACCGCACCGTGGCCATCAAAATTCTGCCACGTGAATTTGGTGACGACCAACAATTCCGCGAAGCCTTTGAAGCCGAGGCCAAGGCCATGGCGCGCCTGAACCACCCCAACCTCATTGCCGTTTTTGACTTCGGTGATATCGAAGGGATGCTCTATATCATTATGGAGTTTGTCGATGGCAAGGCTCTCTACTACTCTGCACACGGCAAGGCCATCGATCCCGCAGTTGCGCTGGGCTTGATCTCCACCATCTCCCGGGGTCTTGGCCACGCCCACCGTGGCGGCATCGTCCACCGTGACATCAAACCTGCCAACATTCTTCTCGATGCCGAAGCCAAGCCCAAGATTGGAGACTTTGGCCTCGCCCGCCCTCTTGATAAGGACCGGTCTGAAGGGGTCGTCCTTGGCACTCCCGGCTACACCGCACCCGAGGTTTACAACCGGGAATTTTCCGTCGATCAACGCTCCGACATCTTCTCGGTCGGAGCACTCCTCTACGAACTTCTTTGCGGCAAACAGCCGGAGCCTCACTCCACCTCCATGAAATCTGGAGTGGATCCGCGGATCGACGCCCTCCTCGCCAAGGCCACTCACAAGGATCCCAATCATCGCTATATGGATGTTGAGGATTTCGCCAACGATCTTGATAAACTGATTCCCAAGCTTTCCGGCCCTCGCTTTGCCACCGCAGCCACTTCGTCGACGACAACTCCTACCGCTTCGCTCGTCAAGCCACTGGCCAGTAGTAATAAAAAGAGCGCGGCCCTTCCCATGATCATTGTCCTCGCCCTTCTTGGAGGCGCAGGAGCCTTCGCCTTCAAGGCGATGAAGGACAAAAAGAATCCTCCTGAAGTCGCCGTCCCGGAGGAACCCAAGGAAAAGCGGACCGAGCCCCCCAAACCTGAGAGGCAGAACAAGCCCAAACGCGACAAAGAGGCCATGGTTGAAAAACCAGAACCCAAGAAGCCGGAACCCGAAAAACCGGTCGTCGTCGAAAAACCGGCGGAAACCCCGCTTGAGGCCCTCGCCCGTCTTCGAAAAGATCTCATCCGTGGAGAACGGACGGAATTCCCGCCAAGATCGCTCAAGAAGGATGATTCCACCTATTTCCTGATCGAACAAAAAATGACCTGGTATGAAGCTCGGGACTTTGCGGAGTCACATGGTGCCGAGATCGCCAATCTGAAAACTCCCGGGGCTCTCCAGTGGGCCGAAAAGGAGTTCAAAGGCAACCTCCCCCTCTGGGTCGGAGCTTCGGACTCGGGCACCGAAGGCAAGTGGTTCTGGGACGAAGGCACGCCTGTCGATTCCGCTCTCTGGGCCGCCAGCGAGCCGAACAACAGCACCTCTGAAAATCAAGACGGAGAGGACTTTGCCGTCCTTTCTCAAAGCGGACCCCGACTTGAAGACTGCCCGGCACAGGCTGAAAACGCCTTCCTGCTCGAGTGGAAGAACGACGGCACCCGCTTGGGTGGCATTGACAGCCAGCTGCAGAGAACCGGCGAAGCCTTGAGCCAGAAAAGCCCCCCGGTCTTTCCAACCGGAACATTCAACGTCGGCGGAGCACGATTCCTTCTCGTCAAACGCCAGGTGGAATGGGACACCGCCTCAAAAATCGCCAAGGATGCGGGTGGACATTTGGCCGTGTTTTCCAATTCCAATGAGACCGCCTTCGCCCACAAACTCATCCGCGACAACCTCCCCGATAATTCCAGCTGCTGGCTCGGTGCCCGCCGCAATAACGATGCCCACGAGATCTGGGAAACGGTCACGGGCGAACTTTTCGATTTCGTCGAGTGGAGCCCCGGTCAACCGGACCACAATGAAGGAGGGGAACCTTTCCTGACTCTCCTGCATCGTGAAGGGGAAGTGGGCGCCAATGATCAAGATGGACGCTCCCCTGACACCAAACATCTCCTCATCGAATGGTCCCGTCCATCCATTCAAAACCTCCCCTCAGAGGACGCTCTGCCCTCCAACGGAGCTGACGCCGCTGAAGCCCTCGAGGCCATCAGAGCAGGGATCCGCGATCGCCACAGCCGCGACTATCGCAAGTTCAGAAGAAAATATGACAAGGCCGTAGAAGATTTCCTCGATGACGCCATCAGCGAGGTCAACAACGAGAATAATCTGCCCGCTCCCTTGAGAGCTGAATACGTTGAATATTTTAAAGGATTCAAGGAAGCCAACAAACTCCCCGACTCCTTGCCAACACGAGCACCGGGCACCATGCATCGCAAACTTGTCGATGCCCAGGAAGAAAGCAAAGAAGCCTGGGAGGAATACAAGGCCGAATTCGAAATCGCCAAAGCCGACTATTTAAAGGCACTCACAACCGCGTCCGCCGCCGCCTTTGCCAAAAGCGCAGCGGATACCGGAAAGGCCCTGACCCTTGAAGCCAAAATGATCGTGGAAGATGCCGACCGCTTCCATAAGATCATGAACAATGATGAGGTTCCCTTCCCCGCTGAAGCACCACCCGCCGAAGATGAGGCCGCGGATCCGCAGTAAACTTCATCAAAATTGCCATCGGCGCATCTGTTGAAATTCACCGCTAACGCAATTAATTTGCATTAGGGCTTGACTAAATGCAGCGCTAACGCAATTTAGTTGCGTTATGAAAAACTTCTCTCTTTTCAGTCTTGTCTTCCTGCCCATTGTGGCGTTCGCGGAAACCACCTTGGATCCCACTCTGCACCTCAGTGTCGTCGGCGGAATCTCCTCTGCTGACAATCCCGGAGATCTCGCCTTCCACGGCCATGACCCCAATGACGACACTGCCCTCCAAGGCTTCGATATCGGCTTAAACCTCAGGCACAACGACTGGCTCGCCGCCTTCGTCAATGTCAACGCCTTCACCACCAGCGAAGGAGACCTCGAAGCCGAATGGGAGGAAGCCTTCGCCAAAGTTCAAAATCTCCCCGGTGGCTTTGAACTTCGGGCCGGCCGCTTTCAAAATCGTCTCGGCCTACAAAACCACCTGCACCAGCACGGCTGGAATTTCGTCAACGCCAACCTCTCAACAGCACAATTCCTCGGCGAAGAAGCCCTCATCACGGAAGGCCTCGAACTCACCTGGCTCAGGGAAAGCGACTACACCCTCTTTGCCCTTACTGGAAGCTTCGGCAAAGCAGCCGAAGAAGATGAACACGGAGAAGACGAGGGGGAGGAACTTGAAGACGAGCACTCCGAACACGGAAGTGAAGACGCCCTTTTCACCAACAATCTTGCCACCGTCCGGGCTCTGTTTTCTTACAATTACGATGACTTCCACCACCACAGCTTCGGCCTCAACGGAGCGTGGGGACAAAATGGCTACGGCAATAACCGCGACACCTCGCTCTACTCTGCAGACTACGTTTACCAATGGCGCAAAAACGGGCTCGAAAACGGCGGGCGGGAATTTTCAACCGGTGTCGAAGCCTTCCTCCGTGAGGTTGAGTGGGCCAATGACGAAGGCGCGAGCGGAGAAACCTCCCAAAGTGGCTTCATGGTCTTTGGCCGCTACCGCTTCGCCGAGCAATGGATTGCCGATCTTCGTTACGAAGAAATTCAAGGCCGCGAACCCGCCGAAGAAGTCGATCTCGGAGGAAACCGCGAACGTATTTCCGTCGCCCTCACCCGTGAATTCGAACTCGGCGGATGGGACTCCAACGCCCGCCTCCAATACAGCCATGATCAACTCGAGGAAGGCTCGGAAGACACCGTCTGGCTCCAATTTGGATTCAATTTTGGAGCGGGCGAGATTCGTTAATTAAGAAATCAGAAAGGATTGAGAAATAACCGGATTCAATCTATGCCGACCGGGTGAACGCTCTCCTTCTCGCCTTTCTCATCCCCCTCTCCTATGGCCTTGTCTCCTGCAGCAGCCAGAAGGAAGCCACCGGGACCGTGAATTACGTAGAGGGAGGCAATAAGAGAGCCATCTTTCGAAATGGCGTCGCTTACGCCCCCAAGGGAGCGCCTAAAAGAGTCAGACTCGCCATCGATGCGGGAAATCGGCTCCAAAACAAACCCTACAAATGGGGCGGCGGCCATGCCCGTCTCGATGACTCAGGCTACGACTGCTCCGGCGCCGTCTCATACGTCCTGCGCGAAGCCGGACTCATGCAAGGCCAAATGCCCTCCCGCGAATTCTTTAACTACGGAAAAAAAGGATACGGGAACTGGATTAACGTCTTCGTTCAGGACGGCCATGTTTTCATGACCGTTGCGGGACTCCGTCTCGATACCGGCGGCTCCAGCAGACGCAGCGGACCACGCTGGAAACCCGTCCCCAGGAGCGCCAAAGGACACGTCGTCAGGCACCCGGCTGGTTACTAGAGCACTCAAATCGCATGGGGAATTTTCTGCCACGTAAAACAGCGTGTTAGACAAGATGGATTTCGACCGTAGGTTCGCTGACATTCTTTCGACTATTGCAGATGGCTAAACTTATCAGGCTCCTCTTCCCGGCTATTCTTCTTGGCTTCGGCTATCTGGCCTACACACAACTCTCGACAAAGAAGGAGGCAGTCGAAAAGGCCCCGCGCGAACGCCGGATTATCGAAACTGAAGCCCTCTTGCTACAGAGGACTGACTTCCGCGTTACCCTCACCTCCGAGGGCGTCGTTCAGTCTCATAACGAAACAGGTCTCACCCCGCGTGTGAACGGACGCATTATCAAAATCGCCCCTGAATTCGAAAGTGGCTCCTTTTTTGAAAAAGATGACATCCTTTTGGAGCTGGATCCTTCCGACTTCGAAGCCGCCGTGATCTCCGCCGAAGCCCGTCTCGCCCGCGCTGAAGCCTCACTCGCCCAAGAAGCCGCCCGTGCTGAGCAGGCCCTCCTCGATTGGAAAGACCTAGGCTATACCGAGGAGCCTACCGACCTCGTCTTGCGCAAGCCCCAACTCAAAGAAGCGCACGCCAACGTCAAAGCCGCCATCGCCGACCTTTCCGAAGTCCGCCGCGACCTGGACCGCACCAAAGTCATCGCCCCCTACGCCGGCCGCGTCAAAACACGTCTCGTCGGCCTCGGCCAATCCGTGAGCTCCGGCACGACCCTCGGTGAAATTTTCTCCACCGACTTTGCGGAAATCCGCCTCTCGCTCTCTGCCCGCGAACTCAACCACATCGAACTCCCCAATAACCCCGGTGATGCCCCTATCCCCGTCACCTTTACCGATGCTCTGAGCGACCACACCCCTCAAACCTGGGAAGGCTCCATCGTCCGCACGGAGGGCACCTTGGACGAAAAGTCGCGAAAACTCTTCGTTATCGCCCGGGTTGACGACCCCTTCGGACTCAAGACAAAAACCGCTGTTCCACTCCGGATCGGCCAACCTGTGCGGGCAGTCCTTCAAGGCGGATTCATTCCCAACGTCTTCATCATCCCTCGCTCATCTCTCCGGCGCCCCAATGAAATCACCCTCATCCACCCCGATGAACTCACCCTTCTCAGGCAGAGGATTAACCCGATCTGGCGCGACGAAGAAAACCTGGTCGTTCGGGATGATATCACCGAAGGATGGCACCTTGTTACCACCCGCCTGAACTCCGTTCCTGACGGCGCTAAAGTGAAAATCATTATCCCGGAAGAAGAAGCCCCTCAGACCGCAGCCTCCAACGAAAAGACAGGCCCTCAAAGCTAGTCAACTGAGTGACTTACGAGCACACGTCTGCATCTTTCACTTGTTTGAAGTATCCCCCAGGCCCTACCTTCAGAGCCTGATGACAATCTCGCTTACTGACGAACAAGGGAAGACGCAGACCAAGTCCGTGCGTCTCGATTCCCTGACAATTGAAGCAACGATCCCCGAACTCCGAAGTCTCGCCGTTTTTTTCACCGAATGTACTCGGGAGGTACTCGGGATGTCGGCATAGAAATGGCAACAGCCCCTGTTTTATTGAAAGGATACCTCCCCGACTACGGGATGACAGTCCCGGAGATCATTATTGAATCTTAACTACTTCACGCGATCGAAGATCCCCGCTTGCGCCGGCGCTCTCATTTGCCATTCTCTACGCATGGTCATTGCCGACGCCGATCAACAACTCATCGATCAATGGAAAGACGAGCCCGCCCCGCTCCTGCCTCTCCTCCACGCCTTTCACGATCGTGATGCCTACCTCTCTGATGACGCCCTCCGCGCCATCTCCCATGGCCTGAAAACTCCCCTCGCCGACCTCTACGGCACCGTCACCTTTTACCATCACTTCTCCCGCACGCCCGGTGGTTTAAACGCTCCCCGCGTCTGCACCGGCAATATCTGCTGCATGCACGGGGGAAACGAAATCCTTGAGACCCTCAAAGCCCAAGGCCAGGACGCCACCGCAATGCCCTGTTCCGGTCGCTGCGATGCCATGGTCCCGGTTCTCACCGGCCACACCACCCTCTCAGGAACCACCGCCGCCGATCTCAAACCCACCGCCTCTCCCCTCCCGCCCGCCTACCCCGGCACCACCGGAGAAGCCCTCTTCGCCCACATCCGCGAACCCGGACGCAATACCTTTGCCGGATACTCCTTCGACGCGCTCAGGAAAACCCTCGCCTCCACCCCAGAGGACATCATCGACTCCATCACCGCCTCCAAACTCGCGGGCCGTGGCGGTGCCGGATTCCCCACCGGTCTCAAGTGGAAAGCCGTCGCCGACTGCGACCGCCACCCCAAATCCATCGTCTGCAACGCCGACGAAGGCGAACCCGGCTGCTTCAAAGACCGTGCCCTCATGGACTACGATCCCTTCGCCCTTATCGAAGGAATGACCATCGCGGGCTTCGCCACCGGAGCCCCGCGAGGTTTCATCTACCTTCGCTACGAATACCCGGAGACCAACGCCCTCCTCGAAAAATGCCTCGCCGAATGCCGCGAGGCCGGACTCCTCGGCAACAACATCCTCGGCTCCGGATTCGAATTCCACCTCTACGTCCGACGCGGCGCCGGAGCCTACATCTGCGGCGAAGAAGGCTCCCTCCTCAACTCGCTCGAAGGCAAACACCCCTTCCCCCGCAACAAGCCCCCCTTCCCCGTCACGCACGGATTCGAGGACAAACCCACCGCCGTCAACAACGTCGAAACCCTCTGCGCCGTCCCGCCCATCATCAACCACGGCCCCGAGTGGTACCACTCCCTCGGCCTCGGCGAACACGTCGGCACCAAGCTCATCTCCCTCTCCGGCGATATCCAACGCCCCGGCAACTACGAAGTCCCCTTCGGACTCCCGCTCAAAACCCTCCTCTACGATTGGGCTGGCGGACCCAAAGAAGGCCGCACCGTCCAAGCCGTCACCATGGCCGGCCTCTCTGGCGGATTCCTCGGCCACCAAATCCTCGACAACCTCACCCTCGACGACCCCTGCATCAAATCCCACGGGTCCTTCCTCGGCGCCGGTGGCATCATGGTCTTCGACGACACCCGCGACATGGTTAAAGCTGCCCACGACGCCATGGCCTTCTTCGCCCACGAGAGCTGCGGCAAATGCTTCCCCTGCCGCATCGGCACCCAACGCCTCACCGAACGGCTCAACGGCGAATCCAACGACCTCACCCACGAAGCTTGGACCACCGAAGTCAACGACATCGGCGAAGCGATGAAAGCCACCTCAGCCTGCGGCCTTGGCATGGCCGCCCCCAACGTCACCGACTCCCTCCAAAAATACTTCCCCGAGCAAGTGGCGGCGGCTTCCAGCCGCCAAGGCAGTCCATAACAAAGGCTCTCCGGCACCCGTGGCGGCGGTTTCCAACCGCCAAGCCAATTCATATCAAAGCCCATCACTCCCCATGACCAAACCCCTCCTCATCCTCACCGGCCTCCTCTCAACGCTCCTCGCCCAACCCGGCGATCTCCTCCCCTCCCAATTCCCCGACCTCTCCGCCCAAGCCCTCGTTACCTCCGCCGTCACCACCCCCGACGGCTCCACCTTCCTCATGGGCAACTTCACCGAAGTGGATGGCATCACTCGCCCCGGCCTCGCCAAACTCACCCCCTCCGGCCACCTCGACCAAACCTTCGCGCCACCCGCGTTTTCCGCCCTTGATTTTCAAGTCAACCCACCGACCTACTTCTTCAGCAACAGCCCGCAAACCCGCGAACCACTCTTTCCTCTGCTGCAACGCGGCGGCCTCATTGTGACCTCTCCTTTTCAATGGGAACTCCGCAATACTGACGGCACTCTCAATACCACCCTTCTCTCCCAATTCCCTCGCAACAGCGATACTCCACCCTTCCCGCAATTTGAGAGAGACGGACGCCTCTTAATCATCGCCCACCTCGAAAATCTCGTCCCCTCCCGGTCCCTTCTCTCATTGGACAGTGAAACTCTGCTCACGGACCCGAACTTCAATTTTACCGAAGACTATCCCGCTCCTCCTCTTGAAGCTTCTCCTGCAGCCAATGGCAGCATCTGGATTCTCGGACGCGATTCATATCCCCTCGTCCAAACCGGATTCTACAACAATCCACCCGCTCACTATCTGTATCGTATCCTCCCTGACGGGTCTCTTGACCCAAGCTTCACCCCTGAGCGGCTGAAAGAATCAGACACCCATTCTCTTGTTCCAAATCCGGGACCTGGCCTTCAACTAGCCTCCCGCTGGCCCAACCGCCACATCTTCTGGCCCTCCCCTTCGCACGATGGTCTCACTTTTGAAACACGCGACGCCCAAGGCCTCGTCATCAAAACAACGGCCGGATCTTTCAATTTTGGCCTCAGCCCCTTTCATCACCTTCTGCCTGATGGTCGGCTCCTCGCCCAATCACTCGACTACGGTGATCTCGCCATCACAGATTCAATCACCCTCGAAACCTCTCTCCGGATCCCCCTCCACACCCCCGCAACCCCACCCGAAACCCGCACCCTCACCCAATTCTCCGAAGGCAAATTCCTCGTCGGCGGCAATCGCCGCATTCTGACAGACGGAACCCCCGACCCCACTTGGCACACCGCCCGCCTCTCGCGCCCCGCCACCATCACCCACCTCATCCCACTTCAAGACAATACCATCCTTGCCGTCGGCGACTTCGACCTCGCCAACGGACTTCCCCGCTCCGGTGCCATCAAACTCAATCAAGACACGACATTTGATCCCACCTTCAATCCCGGCCACGACATCCGAAACGCCCGCTCCATCCACCAAAAACAAAACGGAACCCTCGTCGTCCACCTCAACCACCCTTACCAGGACACCGAGGGCAATTCCTTCCATCTCATCGAACTCTCCTCAACTGGTGCTCTCAAACACTCCCTCACCGAACCCAATACCAATCCCTATTTCAATTTGGATGGGTCGCGACAAATCAACCAATCCAACATCACCTCCATCACCCTGCAATCAGACGACTCTCTTTTAGTCTTCGCCTACTTCCCGGGAGAAGTGTCACGAAACGAACTCATCAGAGTCAAACCCAACGGCGATCAAAACTCCCAACAAATTTTCGCCGTCCCCAGCATCACCCTCAATCACCCCCTTATCCTCTTCCCCGACGACCGCTTCCTCCTCAATCGCCAGCTCCACGCCGCCGACGGTACCCCACTCGATACCTTTTCACCGGACGACAGCCGCCCGCTCTCCCTCCTCCCCGACGGGTCCCTCCTTGTCCAAAACACCTTTAGCTTCCCGGATTTCAGACTTCAAAAATGGCACCCCGACCTCGGGATCGATCCAACCTTCAGCCCCCAGTCGCTCCCACCCACCTTCCAAAACTACTTCTGGAACGCCTCTCTCGCCGCCAACGAAAAAATCCTCACCAGCGCCACTCTCTACCTTGAAAGCACCGATCTCACCACCCTTCACCGCCTCCACTCCACCGGGCAATCAGATCCCACCTTTCACCTCACCTTCGAATCAATTCCGGATTTCTCCAATTACCTCTTTAATCCCGCCGACCCAGTCATCCACCCCATCGACTCACCCTCCGGTCCACTTCTGTGGCTCGCCGGGCCTTTCACTAAAATCAACGGGCAACCAGCCTCCAGCCTCAACCTCATTGACGACAGCACCACCCCGGATTTCCACACTTGGATGCACGCCACCGCCAAGAATCACAGCCACACCCCTGCCGACCTCCTCCCCACCGCCGATCCCGACCACGACGGTGCCACCAACCTCTTCGAATACGCCGCCTCCACCGATCCTTTCCAAGCTTCTCCCTCCCACGCCCTCCCCCAACAATCCAGCCCCCTCACCTTCCAAATCCCCTGCAACCCGGACGCGCCGGAAATCCTCCGCCAACTCCAGACCTCGAACGACCTCATCACCTGGTCCCCTGCCCGTGCCGACCAAGTCCGCCTCGAAACCTCGGCCTCCTGCCTCACCTGGAGACTCCTCCCCAACGCCCCAAAAACCTTCACCCGCCTCCACATCCTCACCCCGTAGCCTCAAGCTTGACACCTCGCCACCGCGTAATACATTGTTTTCCATGGTTAAGACGATCAAGAAAATCGGGAACTCAAAAGGCATCATCCTTGACGCTGCTTTCCTCGAGATGGCCCACCTCAAAGAAGGTGACCAACTCTCCGTCACCATTCACGAAGGCGGCACCATCTCCTTCACCCCGATCAAGGATCGGACCGTCGATGACAAAAACTTCGACAACACTCTCGATGAGGTTCTCAACGAGTATAGCGACACTCTGACGAAGCTCTCATGAGTGACTTGATCCATCCGACGAAGTCACAAATCTTACGCGTTCACCAAGCTGTCCTCAAAAAAGACGGAGGCAGCGACGGGCTCAGAGACGAAGCTCTCCTTGAAAGCGCTCTTGCCGCGCCTCAAGCCACCTTTGGAGGAGTGCCCATCGTTACCGACCCTGTCGAAGTTGCCGCCGCATATTTATTCTACCTCTACTCCAATCATCCCTTTATCGATGGCAACAAGCGCGTCGCTCTTGCAACCTGCCTCGTCTTTCTCAAAATCAACGGCTTCCTGCCTTCCCCGGACGGCCCCGAGTGGGAAACCCTCGTCCTCGACGTCGCCGCCTCCCGCATCGGAAAAACCGAACTCGCCCTCCGCCTCAAAGCCCTCATTTCAGATTCGCCCTAACCGGAAAATCCCATCATCATCTCGCAACATAAGCGGCTCTTTTCATCATGATCAACGACCCAAACTCCACCGTTGTCCCTCTGCTCGCCATCACCATCGATGGCCAACAAACGACTTTCGAACCCGGCGAAACCATCTACCAGGTTTCCAAGCGTCTCCAAAAGGACATTCCCACCCTTTGCTACGATGACCGCCTCGACGCCTTCGGAGGCTGCCGCCTCTGCGTCGTCGAAGTCGAAGGCATCCGCAACCCCGTCGCCTCCTGCACCACCAAAGCCAACGACGGCATGGTCGTTAAAACGGCCCCACCCCAAATCGAGAAAATGCGCAAAACGCTCCTCGAAATGGTCGCCTCCGAAAATCGCCAAATCGACGTCGATCCCCTCCGCGGCCTCGCCTCCCAGGAACTCTCCACCCTCGTCAACAAATACGGCGCCCGCAACGGCCGCTTCGCCGGCAAAAAATCCGGCACCACCAATCTCCAGGACGCCAACCCCTTCATCCTCCGCGACTACGAACTCTGCATCTCCTGCTACCGTTGCGTCCGCGTCTGCGCCGAGCAAGAAGGCGACTACGCCATCACCGTCGCCAACCGGGGCTTCGATACCCAGATCACGACCGAGTTCAACAACGACCTCCGCGACTCCGACTGCACCTTCTGTGGCCAGTGCATCCAAACCTGCCCCACCGGTGCCCTCGCTGATAAAAAAGCCATCCGCGCCGAATCCCTCCCCGAGCCCATCAAGAAAACCCGCACCGTCTGCCCCTACTGCGCCGTCGGTTGCTCCATCGACTTGATGACCAAGGGCGACAAGATCGTCGGAGCCCAACCCGCGATGGACGGCCCCGCCAACAAAGGTGCCCTCTGCATCAAAGGCCAATTCACTTACGACTTCATCCAGCACGAGGACCGCCTTCAAAAGCCCCTCATGAAGCAGCCCGACGGCACCTTCAAAGAAGTCGATTGGGACACCGCCCTCGACGCCGCCGCCAAAGGCTTCGCCGACGCCCGTGCCAAGTACGGGAGACATAGTATTTTCGGCATCGCCTCAGGCCGTGCCCCGCACGAAGCCGCCTACACCATGCAGAAGTTTATTCGAGCGGGCTTTGGGACGCACCACATCGATAACTGTAGTCGAGCCTGACACGCTCCCACCGTAGCCGGTCTGGCTGCTCAAATCGGAAGAGGCGCAATGTCCAATCCCCTCAAGGACATGGACAAGCCCGATACCATCTTCGCCATCGGCACCAACATGACCGAGTGCCACCCTGTCGCCGCAACCGGCCTCAAAAAAGCCCTCACCAAAGGTGCCAAACTCATCGTCGCTGATCCGCGTCGCACCCGCCTCGCCGAACTCGCGCACCTCCATCTTCCCATCCGCGTCGGCTCCGATGTCGCCCTCCTCCTCGCCATGGCCCACGTCATCGTGCGCGAAGGACTCACCGACACCGAATTCATCGCCGAGCGCTGCGCCGACTTCGAAGCCTTCGAGCAACACCTCAAGGAATTCACGCCCGCCTGGGCCAGTGAAATCTGCGAAGTCCCCGCCGCCGACATCGAGCAAGCCGCCAAGTGGTATGGCGCTGCCAAACTCGGAGCGATCTACTACACCCTCGGTATCACCGAACACATTTGCGGTGTCGATAACGTGCAATCCCTCTGCAACCTCGCCCTCCTCACCGGCAACCTCGGCAAGGAAGGAACCGGCATCAACCCGATGCGTGGCCAAAACAACATCCAGGGCGCTGGCGACTGCGGAGCCGTCCCCAACAACTACCCCGGCTTCCAACCCGTCCTCTCGCCCGAGTTCCAGAAAAAATTCTCCGAGTTCTACCAACAACCGGAAATGGATCTCGGCAACTCCATGACCAAGGTCACCGCCCTCAACCTCTGCGGGCTCGAAGAAAACGGCATCCACGCCATGCTCATCGACGGAGAAAACACCGTCGTCACCGACCCCGATAAGAACCACTGCGAGAAAGCCCTCAAGGCTCTCGATCACCTCGTTGTTATCGACATCTTCCTCACCGAAACCGCGCAGATGGCCAACATCGTCCTCCCCGCCTCCGCCTGGGGCGAGACCGACGGAGTGCAAGCCAACACCGAACGCCGCGTCCAGCGCCTCCGCGCTGCCGTCCCGAGTTACGGCGAATCCAAACCCGACTGGTGGATCATCTCCGAGATCTCAAAACGCCTCGGCACCCCCGGTTTCGAATACGAATCAGCCAAGGACGTCTTCAACGAACTTTGCTCATTGTCGCCCATCTACAAAGGCCTCAACTGGGACAACATCGGCGACGGCGTTTACCAATGGCCTGTTCCCGAAGAAGGCCACCCCGGAACGCCCATCCTTCACGAAAAGGAATTCAAAGACGGCAAACCCGGCCTCTTCAAAATCATCGGCTACCGCGACCCCGCTGAAGTCATCGACGCCGACTACCCCGTCTGGCTCACCACCGGCCGCCGCCTCCAGGCTTACCACACGAGAACCCAAACCGGACGCGCCAGCGGAATTGACTACCTCCTCTCCGAGGAAACCCTCGAAGTCCACCCGGACGACCTCACCGCCTGGAACATCCCCAACGGGTCCTTCGTCAAAATGGCCAGCCGCCGTGGCGAGATCGAACTCAAAGTCGAAGCTACCACCCGCTCCCCACGCGGCACTGTCTTCACCAGCTTCAGCTTCGCAGAAACCAACGTCAACGTCCTCACCGGCTCCGGCTACGACCCCATCACCCAAACCGCCGAACTCAAAGTCTGCCCCGTCCGCATCAAGCCCGCATAATATGGAGAGCGGGCATCCTGCCCTGCATCTCGGAGCCCAAGTCCCCGACCTACCATGGAGCACCTCCTCACATCCCTCGCTGATCTCATGGAGGAACACGACCTCCCGGCTCTCCTCATCGGAGGTCACGCAATCATCGCCCTGGGACACCCTCGCTCCACCTTCGACGTTGATCTCCTCATCCCCCGCTCCGCTGCATCAGCTTGGAAAGAGCATCTCGGCCGCCATCAATATCAAGTCTTTGCCGAAAACCGGAACTTCATCCAATTCGAATCCGCCCCCAGCATACCCCTCCCTGCTCTTGACCTCATGCTGGTTGATGAAGATGTTTTCAAAGCTCTCCAAGCTTCCCGAACGCAAAACGAGCCCATCCCCTCGCCCAGCCCTCAAGCAATGGTCGCATTAAAACTTCACGCCATCAACCAGCCAGGCCGTGAAGACACCGCAAAAGACTGGAGCGACATCCTCGCCATCATTGATGCCCAAAGCCTCACCCTCGACGACCCCGAGTTTTCTGCTACCGTCCTCAAACATGGAGGAGAAAAAGCCATCGCCAGAATCGCCGATCACCTCACTCGCTGATCTCGATTTTGGCGAAATCGCTCCCGGAGAAGGCCCCAAGAAAAGACCTCCCAGATTCCTCGATCCCCGAATTGTCGACGACCACTTCCGCCCCCTTCTCAAAAACATCCCCGGTCCAGAAGAGCGCTGGAAAAGCAAAGCCAACGCCCTCCCTTTCCCTGGTCTCTGATGACACGATACTCCTCATTGAAGACCCAAAGCTTTGGTCGGAACCACCTCCTCTTCCAAAAATGAAAACCCTCCTTCTCGCCCTCCTCTTCGCCTTTCAAGCAGCAACGGCCGAAGAACCAAAGAACCGAACATCCGCCGCTCCCATCAACTGGTTCTCCGAAGCCTCCTACTACGTCGCCTGCGAACTCGGCGATCCTCCCACAAACCCAGCTAAAGCCTCTTCCAATAAACACTTCGAAGATCTCAAAAAACGTCGCATCCTCCAAACCCGCACCCACCTCAATCAAATAGGCCTCACCGCCCAGACCATCCACCAAAAACTCCTCAGCAAAGACCAAATCGCTGAACTTACAAAAGCCACTTTCAAATCCACCGTCCACTACCCGGTATTCGATTGCTATGATCCCCATCACGTTTTCGTCTTCTATGATGATTTTGGAAAACCCGTCGCCTGCATCGAAGTCTGCTTCGAGTGCAATGCCATCAAATATGCCACGGACCTCACAACCTCCTTGCTTCCCAAAGTCATCGGAAAATCAGAAAACGAGTCCGACCCGTTCTCCGGTGGAAACGATACCCAATACGAAAATTGGCCGCCATTCCGAGCCAGTGGAGATTTCCTCGCGATCGCAAAAATCTGCATCCATTCCGGAATGGGCTTGGGGAAATTCAAAACCCTC
The DNA here is from genome assembly GCA_963925135.1 of uncultured Verrucomicrobiales bacterium. Classification (GTDB taxonomy): domain Bacteria; phylum Verrucomicrobiota; class Verrucomicrobiia; order Verrucomicrobiales; family Akkermansiaceae; genus SW10. Next base: position 78,642 of record CAWUTG010000011.1, on the reverse strand, counting down.
GAAGAATTTGAAAAAGCCCGTCAACCCTCCAAGTAGCCCCTAGCCAAGATGCCATCCTTCCTAAAACCACTCCTCTTCGTCACCCTCACTCACTTCGCCTGTGCCCTTGATTCCTTCCGCTTCGAGGTCAAGACCATCGCGGAGGACTTCGCCCGCCCAATGGGGATGGACTTGGGGCCGGATGGCTCCATCTATCTCATCGAACTCCAAGGAAAAGTCAGCCGGATCCATCCGGTCACCGGAGAACGAACCACGCTGGCCAAGATCGATGTCTTCGGTGACCAGGAGAACGGGCTCCTAGGAATCGCCCTCGACCCCAACTTCGAGAAAAATCAGCACCTCTTTCTCCTCTACTCACCCTTGGACTTTGTGGGCCAGCAAATCAGCCGTTTCACGCTCAGCGACAACGCTCTCACCGACGAAAAAAAAGTCATTGAGTGGGGTACTCAACGTCGCGAATGTTGTCACCACGGTGGCATGCTGAAATTCGGACCCGATGGTTGCCTCTTTGCCTCAGGCGGTGACAACACCCACCCCTTCGGAGACTCGGCCTCCTACGCTCCCATAGACCGACGTCCCGGACGCGAACCCTGGAACGCCGAAAAATCAGCAGGCAACCCTAATGATCTTCGTGGCGGTTTGATTCGCATTCAGGTCCAGCCCGATGCTTCCTATACCATTCCAAAAGGAAACCTCTTTCCTCCCGGCACTCCCGGCACGCGTCCTGAAATCTATATCATGGGATGTCGCAATCCCTGGAAATTCTCCATCGATCCCAAGTCCGGCCACCTCTACTGGGGTGAGGTCGGCCCCGATGCCGGCGGGGATGGTCCCCGCGGTCCCCGTGGCTACGACGAAATCAACCAGGCCCGCCAGGCCGGGTTCTTCGGCTGGCCCTACTTCATCGCCGACAACAAACCTTACTCGATGGTCGACTTCACCAACGGAAAAGTAGGCCCCAAATTCGACCCCGCCAAACCGATCAACGACTCCCCGCTCAACACCGGGCGTCACGACCTTCCGCCAGCCCAACCGGCCTTCATCTTCTACCCCTATGCCGACTCACCTGAATTCCCGGAGTTGAAAAAAGGAGGCCGCACCGCCTGTGCCGGCCCCGTATTTCACTACCGCCCCGAATTCGAACGAAGCGGAGGGCTCCCCGCCGCATTCGATCACTGCCTCCTCTTTTGGGACTGGAATCGCACCTTCATCAAATGGGCCCGCCTTGATGAAAACGAAAACCTCGCCGGAATCGAAGACTTCCCGCTTCCCGCAGAAATCAAACGTCCCTCCGACGCTCTCTTCGCACCCGATGGCACCCTTTGGTTCATCGACTACGGCTCGACCTGGGGAGACAACAAAGACGCCCGCCTGATCCACATCAGCTACCGTCACGGAAATCTCGATCCGATCGCCCGAATCCAGTCCGATCAAAAATACGGAACCACTCCTCTGACCATCGCTCTTGATGGCTCAGCCTCAACCGACCCGGAAGGGAGCCAGCTTCATTTTTCGTGGACTCAACAAGGACAGGAATTCTCAACGGCCATCGCCCCAAAGCTCACTCTCACCGAGCCCGGCGATCACGTCATCACGCTCACCGCGACCGACGAACAAGGAGCATCCAACAGCACCACTTACATCATCACCGCCGGAAACACCCCTCCCAATCTCGCCTTCCAATCCCCTCTCGATGGCTCCTTCTACACCCCGGGAAAAGCAGTCGCTTATCAACTCAACCTCTCTGATAAGGAAGATGGCGATTCAAAAAATGACCCCGCTCCCTTCGCCACAACAGTCGTCACCCTGGCCCCGCTCGCAAAAGAAGCACCGGGGCTCGCTGCCATTCGATCTTCCGATTGCTTCAACTGCCATCACGCCACCCAAAAGCTCATCGGCCCTTCCTTCAACGACATCGCCATACGCTACCAAGATGACCCGGCGGCCTTCGATCAATCCGTCACCCGCGTCATCTCGGGTTCATCAAAAGCCTGGGGCGAGATCCCCATGCTCCCTCATCCCAACCTCACCAGGGATGAGGTCGGCTCCATGATTCGTTGGATCTACTCCCTCTCCGAAAAGAGCGCTCCCGAAGTTTCCCGGGGACCCACGGGGACCATCAACGTTCCCTCACAAGATCAAACACTGGAACTCTCCGCCAATTACACGGATACCGGTGGGCATGAAGGCAAAGCCTCTCCACTCTCAGGGACCGCGTCCATCCGTCTCCATCCCCGCACCATCCAAGCCGAGTCCCACACCACAAACAACGGCACCCAGATTCTCGATGGATCCGGCCATCAATTCATCGGAGCCATCAACGATTCCCATTGGACCGAGTATCACCGCTTCCGGCTCGAAGGCTGCAGAAAAATGACCCTCCGCTATGCTTCAGCCGGCAATGGCGCCACGGTCACGGTCACCGCGAATGGCAAAGAAATCGGAAAAACCCTCATCACTCCCACCGGCGATTGGAATACCTGGAAAGAAGTCTCCCTCGATCTCACAAACGTCCCCTCCGGCCTCGTCAATCTCCGCCTCACCTTCACCAATCCCGGAAAGCAGCACCTCGCCAACCTCGATTGGTTCCGCTTCGAATAGTGACCGCCCTCACGAGCACGCTCCGAATCATCACCATCATTCTCACGATCCTCCTCATCTTTGGCGGGATCTTCGGAGGAATTCTTGGAGTCCTCGGAGCGGCCTCCTGGGCAGGCTCACGCACCTACTATGACAAAAAGAAAGGCAGCTTCTGAGCGGTGGAAATTTCATCCGCGACCTCAACGATTTTACGTCCACCCAAGTTCGGGAAGCTTGCCTTTTTGCTATATTCCTTCAAGCCCTTGCGCGTGAACAAGTATGACATCAAGATCAGCCGGACTCTGAGCCTCGTCCTCAGGCACAATCCGGGTGCCATCGGACTCACTCTCGATGACGAGGGCTGGGCGGACATTGATGAACTCCTCACTTGTCTTGCCAAACAATCCAAAACCATCGACCTCGCAACTCTCGACAAAGTCGTCACCGAAAACAGCAAGCAACGCTTCAGCTTCTCCAAAGACGGCCAACGAATCCGCGCCAACCAGGGACACTCCATCGACGTCGATCTCAAGCTCACCGAGAAAATCCCCCCAAAGATCCTCTACCACGGCACCGCGTCGCGCTTTATCGAAATGATCGAAAGTGAAGGCCTGAAGAGCATGACCCGCCAACACGTCCACCTCAGTCCTGACATCCGCACCGCCCACGCCGTCGGTCAACGACACGGCATCCCGGTCATCCTGGAAATCACTGCCGATTCCATGGTCAAACACGGATTCAAATTCTACCATTCCGAGAACGGAGTCTGGCTCACCGAAAAAGTCCCGCCCGACTACCTGAACCGCCGGTTTTCATTCTAGCTCATCGCACGATGAATCACGAATCGCTCAAGAACTACCTCTACGATCACATTCCGCTCACTAGGGCGATGCAGATTGAGATCGTGGAAGTCTCGGACTCGTCGCTCACCCTCACTGCCCCCTCGCTCCCAACATCAATCACCGGGAAACCGTCTTTGGTCGAAGCGCTTCAGCACTCTGCATCCTCTCAGCCTGGTCCTTCATCCACTGTCGGCTCAAAGCCTACCCGCTCATCACCCCCCGCATCGTGATCCAGCGCAACTCAATGGAGTATACCAAACCGGTCCTCGATCAGTTCCAGGCCACCTGCATTCTTGATTCCGAAGCCCGCTGGAACGGGCTCATCAAATCGCTCGAACGCAAAGCTATCGGACGCATTCAACTCACCAGCCAGTTCGCCTGTGGCAATGAACTGGCGGGGCAATTCGAGGGATCCTTCGTCATCTCGGACATGACCCCTTGATCAAGCCAACCCCAAACTCCTTGCTTCCGGGTTTGTACTGAAACCGGTACCCTCCGCGTATGTGGAGATCCGCACTATCCTTCCTTGTTCTCACTTCTCTTCTTCCAGCAACCGAAGCCGGACTCTTTGACTCCGGGAACACATCAGATGGCCAACCGGTTTTCCACTACGGAGAACGCCTCGTCGATGGTCGGCTCGCGCTCACTCCCACCAATGGATTCTTCGACAAAGGCTTTTTCCTCGCGACCGGCCCCTCACCTTCGCCCGAATCAGACAAATCCTGGATCCCTCTTCAATTCGAGAAACTTCAGCCCACCAAACCCGGAGGCACCGCCCGCTGGCATCTCTGGTGTGAGACTCCCGGCAGCTTTGACCTCACCCTGACCGGCCAAGGAAAATGGAAGGTGACCTTGGGAACCTTTGAAGGAGAGATCGAAGATGGCTCACACCTTGCTGTCCCGGTTCCGGTAAAGGGCAAAGTCGTCCTCGCCCTCCAGCCCGTTTCCAACTTTAAAACCACTTCACTCGCCAAACTTGATCTCAAAAGCACGGATGAAGGAACCAAGCTCCTCCGCGCCCGTTGGCGCCCGGGAGCCGCCCATGATCGCTATGGATCCAGCACCGTAAAGAATCCCTCGATCTGGGTATTCGAGTCTCAAAACATCGGAGAAGGCTCGAACTACTCTCCAATGACCACCAACTTTGGCTACTTTGGTGCCACCTTCTCCGACAACGGTCTGGCATCAGGAGGAGTGAATTTCTCGATGTGGGCCGCCAGCCAGGATGCCAAATCGCTCCCGCCTCTCGCATCCATGCCCCATCTTCTTGCCACGGGCAATCCAGCTGCCGAATTTAGTGGATTTGGTCATGAAGGCAGCGGCGTCAAACTTCGAGGCTGGGAAGCGTTCTCCCATCACCCAAAGTCTGTGATCCAAGCTCTGCGTCTGGAAGTATCGGAAGGATTTGAAACCTACTACGGGTATCTCTTTGACGATCAAAAGGACTCTTGGACGCTCTACACGGCAGGTCGCAGAGCACTCAAAACGAGCAAGCTCCCCGAACTGCGGGCCACCTCGTTTTGCGAAGTCCCCGGGCCACCGGCGGTCGAACGGACCGGCGACCTCGTCCGTAAAGTGCGTCGCCGAGGCTGGTTTTACGGAGACGATCAAAAGTGGCATCAGGCCGACATGGCCACCCTCACCAGCAAAAAGGAGATCGCCAACAAGGGTTCCGGAATCGATCAGGAGGGCTGGTTTATTCTAGGCACCGGAGGGCTGGATTTTCTTGAGCCTCCTTCACCCCGGCAATCCAAAATCGTGTCGCCTCTCCCCGGCTATCTCGCAGGAGCAAAGTCTAAACAACTCTTCGAACTTCCGGTCACCTTTACTTCCCGGAGCGCGAGCCCTGGAATGACCAGCGCCACAGTCTCCTGCCAACTGGAATCTCTGAATCAAGCGGAGGCCCGGCTCTTCTACGGAGAAGTGGATTGCCTCACCTTTGCAAATCGGGATCTCCACAGCACCGAAAAGAAGGGAATCAGCGCGGATCAGGTCTCCCTCGACCGGGTTTGGCAGTCCGAGACTCCCACGGTGTCATTTTCAGGAGAATCCGTTTCATTCGACCTCCAGCAACTGAAGCCCGGAGCAACCTACTTCTACCGCATTCTCGTCAGTCACAAGGATGGTAAAAGCTGGGATTTTGAATCCGGAAGCTTCACGTGCATAAAATAGTGAAAAAGAGATTTCACTAGTCTCCAAAGTTCGCACGCATTCTGCTACCCCTTCGCCCGTGAACGACGAAAAAGAGCGTTTGGCTGAAGACAAGGCACGCACCGCCAATTGGAAGCGGTGGGGTCCCTACCTGTCTGAACGTCAATGGGGCACGGTTCGCGAGGACTATTCTGCCGATGGAAGCAGCTGGGAAGCCTTCTCCCATGATGACTCCCGCCGCCGTGCCTATCGCTGGGGTGAAGACGGCCTGCAAGGGTGGTGTGATCGCCAATGCCGTCTCTGTTTCTCGGTCGCCCTGTGGAACACCAAGGACTCCATCCTCAAGGAGCGACTCTTCGGACTCACCGGCCCCCAGGGGAACCACGGGGAAGACGTCAAGGAGTGCTATTATTACAAGGATAGCACCCCCACCCACTCCTACACGAAAGCCCTCTATCGTTACCCCCACAAACGCTACCCTTACCAGGACCTGATCTCGGAAAACCGCAGGCGCAGTCGCGAAGAAAGCGAATATGAGCTCGAGGATACAGGTATCTTTAAGGAAAACCGCTTTTTCGATGTCCAACAGGAAGTTGCGAAACGCTCCCCCGACGACATCCTCTGGAAAATCACCGTCACCAATCACGGCCCGGATGACGCCCCACTCCACGTCCTTCCCACTGTCTGGTTCCGGAACACCTGGAGATTTGGAACCGAAAGGCAGGATCGGCGTCCCAAACCCTCTATCGAGCTCGAGGGCGACCATCTCAAACTCTGGCACTCGGAACTTGGCGAATTCCACTTCTTCGCGGAATCACCCAAAGTCAAAGGCCCCTGGCTTTTCACCGAGAATGAGAACGATAACTACAACCTCTTCGGCACCGACAACCACACCCGCTACGTCAAGGATGGCTTCCACAAGCACATTATCGACAAGCATAGCGATGCCATTGCCAAGGAAGGTAAGGGAACCAAAGCCGCCGGGCATTTCACCTTCAACGTCCCCGCTGGAAAATCCGTCGTAATCAATTGCCGCCTCTGCCCTGCAACCTCCGAAGTCAAGGGCTTGGCTCAATTTGAAGAAGTCTTCAGCGAGAGGATCAAGGAAGCCGGGGAATTCTACGACGAAGTCATCCCCGAAGACACCTCCCCGGAAGAGCGCGTCATTTACCGGGAAGGATATGCCGGACTCCTCTGGACCAAACAATTTTTCTACTACGTCGTCGACGACTGGTTGAAAGGCGACCGACGGACTCCCGGTCCGCCGGACGCGCGGAAGTCCGGACGAAACAGCTCCTGGGAACATTTTTTTGCACGGGATATCCTCTCCATGCCCGACAAGTGGGAATACCCTTGGTTTGCCGCCTGGGATACGGCCTTTCACATGATCACCTTCTCCGCGATCGATCCGGAGTTCGCCAAATCACAACTCCTCCTCTTTCTCCGGGAATGGTATATGCACCCCAACGGCCAACTTCCAGCCTACGAATGGAACTTCTCGGACGTCAACCCTCCCGTCCATGCCTGGGCCGTCTGGCGCGTCTATAAAATTGCCGATAAAAAAGGCGGGCGCGATCTTCTCTTCCTGGAACGAGCCTTCCAAAAACTCCTCCTCAACTTCACCTGGTGGGTGAATCGAAAAGACGAAAATGGTCGCCATATTTTTGGAGGAGGCTTCCTCGGCCTCGACAACATCGGGATCTTCGACCGGTCACAAGATTTGCCCAACGGTGGAACTTTAAACCAAGCCGATGGCACGGCGTGGATGGGATCATTCTGCGTCACCATGCTCTCCATGGCGCTGGAACTCGCGCAGACAAGACCGGCTTACGAAGACATTGCTTCGAAGTTTCTCGAGCACTTCATTAGCATTTGCGATGCCATCAACACCCTCGGTGGAAGCGGCCTGTGGGATGAGGAAGATCAATTCTACTACGACCAACTTCTCATCGATCACCAACCGCCTATCCCGATGAAGATCCGGTCGCTCGTCGGCCTCCTCCCTCTCATGGCGACGACCGTTCTCAAGCAGACCCATATCGACAAGCTTCCCGGCTTTAAAAAGCGACTCGAATGGTTCCTTCTCAACCGGCCCGACATCCTCCAATACGTCAAATTCCGTAAAAGTGAGGAAAAGAAAAATCCCAACCGCTGGCTCATCGCCATTCCCAACGAGGGAAAACTCCGGGCCACCCTCAGCCGCATGCTTGACCCTAAGGAGTTCCTCTCCGACTACGGCATCCGCTCCCTCAGCAAAGCCCACGCCGACGAACCCTTCGTCTTCAACTGCGGAGGCGACAATCTCAGCGTGGAATACACTCCTGGTGAATCCACCACCGGAATGTTTGGAGGCAACTCCAACTGGCGTGGGCCCATCTGGTTCCCCACAAACTTTGTCCTGATTGAGGCCCTCGAACGGTACCACTATTTCTACGGCGACAGCTTCCAAATCGAATACCCCACCGGATCAGGAGAGAAGATGAATCTACGCGAGATCGCCATCGACCTCTGCGACCGTCTCACCAATATCTTCAAACCGGATGCCGACGGCATATGCCCATTCGTTTCAGAAGACCACCCCCACCGGGACAATCCGCTCTGGCAGGAACACCTTCTTTTCCACGAGTACTTCCATGGCGATAGTGGCAAGGGCCTCGGCGCTTCCCACCAAACCGGCTGGACCTCACTCGTGGTCCGATTGATTCGTGAACGAAAGGAGAAGCTCGCTCACTTCGACGAAGGATCTTAGCACGCGCCTTCGCTTCCTCCTTGGTCTTTGGCAGCACGATCTTCCTCTCTTCACCAGCACTTTGACCCTCCTCACCACGCAGAGAAATTGTCAAGCAGGCCGAGGCCAACCAGACTCCCCTCAACCATTTTCGCAAGCCCTGTTTCATGAGTCTTTTCTACTTCGCAACTTCGATCTCGAAGCGGTCAAACCCGACCATATAGCGGGCCAAGGCAGCTTCATTTTTGCCGATGATATGGATATCAATCTGCAAGGGCTCCCCCGGACTCACATTCACTTTTTCAAAGCGTAAAGATTCCCCCGGAAGGACCCCTTCGGAATAGAGATCCGCTTCCTGCAACTGTCCATTGATCGCAATTTTGACCTTGGCATAGTCGGGTGCCGTCGTTGGGAAAAGTGTCAGCGTCTTGGTTCCCGGATCGAGCCCTTCCAACTTAAGAGTGAGGATATCTCCCGGTCCTGCTTCGGTCCACCAGAGATGGTTATTGCCCGACCAACCGGGGCCAAAGGCAGCCATTCCCTGGTCCCTGACTTCCCCCTTCTTGACCGTCACTTTGGAAACCAGAGACTCGCCTTCAATTCTCACCACACCCTTCGCCGGAGGCAAAACCGAACTCATCGCTACGGGCTTCTTCTTGCCCGGCATCGACACCTGCTTTGGACTCGCGAGATACTTGACCAAATCGGCCACCTGGTCCAGAGGCAGCGCTTCAAAAAGTCCCGCCGGCATGAGCGATTGGGGAAACTCTTTCCTCTCCTTGATATCAGCCGCCTTCAGATTGGTCTCCCCACCGCCGGGCATCGCCACCTTCAGGAATTCCGGAGTCTCCTCCTTGATCATCCCGCTCACGGTCGAACCATCTTTGAGGGTGAAGACATTCAACAAATAGTCCTTCCCCACCACCGCACTGGGCGCGAGAACGTTTTCTAACAAGTAACCCATATCAGCACGATTCGACCCCGTCAGATCCGGGCCCAGGGCGATTCCCTCGCCGAACAACTGGTGACAACTTCCACAGGTTTCCGTAAAGACCTGACGTCCCCGTGAAGAGTTGGCTTTGCTCAGCACGTCCTTATTCAACTTCTTTTCCCACTCTTTGATCGTTGCCGAGAGCTGCGCAAGATCAACGCCGGTTCCACCCCGGGTCCAATGGCGATCAATGAGTTCATCGATCGCTTTGTCTTTAAATCGCCCGAACTGATCGAGCATCACCGGGGAAATCAACGAAGCCGGAAGCTGGTCCTGATCGACCGCTTTTAAGAGCACCAAGGCAGTTTCCTTTCGTGTTGCCATCTGGTTGATCGCTTCATTCCGAAGTGGCAGCGAAAACTGAGGAAGCCGTTCCACCAGGGTATTCGCGGTCTCCACTCCAGGAAACTGTCGAAGCGCCTCCAGTGCAACCGCCTGCATCGAGCGAACCTGTAAAAGTTCACGAGCAAGCGTTTCCAAGCCTGGATCTTCTCCCGCAATCAGAAGCTTCATCGCATTCACCCGCTTGTCCGCTGGCTGCTTCCCGTCTTCAGCAATGGCACGCCAAGCCGGAAAGAATTCAGTATCACCAAATCGAGCACCCAGTTGACTCAAGACACCATTCACAGCGCCTTGATTCCCCTTTAGAGATCGGGCGTGCTTCTTAATTGCATCCCAATTGTTAGGAACCTCAACCGAGGGAAGATTCTCAAGTGATTTCAAGAGCTGACCCGCAAGCTGCTGAAAATCGGAATCTGATCTTGTCGCCGTGAGCGCCGTCATCATGGCTGCCCGCCCCTCGGGAAAAAGAGTTGCCCGACGCGTAATAAATTCCTTCAGCTGTCCCCACGGCGTCACATTGACCAAGGCAAGAGCCTGCTCCGGATCCGTCTCCACCAGCGGTTCGATGCCATACCAACAAAGCAGCGAAAGGTTACGATCATCGCTGCTTCGGTCATGGCCAATGAGCCCCTTGGCAATCTCCCAACGTTGCTCATGGGGTAGACGCTGCAGAAGCGAGGCGAGATATCGGCGAGTCACTAAAGAGAACTCCTCTCTCGCCAAGCGCTCCAACTTCGTCAAGGTTCCGCTCGCAAGTGCCTTGCCATTTTCACCCAGCAACTGGATGGCCCAGGATCGGTAATACTCATTGGGATCGTCAAGATGACTTGCCAGAATCTCTTCGGTTAACAAGCCGCAAACGTGACGCGTCCAAAGTGCCCGAAGACGCAGAGGCAATTCACCACGATGAGCGCTTTCCATTTCCGTGAGCGCTTTCGCAACGACAAGGGAATCCAATTTCCCAAGTGATTTCCGCTCCTGGAGAATGCGCTGAGCCTGACGGGCCACCACCGCATTTCCATCTACCAACGCGGCCACGAGCTCAGCATCACTGCGATCGGGCAAATCGATCGTGGTGGTTTTCACCTCACCATGTCGCACTCGAAAAATCCGCCCGTTGCTCCGATCCCAAATTTCAACATCGCGGTGGTGACAGGTCTGCGGATCGACCCAGTCCGAAAAATAAAGCGCGCCATCCGGTCCCTGCATCAAGCCTACCCCGATGAAGTCGTGATTGTTCGTCAGTATAAAATCGGGGCGATGCCGCACGATATACCCCGAGCCATCCTTCTCGATCTTTTCACGCACCATCCGATGCCCGTGAAGGTTATGAACGAAGGCCGCATTCCGGTATTCCGCCGGGAATTCATCGGCTTGATAAAGAGCCAAGCCGCAATGGGCGTGTCCCCCACCAAGTGACGAAGTATCCGTCGGAGCGGGCCGACGTTCCGTAAAGTTATCCCCCCAGAAAGCGTGCTCGCTAATGCTCCCGGTGAAGTGGGCATGATCTGCAATCGTCGGGATATCCTCAAACGTGTAGCGATTGAAATGCTGTCCGGCCTGCCGGAAATAGCGACCGCCCTGGCTCAGGTGAAAGAAATGCGGGATCACACAGGAACTCACGAACCAGTCTCCCACTTCATTAAAATCGACACCCCAGGGATTGCTCGTCCCGTGTGCGAAGACCTCAAATTTCCGAGTCTCCGGGTGGAAGCGCCACACCCCTGCATTGAGAGGCTCACGCTCAGCATCGGGCGTCCCGGGCTTGCCAACCTTGGAGTGGGTAAAGACACCGTGGCAGCCATAAAGCCAACCATCAGGTCCCCAGGTGAAGGCGTTAAGGGTTTCGTGGGTATCTTCATACCCCCAACCATCGAGCAAAATCTCAGGTTCGCCGTCGGGAATATCGTCCTGATCTTTGTCCGCGTAGAACATCAAGTAGGGCGCGGCTCCGACATACACGCCCCCAAAACCCACTTCGATCCCACTCGCCAAATTGATCCCTTCCGCAAAAACCTTGCGAGTCTCAAAACTGCCATCCTTGTCCCTATCCTCCAGAATCAAAATACGATCCTGCCCCTGCCCATCCGGTGCCCGGACCGGGTAGGTGTGTCCCTCGACCACCCAGATACGCCCCCGGGCATCGAAACACATCGCAATCGGTTGGGTCACATCCGGCTCGGCTGAAATCAGATCAACCGAAAAACCTTCCGGAACCTCCATGCGCCCCAAGGCATCCTGCGGACTCAGTTTTGAACCATAACCGTCCTGCGGACGACCGTCATCGACTTTCCACTTCGGCACCGCCGCGTGCCTGGAATCGGCCTTTTGAAGGTGAACCTTCAAGCCCATTTTGTTGCTCGTGATGACATCCACTTTGCCGTCGGCATTCAAATCAGCGACCTTCACCTCCACCCCCACGCCCGAATCTTCGTGGATCAGATGAGGCACAAACTCGACGCCTCCGCCTTCCGCCGCGGTGTTTCGAAACCAGCAAAGAACGGGCGCTTGCAAGCCCCCGACATCCTTTCCTTGGTGAGCCAGGTAACGCTTTCCGGTCACAAAATCCTTGCGCCCATCGCCATCGACATCGCTCAACTCCAAAGCATGGAGTTGGGAAAATGCCATCCCATACGGACTCTCCGTTGACTGGGATCCCATCAGGTCATGTCGGGAAAAATCCCCGGGCTCCATTTGCTCGAACCACGCCAAGCCATAGCCATGAGCATTGAACGAGGTAACAATGTCGCTGTCGCCATCACCATCGAAATCATGCACAAGGATCTGGGCACCTCCGCCACCGTACGATTGCTTGGCCCAAACATGCTTGGTCCACAAGCCACCCGGCTTATCACCCTGTTCATACCAATGGGTCTTCTCGATGACATCAAGACGACCATCACCATTGAGATCCCCCACTCCCAGTCCGTGACCAAAAGGCGTCGGGGCTTCTCCCGGCAAAGAAATGGGAGTCCATTTCCAGGCCTTGGTGGGATCACTCCCCGCTTCAAAATAGCCATAGCTCCCCGACCTCCCACAAACGATCTCGGGAAACCCCCCAGGGATCAAATCCACAAAGTGAGGCGACTCATTGGCCACCTGGTCTGCCACCACAAACTCCGGCCACATCGAATCGTCACCGGGATTGAGATACATCTTCGCTTCCTTGCCGGGGAAACCAAAAAAGAGGAGATCGTTCTTCCCGTCCTTGTTGAAATCCCGAACAAAACCGAAAAAGCTATCCGAATACCCCTTCTCCGCCACAAACGGCTCGCCGGCACGATAGCGCTGCGGCTTCTCAAAATCCGGACCTGCAAACAAAAACGGCCCATATGCCAAATCAATCACCCCGTCCCCGTTCAGGTCGCCCACAGCCGCTCCTTCTGCGTGAAAAGCTGGATAGAGATCCTTGGACTCCCAGGATTCATTGGCCATGAGAGGCAGTGCGACAACAGATCCGATCACAGAAAGAGAAAATTTCATACTCCTCAAACGACTAGAAACGTCTGTTCCTTACAAGCCCAAAAGTTCCGCGCCCTGGCTCATGACCGCCGACGCCACGACCATGAACCCAATGCGACCACCCCACCTGGATTATTTTCTTGATCACTAAAACATGAAATCCATTTAAAACATGAAATCCATTTATAAGATCCCATGAAAATCCATCTCACCGTCCTCGCCTACATGGGAGTCAATTTACTCCATGCTCATCCTCACGAGGTGAAAAAAGCAGCCACCGAACAAACCCGCGAAATCACCCTCCCCGACCGGATTCTGACCGTCAAGAAGCTCGCCGGACCGCCTACCAAACCTCTCGAAACCGCAGCTCCCATTCGTGAGCAACCCCGGCTCCAACCCAATCTTCCCACTCACTACTATTTCGTGGAAGCAAGCGTCTGTGAGGACAAGCGCACCTTCCTCGAATGGCATCCGTTGAGCGGCCCGGACGAAACCGTCTTCCAAGCCTGGTCGGATCTCGACTGGTCCCAGGCCGAAACGAGTGGAACTTTCCGACACCTCGGAAATCACTTCATCTCCATGACCTTCGTCAGCCGGACCACCAAAGAAGCACTGATCAAAAAAGGCAAACCGCTCGACCCCACCGTCACCCGGTCACGGAAGAACTCCGCCCGCCCATCTTCCTTCCAATTTTGCGGCACCTCCGCCCTCACAATTGGCACCTCAAACTTCATGGAAGCCTACCACCATCACCTGCGATGACAACGGCTTCGTCACCTTGCAATGGCTCTCCCTTCCCGGACACACCTACTTCATGCAATGCTCCTTCGACATGGTCACCTGGAACTATTTCGGCGAAGTCATCCACTCCGGTTTCGGCATCGAAACGATCACCTTAGTCCCCTCCGACGACCACGTTTATTTCCGCATCGTCAGCACAGACATCCCCACCTACGATGCCGCCGCCGATGACTTCAATGGCGATGGCATCTCCAATGACGACTCCATCAACCAAGGCATCGACCCTGTGACACCTCCGCCAGGGACCACCCCACCGGGCCAAATGCAAGGCCTCGTGGCAGGACACGTTTACACCCTCAAAGTGGTGCAGATCGGCGGAGATGATGCCGGAACGCGAATGCATCTTCTTGATCGCAACTACGGGTTCCTACCCAATCCCGCCGAACCCAACAGCATCTTCCCCATGAAGATTACCTCGAGCGGGTCGGCCGCGGAAACCACGATCACCTTCGAATCCGTGAATCCCGTCCAACACGACACCCCCATCGACCTTATCTTTTACAAAGAGACTCCGGATCCCGATGCCACTTCCGACCTGATCCCCAGCCTCGAAAAGCTGGAAACCCTCATCATTCCCAAAGGCGATAGCTCCATCACCTCCACGAAAACCTTCACCGGCGTCGATATCAACCCGCCCCCCATATGGAAAGTCGCCCCCTTTGTCGTCCGCGGCATCGATCAGACCCAGGACCCCGGCACCATCGGCACCTGGGATTCCGGCGTCGATAAAACCTCCCGCCGGGCCGGCGAAAACGATCTCGGCTCCAAGACCGACACCTGGATCATGGCACCCGGAGACGGTCCCCCGAACCAAGTCGAGATCGAAACAAATGCCCCCTTCCACGTATATCTCGCCTGCAACGTCGGCGTCATCGCGCCCACCCTCCTGCAAGATAGCACATCCACCGTTTCCTTCTCCGCAATCGCCGATCCAACGACCAACGACCAACGACCAACGAAATTCTAGAAAGTCACGCCCCCATCAAACTCGGCATCCCCGGCTCAGCAGCCGAAAAAGAAATCTCCCTCTGCGTACAATTGAAAACCGTCAAACGCCGCACCGTCATCGTCAACGTTTATCCGATTACTTCCTCAGTCCCCGGCCTCACCCCTCCCCGACCTGACTTCCCGCCTTCACCCCAATTTAATCAACAGGAAATCCAAGACTACTTCGACCGCATCTTCCTTGAACAAATCAACGTCAAATGTCAGATCGTTCTGGCCCCTCCCAGAGTGGTGGCTTGGGATATGACCACCCCTGCCAATTACGATCCTCCTCTGTTTAATGACGTCTCCCCTCATCCAATGGTTGGCGACCGATCCTTGGATCTCAACCGCGACTACGTCACCCCCGAAGTCGCTGCGATCATCGCCAATCAAAATTTTGCTGGCGATCAGCTCCATCTCTTTCTGATGGGTGGCTGCAACTCCATTCGAGAAGTAAATTTTATCCCAACACAACTCAAGCACGCCATCACTGCTGAAGGAGTCGGATTCGCAATCGTTAACAAAGAGCGCGCTTTTGTCGCAACCAACAGGTTTCATCCTAATCAAGTATTACCACCTAGCCTTCTCAAATTCCCTCAAGCCGTTCTTAACACCATGGCACACGAAATTGGTCATCTCATCATTACCGAGGGCCATCCCGATCGCTACGTCGCCACAGATGCTAATCCCAACGTCCCATATGCCCACAATGGAGGTCCCGCTCCTTTGGCTCGCGATGCAGCTCTTCATCAACGCCGCCTTATGGCCGACGGTTTGTTACGCAAAGGGGGTATTGAACTGGTTCTTGAAGAATGGAACCGACTAATAATTAGGGTTAATGAAGTCACAAATTCACCTGCTCAAAATGGCAACTAATTTGCGTCTCCTCATTTTCGTCGTTCTCACGGGAACAGTCACGATTTCGTCCGCCCAGAACAAGCAGCCGATGAAGTGCGAAACCATTCCTGAGAAAGTTTTCAAGATCAAAACTCTCTGTGGTCCCAGCGGTGCCGACTATATCGAATACCCTGAAACGAGACGGTGGGCCGCAATTAGAGAAATCGTCGCAATCGGCACTTCCCAAACACCAGACGCCGTTGCGGCACTTATCGACCTTGTCCTCCATGAGGAACTTTACGAATACGATCAAGGCGTCGAGGGTGACTTCGTTCACCATCGAGTTTCACACCAAGCCGTGAAAGCTCTTCTTGATCAACCTCTCACCGAACTCCCGATCATTCCAGGTTCTGATCTCCCGGATTATCCATATATTTCGGAGCCTGGTCTTGAACACTTGGAGTTTCCTTATCGTGCCTATTACAGGCTGGCATTCGAACATGCCTTCCGGCACTGCCGCGACTGGTGCCGGGAAATCCGCGACGGAACCCGGAGCTTCCAACTCCAGGGCAGCAGGCACCGCTACAACCACCTCGGCCAAATCATCAACCACCCGCCACCCCGCACCCACAGCACCACTTCTCCCCCTCAAACTCCCGGCCCCGCATCCTCCCAACCTTCCTTAAATCCAAAAACCTACTGGCTCATCGCCCTCCTCACCCTCCTCACCCTCGTCATCATTGGAGCAATCATCAAACTGACGATCCGCAAAACCTGAGAGATCCAGCAGGTCCAGCAGGTCCAGCAGCTCGGTTCACCTCGGATTACAGGCAGATTTTCACGGAGTTTTCCGGGACGAGAGTTTTTTTCGGGCGGCCCCTCACGACTTCTGCGCCGCACTCATTCCCCGCTCCATTTCGGGCTTCATCAATCCGTGAAAATCCGAGTCATCCGTGGTTTTCATTCGGATCACCCTCCAACTTCGTCCTACCTGACACCCCTCGCCACGCCTCCCGCCTTTTTCCTCGCCCCGGCATCGAAACTTTTTCAAGATTCACCATTACTCACAAACACCATGGAACGCAGAGAACTTCTTAAAATGATGGCGGCATCAGTCGGTGCCACCATGGCCGTGCCGGAAAGCGCCTTCGCCAGACTGGGCGACCCTTTTGATCCTTCGGAACTCAATTTTTTCCGCCCCTCCCAACGGGCACAGGTCGCCATGATTGCGGAGGCCATCATTCCTGAAACGGACACCCCGGGCGCCATCGAAGCCGGCGTCCCCGGCTGGATCGAAGTCATCGTGAAGGACTGTTTTGAACCCGCAGATCAGGAAGTCATCGTCAATGGCCTCGCCGATCTCATGCGACGTTGCCAGGAGGCACACGGAAAAGACATCTCCCAACTCAGTGGAGAAGATCAAGTGGCCTTCCTCACCAAGATGCACAACGACACGCTCGCCGAAAAACGGAAGGCTCAGAAAGCCGGAATTCCAGAGAGGAAGACCTTCCTCGAACAATTCAAAGATCTCACCAAGCTCTGCTTCGTCGGGTCTGAAGTCGGCGCCACCCAGGCCTTTGACTACATGCTCGTCCCGGGTAAATGGGTCGCCTCCATGCCCCTCGAACCCGGCCAAAAGGTCTGGGCGATGTAACCCCAACCTGCTCACTGAAATGAATCTTAATACCAAAGGAAAAGCCGCTCACACCTTCGACGCGATCGTCGTCGGATCTGGAATCTCAGGCGGCTGGGCTGCCAAGGAACTTACCGAAAAAGGACTCAAAACCCTCGTCCTTGAACGCGGGCACGATGTGAAGCACATCGTCGATTACAAGACCACGAACTCCGCTCCCTGGGAGCTTCAATGGCTCAACAATCCCTCCCGCGATATGCTGGCCCAACAACCCAAGCAGGCCCGGACCGGTTACACCGTGCGACCGGAAGCGGGTTATCTTTTCGTCGACGACAAAGACCATCCTTACGAAGAGAAGAAACGCTTCGACTGGATGCGGGGCTACCACACCGGAGGTCGATCCCTCATGTGGGGCAAGCAAAGCTACCGCATGAGCCCCATGGACTTCGAGGCCAATGCCAAGGATGGCATCGCCACTCCCTGGCCCATCACTTACGATGAAATTGCGCCTTGGTATGACTACGTCGAAAGATTCGCCGGCATCAGCGGATCCAAGGATGGTTTGGAGCAACTGCCCGACGGCGTTTACCAACCACCCATGGATCTCACCCCACCGGAACTCGATCTTAAATCTGCGATCGAAGGCAAGTGGAAAGGCCGAACCCTCATTCCAGGCCGCGTTGCCCACCTCACCGCACCCACCGAAGAGCAACTCGCCCTGGGCCGTGCCAGTTGCCAATACCGCAACCTCTGCCGTCGAGGCTGTCCCTACGGTGCCTACTTCAGTAGCCAGGCCGCGACCCTCAAAGCCGCTGCCAACACCGGCAAGATGACCCTTCGCCCGCACTCCATCGTGCACTCCGTGATCTTCGATGACAAAACGGAGAAAGCGATCGGCGTCCGCCTCATCGATGAAGTCACCTTCGAAACCATCGAATACTACGCCAAGGTCATCTTCCTCAACGCCTCCACCGTGGCATCCACCGCGATCTTGATGAACTCCAAGTCCAAGCGCTTTCCAAATGGCATGGACGAGAGTGGATCACTCGGCGGGAATCTCATGGACCACCACCTCGGAGTGGGTGCCGGAGCGAGCCTCGAAACCCACCAAGATAAGATTCACTACGGACGGCGTCCCAACGGCTTTTACGTCCCCCGCTTCCGAAACTTCAGCGAGAAGCCCAACGGAAAATACATCCGTGGATTCGGGTATCAAGGTGGCGGCATGCGCCAGGGCTGGAATCGATCGATCGATGGATTCGGAGCCGAATTCAAAAAAGAACTCACCACCTTTGGCCCTTGGTCGATCGGAATGGGTGGCTTTGGCGAATGTTTGCCTTACGACAACAACCGCATCTCACTCAGCCCGGACAAGACCGACAAGTGGGGCCTCCCGCTCGTCGTTGCCGATGCCGAATTCCAGGAGAACGAAATCAACATGCGTGAAGACATGATGAATGACGCCGCCGAAATGCTCGAAGCCATGGGTGCGAAAAACATTCGAACCTACAACAACAAGCCCTCCATCGGTCTCGGGATCCACGAAATGGGAACCGCTCGTATGGGCACCACTTCCAAGGTCTCCGTCCTCAACAAACACAACCAGGTTTGGGGCGCAGAGAATGTCTTCTGCACGGATGGTTCCGCGATGACTTCAGCAGGTTGCCAGAACCCTTCCCTCACCTACATGGCCCTCACAGCCCGCGCTGCGGACTACGCGGTCTCAGAGATGAAGAAAGGAAACCTTTAAAAGTAACAACACTCTAGAGCCCCCCTCGATACCGGACGCGCATGAAGAGGAGTGGGTCATTGAGGGGTGTTTTGGAGCGGTAGGTCCGCACATAGCGACCGCCCACGACTTCCGCATGGACGAAGTCCGCAACGGTCGGATTGTGAGACCAGGTGATGAGATCATCAGAAAACTCAATCGTTGCGCTTACCCCTTGGACATCAAGGGCGACCGCGAACTGGAACTCCCATCCTCCTGCTCCATCGGGCTGAAAGGACGGAAGATCCTCGGAGGTATTCGGAATCCTGTCGCTGGTGCCGCCCGCAAATTCGGCAAAGGCATTGACCCCGTCTCCATCGAAATCAGCATCGGGATCGCCCGTGAAGACATTCCCTTCGATGCTTCCCGGTGATCCACCGATGGAGAAACTGGGACTCCAGCTCGCCGGATTGTTCGGTGTTGTTTCATCGACCAGAACCAGACTCCGGCCATCGCCATCAGCCTCTTCAGGCCAGGGCGCCGCACCATCGTAGGTCACATTGAAAAGTTCAGTCACTCCATCCGGGGCCATCAACACAAGAGTTTCTCCCCCGTTGTTCAGGCTCCCACGATAGACGCCCACAATCGGAAGTCCGATCCCGTATTCGGCATCGACACCAAAGTGACTATCGACAACCAGAACTCGCTCGCCGGGAGCCAACAGAACATCGCGATTGTCAGGGAAGAAAAATTCAATGCCATCGCTAAAGAAGGCCCCTCGCAAATTCACGGCATGCCCCGAACGATTATGGAGTTCGATAAATTCGGCCTCATCAGGACCAGTCGGATTGTAGTGAATCTCCGAGGGAACGACATCCCAGGGCTCGACCGGGGCGGAGCCTCCCACAACAAAGAAGGCTTCATTGAGAGCTGACCATTCAAGGCCATCCAGCGTCCGGCTTCGAACCAAGGTATTTTCAGTCAGAGTCAAAAGCCCATTACCATCAGTCGGCCGGGAGATCTTGAGTTCAAGATCGAACCGGCAATCCGAGCTACTGGGGGCGGACTGATGCACTTCGACCGCAATGACATTCTCACCTTCGACAAAGAGATTCGAAGGGACAGATAAGGAGTAAAACCCGGCTCCATCATCATTGGGGGTACTTCCCAGGGTCAGGTAATTAATCGTGCCCGTCGGCATGGAACTCCGTCCGACCTCGGCTCCATTCAAATAAACCACGGCTCCATCATCACGCTTAATGCGAATCTCCGAACTGATAATGGAAGCAACGTTTGTCACGCTCACCATCTTCCTAAAATACGTGGTGGTGTATTTCTGAGCAGGGTTGGTGCCAAAGGAAACAGTGGTCACCACGTCGGCTTCCCCGTAGCCCAGAATGGCCGGCCCACTTGCCCAGAGAGAATCGTCATACGCATTGCCACGCCACGCCGAACCCTGGTCGGAACCGTCATCAAGATAAGACCAGTCATCACCTTCCGGAACAATCGTGACTGTCTGCACGCCATCTCCAAATTCCTGAGCGGCAGGATTGACCGAGCCACCGGGCAGCCGCGGGTCGCTTCCATCCAAGGAATAATACGTCGTTCCTCCGCTATTCGACATCGTGAGATTAAATCCGGAAAGGACAGCTCCCCCGTGTTGATTGTAAACCGGCGCCTCTGTTGAAGGATAGAATCCAGCCGAGCGAAATTGACTGAGGGCAGAGGCCGTCCGAGCCGGGAGAATTGAGCTTAGGGCGCTATTCTTTGCGGAGGTCCAGGACGCATGGGTCCGGTAGTTCCAGCGCTCCGCTTCGGCACGGAATGGCGAATCAATTTCATCGCAACGCTCTTCCAGTCGCGCTGCGGTCTTGCCCGGCGTCATCGCGCCATCGTGAAAATAGTGCCGGTGGATGCGGTCCCCCAAAAGTGTCCGGTAGTCACTATTCCCCCCCTTGAAAAGAAGACTAAACAGACTTCCGGGACCATCCCCGGCACTGCGCCCAAAGACACCCGGGGTATTGCTCGCAAACCCGGTTCGGTTTCCGGCACTTCTCAAATAGCCGTCGGCGTCATTCAAAAACCACTTGAATCCGCTGCCAACCTCGGCCGGACCGACACAGCGATATTCATCCTCTGAATTGCCATACATCCACATAATCATGTAGTCGATGAAGTTGGGCATATCCAAATACGGCACGAGGTTGTCGTAGTTGCCCGGGCTACTACTGAGCCCTAGATTCTTAACCCGGGTCCAGGCTGAGCCATCGCCGTCGTAAGCCGGTGCCACGGAATCAGCCCACCCTCCGACGTTCCAGTTCCCGTTGATCGCTTCATAGGCAGACTTGGGACCATCAAGATACTCGGTGAGCGTGCTCGCACTCCAGCGTTCCCGCACATGATAAACGCCCCAATACCGACCATTGATATAGAGGTGCATGAAGCGCCCATGGGGATTGATCTGCCCCATATCGAGCATACTGTCGTCGGTGAATCGGTTCGACATGTAGAACCCACGCATCACCATATCGTGGGATCCGGACCGGAGATTGAGCTGGTCAAAAGTATCAGTCGCCGTGATTCCGTGATCGAAGCCTTCAAAGAGTGGATACTTCAATTTTGAAGCTCCATACTGGCTACGAAAATACATTCGGAAACTCTTCTTGTCGAAGTTCGTGAAGGCTCCTCCGAAATTTTTCACTCCACAGTTCTCTTGGAAGCCGGGCGTGCCATCGGGATTGATCAACTCAAAGGAGGTTTCAACCTCGCTCGTTCCATTGATGGTCGAGGGCGTCACAATCGATAAGGAAGGAACTGCCGTGAGCGAGTCCCTCATGGTCTGCGTCACGGGAACCCCGAGGTCCGGAGAGGCCAGAATATCGTCCACAAACAGGTAAGTATTGGTATCCACATTGGTCGATGCCAATCCTGTTTTGTAGGCACAGGCCCGGAGTGTGGTCGTTTCACTGATCGTCAGGGGCGCGGAATAAACCGTCCCGTTGCTTTCGCTTGGGAGACTGCCGTCGGTCGTATAACGAATGGTCGCTCCGGGAGTCAGGGTCGTAATCAAGACTGTTTGAGACGACGCATAAAATCCCCGACCAAGACTAAATTTGGTATCCTCCACAAAGCCTGAAAAACTGCTCCCATTGGCAGTTCCGGGAGTAGGTGGCGAAAAGTAGCCAACTGACGCACCGCCAACTTCGGCACCGTAGCTGACGTTATCTTTTTGCTCCGGATAGGATGGCGCGAATGAAGTCAGGACGGTAAACCCATCCGTATCCACCAAGGCAAGGTATTCGCCATTCTTCGAGAGCGAGAAGTTGGTGTGCACCGGCCCACCCGGATCCAACACATCATCACCCGAGGCAAAAATTACGAGGTAGCCGTTGGCCGGAACATTCACGGCGGGAATCCGCCACTTCATGAGATTCAAGGAGTCGTCTGTTAGGAAATATCCCTCCAACGACAGATCAAACCCATTGGGATTGGCGATCTCAATCCAATCGGAAGTTACTCCGTTTTCATCTTCGAAGCCGGATGAATTACTGGCAAGAAACTCGTTCAGCACCGGTGCAATGACCGGTTGATCCACCCCGATCGTGACGGCCGCGGAAACACTCCCGGAAGTATTCGTGGCAGTGAGCACATAAGTGGTTGTGACAGCCGGAGTGACCGTAAAGTTACCAGTTGTTCCAACAGCACCGATTCCATTGTCAATCATCACCGTATCGACATTACTGACCATCCACGACAGCTCCGCACTCGTTGGCAGATCAGGATCACCCGTCGCGGTAATATTGCCGTGACTCGTGACGAAGGAAGCAATGACGGGCAGCGGTGCTTCAAAGGCCTCAACTTCGGCAATCTGTGGATTATATGACTGGTTGCTCAGATTCACCACGCGGACATATCGACCGGTCATGACATTCCCGGGATTGAGAGAGGACAGAATTGAGTCGATGCCACCGTCGCCCGAATTCGAACCATCGGTTCGAATGTTCGCACTCCAGTTCACCACCCCGGCCGCCCCACCGGCGTCCGACCGCAGTTCGACCCGATAATTCGAAAGCCTCTCGGGGCAACACCCGGATCGGTTGAAGATATTGAGGCTCCCCAGATTCCGCTCGGAACCCAAATCGATTTCATAGTAGAATCCCAGGGTTCCGGAACTCGCCAGCGGATGGGACTGATTACTCGTATTCCCGTCGGTAAGATTCCCGGGCACTTGGCCTGACCAGGTCGCCGCCGATGCTGAAACGGGTCGCCCTAAGGCAATATTTGTTTGGGCTTTCGCGATGCTCGAAACTCCCAGAGTAAAGAGAGTTACCGACAGAATGAGGGTCTCGTGTATTTTTTTGAAAATCATGTCAATCAGGGCAAACTCTACTCTCTCTCGATCCGGTAAAATCTTTTTGCCTGAGCTACCCCAAAATTATCGGTGAATGAAATTGTGGTCACCTCGCCTTGCGAAGCGACGTTGTCGAGGACTCCCGCCCACGTTCCATCTTCCAGAGTTGGACTGGCAAAGATCGCATACGAGCTTCCCAGCACAGAATTAAACGTCAGAGAGACCATTCCCGTGGCAGGATCTGCGGACGCAACATCGACGACCAGGTTACGATCCCCTTCCGGAGCATAGACTCCGACCTCCGCGACCTGGGGTCCGTAGCCAGCTCCATTGGCATTCGTGATCCGGACAAACTGCGCATTCGTTGCGCCCGGCACTTCAAAAATTTGCGCTGCTGTTACCTGCCCCGCCATCACTTGGGTGAAGACGACATTCTTTGCCGCATCGAGCAACTCCAGGCGGGCATCCTCCAGTCGGTCTACACAGCAAGCATCCGCCCTGCCGGAAACCTCCACGCTCCCAACTGACACCATCGATCCCAAATCGATCTCGAGGTAGTAGTCCATCGAGAACTGATCGAGTGGGTGGGAATGCGTTCCCGCAAATCCATCGGTCACATTTGAGGCAGGCAGTCCGGCCCAAGAGCCCACTGAAACATCATCTGCGTTGAAATACCCCGCCAATTTCCCGAGAGCGATATTTTCACGGGGCACTGGAAGTGGATCAAGAGTGAGAGCCTGAAGCTCGGCAATCTGGGGATTATATTCATTGTTACTCAGATTCTCAACGACGATGTGCTGACCTGTGAAGACTCCATCGACATCCATGTCCCCGGTGAGGCTGTCGATTCCGCTGGTCCCGGAGTTGGAACCATCGATGCGAACCTCGGCAGTCCAAACAAGAGTCCCTGGCAAGCCGTTTCCGTCGTCATCATGCAATGACACCCGGTAGTTGCTGAGTCGTTCAGGACAGCAGTTATCGGTCCGATTATAAATGAGGATCTCTTCCAACTGATACGCCTTTCCTAGATCAATCGAGTAGGTGAAACCCAGTGTCGCGCCCGCACCTGCCAAGGGGTGGGATTGGGTGCCCGGATTTCCATCGGTGATATTTTGAGGACCTTGGTTTGACCACGTCGGTCCCGAGGTCGTTACCGTTGCCCCCAATGCCGCATTCGGCAAAGGAGCCGGCTGCAGTGAAAAGGCCCGAAATTCGGAAAACTGAAAATATTGATTCGTGGCCAGGCCATCGATTCGAATTCTGGAAACCCCTGCCCAGCCCGCTCCGGCGTTGTCAAAATCAACAACGGCCGTTCCCGCTGGATTACTTACGGCAAGACCATCCACCGTGATCGGAGAGCCGACCGTGGTGCCGAATTCATCAAAGAGAGTAATCGTTGAGCCATTCAAGCGATGCGGGTCACAACAATCGACACGGTCAACAAGCTGAATTCTTGTAAGGTCAAAACTCTCTCCCAGATCAACTTCCCAGTAAGGGTTCGGTGCCACCGCAATCTCTCCCGGATATGGAACAGCCGAGTTCGGATAATCGGCATGCGTCCAATTACCCGTATTTGTAGTGCCATCAATACCATCATTACCCCGACTGGTAGGAGCTCCAAAGGCAGAGTCTCCGAAGGTTGACTTTGCCTGAGAGACGTCGACCTCAATCAACTGGGCATAGGCTGACGGCTGAAGAGTCAAAAGTGCGAAAGAAACCAAGTTGCGAATTTTCATAAGATCAAAGAGAAAGGAGGAAAGGCTCCATCGGTAAACAACGCCAACGGAGCCGCCATGAACTTTGTAGCGTGAAAAGAGCGGCGACTATCGGCGGCGAAACGCCAAAAATGCGACGCTCAACAAAGTCAGCAGAGCACTTGAGGGCTCGGGAACAGACACCCCGTAAACCTGTAGCTCACCAATCTGAGGTCCGTAATTGTCCCCATTCGAGTTCACGATACGGACGGTTTTCGCAAGTGGTCCATTGCCACCAAAGCTACCAATCACATCAATATTTGCGGTATTTGTAACCTGACCAGACTGGGACATTGAGTGAACCAAGGCACCGCTGGCATCCAGAAACTCAATCGTAAAGTCCTGCAATCGTTCTGGACAGCAACCGTCCGTCCGTCCGGTAAGATCAAGGCTATCAATGAGAATCTCCTGACCAAGATCGATATCCGCGTAATAACCCGCAGCGAATTGATCAAGTGCGTGAGTATGATTATTGAGAATTCCATCTGTGGCAAAGGAGGCAGGGAGGCTTGCCCACGTTCCAACAGGAGCTCCAGATGCATTATAATATTGAACTCCAGCACCCAGAGCCCAGTTCACCGGTGTCTGAATCGTCGAAAGAGCCGCAAACTCGGAAAACTGAAAATACTGAATCGGGTTACCTCCATTGACTCCGTCGATCCTCACCCGCTCGACACCAGAGAATCCGAGTCCCGCATTATCAAAGCTCAGAATATCTCCCCCTCCCGCCGCAGCAATAAGAGTTTGAGATCCCACGACGGAACCTCCTGCCCCGAAGAGAGTGACGAGCGATCCATTTAAGCGGCTACCAGTGCAGCAGCCGACACGATCAGTTACCACAAAGCTATCGAGCTGATAGCTCCCTTGCAGATCCACTTCCCAATAAGGATTGGGCGCATTGGTCGCTTCCCCTGGATACGGGGTAGCAGAGGTAGGAAAGTCGGCGTGAGTCCAATTACCCGAATTGGCGAAACCGTCGATCCCATCATTTCCGCGACTCGTCGGAGCGCTGAATGCCGTGTCACCGAAAGAGGGTTTACTCAGGGCAACATTCTGTTGGGAAGGTGCCGACATTGCGATAGCTCCGCTGGCAACACTGGAGAGTGAGGCAACCCCTCCGAGAAACAGCAACAGCGATGGATACTTACTCATCATAAAGCAAGATTACTAACAGAACACCGCCGCCTAAGTAAACATCTAAATACCCAACACGAAACCGATTATTATACATACGACGTGATAATTTATACTTGCGAACAAACCGCCCATCGAACTTCTTCAGTCGCGAGGCCGCGTAATTGACTGGGCATATGCCAGCGCCCCTGTCCATCCATCGAAGTATTGAAAAATCACCTGGGGATGCGGATAAGCGACCAACCTCTTCCCTCCCAACTTCTGAGGCATGTTGCCGACATTGTTCACCTGCACCACGCAGAAATGCGGATAGAGCCTCTCCAACCTGGGCACATCCGGCAGGATATCGCTGCTCCATTTAAGATCGCACTCGCGTGGCCCAAATTTCCACTTCCCGGTCGTGGGGCGGTCGCTTTCATCATTCTTCGGCACGTGATTCAGGCTGTTATGCGGACCACAACAAAACTCCCAGATGTTGTCGGTCACCTGAATTGCAAAGCTCTTGTGGAGATCCCCTGTCATCACAAAAACCAACTTCCCCAACTTCCCCCACTCTTCGATCAAGGCTTCACGTTCGTCGAAAAACCCAGTCCACGCTTCCTTGGTCCCCCAGTGTACATGAAGATTGAGCATCTTCTCCAATGGCAGCGCCGTGAAATCGACACTGCGATCCACCAACAAGTTGCACCCCGCCTTCATCTGCGCACGACCAAAGTGAACCCGCTGTGATGAATACTCTACCGGATTTGCCCAGCCCAGATAGTCATACCATGCCCGCGTTCCGATATCACGAAAGACCGTCCGCCGATGCCGCTTCCCCTGCGAGCCAGCTCCTCGTAGAGCCAATCCCCGTTCATGATGTGAAAGTGAACCTTGTCCGCCCACGAACGATTCAAGTTCTCATACACCGGCAATTGATGTCCAATACCGTGAAGTGGATTTTGATTCGCACAGGATCCCTCCTCGAATCGAAAGTTGAACAAGCCCTCCGGATTGTGCTCCGCATTCCGGCTCTCCTCCATGCCCGGCAAATTACGAAATGTCCCCGCCTGACCGTGCGGAGTATCCTTCACCCAGACCTGATAGTGAGAGCGGAAATCAGGCCCCATGGCGACCCCGAACTCTCCTAAAGTCTTTTCACGCTACTTGGAGTTCTGCTTCTTCCGCTTGGGCTTGGCAGGCGCCTTCTTGGTGGGCTTCAAGCCATCCTTGGGCTGATTCCAGAGACGGTAAGGATCGTTATGCTTTCTCATCTCGGAAAGGAGGAGCGCCTCCATCTCAGCTAACTTTTGCGCGTAGTCTGGATTATCGGCCAGATTGGCAAGTTTGGCATCATTCTTGCCATGTTCCTTCAGAAATTCATTGGGGTTCTCCTTCAAGTTGAAGAGCTGGGTCTCACGAACCGTTCCATCTAACACGTCATACTTAATGAGCTTCCAATCGCCCAATTTGACACTCCGCATCCCCGGCTTGGTGCCGCCCGAATAGGTGCCGTAGAGAACCTCGCGAACGGTATCCACTTTCCCTTCGAGAACCGGGCGAGCGCTTAACCCTTCGTTGGTGGCAGGTGCTTTGATCCCCGCAAAGTCACAAAGTGTCGCGAGGGTATCGAGCAGGTAGGTATTCCCCTGGGCCCGGGAACCAGCCTTGATCCTAGGACCTTTCACGATGAAGGGCACGCGCCAGGTGTGCTCATAAAGATTCTGCTTTCCCTGCAAACCATGACGTCCAATCGCCATTCCGTGGTCCGCCGTGTAAACGATGTAGGTGCTATCCAACTCCCCCATTTCCTCGAGCTTCTTGAGCACCTTGCCGATCTGAATATCAATATTTTCCGAACACGCCATCTCGCGACCCAGTTCATTCCGGATCGTCCGCTCGTCCCGCTTGTCCCATACTCCACTCACCGCCACTTCATCACGAAGATTCGGGTGACCATGCGAGAATGGGTGGACCGGCAGATAGTTGGCCGGCAGAGCGGGCTGCTTCTCATTCGCCGGTGGCAATGCATTCCGATCAGTGTGATTGACCGCACCATATTTCTCTAACAACTCAGGTGTGCCATCACGGGTATCGTGTGGATGGGAGAAGCCAAAATAAATCAGAAAAGGATCCTCATCCTTGCGGGCCTGACGTTCCGAAAGGTAATCCAAAACTTGCTTCCCGTGCCAGCCACTCCCGGCTTCCTCCGTGCCACCTCGCTTGGTCGCATCCCGCACCACCGTGAATTGCTTGTTGGCGCCCGCATAGCTATTCCCTTTCTTGCAGGTCCGCATGGTGTCGTATCCCGCACGATTAAACACCGCAGCCATCGTATTCTCATCGATTCCTTCCGGACAAAACGTATCACCCACCAGACCCTTCGCATTGGGAAGATGCCAAACCGCGCGGCCACACATCACCATGTGACGCGAGGGCGTGCACACCGCCCCGGAAAAGGAACCCATGTGATAGGCCCCATCCAGAACCATTCCCTCCGCCGCCAGCTTGGAAATATTGGGCGAATCCAGAGGCGACTTGGGATCATATACCTTAAGGTCAAAGGGTGACTGGTCGTCCACGATGATAAAGAGAATGTTAGGGCGCTTCTTTTCGTCCGCCTGGGCCGGCAGAAAAAGTAGCAACCCTACGAGCGCGACTAATGGTTTCGTGAAAGTCATCTTGAAAGAGCCATACAGCAGCCCGGAGGCGGTTTCTATCGCAAAAACATCACCCTCCCGGCAAGGCCTTGCGCAAAGGACAACTTGCCCCGGAGTCTCCCCGCCCGCCCCTCCGATACCTTTCCAACAATTCCCGCGAGCGACCGGCGAGCATCCGGCGAACTTCCCGACGCGCCCCCTTCTCCCGGGAAATCGTCATGTGATCGTAAGCGGTCGTTTGATGACGCATCCAGGCGATCACGGCCGCTTCCGCTCTTCGCTCAATGGGAATCCGCTGCGTGCGGGCCACTGTACCACTTCCAACTGGCACCGCGTGGGCCGCGATGGCCTGGGACATCTCAAGCGCCAATTCGAGGTGGGCCGACTGAAAGGCGAGGAATTCAAACACCGCCGCTTCAAAGTCCGCCGCATAAACGACCTGCTCCTTGGCCCGCCGCGCCCGACCGGCATCGAGCTTCTTTTGATACGAAGGATCTTCCCGTTCGACTTTCAACTCGGCCTCCAAAGCACCGATCCGATCCGCCGGAGCCCAAATCCCGCGCGAAAATTTCTTCCGCCCCTTCATCTCGAACATCGTCCAAGTGGGACCATCTTTCTTGATACGACGACTCAGCGCAGCATCTCCCGGCATCAACAAATCCCATTCATCGGGAACCTTGAGAACCTTGCCATCCGCAGTGATAACTTCGCGGGAATTTTTTGAGGGACGAACTTCGAGAGATTGATGAGCCATGGAGATCTGCCCGACGATGTCCAGTGCCGGAAAGATTTCAAGTCACGAACGCTTTCCGTAGATATCAACCGCGGTGAGGTGGAAAAACTCCGGAGTCTTGCGATCGAGCCCCAACTTGAGAAAGCGGGCTTTCACCGGGGTCTCCAAATGGATGCCCCAGAAAGGCAAGACCTCCCCGGCCTGCCATTGCGTCTGCCACTCCTTGCCATCAGACGACGACCCAAGCGTCAACGACTCCGCCCGCTCCTTCGAGCTCGCCCGGTTCGTCACGAGGAGAGCTCTGATTTCACATTCACCCTGCAGGTCGATCACGATATGGGCATCCTTCTCCGAACCTGTGTGGAAGGCAAATCCGCTCGGGGCAAAAGGCCCACCAAAGAGCGACGAATGAAATTCCGGATTATCGTGTTGGGAAGACGACATCGTAAAGGAGGCATGACCCCGGCTCAGATTCTCACCCAGCTCCTTTCCGTTTAACGAAGATCCCTTGGGGAGAGTTGCCCGCAGCGGAAGTCCGGCCACCCGAACCCCGTATCGCCACATCGCTTTTCCATTGGGACCTTCGGGATCAGTGGCCTTGGCCTCTTCGAAAAGCACCCAGGCTTCAGAAAGCTTGGCCTGCTTCACCAAAACCGTCGCCTTGGCTCCCAAAATCAAGGCCCTCTGTTCAGGACGATGGCGCGAGATTTCCAGAAGACGATCCGCCTCCGCGACCGCTTCCTTTGTCTTCCCTTCTTTAATCATCCCACTGATATGGCGAACAAACTCCCACTCCCTAAAACCCAAACGAGCCTGCCATCCAGAGCGATCATCGGGATCAACAGCTTTCAGTTGCTACGCGATTTTTTCCTCGGGATTGAGTGAAAGCTCCACCAGGCGAATGAGTGCTTCGAGTTCCTTTTCAGCATCCTTCTTCTGGCGGGCCGCTTCGATCTCAGCCAGCAAGTCTTTCCGTTGAGCCATGGACACTAGGGCTTCCTGAACAATCTTTGAGAGAATCGCAGGAGAAATGATTTCGCGCATCTCACGACCTTGCACCGTCTTTAAAAGATGCCCGTCGGCCCCAAAAACCTGAAGGGCCGGAAAGGTCCGAATGGTCTTGCGATTCCACCCTTCCAACTCCTTGGCCTGGGCCTTCGCCGCTTCTTCGTCGAGGAGTTGCTTGAGGTGAATATCAGTGAGAACCACCCCGTCCGGAAGTGTGGACCGGAACTCCGCACTGCTCCAAATCTTCTCGCCAAAGAGCCGGCTGGCAGGATGCCAGGAACTCCCGTGGACGTAGATCACGATCGGAGCTCCTTCTTTCGATGCGAGAGCCGAGGCCTCGGCGAAAGTATCGGCCGACTTACGAGTGCCGGGACATCTTCCTGCGCCTTGGTATTGAGAACATGCCAACCCCAACTCGATCCAAAGAACGAGGTGTGCTCCCCGCTGCCACGACAAACTATACGCCGGCTGCCATTCTTCCGATCCGAGAAGCGCCTTCTGGAATCCGGCCGCTTCATCTCCCGTTAACTCCGCCGTAGCGAGGCGAGTCGTCACCTCCTTCATGAGTAACTCACTGGCCGTGGGGATTGCCTGCGCAACCGCCGACAAGAGAAAGACCAACACCAGAGGCAATGGAAAGAGGCATGAAGGAAATAAAGTCATGATTCGAGAAGCGGTGATCCCACCGATCGAATCGGACGCCTATCGAACAAAGAACCAAAAATGACACCCGATTATTCCGTACCTCCAAGATTGGCGGAGGGTAAGATTTCGTGCAGAGTTCCCGTTTCCTCCACTTCCACATGAAACGCCTCTGCACCTTCATCATCGCATCGCTGGGCCTCCTGGCCGGAGCCGCTGAAAAGCCCAACTTCATTATTATCTTCACCGACGACCAGGGCTACGGCGACCTCGGTTGCTTTGGTTCCACCACGATCAAGACTCCCAACATCGATCGCCTTGCCAAAGAAGGCCGCAAGTTCACCAGCTTCATGGTGGCCTCACCGGTCTGCACCCCTTCCCGCGCCGCCCTCCTCACCGGGTGCTATCCGAAGAGGATCGAAATGCACCAACACGTTCTCTTCCCCACCTCAACCCGCGGCCTCAATCCTGACGAGCACACCATCGCCGACCACCTCAAAGGCCAGGGCTACGCCACCGCCTGTTTCGGAAAATGGCACCTCGGCCATCACCCCGAAACCCTCCCGCAAAAGCACGGCTTCGATACCTACTTCGGCATCCCCTACTCCAACGACATGAACCACCCCGACAACAAAGGGAAACCTCAGGGTGGACCTGCCGGAATGGACAAACTTTGGGCCAACCCTGAATCCACTCTCACCCAGTGGAAAACGCCCCTCATGGAGAACGAAAAAATCGTCGAACTCCCAGTTGACCAACGCACCGTCACCCGTCGCTACACCGAGAAGTCCATGGACTTTATTAAGGCAAACAAGGACAAGCCCTTCTTCCTCTACCTCCCCCACTCCATGCCGCACATCCCCCTCTATGTGCCCGATGACGTCCGCGACGCCGATCCCGCCAATGCTTACACCAACGTCATCGAACACATCGACCAAGAAGTCGGTCGCATCGCCGATCTCCTCCGCGAACTGAAGCTCGATCAAAACACCTACCTCATCTTCACCACCGACAACGGCCCCTGGCTCCAATTCAAAAACCACGGAGGCAGTGCCGGACCACTTCGCGAAGGCAAAGGCACCACCTTCGAAGGTGGCCAGCGCGTCCCTTGCGTCATGTGGGCTCCCGGAAGAATCCCCGCCGACACCACCTGCGATCAACTCTGCGGCACCATCGACCTCCTCCCCACCATCGCCAAACTCACCGATGCTCCGCTGCCAACGGACAAAAAAATCGACGGCCTCGACATCTCCAATCTCCTCGCAGGCTCCAACGAAGGCCCGCGCAAGGAATTCATCTACTACACCGCCCAGGGCAATCTCGAAGGCATCCGACTCGGAGACTACAAACTCCTCGTCAAGAAGGCTCGCAAGACCAAAAAGGATCCCAACCCCACCGCCCAAAATATGCTCTTCAACCTCAAAGAAGACCTTGGTGAGAAAAACAACCTCGCCGAAAAGCACCCGGAGATTGTCGCCAAACTCATGGAGCAGATGCTCGACTACGACACCGACCTCACCAAAAACGCCCGACCCGCCTGGCATAAGAAGTGATTTCACCCTTTCTCTCCAGCATCATTGAATCACAAATCCCGGAGGGATGACAGAAAGTAGCCCCGTATGAAGCAAAGCAGAATACGAGGTATCCGGCACCGCCCTAGCATGGCCAAGCTCAGCACACATCATCACCAAAACGCCCATCCGCAAGGCAACACCTTATGGAGGGTGAAAGGAAGCCTTCCAAAGCTTGCCCAAGCCGCCCCCACGGACCCGCCCTTATTATTCCGCTTTTAAAATCCAACCCACGAAAAAAAAATCAAAAGTGGTATAAATGCGCGGACCGCACTTTAACCTTCAAAAGGTCCGAAAAAATAAGACATAACGTGACATTATTAACGATGAAAATATCACTTCTTATTTTATTAATATCAGCATCCAGCCTCACTGGATCAAATCGAAATACGAACTGGCGGCTCGAGGATCAAGAAACAGATTCTGGAGAGCACGCAAAAATCCTCTGGTTTCAGACTAAAGCCGGAGTTCGATACACCCTCCAGCATTCTGAGGACCTTTCCAACTGGGACAACGTTCAACACATTTACGGACTCGGTCATGAAGTATCAATTCAACTTTTCACCCACGAAGAAGTCACTGCAACATCAGATCCCAACGCCGCCGTGCCTTCAGAAACCATTCTTTCCTTTCTCCGTTTGGGGCGCCCCTCGATTGGCGGAGTCCTGGCCTCTTGGCCTTCTTTGGACCATGGCGATGCCGTTCACTATCACCTAAGTGGATCAAGCCTCGTGCCGGAATGGAACAACTTCCCCTTGTTTCGCCACGACTCAGGGGATTATGCCTTCTACACAATTCTGAACCCCGCCCAGGATCTTCAACTTCCAGACCTGCCATCATTGGGACCAATGGATTCCGCCATGATCTCAGCCTTTGCTACCACCTTACCTCAAATAAACAGCGAAATTTCAGCTCTCGACGCCACAGCCGTGACGTCTCCGGTTTCAGTATCACCTCCCACTGGATCCCGAGGCTGGTATCGCCTCGTTGCCGATTGGGGATACTCCGGAGATGGCGATTCTCGTCCGGACTGGGTCGAATTTGAAGCCGGTGATTCAGATCCCTTTAATGGCGATACTGACGGCGATGGCATTCCGGACACAGGAGACTTCGATGGCGACGGGATTCCTGACAATGAAGACGCAGCAATTGACGATAGCTTGATTGATTGGAAAACCAGTGCTGGTGAGCCTCATTACATCCTGATTCCAGTTGGCCAGTCAGGGGTTCCAATTCCCGTCTTCTGGCCCTCCTCAGACGCGAAACCAAAGTTCGTCGGTCGAAATCTTCCCCTATGGTCTGGCGGAATCAAACCCTTCAGCATTTCAGCAGCTGCGACAGATGGGCATTTCCTGGTCGAAAGTATTGAAGGCGATATCTTTGGGTATTCCAGCCTTCCTCAAATTCGGACCATCTCCCTCTACGGGGAAGAAAACCAAGCTGCGACTCCGCTGCGTCAACTACCATTGCCCGACTTTCAACACGCCACTGCGGTCATGGCAACTGGAAAAGCAGCTGTCATTTCCGCATACACCGGTGGCTTCGAACCCACCAACTTTCTCTGGATCGCACCCACAGACGATTATCCTGAAACTTTCGAACTTGTCGTGGGGCCCTCTCACCCATTTCGGAGCCTCTCTCGGACTCCGTCTGGCCGACTTCTTCTCAGCGAACAGAATTCCAGTAAAACCTGGATGCTCGATGACAATGGCAGCTGGCAGGAAAGCTCTGGCTTGCACCGTGTCACCGAACTCAGCCTCAGCGGAACCGGCATCACCTCCGACGGAAAAATATGGGAAGATGGTGAATATCTCGACCCTAAGAATCTCTGTCCGGCCTTACGAGATGGAGGATTCAGCCAGATTGAAACCCTCGATATCAATGATGGAGGCGTCATCCTCATTCAGGTAACAAAAGCTGGCTCGAAATTACAACTCCTCGCCAACCCAATTCAGTTCGAGGATCCAATTTCTTTCCACAATGACGTCCCTTTTAAGAAAACGGACCAACTGAAAATCGCTAAATTCGACGGAGGCATTAAAGCAACCGGCGGTTTACAATACGAAACTGATCGTGATCGTTTCCGAATTTCCATGGGGCCTTTAAAACTTCCAGCAACTCAAAAAGTCTTCTTTAAAATGGGAACAAAACATCCTCAAAATCTGATGGATTACAACGATCCAGCTCACGGCATAGTGAGGTCAATTGGAACCCCGAGGAAAAGAAATCCCTCTCCAATCTCCACTTTCTAGCAGCTGACGATATTGATGACAAACATCAGCAAAACCCTGATGGCACCGGAACGGTTGATTACTTGAAAATCGGACCTGACGAACACATCAACCTAGATCCCTATAAAGTTGCGCTGGGAGGAGAGGTTTTCGTAGAACAAGTGAAAATTGGCGAGAAAAAAATTCTTCCGAGCTGACTGCTCAGGTAAAAGCTCGCCGTACGATCAAAGTCCGACTCATCAACCCAAAAAAAGGTGCAGGGACTGTTGCTAGACCTGCTCTCATTGAATTCCACAAGAAGCGAATTATCGATTCCCTGGGCCAAGTAGGAATTCTTGCCTCCGTGGAAATCACAATCAAACCACCGGCAACCGCAGGTTATTCGAAGTATTCCAACATCGAGTTACCCGAGGGTGAAGAAGGCAACAATCCTGCCGCCATGACGCAAGATGAGATTGATCTCCTTAACAATTTCACCGACCCTGCTCAGGATATTTTTGAAATCGTCTTCATTGAAAATTTCAAAAAGGGAGCCAATTCCAACGGCGATCAACAAGGCACTTTTGGTATCTCTTATGGTGCAGATCGACCTATTCCTGTGCGCTACAAAAACACGGCAATCGTAGTGACAGATGGATTACCGCCCAACATCGTGGCACACGAACTTGGTCATTTACTCACGCGTGCGGTTCATATTGGCCCAGCAGCAAACTTAATGGATGCTCTGGCGGCTGGGCAAATGCCAGCTGGTGAAGAAGCTTATGACGCTCGACGACTTTCCCAGCATCAAGAAAATACCATCTACACTCACCCTGCTGTCAAAAAAATTGAAGAGTAGTAATCATGAAAATTCTAATTCTTCTAGGTCTTTGCTGCCAAATTACTCTTGCCGACCACATTCTCCCACCGCGTGAATCGCGGACAGCCGAGTGGGAAGAGAAGACAATTCAGCGATATGGCCGACTCCATGTTGGAGAATACATGCAAGGATACCTTGCAGCGGTCAATGACTTCACCCGAGAAGATCTCGATTGGGTGGTTTCAAAAATCCACGCTTACCCGAACACGATTACCCGATTTCGAGCAATTTCTGCGATCATTGCGACATTACAGGAGCGACCTGATTTACTAAACGACGGGGACGAGCAAAACATTTTAGAGCAAGTGATTTTGGAGCTCAAAAAAACCTAGCGTCTCCCCAAATTAAAGATCGCGAAGTGGTTCAGTCAGTGTTTAGCAGAATCGAAAGCAAGGAATTCTACGCTCCTGAATTTGAAGCTCTCGCTCGTGAATGGTCGGATCACGAAGATCCTCGTCTTCGCGATATTACTGGAGAATATCTTGAATTCGCAAACTCAGCACCACGCACCCCCCGGACAACACCACCACACCAAAGTCCAAGGACACACAGCGACATACCTTCCCAATCAATAGGATCAAAAGGCAGTGATTCATCAACTTCGAGCCCACAACAATCAAAGTGGATTTTGAGCATCCTTGGCATCCTGATTTTCGCAGGGCTTTGGTTCAAACTCTCTCGCCCGAAGATCTAAAATCACAACTCCATCATCAAAGAAAAAAAACGCGCCGAGTCTCCACGATCGCGGTTTTTTTCAAAAGCTCTTAAAGCCTACTTCTTAATCTCCCGAATCTTGATGTTCCGGAAGGACACCACGTTGCCATGGTCCTGCAGGCAAAGGTGGCCCGTGGTGGGCTTACCGAAGTTTTTAAAAGCGCTGAACTTGGAAGCGGCCACGCGCTTGTTCCAATCCTCGGAACCTTTGACATACTCGACATATTTGGTGCCGTTCATCCACTGAACACATTTCTCGGGAGTGATGAGAACACGCAGCGTATTCCACTCACCGGCTGGCTTGGTCGCGTCGACCATGGGCTCGGGCTTGTAGAGTTGGTAGAGCCAACCCGCCTTCTGGGGATCGTGCCCTTTGACGTTGTCCTGGATCTGAATCTCAGCGCCGGTCTGCCAGGGATTGGCTTCAGTCTCGGCAACATGAAACATGAGCCCCGAATTGCCACCGACGGAAATACGGTAATCAACGGTGAATTCGAAGGCCTCATACTGCTTCTTGGTGATGATGTCGCCGCCGCCACCTTTCGTGAGGGTCAGCACCCCGTCCTTCACCTCCCAGGCATCCTTGACGCCCTCGCCCTTGTAGTTGCGGAAGAGGTCGGTCGATTTCCCGTCGAAAAGAAGGGTCCAACCCTCTTTCTTTTCGGCATCGGTCAGCTCGTTGGCGAGATGATGATTGGCCGCGAGCGGCAAGGTCATGAGGAGAAATGGAAGAAGTAATTTCATAATGTGTGCTTGATCTTAGGATTCAGCGTTAGAATGTTACCCGCGAAGGGACGGGTGACTTTCGTAAAATCTCATGACAGAAGAAGAAAAGTGGAGCGAAATCTTCCGTGGGTGGCTCCTTGAACAGGAAGAAAGTGACCCCGCCCACGACCTTCCCCACATCGAACGGGTCGTCGCCAACGCCCGTATCCTCTGCACCACCGAGGGCGCCCAATGGGACATCGTTCATCCTGCAGCCTGGCTGCACGACTGTGTTTTCGTGGCCAAGGACTCGGGCCACCGGGCCAAAGCCTCCGCCCTTTCGGCCGATCGCGCCGTCCGCCTCCTGGAGTTTGCCAAATATCCTGCAAAGCACCTCGAGGCCATCCACCACGCCATCGCGGCCCATAGTTTTTCGGCCAACATCGAAACAAAAAATCTCGAAGCGATGGTCCTGCAAGACGCCGACCGCCTCGATGCCCTCGGCGCTTTCGGCCTCAGCCGCTGCCTCATGCTGGGCGGCCACATGAATTCCGAGCTCATGAGCCGCGAGGATCCCTTCTGCGAATTCCGCGAACCCGACGATGCCAAATACGTCATCGATCATTTCTACCGCAAGCTCCTCAAACTCGAAGATACGATGAAGAGCCCGGCCGGCCGCGAACTCGCCAAGGAGCGGGCCGATGTCCTCCGCGATTTCCTCGCCCAACTTGGCCGCGAACTTCCGTCTTGATGGGGCGCCCGGGAAGGGCGACATTTGCAGAATGCTCAAACGATGGATCACCCTCGGATTTCTCACCGCCGGATTTCTCCCCGCCACCGCTGATTGGCGTCAATTCCGCGGCCCCACCGGCGACGGAATCTATCCCGCTGCAACGGAAGGGCAACTCCATGGCTTCCCCACCGAATGGAGCGAGGGCAAGAATGTCGCTTGGAAAGCCCCTATCGAGGGCTTCGCTTGGTCCACTCCCGTCATCATGGGCGACCAAGTCTGGGTTTCCACCGCGACCGAAGACGGCAAGAAAATGTCCGCCGTCTGTTTTGACAAGGCCACCGGCAAGGAAATCCACAAGCTCCTCCTCTTCGAAAACGCCGACCCCGAACCACTCAGCAATCACGTCAACTGCTACGGCTCCTGCTCTCCCACCATCGATGAAGAGCGCGTTTATATTCACTTTGGCAGCTATGGAACTGCTGCCCTTGATCGCAAAACCGGTAAGGTCATCTGGGAACGCCGTGACTTCCCCTGCCGCCACTTTCGCGGCCCCGGCTCCTCGCTCGTTCTCTACAAAGAAACACTCATTCTCACGATGGACGGAGTCGACGTGCAATACCTCGCCGCCCTCGATCGCAAGACCGGCAAGACCGTTTGGAAAACCGACCGAACCACTGACTTCGGCGACGTCGAAGCCGGGGGAAAAATTCGGGGCGATGGCGATTTCCGCAAGGCCTACACCACCCCCAACTTCGTGACGGTCAACGGCAAGGTCCAACTGATCAGCTCGGGAGCCAAGGCCACCTACGGATACGAAGCCGACACCGGCAAGGAGCTTTGGAAAATCACCTATGACGGCTTCTCCAATGCCGCCAGCCCGGTCTTCATCGGCAATGACATGGCCATCATCAATTCCGGCTTCGGCAAGGCCCACCTCCTCGGGGTGCGACTCGATGACAAACTCACCGGCGACATCACCAGCTCCCACATCGAGTGGGACATCTTCAAGCGCATGCCGACCCGCTCCTCGCCCGTCGTCGTCGATGGTGAAATCTACGTCACTTCGGAGACGGGCATCTTGAGTCGTATCGATGCCAAAAGCGGAAAGATCGAGGAATACATCGCGCTCAATGATCACTTCAGCGCCTCGGGCATCTACGCCGATGGACACCTCTATTTCGTAAGCGAAGAAGGCCGGACTTTTGTCGTAAAGCCCGGCTCTGAAATGAAAGTCGTCGCCACCAACTCGCTCGATGATGGCTTCATGGCCTCCCCCGCTCTCGATGAAAGTTCGCTCTATCTCAGAACGAAGTCGCACCTTTACCGGATCGACCAATGAACCTCTCATCGGTTTTCTTGGGAGGAAGGACGCGATGCAGGATCAAGAATCCAATCACCGCTGCCACTCCGGAGCCCATCAGAACTCCGAGTCGCTCACTCCCTGCAAAGGGAAGCCCACCGCCTTCGAAGGCCAGCGACCCGATAAAGAGACTCATCGTAAAGCCAACTCCGCAGAGCACCGAGACTCCAGCCAGTGAACCCCAGGTCATACCCTCGGGCATCTTGGTCCATCCCAGCTTGATCCCCATCCACGCCAGCGAGAAGACTCCGATAAATTTACCCACCACGAGCCCCAACATAATGCCCAGCGGCACCGAGCTAAAGAGAGCCTCAAAGGTAAATCCGGCAAGTGGAACTCCCGCATTGGCGATTGCAAAGACCGGCAGGATGACGAAGGCCACCGTGCTATGAAGATCGTGCTCCAGTGACTTCAAAAGCGACTTTCCGCCCTCTTTCTTAGTGTGGATTGGGATGAAGGCCGCCAAGGCCACTCCGGCCAAAGTCGCATGCACGCCCGACTTCAAAACCGCCACCCAAAGGATCAGGCCCACAAAGAGGTATGGAGTGAATTTCTCAACGCCTCGCTTGTTGATCACAAAGAGACCCACCAGAGCAAGCGCCGCAACTCCAAGAGCGGTGAGAGAAAGCTGGGCGGTATAGAAGAGAGCGATGATCACAATCGCACCAATGTCATCGACGATCGCGAGCGATACCAAAAACACCTTCAAGGAGAGTGGCACCCGGTTGCCGAGGAGAGTGAGAATTCCCAGCGCAAACGCGATATCAGTCGCCGCCGGAATGGCCCAACCCTGCATCTCGGGCGAGCGGCCCCAGTTACAAATGGCATAAATCACGGCAGGAACAGCCATTCCCCCGATCGCCCCCAAACCCGGAAGCACCAGCTTACTTGGGTGCGAAAGCTCCCCTTCCACCAGCTCCCTTTTCAACTCGAGCCCGATCAGGAAAAAGAAGACCGCCATCAAGCCATCGTTGATCCAAAGGAGCAAATTCTTGTCTAAATCGAGCGCCCCGATCCGAATCTGCACCGGCGTCGCCAGAATGGATTCATATGATTCGCGTAGGAACGAATTTGCCATGAGCATTGCGAGAATCGTCGAAATCACCAAAAGAATTCCCCCTGCCGATTCAAGGCGAAGGAACTCTCGGATGGCCAGGGTTGCCCGGAAAATGGGATTTTTACGTGAAGTCGATGGAGATGGAAGAGGCATTAATCTGAATAGTGAATAGGTCAAAGACGACACCTGAACCTTCACCGGAAGGCCCTCGTTGTGTCGACGGGGAAAGAGATAGCGCCCCCCCTCAAATACGCAACAAGAAACACGACATTTGTTTCATGAATAAAATGCCGGAATTCCAAGAGTCAGAATCGACATTGCAAGAATCGACACTTTTGCCTGTATTAGCCTCCTCATGGCTTTCAAAAATATCCTTCTTGCCTTTGCGATTCCCGCACTCGCCGCGGCCAAGCCCAACATTGTCTTCATCCTCGCGGACGATCTCGGCAGCAAGGATCTCTCCTGCGAGGGCTCGACCTACTACGAGACCCCGCACATCGATTCCCTCGCCATGTCAGGAATGCGCTTCACCAATGGCTACTCAACCTGTCAGGTCTGCTCTCCCTCCCGCGCCTCCATCATGAGTGGCCAATATCCTGCCCGCATCGGCATCACTGACTGGATCGGCGCCGCCACCGGGACCAAGTGGAACCGCAACGACCGCGTTCTCCCACCTGAATACACTCACAACCTTCCTGACAACGCCACCACCCTCGCCGAAGCGCTCAAGTCCGGTGGTTATCGTACCTTCTTCGCTGGAAAATGGCACCTCGGCGGCAAGGACTCCCAGCCCGAACACCACGGTTTCGAGATCAACAAAGGCGGTTACCACTCCGGCAGCCCTGCGGGCGGATACTTCTCCCCCTACAAAAACCCCGAGCTCGAAGACGGCCCTCCGGGAGAATCCCTCCCCATCCGGCTCGCCAATGAGACGGTCAACTTCATCAAGCAGGATTCCGACAAGCCCTTCTTCGCCTTTCTCTCCTTCTACTCCGTCCACGGCCCCATCCAGACCTCACCCGATCTCTGGGAAAAGTATCGTAAAAAAGCCACCGCCGCCGGACTCGCCAACGAACGCTTTAAAGTCGACCGCACCCTCCCCGTCCGCCAGGTCCAGGACTGCCCCATCTACGCGGGCATGATGGAGTCCATGGACAACGCCGTCGGCATCGTTCTCGAGAATCTCAAAAAAGCCGGCCTCGACGAAAACACCATCGTCATCTTCACCTCCGACAACGGAGGCGTCTCCTCCGGCGATGCCTTCGCCACCGCCTGCCTTCCCCTCCGCGGCGGCAAAGGTCGCCAATGGGAAGGCGGCATTCGCCAACCCTATTACATCCGTGTTCCCGGAGTGACCCAACCCGGTTCCACCTCCGATCAATTCGCCACCGGCACCGACTTCTACCCCACCCTTCTCGAACTCGCCGGACTCGATCAACTCCCCGCCGCTCACGTCGATGGACAATCTCTCGTCCCAGCCCTGAATGGAAAACCTTCCGAGCGCTCCCTCTTCTGGCACTACCCGCACTACGGAAACCAAGGCGGCGAACCCTCCAGCATCGTGCGCCACGGCGACTACAAACTCATCCGCTACTACGAAGACGGACACGAGGAACTCTACAACCTCAAGGACGACCTTAGCGAAACTACCGACCTTGCCGACAAACATCCCGACATCGTCAAACGCCTTTCCGCCGAACTCACGGCCCACCTCAAAGAAGTCGGCGCCAAAATCCCCCAACCCGACTCACGCTTCAACGCGGACAAAAAAGCCGCCTCGCTCAAGCAAACCCAAACCGCCGGAAAAGCCCGCCTCGAAACCCAACACGCCAACTTCCTCAAACCCGACTACACCCCCAACAAAACCTGGTGGGACTCCGTCCAAACCAAAGACTAAAGACCCACAACCCTACGGAGCTTGTGGGACCGGCCGACCGGACTTTAGTCCGAGTCCCCTCAACCAAGCCCCACTCGGACTAAAATCCAAGCTCCCCAACAAAACCTCTCACCCATGACCTCCATCGAAATCATCCAATCCTACTACGCCGCCTTCAATGCCGGAGACCCCACCGGCATGCTCGATCTCCTCACCGAGGAAGTTATCCACGACGCCAACGAAGGAGGCTCGGAAATCGGCAAGGAAGCCTTCGCCAAATTCCTCGACCGCATGGACGCGCACTACCGCGAGCAAGTCGAAGAACTCGTCGTCATGTCCAACGAAGACGGAACCCGCGCCTCCGCCGAATTCTATATCAACGGCAGCTACCTCAAAACCGACGACGGCCTCCCCGAGGCCAACGGCCAAAACTACCGCATCCGCGTCGGCGCCTTCTTCGACCTTCGCAATGGCAAAATCGCCCGCGTCACCAACTACTACAATCTCCAAAAATGGATTGAAGCCGTGAGCATCTAACAAATGCCTCTCACCATCAAAACCCTCCACGGCCGCGACATCGCGAGCGCCCTCCCGGAAATCGCCCGGCTCCGCATCGAGGTCTTCCGCGAATTCCCCTATCTCTACGAAGGCAACATGGCCTACGAGCAGCACTACCTCGAACGCTACCTCCACTGCCCCGACGCCATCGCCGTCCTCGCCCTCGACGGCGATCAAATTGTCGGCGTTTCCACCGGCCTCCCCCTGATTGCAGCCGAAGAAGATTTCCAAAAGCCCTTCCTCGCCCACGATCTCCCCGTCTCCGACTACTTCTATTGCGCCGAATCCGTCCTCCAAAAATCCCATCGCGGCCAGGGCCTCGGCCATCAATTCTTCGACCACCGCGAAGCCCACGCCCGCCAAAAATTCTCCCACACCTGCTTCTGCGCCGTCAACCGCCCCCACCACCACCCCCTCAAGCCACCGGGCTACCACCCGCACGACTCTTTTTGGACCAAACGCGGATACACCCGCAAACCCCACCTCGAGGCCCACTTCACTTGGCAGGACCTCAAAGAAGAAACCGAATCCAAAAAGAGCCTCACCTTCTGGACCAAAGCCCTTGTTTCGTCCGACCAACTTTGACTCCGGGGCGATCCCGCATACTCTTTCACGCCAGCCCATGCCCATCCCTTTCCAAAACACCTACGCGAAACTCCCCGAAGCTTTCTTTACAAAGGCCACGCCTACCCCCGTTCGAGATCCCCAACTCATCGCCCTCAACCTTCCCCTCGCGCAACGCCTCGGCATCGATCCCGCAGACCTCACCGTCCCCGTCCTCTCTGGAAACGAAATCCCCGCCGGAGCCGAGCCCCTCTCCATGGCCTACGCCGGCCACCAATTCGGCGGCTTCTCCCCGCAACTCGGCGATGGTCGCGCCATCCTCTTAGGCGAAGTCGCCGGCTTTGATCTCCAACTCAAAGGCTCCGGCCCCACCCCCTTCTCCCGACGCGGCGACGGTCGCTCCGCTCTTGGCCCCGTCCTTCGCGAATACCTCGTCTCCGAAGCGATGGCCGCCCTCGGCGTCCCCACCACCCGCGCCCTCGCCGCCGTCTGGAGTGGCGAACCTGTCGTCCGCGAACAGCTCGAACCCGGCGGCATCTTCACCCGCGTCGCGAGTTCCCACCTTCGCATCGGCACCGTGCAATTCTTCGCGGCCCAACAGGATCGCGAGAGCCTCGAAGCCCTCCTCGACTACGCCCTTGAACGACACTACCCCGAAGCCGAAACCGCCCTCGAACTGTTAGAAAACGTCATCGCCAAGCAAGCGCAACTCATCGCCCACTGGATGTCCCTCGGCTTCATCCACGGCGTCATGAACACCGACAACATGAGCCTCTCCGGCGAGACCATTGACTACGGTCCCTGCGCCTTCATGGACCGCTTCGATCCTGCCAAGAAATTCTCCTACATCGACCAACAAGGCCGCTATTCCTACCAAAACCAACCCGGCATCGCCCAGTGGAACCTCACCCGCCTTGCCGAAGCCCTTCTCCCGCTCATCCACGACGACCCCGACACCTCCGTCGACCTCGCCCAAGCCGCCCTCGCCAAATTCCCCGCCCAATACGAAGCCGCCTACCACCAAAAATTCACCGCCAAACTCGGCCTCCCCAAGCGCTGCGACCCCGCCCTCATCCAATCCCTCCTCGACCTCATGGCCG
This sequence comes from uncultured Verrucomicrobiales bacterium, assembly GCA_963925135.1. Classification (GTDB taxonomy): domain Bacteria; phylum Verrucomicrobiota; class Verrucomicrobiia; order Verrucomicrobiales; family Akkermansiaceae; genus SW10. Next base: position 33,991 of record CAWUTG010000011.1, on the reverse strand, counting down.
AGCAGCAAGCCGACTTCACCCTCGTCTTCCGCCACCTCTCCGGCTCCGAGGAAAAGCTCCTCGCCCAATTCAAAAACCCCGCCCCTGTCAAAACCTGGCTCAGCCACTGGCGCGCCTCCGGCATCATCGACCTCGCCCTCATGAAGCGCACCAACCCCATTTTCATCCCTCGCAACCACCGCGTTGAGGAAGTCATCGAAGCCGGAAAGAAAGGAGACTTCGCCCCCTTTCACCGCCTCCACGCCATCCTCCAAAAACCCTTCACCGAGCAACCCGGGTCGGCCGAATTCGAGAACACCCCGGAGCCCGCAGAAATCGTCTGCGCCACCTTCTGCGGCACCTAAGTGCCGTTCCAAAATCACCTCGTTCTTATAGCGGACAACTTGTTTGCGGCCTCTCATTCTACAGATCCTCAGAGAGGAGGAACTCAAATGAAGGAACGAAATAAGAATCTGTTGCTCACCCCTGAATGGCCTACCCATTTCCCCGAACGCTGTGAGAAGTGTGAAAACCGCTACGATCCCATCCTCAGCCTGGAGTTAGGAGCCGGACGCCTCGGACGCTTCATGAAATTCACGGCCCTTTGGCTTCCCCTCGCCGCCATCCCGATCTTTCTTCCGGCCCGCATCCGACCACTCCACTTCCTCATCGCGGTCTTTTTGCCTTCATCCATCGTTTTCATTTTTGGTCATTGTCTGCCAAAAAAAATCCGCCTCCATTGCCACAACTGCGGCAAAACCGAATACTACAATCCTCCCGACAGCTGGGAATACCGCCTCGCCGAAAACGCCGAAACGCCCCCCAAGTCCTTGCCCGAATCAGAGACCTTTTAATCTCCAACGCAACTCGCCCCTCATGACGACTCCACCGTCCAAATTCTCCCTCACTCCGGCATGGCCTGACGACCTCCCCGAACGCTGTAGTAAATGCCAGAAAACCTATGACATCCGCTCCAGTCTCGAAATCGGACCCGGTCGATCAGGTCGGGCCTTAAAAAAATTCGCCCCCTGGATGACCATCGTCATGGTCGTTCTCCTCTTCTCCACCAACCTGTCTTTCCTCACATTGGGAGGCAATGGTGGAGCCATGGCCTTTGCCGGAGCAATCGTCTTCCCCTCCCTGGTCCTCAGCGTCCTCGGAAGCATTCTCCCCCTAAAAGCCCGGCTCTATTGTCACAAATGCCATCACACGGAGTTTCATCCCTTACCGAAAAAACAAGACAACCGAATCACATCCGTCTCGGAATAATTCAAGCTCCCCACTCTCCACCGCCCCAACGGGGCCCACTAACGAAGCCCAGGGCAGAGCAAAGCGCCGCCCTAGCTCTTCCCACATCTCTGGCCCAAGTCAATCATGTCCGCGTCACTCCCCGGCCTCTGCGCCTCTGCGGTAAACTCCCCCCATCAAAACAACCCCGCCGCTTCCCCATCCGACGGAAAATGCCCGCTTCGTTCCTTCTTCCAAATCACCTCGCCATCCCTTCGGATCTCGAAAATCCCACCGCCACCGCCCACGAGTGTCACCTCTTGACCCGTCGCCTTTTCAATCTCAGCCGACACACGGTCGGCTTCTGGGCGGTAGTTTCATTGCTGGCAGTATTCGATCTCGATCTTCACGGGCAAAAGGTGGGCTATAAGTCCGAATTCGCCCAACGATTTTTTCCCGTGATTTTCCGCACAATAATTTTGACATTCCCACGAATAAAAACAACGTCACCTCCTTCTTAATGAGTGTGCGGACCACGGTAATCATCGGTGCAGGCGGCGTAGGTAACGTCGTCGCTCAGAAGTGCGCCCAGGATGCTGAGACTTTCGGCCAAATCTGGCTTGCCAGTCGCACCCTCTCGAAGTGCGATCAAATCGCCGCCGACATCAAGGCCGCGACTGGAGTCGAAATCAAAACCCGCGCCATCGACGCCGACAACGTCGCCGAGACCGCCGCCTTCCTTAAAGAGGTCGGAGCTGATTTCCTTCTCAACATCGCCCTTCCCTATCAGGACCTCACGCTCATGGACGCCTGCCTCGAGGCCGGAGTCCACTACCTCGACACCGCGAACTACGAGCCTCTCGACAACCCGCACTTCGAGTATAAATACCAGTGGGCCTACCAGGAGCGCTTTAAAGAAGCCGGCCTCACCGCCATTCTCGGTTCCGGATTCGATCCTGGCGTGACCAACGTTTACTGCGCCTACGCCCTCAAGCACTACTTCAGCGAAATCAAATACGTCGACATCCTCGACGCCAACGCCGGTGACCACGGCCTTCCTTTCGCCACCAATTTCAATCCCGAGATCAACATCCGGGAAATCACCGCTCCTGGCCTCTACTGGGAAAACGGCGAGTGGATCAAAACCAAGCCGCTCGAAATCTCCACCGATTTCGAATTCCCCCACCCCGAGGTTGGCAAAAAGCGCATCTACCTTCTTCATCACGAAGAAATGGAGAGCCTCGCCAAGAACCTCCCCGGCCTGGAGCGCATCCGCTTCTGGATGACTTTCTCCGACAACTACATCAATCACCTCACCGTGCTTGAGAACGTCGGCATGACTTCCATCGAGCCCATGAAAATTGGCGGCGTGGAGATCTCCCCTCTTCAATTCCTCCAGAAGGTCCTTCCCGATCCCGCATCGCTCGGACCTCTCACCAAAGGAAAAACCTGTATCGGCTGCCTCATCACCGGCAAGTCGCAGAAGACCGGTGAACTTGAAACCAAGTTCATCTACAACGTGTGTGATCATCAGGAATGCTATGCCGAGGTCAAAAGCCAGGCCATTAGCTATACCGCCGGCGTGCCAGCCATGATTGGCGCACGTCAACTCGTATCCGGAGCGTGGCTGCGTCCCGGAGTATGGAATCTAGAGCAGCTGGATCCTGATCCCTTCATGGACGACCTGAATGCCTGGGGCCTCCCGTGGCATGTCCTTGAAGTTGATCAAGAATTGAGTCTGTAGCGCAGCGACGGCTTCGGCCCGGACTGCGCGCTCCGAAACATTCAGTCACCGGAGACCTTTGCGTTCCGTGTGCCACTCTGGTCCCCCAAGCTTCCCGCCCGGGACCATTTCGACCCCGATGGGGGAAGTGCTCTTCCCCCCACGTTTCCTCAAAACACTCAATTTTTAGATTCAGCATAATGAACTCCACCTCTGTTGTTAACAACCGTCCACTCGTCGTGAAAGCATCTATTCCAAGCCACCGCAAAGGGGCCACCTCCATTCCCAAAATCGCCGAAGCTTTCCTCGAAAGCGGACTCGAAACTCCTTCCTACGTCCTCGATCAACGCGCCTTCCACCACAATGGCAGCATCCTGAAACACGTCCAGGACGAGACCGGCGCCAAAATCCTTCTGGCCCAGAAGGCTTTCTCTTGCACCGCGATCTACCCCATTCTTCGCAACTACCTCGCCGGCACTACCGCCAGCGGACTTTACGAAGCACGCCTCGCAGCCGAGGAATTCGGCGGCGACGTCCACGTGTTCTCGCCCGCCTACAAACCCGCCGAAATGGATGAGCTTGTTAAAATCGCCGACCACATCGTCTTCAACTCAGTCTCACAGTGGAAACGTTACCGCGAGCAGGTTCTCTGTGCCGACAAGCACATCTCAGCCGGCCTCCGTATCAACCCGGAATACGCCGAAGCCTGTGCCGAAATCTACAACCCTTGCGCACCCGGCTCCCGCTTCGGTGTCCTCGCCGAACTCATCACCGAAGACGACCTTGATGGCATCGACGGACTCCACTTCCACACTCTTTGCGAGCAAGGCTCTGATGCCCTCGAGCGCACCCTTGAGCACGTCGTCGCCAAGTTCGACAAATACCTCAAGCGCATGAAGTGGCTCAACATGGGCGGTGGTCACCTCATCACCTCCGACCACTACGATGTCCCCCGCCTCATCCGCATCATCGGCGAAATCCAGGCACGCTACCCGCAGCTCCAGATCTTTCTTGAGCCCGGCGAAGCAATCTCCTCCGGCGGCGGCGTCCTCATCGGCAGCGTCATCGACATCGTGGAAAACGGCATGCAAATCGCCGTCCTCGACGTCTCCGCCACCACTCACATGCCCGACGTTCTCGAGATGCCTTACCGTCCCGATGTCGAAGGCTCCGGCCAGCCCGGCGAGAAGAAATACACCTACCGCTTCGGTGGTCCGACCTGCCTCAGTGGTGACGTCATCGGTGACTACTCCTTCGACAAGCCCCTTGAGATTGGTGACCAACTCGTCTTCCACGACATGGCCCACTACACCATGGTAAAAAATTCGACCTTCAATGGAGTCCCTCTTCCGTCCATCGCCATCATGCGCGACGGAGGTCCGGTCGAACTCGTCCGCGAGTTTGGCTACGAGAACTTCAAGTGCCGCCTCGGATAATAATCCAGAGGCCCCGCTCTTCACACCAACCCCGTGCCTCAAATTTGAGGCACGGGGTTCTTTTTTGATCCACTTGCAATTCTGAGCACTCTCCCTAATTTCCTGCCCATGACCCGACAGCTTCTCGCCATCGCACTCTTTGTGATTGCCTCGTGCACCCAACTCTTCGGCCACAAGATCGATGCCATGGAATTCGAATTCCAAGCCTCGCCCGAAGCGTGGGTGCTGAAGGGCGATATCGATGTTTCCTACCTCCTTCCCGAGTTTCGCAACGAGGACGACGTTGAGCCCTTGAGACGCTATCCGCTCATGAACGAGACCTCGCCTGATCAATGGAAGGTCTATCTCAGCGAAATGGAGGCAACGCTGAGTCGCCTGCTCACTTTCAAGTTTAACGATCAAACAATTCCTCACACCTTCAACTATCCCGGCTTCTCGATCGATAACCCCGTCCTACCCGAGGATCTCGATGATATCGCGTTTATCCATCTCGAAATCAACGTTGCTCCTGTCCCAGGAGAAGGCGAACTGCGGGTCCACTGGAACGACGACTTGGAAGCCGAATTGATCGTTGTTGTTGACCCCGACAAGGATGTTCTCCCGCTCAGCGCCCTCACCGGAGAATCCATTCCCTTGCTCACCCAGGATGCCGTCGGCAACACGGAAAACCCCGACGTCTCCCCTCTCTGGAGCTGGCTCCTCTCCGGCTTCCAACACGTCATCCCCAAGGGGCTCGACCACATTCTCTTCATCCTGGGCATCTTCCTCGCCGCGCCCCGGCTCAGCCCCATCCTTGGACAATCCCTCCTCTTCACCCTCGCCCACTCCATCACCCTGACCTGCGCCGTCATGGGGTGGATCAATTTTCCCTCGACCTACATTGAAATCATGATCGCCGCCAGTATCGCCTGGATCGGAATCGAAAACCTTTGGCTCAAGAAAGTCGGCAAAAGCCGCATCATTCTCATCTTCGCCTTCGGCCTCATTCACGGCCTCGGGTTCGCCAGCGTTCTCGGAGACATTCTCGTCAATGTCCCCCAGAACAAACAGGTCCTCCCGCTCGTGGGCTTCAACATTGGAGTCGAGCTTGCCCAAATCACCCTGCTTGTCGCCGCCTGGCTCCTCATTCGTCCCTTCAGGGCGAAGGTGAAACGCATCCAATTCGTCGGCAGCATCCTCATCGCCGCCGCCGGTGTCTTCTGGATGATCGAGCGCATCGGCACCCTTTCGTAGTGGCATGATCCGTCCCGGTCATGTTCATTTCCAGCGCCCGGCAGCGCTGCATCGAAACATCCTTCCAAACCGGATACCGTCCGAGCTAGGCTCTACGAATGCGGAGATCCTTTTTCATCTTCCTCCTCATCCCCCTCTGCATGTCCTGCCTGTGGGATCGGGACACCCTCGCGAAAGATGGTATCGGCAGACTGGATACAGCCAAAGTCATCGTTGGTTGGTTCGACCGCTACCCCGATCGATACTTCCAAATGAGTCTCGAGCGAGTTCAAGCTGAACTCGAAAAGTCGCAGAGACCTACCTCTCACAACATCGATATCGATATCTCGCTAACCTGGGAACTTTCCATGTTCATCGCTGGAGCGGGGCAGGGAAATCCGGGCAACCAACAAACCAGAATGATCTCAACGAAGCCGAACGGCTGATCTCCGACGCGATGAAACTTAATCCCGATGCACATTTTGGCCGCGAAAAATACCAACTTCAAGCCATCCAGTGGCTTCAACACGAAACGCTGGATGAATACTTCAAATTTCCTCCAGGATTTCGGGAATCAGACGGCCCCAATTTTCGCATCAATGCCCTTGATCCAAGGGACCGCGATGCCGTTAAAGGCTGGAGTGGCTTGATCGAACTGGGAGCAGCCTGGGAAAGTGTCGATATTTACCGCGCCCTTGCGCTCGCCCTGCTCAGAGTGAGAGCAGGAGGCTTGGCTCACGTCACCCTCATGCGAGTGCGCGAATTGGAACCAGAAGGAAAAAGCTCCAGCCACCCTGCATTCTTAAACTTCCCCAAAAATCCAGGACCTCTGGTTTCATCCACGCATCATCAGAAAGAACAAATGGAGATGTGGTTCCTACCAGCAAGAAAGAATTCAGAAGCCCGCCATCGAGAGTGAACGGAATACCTCTTGACCCGCCTCAACAAAGGGCAGCATCCAGACACTCATCCTGATTTTTGGAAGGATTGGAAGGAACCCGATTTCCCGGAAATGACTTCCCGCCCATTTTAGACGTTCTGGAAAATATTTGGCGTGATCGCCCTCATCTTGATCTCACTGAAGCTTTGGAGTGACCTTCGCGCAAAGAGAAGAATCCGATTAACGAGCCACTAAAACGTAGCGGCTGTTCCCAACCGCCAAGGGCAGTGGCGCTTGAAAAGCGCCGCCACCGTTTCCTAACGGAAAAGATTCCAAGCTGAGACCAGGGCCTTCACGCCCGCCATCTCGATCGAGGGATCCACGCCGACACCCCAGAGAATGCGGCCATCATCGTGACGAAGTTGCACATAGGCCGCCGCGTCCGAACTGGAACCACCGCGCACGGCGTGTGATCGGTAATCGGTGAGCACGAAGTCCTTTAGCCCGTCCTTGCTGATCGCTTGCACGAGAGCGTTGATGGGACCGTTGCCGGTTCCTTCAACATTCATCTCCTTGCCAGCCACCTTGATTAAGGCTTTGCAAACAACATCGCCCCGGCGCTCCGGATGATGATCGAGATCATAATCTAACAGCTCCATGGGATTGGCAAGATTCACGAACTGCTCGTGGAAAACATTGCCGACTTCATCGGCCGAAAGTTCCTCGCCCCGCTCGTCGGCGAGATCGTAAATTCGCTTTCCGACCTGCGGATGCATCGTCTTGGGAAGATCATAGCCATGCTCTTGATCAAGAACGTAAGCCACTCCGCCTTTACCGGACTGCGAGTTGATGCGGACAATCGCTTCGTAGCTGCGTCCGATATCGAGCGGGTCGATGGTGAGGTAAGGCACGCCCCACTTTTCGCCCTCTTCATTACGACGACGATCCAAACCTTTCTTAATGGCATCCTGATGACTTCCCGAAAAGGCGGTAAAGACCAATTCCCCAGCATAAGGCTGGCGATCGGGAACCGACATACGAGTGGTCCGTTCGTAAACTTCGCGCAAGTGCGAGAGATTGGAAAAATCGAGTCCGGTCTCAATCCCGTGGCTGTTCATATTCAGCGCCACGATGACAATATCGAGGTTGCCGGTGCGTTCGCCGTTTCCGAAGAGTGTTCCTTCGACACGATCTGCTCCGGCCATCAAGCCCAGCTCGGTTGCCGCAACTCCGGTTCCCCGGTCGTTATGGGTGTGCAAAGAAACGATGGCGCAATCACGTCGAGTGAGGTTGCGGCACATCCATTCAATCTGGTCGGCGTGCACATTGGGAGTGCACCACTCGACCGTCGCAGGCAGGTTCAGGATGATCTGCTTTTCCGGGCTCGGCTCCCAAACATCCATAACCGCTTCGCAACACTCCAAGGCGAAATCCAACTCGGTGTCGGAAAAGCTTTCGGGTGAATATTGCAACACAATTTCCGTCTCCGGAAGAGTCGGAACCAGCTCCTTCACGACCTCCGCTCCGGTTACCGCGATCGCTTTGATATCATCGCGTGAGGCATCGCCAAAGGTGACGCGACGCTGCAGGGTGCTCGTTGAATTGTAGATGTGCACGATGACCCGTCGGGCTCCTTTGATGGCTTCAAAGGTCCGCTCGATGAGATGACGGCGCGTCTGCACCAGCACCTGCACCGTAACATCGGCCGGAATACGATCCTCCTCAATCAGCCGACGCATGAAGGCAAACTCGGTATCGCTGGCCGACGGAAAACCAATCTCGATCTGCTTGAACCCAACACCCACGAGTAGGTCAAACATCTCCAGTTTTTCTTCGACACTCATGGGAATGGGAAGAGCCTGGTTCCCATCGCGTAGGTCAACCGAGCACCAAATAGGGGCTGAGTCGATGATACGATCCGGCCACGTCCGGTCGGGCAAGGCCACGGCCGGGAAGGGGCGGTATTTTTGGAGGGATGCAGTTTTCATGGTCTTTTTAGGAGACGTGTTGGATGGTGAAAGTTGGGCTCTCTTTCAAAGCATCCGCTCCTTGGGGAAATGAGGTTCCGCAAACAACGCGGTTCCTGAATGTTGGCCAAAGAACGAGCACTACGAAAAGCGACTTCGAACTTTAGAGTCCGAGTCGCAATCCTAGAAGGAGGGCCAACGTGATATTCACGGGCTCAGAGAAACGCAGGAAGGAGGATTTGTCACTCTTCTTTTCGCAGCTTCTTCTTGAGGTAATCGGCCCCTTTCTGGATAGCCTTGTCCCGCAGGGATTCTCCGATTCCTTTGCCCTCCGGAACGGACTCTTCCTTAAAGGCTGCTTGAATTTCCGAATCAACCTCCGGGCCAAAAGCCTGATCGATCTTACGAGTGGTCCGCCCGACCTCACGGAGATCCACCGTCGTCTCCAGAACCAAATCAGCACCGGCCGGCGCAAAGTCACTGGCGATCGTCACCTTGGATGGTTCGCCGAGGAGGGAAAAGAGCCCGGGATCCGAGAACAACTGCTCCACTCTCAAATTCGGAGGGAGGTCGAGATCAGGGAGATTAGCGATCACGACATCGCCGATTTGCGCCAGATCCCGAAGATCCTCCTGGCCATCAGTCACCTAAAATCGAACACCCCCCTCTCCCAGATGTCCAGCAATACGGGTCAGTTTTTCAGAGAGCTTTACCTGGGCGTTGAGCGGAGAAAGTCCCAGCGCCAGCAAACTACCTAGAATCGTGATTCTTTTCATATCTGGGCCTGACCCTGTTCAAAGAATCCACCCCGTCCAATGACAAAAACTCTTCCATTCTGTAATGGCCCAACCCATCTTCCCGCACATGGCAACTTCAAGGCAACTTCATTCCGTCGTCGATGCCTTCGGGCGACAGGGCTGGCACTGTGAACCCGTCGAGGGCCGCGAGGTCCTCACCGCTGCATTCGAGGCCCACCACACCCACGTCCACATGCACGCCCAGGCGTTCCCGAATCTCAACGCCCTCTCCATCGTTGCGGAGTCGCCCATGAAATTCGACAAGAAGCGCTTTCCCCTCGCCCTCGAACTCGTCATGCGGGCCAACAAACAACTGACCCTCGGAAGCTTCGAATACGATATCGATCGTGCCGAGCTCGTCTTTCGCATCACCAATCTCTTCGAAAAGGAAGTTTACGATCACGATATCATCTCATCCATGGTCCACTGCGCCATCGCTGAACTCGACCGCATCGTCCCGCTCGCCAGCGTTCTGAACAGGACCCGCGATGACCTCCTCGAGGACATCTCCATCCCCCTCTTGCTTGAACGTGAGGACCTCCTTCCACCCGTGCCTGAATTCGATGGCGAGGAAGAAGAACTCTAGCCCGGGGACGCCTTCTGTTTGTTAACCAAAATTAACAAATTTTTTCAATAAATGCAGGCTTGACGTCGCTCCCCGCCGCTCCTAGTTTTCCGCTCCCCGTAGGACCTTGGGGATTTTCCTTATGCAGAAACATATTCGTGGCGTTGATGTCAAAAATGGAGAGACCGTTGACCGTGCTCTCAAGCGTTTAAAGACCAAGCTTGATACCGAAGGTATCCTTGAAGAGATGCGTCGCCGTCGTGCACACGAGAGCACCATCACCAAGAAGATTCGCAAGGCGCGCACCGCCCCTAAGCGCAACAAAGTTCGTTGGAGATTCCAAAGTGAATCACAAGTCGCGACCGCTGAAGCAGCTGCCACCGCAGCCGCAGCCTCGAGAGCCTAACACCTGACACAAACACTTTTTAGGGTCCTAGAAACGATGCTCCGCCGGTTCGCCAGCGGGGCTCTTTTTTTGTGAAATTCGTCAAAAAACTTCACTTGCAGGCTAAAATTACTGGTTTAAGATCGTGGCGCTATGAATGCAAAAATTAGATTCGGTATTATGTGTGCCTTCGGTGCCGTTGCCACCCCAGCCTTCGCGGCTCCGAGCGCAGCCGCTGAAGCTCCTGCCGCTGCTACCATCGCCGGATACTCAGTATCCTTCAGCGGTGGAGGTTGAGGCGCTGCTAACAAGGCCAGTTTGGCCTTGAAGAAGATGGAAGGCGTCGACAAGGTAATGCTCTCGGGCACAACCGCGTTTGTCACCGTCAAAGAAGGAACTAAACTGACTCGCGGCACTGTTCGTAAGGCTTTTGACCCCGCCGGCCTCAAGGTCGAGGGCGTGAAAACCCAGGAAATCGAGCGTCCCAAAGAGGCTTATGCCCTCGCCATCACCGGCGGGACATGAGCGCAGACCAACGAGAGATTGCGTGCCGATCTCGAAAAGTTGGACGAAGTCAGTGTTGCCTTCGTCAATGCAGGAGCCATTACCCTCCTCATGACTCAAACCGAATCCTTCGATCAAGAAAAGATTGGGAAGATCACCGAAAAGCGTAAGTCTTCCATTAAGACTGCGACCAAGATGACCACTCTCCCCTTCTAGTATTTTTCGATTCAACAATCTAAACTGAAAAACCCGGGCGCTTCAAATGGCCCCGGGTTTTTCGTGCCCGGCCATCCACTTAAATAATCTCACCGCGTCGCCACAAAAAGCGTATGCGTAAACCGCTTCGCCTTTGGATAAGCCTTCGCCGGAATCGCCTCGACTTTCGAAAACACCTTATTGAGCAAGTTCACAAAACCAGGGTCCGGATGGGCCGACCAATAAACCACGATCCCCCGGGGCCGCAGAGCCTTCCTCGCAATTTCAAGTCCCCGCCGCTGGTAGAGCTGGCCATTCCCCTTCTGCACAAGCGGATCAGGACTATTATCGACATCCAACAAGATGGCATCGAAGCGATCCCCCCCCTGCATGATCTTAAAAACGTCCTTGCGCAGCACCTTTACCCTGGGGTCATCCAGGAGCGCGCCATTCACCTCTCTCAGATGCTCGTGATTCCAATCAATGATCTCTTTAAGCAACTCGGCCACCACCACTTCCGATTCATCAGAAACCAACTCAAGCACCTTCTTGAGCGTGAATCCAAACCCCAGTCCACCAATCAAAACCCTCCGCTCCCGGTCCCGATCGCACTCAGGACACGCCAGCGTCGCCATCTCCTGCTCCGATGACGATGCCGTGGTGCTCATCAAAGGAACGCCTCCAATTTTTAGGAAATATTCTCCGTCATGTTCCTGCAAAAGAATCGTCGCGCCATCAGGCGAGGTGCTGGAGGCGAGGTTCGTCGTCGGTTTCACGACGCGACTTTAGTATTCCATCGACACATTGAAAGGCTTTCGAGAGAATACGGGTAAGCACTTGATTCAATGAATAAGAAAGGACTGATCCTCATCGTATTCCTAATCTTCGTCGTCCTCCATCAGGACTTCTGGAACTGGGATAACTCCAACCTCGTCTTCGACTTCATGCCGGTCGGACTCTTCTACCACGCTTGTTACTCACTCGCCGCAGCCGCCTTTTGGGCCATTGTGATGAAAGTCGCCTGGCCCACCGAGCTCGAAAAATGGGCTGAAGGTGGAGCAGATGAAAATGAAGGAGGTTCCAAATGAGCACCGTCGTTGTCGTCCTCATCTATCTCGGTGTCCTGCTGGCGCTCGCCCTCTTTTCAAAGACCCTCTTCCGGGGCACCTCAAGCGATTACTTCGTCGCCTCCCACTCCATCGGCCCCTTCATGCTCCTCATGTCGGTCTTCGGAACGACCATGACCGCCTTTGCCCTCGTCGGCTCGACCGGCGAAGCCTTCGAGCGGGGCATCGGCACCTACGGACTCATGGCCTCGTCCTCCGGCCTCATCCATGCCGCCTGCTTCCTCCTCATCGGCATCAAACTCTGGGCCATCGGTAAACGTTATGGTTACGTCACCCAGATCCAGTATTTCAGAGCACGCTTTGATTCTAAGGGAATCGGCTACCTCCTCTTTCCCATCCTGGTCCTCCTCGTCGTCCCGTATCTCCTCATCGGCATCATCGGCACCGCGAAGACAGTCTACGGCGTCACCGTGGAAAAGATCACCCCGAAGATCACCATTCCCGGTGCCTTCCCTGAATTCTTCGAATCTACCAACGGAGCGGTTCCAGCCTGGCTTTCCGGCCTCGTCGTGAGCCTCGTCGTTCTCACCTACATCTTCGCCGGAGGCTCTCGCGCCACGGCCTGGGCCAACACCTTCCAAACCTGCTTCTTCATGATCATGGGAGTCTTCGTGGTTTATATGGTCTCGGACGCCCTCGGCGGAGCCGCTGCAGCCATGGAGAAAGCCCAGGAATCGCACAAAGTGCGGACCCTTTCCGCGGACGGACACGTCGGAGTCTCCAAGCTCACCTTTGCCAGTTACATGTTTATTCCGCTGAGTGTCGGAATGTTCCCCCACCTCTTCCAGCACTGGCTCACTGCGAAGAGCGCCAAGACCTTCAAACTCACCGTCATTGCCCACCCCATCTTCATTGCCATCGTCTGGATCCCCTGCGTTCTTCTCGGAACCTGGGCCACCGGCATGCCATCCCTGGAAGGCACCAAAAGTGCCGTCGTCCTTGCCAAGATGGTGAGTATTCTCATCCACAATCCCATCATCACCGGCCTCGTGACTGCCAGTATCCTCGCCGCCATCATGTCCTCGCTCGACTCACAATTCCTGTGTCTCGGCACCATGTTCACGAATGACATTGTCCTCTTCGGCAGCAAGAAGGAATACACCGACAAGCAGATCCTCTTCATCGCGAGGGGGTTCATCGTAGGAATTGTGGCCCTCGTTTACTTCCTCTCCCTCCTCCTCATTAACAAAAACGTCTTCGACCTCGCCATCTGGAGTTTCTCCGGCTTCGCCGCTCTCACCCCGCTGATCATCGCCTCACTCTACTGGAAGCGAGCCACCCTCGTCGGGGCATACGCTTGCATCATTTCCGTCTTTGTCAGTTGGATCACCTTCTATGCCATGTCCGGATTTGGGGGAGAAATCACCGTCTTCGGCGGCATCGTCCCTGCCGCTGTCATGTGGTTCATTGGAGCCGCCGCCATGATCATCGGCTCGCTGGTCTCCCAGCCCCCCTCGGAAAAAACCATCGCCAAGTTCTTCTAGGAGAACCCTGCGACAAGCTCACAAAAAAACGCCACCCCGAAAGGAGTGGCGTTTTTCATGAAATTTGATTCGCGAGTCGGTCTAACGACGACGGCGAAGAAAACCTAGAAAAGCCAGTCCTCCAAGAAGGGCGGTAGAAGGCTCGGGGACTGAAGTCACAGTGAATGAGCCAATTGGAAATGGACTTCCAGACGTTGCATTCGTCGTATCGCCATCCGTCACATTGATCCCCGAAAATACCCAATCCGAAGTAGAAAATGTAGCACTTGGTCCCGTATCATCGTTTCGATAAGCCCAGCCATCAAGATACTCCCAAGCTTCCCCCGTCCCATCTGTGCTTGGAGAACCAAACTGATCGACGGTCACAGCTCCTGAGCCGTCGTCAAATTGAAGCCGAAGTGAATCGTCACCGTTGATAGATCCTCCACTGTAGTCAGAAACAAGCCCAAAATAGGTAGCGAAATCAGCGGTATTAGGCGTAAAGTAGAAGAAATCCCCGGCTGCGGCAGCACCGCTCAAACTAATGGTCGTGCCTGGAGTGGCATTGGCATTGAAGTAATATTCGAGCGCATACTGGGAAAGGTCTCCGATCGCAGTACTGGCATAAACTTCGACTACCTTCGGGGTTCCTCCACTGAGTGGACCGTCGAAGACTCCGGTAATAATAAGACTAGCGGACCCAACCGAAGAGGACGCAGCAATCGCTACAATTGAAAAAATGTTGGTCATTACAGAGATAAAACAGCACTTCCCCCGCCAACTGTCCACGTCCAACGCGGCAACAAAACCGTCACTCTTTCGGATATCCGAAGCACCCCGCCTCCAGACTTGCAGCGGCATTCCCAGCTCGCTATTGCTCAGGCATGTCAATTTATGTCGTAACCGGATCTGACGAAGGACGGGTGGCTGAAGAAGCCGCCGCCCTTTTCGAAGAGCTCAAACCTCCCGGCTCCGACGAATTTGCCAACGAAATCATCGAAGCGATCGCTGACAACGCCGAACACGCCTTCCAAAAATCCGCCCAGGCGGTCGAAGCCCTCCAAACCATCGGCTTCTTCGGCGGTGACAAGGTCGTTTGGCTCAAGTCCGCCAACTATCTCGGCACCGATCGCACCAGCGAAGCCGAACGCGCTCTCGCCGGCGCCGAGAACCTCCTTGAAACCCTCCAGGCCGGCCTCCCCCCAGGGGTCGTCTTTCTGCTCAGCAGCAGCGCCATCAACGGAGTTCGCAGACTTGGGAAATGGCTCAAGGCCAATGCCGAATACAAATCCTTCGACAAAATTGACGTCTCCAAGGAAGGCTGGGAAGAACAGGTCGCCCTCAAAGTCCGCCGTCTCGCCAAGGACAAAGGCCTCACCCTCGAAGGTGAACCCCTCGAACTCTTCGTGCAACGCGCCGGTGCCGAATCACGCCAGATCTCCAACGAAATCGAAAAGCTCGACCTCTATCTCGGCAAGGAGCGACGCGAGATCACTGTCGAAGACGTCACCCTCATGGTCTCGGTCAGCCACAAGGGCGTCATTTGGGAAATCTCCCGCGCCATTGAAAAGCGCGACGCCAACCGCGCCATTCAACTCATCGACTCCCTCCTCCTCAAAAACGAAAGCGCCGTCGGCCTCATCAAAGCCTCCATCATCCCCACCGTTCGCAATCTCTTCTTCGCGAAACTGGCTGAACCCTACGGCTCGCTCAATCGCGCCCCCAAAGGAATCATCGCCGCCCTTCCAAAAAAGAAAGACGGCTCCATCAACACCTGGGGTCTCAAGATGGCCGCCACCGCGGCCCGGAGATTCTCGCTCGACCAACTTCAACAAGGAATGGGCCATTGTCTCGCAGCCGACAAAGCCCTCGTCACGAGCTCGCAAGATCCGCGCATGGTCCTCCACAAACTGGTGATCCAACTTTGCGACGGCAAAAAAGCCGCTTAGCCAAACTGAGAGCTGCCCCGATCATGAGCGGGGCAAAACCCGGAGTCGCACGAAGGACCTCGGAACATTTGCCTCCAAATTCGGGGACTCGAAAGTGAAAGTCGACCGTCCGTCATCTCCGGGTACTTCGCTCACAAGATCCAACAGATCCCCGGCCGGAATCCAGCTAGTGAGATCGTCGGAAAGCTCAATGATCACCACGGCATCGTCAGCGGAGAGATTCTTCGGAAAGGTCACCGTGAAGCGACCACTTGCCGATACCGAAGGGACCAAAATATCACCGGCTCCGTTCGGGATGCTGTCACTGGTTCCGAAGGCATACTCGGCGAAAGCATTGAAACCATCGCCATCGAGGTCCGCCGTTCCATCTCCAGTGAATGCAAGACCATCGCCAACACCCGCGCTTCCAAAGCCACCAACACTGGAGCGCCAGTTGCTCCCCAGATTACCATCTGGATTGGACAGAGGAGACACCAGAACCATACTCGGACCACTCCCGTCCGGAGCTTCCGGCCATGGAAACTTGTCGTCATAGGTAATATCGCGAATGACGCCACTGCTTCCCGTGAGCACCAATCTCTCCCCTGCTCCGGAAAGCCCGGTATCGTTCTGAAATTCACCTGCGATGATTCCGTTCAAGCCAGCTCCATAACGCGCCACGAACGCGGCTTGATTCCGAACGACCAGGATCCGGACTCCAGCCGGAATCGATTTGATCGAGGAGGTATCAAAGGAAAAATCGAGTCCGGTTGTAAACGACACTCCATTCAGATCCACCGGGCTTCCCGAAATGTTGAGAATCTCCAAATACTCGAAAACCTTGTTGTTCGTATAACCGGCCGTCACTTCAGATGGCGACGGATCGACCGGCTGATACATGATCTCGGAAATGACGAGATTCGATGGCTTCGCCAACTCGGCGCCGACGACGAAGGTCGCTGTTTTAGGAGCACCCCACTGCTGACCATTGTAGGCCCGGGCAGTCACAATCGCGGTCTCATTCAGAATGGCAGAACCACTCTGGGTGGCGGAAGCCGAGGGCGTCCCCCCGGCTTCCCGTGGGTCCGATCCATCGGTCGTATAATAGATACTCCCTTGCGGTGTCGTCATCGACAGTGAGAATCCCGCCGACACTACGCCACCATTACTATTGAAAAATGGAGGCGCAAAGAACCGGGAGTCAATCCACTCCGATCTCGCTTTCAACCAACCCTTTAGGTGGGACACTTCCTTGGTCCACCCGCTGGTTCCCGCCTGGGAATAATCATTCCCGGTGACCCCGCCGGGAGCCACGGCAGTCCAGCGCGCAAAGTTGCGAACCTGGGACTCACTCAATTCGGATTCCATGAGGGTGATGATTGCCTCCATGTTCGTTTGAGCGAACTCATTGGCACGTAACTCATACCAGCGATCGATGACTTTCTGGAAGACATCAGGACGCGAAGTCACTAACTGGGGATTGGCCATGTTGAAGGTCTGGTTGTGAGAGGTCTTAAATCCGAAGAGGAGACCGAACCACTCGAACTTGGTGTCAAACCAGGTGAAGCTGGTGTCGGTGGTATTCGCCTCCCAGCGAAGTGGGTTATCATCGCGCCCATCCCTTGAGCCCATCGTCCGGTCATAGTCCCAGAGAGGTCCCGCCAGAATCTTACCGCCTCGATCCAGATGAAAGAACTGACTGAGACGACCCCAGTCCGGATCCATCGCCAAAATGTTCAACCAAAAATGATCAATAAAGTGATCAACGTCCAAGTAGTCCGAGAAGTGCTTTCCTGTCGTGGGGTGAATGCCATTGGCCTGACGAAGAGCGACCGTCAGCTCGTTGCAACGTCCGGTGAGGAAGGACTTCTGCGCCGAATTAATCTCAATCCCATCCGGGTCAACATGGACAAGCGAGCTTTGAAATCCACTCACCGAGAATGTCGGTTCACCCGGGTCAGGGCGATCATTTTTGAAGATATACCCGCCGGTAATTTCAGGTTCGGAAGTTTCCCACGGACGGGTCTTTTCAAGATCGACTCGATTCTTATTAATCTCGATTTTGTCCATGAAGGTATAGACTCCAAAGTAGTCGACTGAGGTCACCTCGGTTCCCGATATGTCATTGAAAAGTTCCACGAAACGAGTTCCGGGAGCCCATTGCCCCACTTCATTGCTCAGAGCATAGAGAAACGGATTACGCATCAGTGTCCGGTCAAAGCTCCACCGGGCACTCAGAATCCAATCCGCTTCCGAGGCAAAGTCCATCGGCTTGATATCCTTGTCATTCCCAAACTCATCCCAGGTCTCCAGCGACATGCTATACTTGGGATTTCCAGCAGAACTCGATCCCCGCTTTTTGAAGCCGCCGCGTGTCGAGACGGTCGCTTCGCTCGCAAAGGTTGTCCTGCCCGTAATAGGGTCCGGCTCGTAAATCAGCATGAAGACATCCTTCCGGCTGGTAGAGCCACTTTCCGGAGGCGCGCCTTTACTGAAGGTTGAGAGCAAAACCACAGGGAGATCCGAAGAAAAATTTGCCTCGGTCGAAGCAATCTTGATGTAACCCTCGCTTTTCCCGAGACCATCCAACGCCCCGATCTTGAACGCCCGGGTCCGAACCAAGGTCGAACCATCAATAAGAATGGGACCATTATAGGCAGGTGACGGAGCGGCGGCGGCGTTGACAGGAAGACTGCCATCCGTGGTATAGCGAACGATGGCATTGGGATCCGGGTGGCTGAGGGTGAGCGAAAAATCATCGGTAAAAGCACGACTGCTTGCACTATAAGTCACTTTGGCAGGCGGAGCAGCGTTGGGCGGACCGTTGGGATTGGAAGGGGTAGGAGAACTGAAGTAACCATCGATGGACGGCCCAGTGAGATCCTGCACCTCCCCTTCCAGCTCGGAGATG
Organism: uncultured Verrucomicrobiales bacterium; assembly: GCA_963925135.1. GTDB lineage: Bacteria > Verrucomicrobiota > Verrucomicrobiia > Verrucomicrobiales > Akkermansiaceae > SW10. The sequence continues at coordinate 15,692 of CAWUTG010000011.1, read as the reverse complement.
ATGATGAAGTCGTTGTTCCCGGCTGTCCGGTTCAGAGCTTGAATCGCCAGGACATTTTCTCCAGCAACCAACTTCCCCGAGAAATCGAGATCGTAAATATCATAATCCTCCCCGGGATCAACCTCCCCGCTCTCCGTTGATGTCGAATTGAAGGACAAGGGCAAAGGAATTCCAAAAGAGGCCACCTCCTGACCATTCAAATAAGCCGCAAACCCGTCATCAATTTTAACCTTCAGCGTCATTCCCTGCACTCCTGCCGGGTCGACGATCTGAAAAGGGACTCTCAGATAGATCGACCCGTTGACGTCTCTCATGACAGACTCAACATTTCCACCCGCTCCGATCTGCGCCCCTTCGACACCGGTATATCCGTAACCCACCGCAGAAAACGCACCAGTCCAGGCGGAATCGTCGAATCCCACATTCCGCCACGATGTTCCGATGTTTGAGGAAGGAACGAGATATTTTAAAGGGGCTCCGACCGGGAGTAAAACCTCCTCGGCAATCGGTCCACCATTCCCCGTCCCATACGAGACATCCTCATATTGCTTGGGAAAGCTGGGATGAAAAGACGTGGTCAGCGTGGCACCGTCAGAATTGGTAAGCCCTAAAAACTCCCCAGCCGTATCCAGGCTAAAATTGGTGTGCAGTTCCCCTCCGGGGGCGGCCCGATCCTTACTGGAAGCAAACACAATCAAATAACCACCGGCAGGAATGGTCACATCCGGAAAAGCCCACTTTTGAAAATCAGTCGCATCATCGCTCAGCGTATATCCCAGAGCCGAAACCGCCGTGGCTTCGGGGTTGTGAATTTCAATCCAGTCGGAGGGAGCCCCGTCTTCGTCAACCCGTGACACCCCGGTATTGTCGGCCAAAAACTCAGTGATCACGAGATCAGCGCGGGCGAAATCTAATGTCCCTAAAACGAGGGCGATCGCCCCTATAAACGGACTCAGGATTCGTTGATGAATGTGCATAATGTATTTTTTTATCCTAATAGTGATTTTGAGAAGCCTCAAACTCAAATTTGCCGAATATCTCTTTGCCCGGCAGCCTCACGCTCCATTTCACCGACCGTCCTCAATCGAGAGCCCTGAACCTACCCTGATTTAGGCTTGCAATGGCGTGAAGGAATCGTTCCTTAACCGCAGCGACTTTCTCCTCCTCATTCTTCAGTATAGGGATCGGACCGATCTCGAAAATTTTCCAGCTTACTCTTAATCATGACCCACCGCTCTCTATTTTGCGCCGCCGCCTTGGGCTGCTCCGCTCTGTTTTCACCCCTCGTCAGCGCTGCCGAGAACGAAGTCACCGCCCCCGACCGACTCAACATCGCTGAAGGCTTCAAAGTCGAAAGACTCTACTCCGTTCCTAAAGACGAATTTGGCTCCTGGGTCACTCTCTGCAAAGACGATAAGGGCCGGCTCATCGCAGGTGACCAATACGGTGCCATCTATCGTTTCAATGCCCCCGCCCCAGGGTCCACTCTTAAGGATTCCGATATTCAAAAAATCGACCTCGATATCGGCCACGCCTGGGGAATGTGCTACGCCTTCGATGCCCTCTACGTTGTCGTTAATGACAAGAGCCACGGCGGTCGCGGTCTCTATCGCGTCAAAGACACCAACGGCGACGATCAATTCGACGAGGTCAAACTCCTCAAGAAATTCGAGGAAAACGGCGGCGAACACGGACCCCACGCCGTCATTCCCAGCCCCGATGGCAAGTCCCTCTACATCGCCTGCGGCAACCAAACCGAACTTCCCGAATACAACACCAGCCGGGTTTCCGAAGTCTGGGGCGAGGACAACCTCCTCCCCCGCGTCTATGGTCGCGGATTCATGAAAGGCACCCTCGCTCCCCGCGGCTGGGTTTGCAAAACCGACCCCGACGGCAAAACCTGGGATGTCATCGCTACCGGATTCCGTAACCAATATGACATCGATTTCAACGGCGACGGTGAACTCTTCACCTACGACGCTGACATGGAATGGGATCTCAACACTCCCTGGTATCGCCCCACCCGCGTTAACCACGTCATCAGCGGAGCCGAATTCGGCTGGCGTAATGGCTCTGCCAAATGGCCTGACTACTATAGCGATAGTTTCGGTGCTGTCACCGACATCGGCCCCGGATCCCCTACCGGAGTTGTCTTCGGAACGGGGGCCAAGTTCCCCGCCAAATATCAGAAAGCCTTCTTCATCGCCGACTGGTCCTACGGAAAACTCTATGCCGTTCACCTCAAGCCCAATGGCGCTTCCTACACCGCCGACGTCGAGGAATTCATCGCCGGACAACCCCTCGCCCTCACCGACCTCACCGTCGGAAATGATGGAGCCCTCTACTTTGCCGTCGGTGGCCGCCGCGTCCAATCCGGACTCTACCGCGTCACCTACACTGGCTCCGAATCCACCGCGCCGGTCGATGGTAAAAACCCCGGCCAGGACATACGCGACCAGCGCCTCGCCCTCGAAGCCTACCACTTGAAAAAGGACCCAGCCGCAGTCGCCGCCGCCTGGCCCCACCTCGCCAGCAGTGACCGGGCCCTCCGTTTCGCCGCCCGCACCGCGCTCGAAAAACAACCTGTCGACCAGTGGGCTGAAAAAGTCATCGCCGAAGAGAACCAAGTTGCCCAGCTCGGAGCCATCATGTCGCTCGCTCGCATCGGAACTGAAAAGCATCAGGCCGCCTCACTCGCCGAACTCGGTCAATACGACTACGAAAAACTCGACCTCCAAACCCGTTTCGATCTCCTCCGGGCCTACACCCTCGTCTTCAAAAGACTCGGCGCCCCGGCAGACGCTCAGCGGAAACAAATCGCCACGCAGTTGGACACCCACTTCCCCGCCAACAACCGAGCTGAAAACATCGAACTCTCCAATATCCTTGTTTACCTTGGCGCCGAAAAAATCATCGACCGCGCCGTCGACCAGCTCGAAAAAGGCCCCACCCAGGAAGAGCAAATCGCGATGGCCGTGGTCCTTCGCAACCTCAAGACCGGGTGGAATCCAGACCTCCAAAAACGCTACTTCTCCTGGTTCACCCGCGCCGCCAACTACAAAGGTGGAGCCGGATTTGGAGCCTTCATCAAAGAAATCCAGGACACCGCCGTTGCCAACCTCAGCCCCGCTGATCAGAAAACGCTCAAGCCCATCCTCAACGCCAAACCTAAGAATTCAGGCCCTGTCTTCACCGCCAAGCCACGCAGCTTCGTGAAAAACTGGACCATGGAAGACCTCAAGCCTCTCCTCGCTTCGGGACTCGAAGGTGAGCGTAACTTCAAGAACGGACGCGAAATGTTCGGCGCTGCCAACTGCTACGCCTGCCACCGCTTCGGTCAGGAAGGCGGTGCGATCGGCCCCGACCTCACCAGCGCCGCCGGCAAGTTCAGCCCGCACGACTTCATCGAGCAAATCATCGAACCCGGAAAAGAAATCAGCGATCAATACGGCTCCATGGTCTTCACCAAGAAGGACGGCTCCGTCATCATCGGTCGCCTCGGAAACCTCAACGGTGACAACTACATGATCATCACCAACCTCTACGCACCCGGGGAGATGACCAGTGTGAACCGGTCCGACCTCAAATCCGTCGAGCCCTCCACCATCTCCATGATGCCTCCAGGACTCCTCAATACCCTCTCGGATAACGACATCCTCGATCTCACCGCTTACGTCCTCTCCGCCGGAGATCCCAAGCACCAGATGTTTGCGAAGTAGCACTTCCTCGTCGTCACCCGACTCCCCAAAACCCAGGGCGCACTGCCATGGGTTTTTTCATGCCCCGATTGACCTAATTACCATTAGTCAAAACTTTGATTTTGACAACTCAAAATAGGACGCTTATTGCAGAGACATGAAACGACTTTTCGCACTTGCGACTGCCTTTGCTGTCATCAGTTGCACCAAAAAGGAAGAAGCCACCACCACCGGGCCCATCGTCACCACGGTGGGGATGATCTCCGACGTCACCCGCGAAATCGTGGGCGACAAGCGTGAGGTCATCAACATCATCGGCGAAGGCACCGACCCTCACGTCTACAAAGCCACCAAGGGCGACATCGACCAAATCCAAGCCGCCTCCCTCGTCCTCTTCAACGGCCTCCTCCTCGAAGGAAAAATGGGTAGCATCCTCGACGGCAAAAAATCCGCCCACCCCGTCGCCGAGAATCTCGAAGGGGTTGAACTCATCGGAGGAGATGATCACGCCGACCCCCACCTCTGGATGGATCTCTCCATCTGGTCAAAGGTCGCCGGTCGAATCTCTGAACAAGTCACCCACCTCGATCCCGACAACTGTGACCTCTATCAAGAACGCCTCGCCGCATACCAACAAAACCTCACCGCCCTCCACACCTACGCGCAGATGGTCCTCAGCTCCATCCCCCCGGACCAGCGTGTTCTCGTCACCGCGCACGATGCCTTTTCCTACCTCGGCAGAGCCTACGGCCTTGAAGTCCGGGGCATCCAAGGAATCTCCACCGAGTCCGAAGCCGGACTCAACGAAATCGAAGACCTCGTCGCCTACCTCGTTGAGAAGAAAATCCCCTCCGTCTTCGTCGAAAGCTCCGTTTCCGACAAAAGCGTCCAAGCCCTGATCGAAGGTGCTGCAGCCCAGGGACACACCGTCGTCATCGGCGGCGAACTCTACTCTGACGCGATGGGGCCGGCCGGTTCCTACGAAGGAACTTACCTCGGCATGATGGATCATAACATCACCACCATCGCCCGCTCCCTCGGCGGTGCACCTCCCGAAAAAGGCTTCCAAAACAAGCTCACCAAATAGCCCCCTCAACCACACTCAAAAAAAACTCTGCGAGTCTCCGCGTCCTCCGCGCCTCTGTGTGAATTCCACCGCTTTCCCCTTCCATGCTCCCCGACCACCCACCTGAGTTCCCCCTTGCCATTCACGACCTCACCGTCGCCTACCACCGTAAGCCCGTCCTCTGGGATCTCGACCTCAACATCCCCGAAGGCAAGCTCGTCGGCATCGTCGGGCCCAACGGAGCCGGAAAATCCACCCTTCTCAAGGCCTGCCTCGACCTCATTCCCAAGACCTCGGGCGAAGTCCTCATCTACGGTAAACCCTACGAAGATCAACGCGACCTCATCGCCTATGTTCCCCAGCGTGAATCCGTCGACTGGGACTTCCCCGTCAGCGCTCTCGACGTCGTTGCCATGGGCACCTACCGCAAGCTCGGTTGGTTCAAACGCGTCGGCAAAGCCCAATGCGAGCAGGCCCGCGCCGCCCTCGAGCAAGTCGGCATCGGCCACCTCTCCAACCGCCAAATCTCCCAACTCTCCGGCGGCCAACAGCAACGCGTCTTCCTTGCCCGCGCCCTCGTTCAGGATGCCGAAATCTACTTCATGGACGAACCCTTCGCCGCCGTGGATGCCGCCACCGAGCAAGCTATCATCGAGCTTCTCCAAAGCCTCAACGCCCGCGGCAAAACCGTCCTCTGCGTTCACCACGATCTCGCCACCGTCTCACGCTACTTCGATCATCTCGTCCTCCTCAACATGCGCATCGTCGCCAGCGGACCCACCGCCGAAACCTTCACCCGCGAGAACCTTCACAAAACCTACGGAGGTAAACTGAACCTCCTCGACGACGTCGCCGAGGCCTTAAAAAACATCGGACGCTAAGATGCTCGACACTCTCCTCGACACCCTGCTTCTTAAGACTCACAACACGCGCCTCGTGGTGTTGGGAGTCACCTTTTTAGGAGCCGCCGCCGGACTCATCGGCTCCTTTCTTCTCCTGCGAAAGCAGTCCCTCCTCGGCGACGCCCTCTCCCACGCCACCCTCCCCGGCATCGGCATCGCTTTCGCCATCATGACCGCTCTTGGTATGAACGGCCGCAGCCTCCCGGGCCTCCTCCTTGGAGCCACCGTCACCGGCCTGCTCGGCGTCCTCCTCGTCCTCGCGATCAGACGCACCACCAAGCTCAAAGACGACGCCGCCATGGGCATTGTCCTCTCCGTCTTCTTCGGCCTCGGCATCGCCATCCTCCGCATGGTCCAAAAAATCCCCGGCCAATCATCCGCCGGACTTGAGTCCTTCATCTATGGCAAGACCGCCTCCATGGTCGAAGCCGACTTCATCCTCATCCTGATCACCCTCGCCGTCTCCGTCTTTGTCAGTCTCCTCATCATCAAGGAGCTCACCCTCCTTTGCTTCGACTCCAACTTCGCCTCCACCGAAGGCTGGCCCGTCCTCTTTCTCGACATCCTCCTCATGGCCCTCGTCACCGCGGTTACCGTCGTCGGACTTCAATCAGTGGGCCTCATTCTCATCATCGCCTTCCTCATCACTCCCGCCACCGCCGCCCGATTCTGGACCAACCAACTGCGCCACATGCTCTGGCTGGCCACCGTCATCGGAGCCATCTCAGGCTGGCTCGGAGCCTCGGTTTCCGCCCTTTTGCCCAACTTCCCCGCCGGAGCGATCATCGTCATTGCGGCCGCCTCGATTTTCCTCTTCAGCATGATCTTTGGCACAACCCGCGGCGTCTTCCCCCGCTACCTCCGCCACCGCCAACTTCAGAAAAAAGTGGGACGCCAACACCTTCTCCGGTCCACCTACGAAATCCTCGAAAACACCCAGGATTCCAAGCCTCTCAAAAACCTCCCCATTCCCCTCGAGCTCCTCCGCAAGCACCGCTACTGGGCCAAAGGCGAACTCGTAAAACTCATCCGCCAGGCCCGCGCCGAGGACCACATCGAACGCCAGCCCAGCGGCGAACTCCGCCTCTCCGAATCCGGCTTTGGCGAAGCCTCCCGCATCACCCGAAACCACCGCCTCTGGGAAATGTATCTCATCACCCACGCCGACATCGCGCCCAGCCACGTCGACCGCGACGCCGACATGGTCGAACACCTCCTCGGCGCCGAAATCGTGCGTCAACTCGAAGCCGAACTCGAACTCTCAAAATCGACCATCGAATCCCCCCATGTCATCGAACACGGAGTCTGACCTACGGAGCTTGGACTTCAGTCCGTGCCCCTCAACCAAGCTCCCTCAACTCATCCCAATGAAATCTCTCCTCATCCTCATCCTCTCCATCACCACCTCCACCATCCTCGCCGGCAGCCCCGCTCAATGGGATTCCATCGACGCCATCCTCAACAACCCTAACCGAACCCCCAACCTCATCGACCCCTACTACCAAGCGACCAACAAGGCTCAATACCACCTCTTCAGCCCCACCCCCGACCACGTGCTCCGCGACCTGTCCCCTGACCGACCCGACGCCACCGAATCTCCTCTCACCGTCGATGCCGGACGCTTCGCCCTTGAAGCCTCCCTCTTCGACTACCGACGCAACGGCGGCCAGGAAACTTTCAGCTACGGCCAGCTCAATTTTAAAGCAGGACTCACTCTCAACACCGATCTCCAGACAATCGTCGACTTCTATTCCGATGGCGAAGAACAAGGCTTCGGCGACGTCACTCTCCGACTCAAACACAATCTCTGGGGCAACGACGGCGGCGACACCGCGCTCGCCCTCATGCCCTTCGTCAAAATCCCAACCGGCACCGCTGTCAGTAATTACGAGTGGGAAGGCGGACTCATCGTTCCCTGGAGCACCACCTTGACCGAGACCATCGGCCTTGGGCTCATGGCCGAGTTTGACTACGTCTACAACGAAGACACCCGCGACCACGAATTCAAATTTCTTCACACCGCCGTCCTCAGATTTGCAGTCACCGAAAAAGCGGGAGCCTACCTCGAATACATCGGCATCGCCGGAGAAGATCACTACCAGGCATACCTCGCGGGCGGCATGAACTACGCCGTCAACGAACACCTCATTCTCGACTTCGGAGTTCAGGGTGGTCTCAACAGAAACTCGGAAGACTTCGGGCTCTTCACCGGCTTCACGAAGCGATTCTAACAACTCCATGAACTGGAACATCAACGACTTCCACATCATCACCGTCGGCGTGTTGTGTGCCATGGCGTGCGCCCTTCCCGGCACCTTTCTTCTCCTCCGTCGCATGAGCATGATGGGTGACGCCATCAGCCACGCCGTCCTCCCCGGACTTGCCATCGCCTTCCTCGTCTCCGGCTCCCGCACTAGCTGGGGCATGTTCTTCGGCGCAGCCGTCGCCGGAGTCCTCACCGCCCTCTTCACCCAGTGGATCACCAAATTTGGCAAGGTCGAACGCGGAGCCGCGATGGGCATCGTCTTCACCACCCTCTTCGCCATCGGGCTTCTCATCATCGAGCAAGGAGCAGGAAATGTCGATCTCGACGCCGGCTGCGTCCTCTACGGAGCACTCGAATACACTCCTCTCCACCTCGTCACCCTTTTCGAGTCAGACACCCTGATCTGGCAGATTCCCCATGCCGCCATGGTGGTGGGCAGTACACTCCTTTTCAACATCGTCATCATCACCCTCTTCTACAAGGAACTCACCGTCGCATCCTTCGACCCCGGCCTTGCCGAAACCCAGGGCTTCCATCCCAAGACCATCCACTACCTGCTCATGACCATGGTCGCCGTCACCACCGTGGCAGCCTTCGAAGCCGTCGGCTCCATCATCGTCATCGCCATGCTCATCGTCCCGCCCGCAACCGCCTTTCTCCTCACCCACAAGCTCCCCGTCCTCATCGGCATGAGCCTCGGCCTCGCCGCCCTCGCCGCCATCCTCGGGCACCTCTCCTCTCAAGCTCTTCCCGCTCTTCTCGGCCTACCGGAAACGACAAGCTCCGGCATGATGGCCACGATGTCCGGCTTCCTCTTCCTCCTTGCCTGGCTCTTTGGCCCGCAGGGCCTGATCAAGCGAAACACCGGAGAACTCATCGAACCGGATTGACCCGCATTGAGAACACGACATCATTCGGATATTGAAATGTCTAATTCTGGTAGGACTTTTTGCGATCCCGGGATGCAAAACGGACTGCCGGATTGAATCTCAAACTGAGCCTGAAATTGCCGCAGAAGCACCCGACCCGTTCATGCTTGAGTATGACAGACTCCGTGCCGAGCGGAGCGCCAGGTATCAAAAACTTTCAGCTTACGACAAAAGGTCTCATTCAGACCAAGGCCCCTTTCAAAAAGAGAGACAAGGCCTAATGGCGCGATTCCGAATCGAGTGCGGGCTTCAATCTGGATCTGATCCTCGTAAATCCCTCTTGGCGTTGCGAACAAGAAGGAACTCCTTCCAGAAAAGAATCGAAGCGTTCACTTCACAAGAGAATCTCACGGACCAAATGGAACGCGATCTTGATGACCTTCAAAGCCTTGCAGCGAAGATCGACTACGAATCACAACATCTCATGAGATCGTTAAAAGCAGAAATCACGAGAATGAATTCCTACTTTCACGATTGGGACGAGCTCGATCGCAAAGAACGCGAGCTTCGCAAGTAGCTGCGATCACTTCGCCAACCCGTGACGGCTCCAAAATCCGAAGAAGCTTTGATAAGAACCCCGGAACAGATTTCGCTCAAGAGGCCGGTCCATATTTCCAAAATACTGGTTATTGCGGTAGCGCCCGTGGCTATACACCTTCGGGTTGGAACGTCTGTTCTCCCAACTCACTCCGCCGTATTGCCACATCGTCCAGCTTGGCCAGAGCCCGTATTGTTTCGCCAAGCCCTCGGGAGTCACGGGTGCCGAAAAAATGGGGCCAGCGCCACTTTCATGCGAGTAAAGCGCCAGCCAGTAGGGCGCCCGCAGAAGCTTTGCCCGCGTCGTCCCGCTGGCAGCCCTGGTTTGTAATTTCAGAGCCTGGCTGTTCTCCAGGTAGGTGATGGGCACAACGCCGGTCCGCGATTCCACCCGATCCATAAATCTCACAATCTCCGAAAGCGAAAGATCACCATCGTAGTCACCACACAGGAGCAAGGGAGCAACACCAGCAGGACGGCGGCTCGAAAGCGACTGGGCCCGGCTCGCAAATTGATCCGCCTGGCTCTCAGGGCTCTTATGCTTCTGAACCCGGTAATAAATCCCCGCAAGCATTCCCGCCCGATCGGCTGACGCAATAAACGAAGCACATTTCTCGTCCAAATCACCGCCCTTTCCGGCCCTCGCAATGAGCCCGCGGGCCCCGTTCGCCTTTAAAGCAGAAACGTTGTGCTCGGAATAGCTGCTCCCGGAGCGATGCCTTTCTTTAGGGTCGTAGGCCGAGACGTTGATAATCTCATGACTACTCCCAGGATAACTCACAGTCGGAGCTGCTCCCCGAACGAGTGCCGCGGAGTAGTTTGGCGGATCAGGCGAACACTGCGTCAACAGCAAGGCGAATGGGAGGAGCAAAAGTCGTTTCATGGGATTTCGGAAAACCTAACCTTCCTAAAACTTCCTTCCAATCGAAAAGGCCGGAATCAGAAGAGAAGGAGCATCGCCAAGAGCAAGTTACCGGTTTAGAACGACCACGCAACCATGGCCACCTGCACTCCTTCCATCTACGAAGTCTTCGATCATCAGAAGACCGACCTGCTCATCTCACTGCTCACTGAGACTCCCGGGATGAAATCAGTGGTCGTATTTCTTCGATCGAGGGAAAACGTCCACCTCCTCACCTCGACACTCAACAGCGCCGGGTTGGCGACCGCCTCCGTCCATGGAGCCAAGAAGCCGGAACTCCGGGAACGAACGATCCGGGAGTTCCTCGCTGAAAAATTTCGTATCCTCGTCGCCACCGAATCTACCACCCGCGATGTCGATCTCTCCAGCATTGCTCACATCATCTACTTCGACTTTCACGAACGTGACGCCGACTTCCTTCGCCATCTCGAATCGGCCGAAGAAGTCCTCAGTTTCATCACCCAGGAAGAGCACAATCTTCTCCTGAAACTCGACAAGCTCATCGGCACTGAAGTCCCCCGCAAAAAATTGGAGGGATTCCCCTACGCTTCCCAACCCAAAAACAAACGGGGTCCCGGCGGCGGAAACAAAACAGATTCCAAGCCCCTCCAACACAAGAAGCCCAAGCTCAAAAACAAAGGCCCGCGTCGTAAGACCGGCCGGACGCGCAAGCGCTGATGGCTCTTGAGATCCTCTTCCGCGATGACGCCCTCATCGCCGTCAACAAACCGGCGGGACAACTCGTCCACCCCTCCGATCACCCCCACCCGGATGACGAGGTCACGATGAAGATTCTCCGTGATCAAATCGGGCAGCCCGTTCACGCGCTTCACCGGATCGACCGCCCCACCTGCGGAGTTTTGCTCTTCACAACAGATGCCGACATCGTCCGCATCCTCCGCCCGGCTTTCGACAAGCAGCTCATCGAAAAAACCTACCTCGCCGTCGTCATGGGCCATCCTACCAACGACTTCTGGACCTGCCAGCAACCACTTCGAAAAAAGGAAGGCGCCCCGCCTCGCGAAGCTCACACTGACTTCAAAGCTCTCAAACGGTTGACTAACAACCTCACCCTCGTCGAAGCCCTCCCAAAAACCGGACGATTCCACCAAATCCGCCGCCACCTCCTTCACGCCGGCTATCCAATCGTAGGAGATTATCGTTACGCAGGCATCGAGCGGTGCGATGCCCTGGGCTCCCGCCTCGGGAGCGGCACCCGCATGCTTCTGCAAGCCAAAGCAATCACCCTGACTCATCCGGTCACCGGAGATCCCATCACGATCACGGCCCCAATCGACCCTTTGATCCAAAAAATTCTGAATCTCCGAATACAAAAAGGCCCCGGCGAATAATCCGCCGGGGCTTCTGTTTGAAATGTTCGAAAAGGTCAGACCTTAGTCAGCGGTGTAAGCTTTGTGACCTTCTTTCTTGAGGTCCTTCAGCTTACCCATGATCTCATCAGCCTTTGCTTCATCCTCAGCAATGAAGGCAAGCTCCAACTCACAAAGAGCAACATAGCCAAGAGCAACAAGGCGCTTGTAGTCAGCCGTGCCCTTTGCAAGTTCCTTGGCATCCTTGATGTCTTTAAAAATAGCAGGGAGGTACTCGAGCGACTTCAGGGAAGCCTTCTGAGCCGCCTGAACGAGAGCCACTTTATCAGCAGTTGTCTCAGCCTTGCGAAGTCCCTTCAGAGAACCGCTGACGGTGTCCATCTCCTGGGCGAGAGGAGTCTCATCTTCATCTGCAAATGATGGCGTAATGATTCCAAATCCCATCACAAATGCGATGGCCAAAGACTTAATTGAAAAATTGAGTTTCATGTCGGCAGGACTACTGACGCATTCTCTGCTCTCTGTCAAAACAAGGCTGGGAAATTCTCTCTAGCAAGCTTATCGCGGAGGGGTGATCCGCGCCTTTATCTTCGATCTCGATGGCACCCTCGTCGACTCCCTCCCCGGAATTGCCCTCGCTCTCAACCACGCCCTGACCGACGCCGGGCTCCCCACCTTCAACGAAACCGAGGTCTGCGGCTTCATCGGTGACGGAATGGCCGCCCTCGTTAAGAGAGCCCTCGGCGAACAAAATGCAGCCCTTCGCGAAGAGGTCATGACGGGTTTTCAAAAACACTACCAGCAGGACTGGAAGGAAGGAACGACCTGCTACCCCGGAATGATGGACCTTCTCGGGAAACTCCAAACCGAAGAACTCCCGCTTGCCGTTCTTTCCAACAAGCCCCACCCCTTCACCCTCGAAATCGTGGAAGCGCTCTTCCCCCCTCACCTCTTCTCCCCCATTCAAGGCCATCGCGAAGGTCTCCCAAAAAAGCCCGATCCCACCACCGCCCTGAAAATCGTCCGCGACTGGGGACTCGAACCGCACGAAGTGGCCTACGTCGGAGACTCCACCGTCGACCTCGCCACCGCTGAAGCCGGAGGACTCGTCCCTCTGATCTTCTCGTGGGGATACGGCACCCCCGAAGGAATCCCCCTCCTGAGCTCGGCCCACGACTTTTTCAGCACACTCGGTAGCTTGCGTAACGGCACGGGAAAGTGATTGAGATCCTATCTCCATCTGACGAAGGCCCCCAAAAATGAGTGAGCTTGCCTTGCGAAACTCCTGATCTCAGCGATCATTTTCCATGCTGAAAATTTCCGCCCTCCTCGTCGCCACCGCCCTCTCACTCTCCGCAGAGATTCAAGAAAAAGTCATCGACTACGCCGATGGCGACACCGCGCTCGAAGGATTCTACGCTCACGATCCCGCTGTGAAATCCACCGGCAAAGCCGTCCTCATCGTCCACCAATGGACCGGCCTTGGTGAAAACGAAAAGATGCGCGCCCGCATGCTCGCCAACCTCGGCTATCAGGCCTTCGCTCTCGATATCTACGGCAAAGGCGTCCGCCCCGTCCCGCCCGCCGCCGGAGAATTTGCCGGCAAATATAAAGGCGACCGGAAGCTCTACCGCCAGCGCCTCGCCGCCGGACTCGCCCAACTCAAAAAACTCTCCGGCCTCGCTGAGAAAGATATCTCCGCCATCGGCTACTGCTTTGGCGGCACCGGTGTCCTGGAAATCGCCCGCGCCGGAACCCCTCTTGCCGGCGTCGTCTCCTTCCACGGTGGTCTCGGTGCTGCCGATGGCATGGCCGCCAAAAAAGAGCGCGTCAAAACCCAAATCCTCGTCCTCCACGGGGCCGATGACCCATACGTCCCGGCTGCTGAAGTGACCGCCTTCAAAAAAGAAATCGCGGACGCCGGAGCGGACCTGACCTTCGTGGCCTACCCGGATGCCGTCCACGCCTTCACTCAGGAAGGCGCTGGCGACGACAACTCAAAAGGCGCCGCCTACAACGCCCTCGCCGACGAGAAATCATGGCAGGCCATGCGGGACTTCTTCGACAAGGTATTCGCGAAGTAGAGACTCCCAACCTCCGTCGCTCTTGCCATCATTAACAAGGGCGACATCAAACCATGGCGGCACAACCCGAGATCCCGCCTACTCCTTCATCACAAAAAATCCACCCTCGCTTCCAGCGATCGATCGAGGAATCCGCTCTTTCTTTCTCCCCATCGCCTCCCGGTATCTCGAAGCCATCCCCCTCACGAAATCCTCACCTCCGATCGCCACCCCCATTGTAAATGAGGCCACTCGCTTCTGCAGCACTTGCCCCGGGGGGATTTTGCCTTTCTGCGCCAACACCTTCGCGCGGGCTTCCATCTTGATTCCCCGGCGTTTCCGCCTCCCCTTCCCAAGCGAGGATGATTCCGGCTCCACCGAAAGACCTTCGTCAAACAAATAGAGCCGATAGCGCGCCATTCCCCTGCCCTCCCAGCTATCCTGGGGAAGATTCAGAGCCTTGCAAAGTCCCCGCCGTGCCCGCTTGCTCCCGCCTGCGGCATCACCGTATCCGCTCCATTCATAGTCCATCGGATCCGTAACAATCCCGGCCCGAACCGGATTCAAATCGATGTAAGCCGCTATCGTCGCGAGAGCCTCCTCCCCATCGACACACACGCTCTTAAAACGATCCATCCAAAGAGTTCCGCTTCGGCCGTTCTGCTTGTTAAACCAACGGCTGAACCTCTCCTTTAACTCCTTCACAAAGAGACTCACATCACAGAACCGCCCCTTGAATCGCTGTAAGAGCTTCCCAGCCTCCTCGTCCATTCCGCTCTCTCGAAAACTGTTCAGCTCATTGCGCAACTGCTTCAAAAACGCTTTCGAATAGACCGACGACAAATGGCTCAAAAGCCTCTCCTCCCCGGCCCCAGCGGACTCACCCACCTTCATCTCAAACTTCCTCAACCACTTCTCCTTGTCAGGGACCTGGAGGAGAATGTGGAAGTGATTATCCATCACCACATAGGTGAAAATCTCCACACCTGAAAACTGCGCCATCCGCCACATCATCCGCCGAAAGGCCTCCTTCTCCGTCGGCCCAAAGAGAAATTCCCCGTTCACCGTCCGGGACATGACATGGTAACAAGCCGCGCCCTTCTCAGGTTTGATCCGCCGGCGGCTCGCAAACCCTTTGGGACGATGAATCTGCCCCAAATATTTTCCCGTTTTCATCTCCGCCAGCTCAAGCGGCGTCCACTCCTTCTTGGCGCCAGAGTTCCTATTCTGCGGGGATTGGAGATTCATGCGAGCACCCTACCAAGCCTTCCCCGACTGGTCGAACACTTTTTGTATGCCTGGCATATTTTATTGTGGCATATTTTATTGTGAGGCCAGTCAGGAAAAGCCACCCCCCCCTCCCCCCTCCGCTCCAAGGGCGGCTTCAAAGCTCTCCCGCAAAAAGCAAATTCCTAGCAGCCAGCATGATTGAAGAGCTTTCCAGATCTGAAGCGATGGTTATCGGTCCACAGGCCCGACTGGGACAATTGGCAGAAGCCCCCCCCTGCTCTGGTCAAATCAGCATCGACGATGCTTTGCACTGCGCTTGAGCTTGCGGAAGCAGGCCCGGAGGCAGTTTTCGTCGATCAGTCCGTAGAGGTTTCCGAAGCGGGCCTTCGGTTCTTTCTTGGCACGTTTCGCTATTCCCCGCAGTGAGGTTGGCATGTCTTTTACAGTCTTTCTTATCTGGATCATGTTTCCTTTGCGGGCTTCGCATTCCTGCCACCCCCTTCGCCGTTGCCCTCACACTTGGAAGGTGCGCTGACGTGTGATCGGTTCTCCCGTCTCTGACTACGATGAGGTGGTCTGACTTCCAGCCTGCCGTTTCGGGGCCTCCGTGCAGTTGGTCCCCGATACCCGCCCACGGTTTCTTGGTGGCGTCCGGGAGATGGATGGATCTCCCAAGTTCTCGGTCATCTCTCTTCCCACGTGCCACGCGCTAGAGACCCCGCCGGAGTCACCGGGTGCTTGCCTGAGG